>NZ_BDMA01000024.1:0-6006 GCF_002003485.1 Metapseudomonas resinovorans
TGCTCGCTCAGGTTGCGGATGATCGACTCGACATCGCGCTGCCCGTCGATCTGCACGGCGATGGCACCGGCACTTTCATTGAGTCGGATCATGCCTTCGGGATAGAGCAGCACGTGGCAGCCCTGGGCCGGCTCCCATTGCAGGCGGAAGCCGCGCCGCAGGTTGGGTACCTGGTGCGTGTTGAAATCGCTCATAGGGTGATTCCCCGGTGCCAGACCCGCTCGCGGGTCACGGTGTGATAGGGCGGGCGCTGCAGCTCGTAGGCCATGCTCATGGCGTCGAGCATGCTCCAGAGCACGTCCAGCTTGAACTGCAGGATCTCCAGCATGCGCTGCTGGGCTTCCAGTGTGCGGTAGTGGTCGAGGGTGATGCGCAGGCCGTGCTCGACGTCGCGGCGCGCCTCCTTCAGGCGCTTGCGGAAGTAGTCGTAGCCGCTGGGGTCGATCCAGGGGTAGTGCTGCGGCCAGCTGTCCAGCCGCGACTGATGGATCTGCGGGGCGAACAGCTCGGTCAGCGAGCTGCTGGCCGCCTCCTGCCAGCTCGCGCGGCGGGCGAAGTTGACGTAGGCGTCCACCGCGAAGCGCACCCCCGGCAGCACCAGTTCCTGCGACAGCACCTGCTCGCGGTCCAGGCCCACCGCTTCGGCCAGGCGTAGCCAGGCCTCGATGCCGCCTTCCTCGCCGGGGGCGCCGTCGTGATCGAGGAGGCGCTGGACCCATTCGCGGCGGGTGTCGCGGTCCGGGCAGTTGGCGAGGATGGCGGAATCCTTCAGCGGAATGTTCACCTGGTAGTAGAAGCGGTTGGCCACCCAGCCCTGGATCTGCTCGCGGGTCGCGCGGCCCTCGTACATCGCCCGGTGGTACGGGTGGTGGATGTGGTAATAGGCGCCCTTGGCGCGCAGGGCCTGTTCGAATGCGGCGGGCGTCATGGCGGTCTGGCTCATGCTCGGGGTCCTCGTAGGGTGCGCCGTGCGCACCTTGATGATTACAGCTGGATGCCCATGCCATCCCAGGCCACTTCGATACCGTGGCGCTCCAGTTCGGCGCGCTCGGCGGAATCGATGTCGAGGATCGGGTTGGTGTTGTTGATATGGATGAGCACCTTGCGCGGGCCATCGAGGCCGTCGAGCACCTCGATCATCCCGCCCGGGCCGCTCTGCGGCAGGTGGCCCATCTCGCTGCCGAGCTTGTCGCCCACCTCACAGTGGCGCATCTCGTCGTCGCGCCAGAGCGTACCGTCCACCAGCAGGCAGTCGGCGCGGCGCATCCAGCCGAGCAGCGCGTCATCCACCTGGCCCAGCCCCGGCGCGTAGAACAGGCTGCCGCCGCTTTCCAGGTCTTCGATGAACAGGCCGATGTTGTCGCCGGGGTGTGGGTTACCGCGGTGCGGCGAGTACGGCGGCGCGCTGCTGCGCAGGGGAATGGCGGTGAACTTCAGGCCCGAACAGGCGGGAATGGTGAACGCCGGGCGGGCCAGGTCGATGGGGTTCCAGGTGAGGCCGCCATTCCAGTGCTGGAGCATGCTGAACAGCGGGAAGCCGCTGCTCAGGTCCTGGTGGACCATCTCCGTGCACCAGACCGGATGCGGGCAACCCTCACGCAGGCTCAAGAGGCCGGTGACGTGGTCGATCTGGCTGTCCATCAGGATGATTGCGGCAATGCCGCTGTCGCGCAGGCGGCGGGCTGGTTGCAGCGGTGGGAAGGCGTCGAGCTGGGCGCGGATATCCGGGGAGGCGTTGCACAGCACCCAGTCGACGCCATTGGCGCTGAGGGCGATGGAGGACTGGCTGCGCGGCTGGGCACGGACCTTGCCGCTGCGTACGCCGGCGCAGTTGCGGCAGTTGCAGTTCCACTGGGGGAAACCGCCGCCGGCGGCCGAGCCGAGAATCTGGATGTGCATGGGAGTTGCCCTGGCGGGGGCCCCGGCGGAGCCGGGGCGATGCGGATCAGCGGTTGGCGAAGTACAGGGTGACTTCGAAACCAATGCGCAGATCGGTAAAGGCGGGTTTAGTCCACATGGAGCCATCCTCTTGTTATGTCGCCGGAGGATTCCGGCAAGGCCAGTTAACCACCGCCCAGAAAGGGCCCGAATGGTACTTTCGGAGGAGATTTGCTCATGATTTGGTAGGGGCCGATCCCTTGATTGGTGCGCGCGGCGCACCCTACGCGGTGAGCCCATGAGCCATGTAGGGTGCGCCATGCGCACCGCAACCGAGGTCAGCCGCAGCCCCAGGTCCAACCCATTTCGCGAATGAATTCGCTCCCACAGTGACACGGCCCATCAGGGTGCGCGGGCAGCTCCCCTCTCCCTTTGGGAGAGGGGCCGGGGCGGGCCGCGTTCGGATGAGGGAAGCATCCGGCCGGCCGGGAGTTCGGAATGGCAGCCCTTCGGCCTGCCTGGCGAATGAATTTTCCCCTACAGATTTAGCGCCCCAGGGTGAGGGTGTAGGAGCGAGCTCTGCTCGCGAATCGGTGCACGGGAGCTTCGCGAGCAGAGCTCGCTCCTACGGGAAAAAGTTCGCGCTACAGGAATAAAAAAACGCGGCCGAGGCCGCGTTTTTTCGTTACTTGCCGAGTATCAGAAGAAGCCCAGCGGATTGATGTCGTAGCTCACCAGCAGGTTCTTGGTCTGCTGGTAGTGATCGAGCATCATCTTGTGGGTTTCGCGGCCGACGCCGGACTTCTTGTAGCCACCGAACGCGGCGTGTGCCGGGTACAGGTGGTAGCAGTTGGTCCACACACGGCCGGCCTTGATACCACGGCCCATGCGGTAGGAGCGGTTGATGTCGCGGGTCCACAGCCCGGCACCCAGGCCGAACTCGGTGTCGTTGGCGATCGCCAGGGCTTCGGCTTCGTCCTTGAAGGTGGTGACGCCCACCACCGGGCCGAAGATTTCCTCCTGGAACACGCGCATCTTGTTGTGGCCCTTCAGCAGGGTCGGCTGTATGTAATAGCCGCTGGCGAGGTCGCCCCCGAGTTTCTCGGCAGCGCCACCGGCCAGCAGCTCGGCACCTTCCTGCTGGGCGATGTCGAGGTAGGAGAGGATCTTCTCGAACTGCTGCTGCGAAGCCTGGGCGCCGACCATGGTATCGGTGTCCAGCGGGTCGCCACGCTTGATGGCTTTGACCTTCTTCATCACCTCGGCGATGAACGCCGGGTAGATGGATTCCTGCACCAGGGCGCGGGACGGGCAGGTACAGACTTCACCCTGGTTGAAGAAGGCCAGCACCAGGCCTTCGGCTGCCTTTTCGATGAACTCGGGCTCGGCCTGCATGATGTCTTCGAAGTAGATGTTCGGGCTCTTGCCGCCCAGCTCCACGGTGGAGGGGATGATGTTCTCGGCGGCACATTTGAGGATGTGCGAACCCACCGGGGTGGAGCCGGTGAAGGCGATCTTGGCAATGCGCTTGCTGGTGGCCAGGGCTTCGCCCGCTTCCTTGCCAAAACCCTGGACGATATTCAGCACGCCCGGGGGCAGCAGGTCACCAATGATTTCCGCCAGTACCATGATCGACAACGGGGTCTGCTCGGCAGGTTTCAGCACCACGCAGTTACCGGCGGCGAGGGCCGGGGCCAGCTTCCAGGCGGCCATCAGCAACGGGAAGTTCCACGGGATGATCTGGCCAACCACGCCCAGCGGTTCGTGGATGTGGTAGGCGACGGTGTTCTCGTTGATCTCGGCGGCGCCGCCCTCCTGGGCGCGGATGCAGCCGGCGAAATAGCGGAAGTGGTCAGCGGCCAGCGGCACGTCGGCATTCAAGGTTTCACGCACGGCCTTGCCGTTGTCCCAGGTTTCGGTGACGGCCAGGACTTCCAGGTTCTGCTCGATGCGGTCGGCGATCTTCAGCAGGATCAGGGCGCGGTCCTGGACCGAAGTACGACCCCAGGCATCGGCCGCGGCATGGGCGGCGTCCAGGGCTTTCTCGACGTCTTCGGCAGTGGAGCGGGGGAATTCGGCGATCGGCTGGCCATTCACTGGCGAGGTATTGGTGAAGTACTGGCCCTTGACCGGCGCGACGAACTCGCCGCCGATGTAGTTGCCGTAACGCGGCTTGAAGGTGACGACGGCGCCCGGAGTGCCTGGTTGTGCGTAGATCATGGCGTTGCTCTCTCTGGTCGGTACCTGCCCGGCTGGGCAGGCTGTGGACCGATCTTAGTCAGCCGCCACCGCCCCCCGGTATGCGCCCATGGAATAGACGCCCTCGTCATTTGGTATTAATTGGCGGGCGCTCAGGCCCGCGCCAGAGCCTTCCTCCCCGAATTCGGATTCGCCGCCTGCTCCGGCCGATAGCCCAGCCGCAACCCACCCCAGTACCGGCCCTGGACGACGATGGGCACCGAGAGATCGTGCATCAGTTCGCCGGTATCCCGGGTGTAGGTCTGCAACAGCAGCGGCTGCTGGTGGCTGCCACAGCGCAGGCCCGTTCGGTCGTTGAACATGCGTTTGCTGCGGCTGCGGGCCATGTCCTGCTCCGGATCGCCGCAGGGTGGCTGGCTGAAGGCCTTGTTGTGGGTCGGTACATAGCCTTCCTGAGTGCAGGCGATGGCGAACACCAACCCCTCGTGCTGCTTGAGCAGCGGCTCCTGGATATCCGGCAGGACCTGGTCGGTGTAGCGGTCGAAGCGCGAGCTGTACTTCTGAGGGTAGGTGCCGGGTACCACCTGGAAGCGGCGATCGAAGAGGTCGTCGAGGCTGATACGCCCTTCCTGCACATCACGTTCGAAGCGCGCGGCGATGGCAGTCGCGCCCTCGCGGGCCAGGTCGTAGATACGCTGGTGATAGTCATCCAGCCCTACTTCGGCCAGGCGCTCGCTGATGGTTTCGGCCTGCCCTTCCAGCTGGCTGGCCGCCCCGGCCAGGCGGCGGGTCTGTTCATCGCTCTCGCCCAGGTCGCTGCGCATCTGCCCCACCGCCTCGAACAGCCCGGCGAGTTGGTCGCGATTGGTCCGTGCGCCACGGGCGATTTCGTCCACCTGCCCTTCCACCGCAGCGGCCAGTCCGGCGATCTTCTCCAGCTGGCGGCCGGTCAGTTCTACCTGGCCGACCCCGGCCTCCAGGTCCGTGGAGAGTTGCTGGATCTGTTCCACCACCAGCGCAGTCTGCCGCTGTATGTCGGCCACCATCTGCCCGACTTCGCCCGTGGCACTGGCCGTGCGCCCGGCCAGGCCGCGCACCTCATCCGCGACTACAGCAAAGCCACGACCATGCTCGCCGGCCCGCGCCGCCTCGATAGCCGCGTTCAGCGCCAGCAGGTTGGTCTGGCTGGCGATGGACTGGATGACCTGGGCCACCTGCTGGATCTCCTCGCTGCGCTGGCTGAGCGTGGCGATCAACTCGCGGCTGGCGCCGGCCCGGAGACTCAGTTGCCGCATGAGTTCGATGGCCTGCTGCAACACTTCACGCCCCTCATCTCCGCTCTGGCGCACATCGTGGGCAGCAGCGAATGCCTGCTGGCTGAGTTCGGAGGTAGCGGCCTCGGTGGCAATCATCACCTCGGCGCTACCGACAATGCGTTCAGCGGCCTGCAACTGGGACTTGAGGCGCTCGGCCAGGCGATCCACCGACCAGGCGACGCCGGCGGTGGACAGGGCGTTATGGCTGGTACTGCGGGACAGGTCGCGGGTCAGTCGGGACAGGTCAGCCCCCTCTTCTACCGTGGTCTGCTCCTGGCGCTTCTGCCGGAACAGCCAGGGCAGCGGCAGCAGCACGAGAACGCAGAGCCAGGGCGGCAGGCCCATAAAAGCCGCGCCACCGGCGATGAAGAGGATCAAGAGGCTGTGGATCAGGCAGTAGCGCATCGCTCATCCCTTTGTTGTCATTGTTTTCGGGTATTAAGCGGCGAATCGCCATCTGGCGACATGGTTCCTTGGTCGTAGAACACATGGTGTAGCGCCCTGGAAAAGGCCGAGGCCATCCCGTGCACAAGGTCGATCTCTTTAGCTCAGTCTGGACCGTAGGGTGCGCTGTGTGTTCAGCCGGGGGACATAGGTAACGGGTGTCGGGAGA
>NZ_BDMA01000025.1:0-16248 GCF_002003485.1 Metapseudomonas resinovorans
CGCCCTTAATGCTGGAGTTCGGAAGGTGACTTGGCTGGACGCTTACGCATAAGCGGCCTTCTTCTTCAGCGTATCGATCAGAAGCGTTCGATCTTCGCTTTCTCTTCGACCTGGCGGCGGTAGGCAGCGAAATCCTGCTGACCACTGCGCGAGGCGAGGAATCGGCTGTACATCGCCTTCTCCTGCTCGGAGAGTTTCTCTTCCGGAACATTGATGCCGTTCAGGCGGATTACCACGTAGTCGCCGTTATTCAGCTTCACGCCAGTGAACTCGGGCTTGTCTGCGGCGGCCGGTTTCGGCATGCGGAACAGGGTCTGCAGCAGCAGCGGCTCGACGCTTTCCTGGCTGCGGGTAGCGGCTTCCACCACGTTCCAGGATTGACCTTCCTGAGCTTGCGCAACCGGGGTCTTGCCTTCGCGCAGGCTGGCAATCAGGGCATCGCCCTTGGCCTTGACGGCTTCGCCGGCCTTCTGGCCTACCAGATGTTGGCGAATGCTGTCGCCGACCTTGTCCAGGCCAAGCTGCTCAGGCTTTTTATGCTCCTTGACGCGCAGGACGATCACGGTATCCGGGTCCAGCTCGATCGCCGAGCTGTTGGCACCATCTTCCAGCACTTCCGGACTGAAAGCAGCCTGGAGGACCTGGCGGTTGGCAGTCAGGCCTTCACCACCTTCACGACCGAAGGGAGCGCTGGTCTTCACTTCCAGGTTCAGTTCCTGGGCCGGCTGGGCCAGGTCGGAAGCCTCAAACGCGGCGTCTTCCAGTTCCTTGCTCACTTCAACGAAGCGCTGTTCGACCTGCTGGGCCTTGATGTCGTGCTCCAGCTTCGGCTTGAGGCTTTCGAAGCTCGGGACTTCCGGCGCCTGCACGCCCAGCAGCTTGATCAGGTGCCAGCCGTACTGGGTACGTACCGGGGCGGAAACCTCACCCTGCTTCAGTGCATACAGCGACTCTTCGAAGGCGGGCTCGTATACGCCGGGGCCTGCGAAGCCCAGGTCACCGCCATTGGCGGCGGAGCCGGAGTCATCGGAGAACTCCTTGGCCAGTGCGGCGAAGTCTTCACCCTTGTCCAGGCGCTGCTTGACCTGCTCGATCTTCGCCTTGGCCTGCTCCTCGTTGAGCTTGTCGCTGACTTCCACCAGGATGTGGGCGGCCTGACGCTGCTCAGCCAGGTTGCTGATCTCTTTCTGGTACTGCGCCTTGAGGTCTTCTTCCTTGGCTTCGACCTGGTCGAAGAAGGCGGCCTTCTTCAGCTCGACGTACTCGATCACAACCTGCTCGGGACTCTTGAACTGGTCGACATGAGCGTCGTAATAGGTCTTCAGCTCTTCATCAGAAACGCTGACGGCAGCCGGATCGGCCTTCAGGGTCAAGGTCGCGAAATCGCGGGTCTGCTTTTCCAGGCGGGCGAAGGCTTCAACTTCCGCATCGGTCACGAAGCCGCTACCGGCCAGACCCGCACGCAGTTGGCCAATGAGCATTTCCTGCTCGAGCATCTGACGGAATTGCAGGCGGTTGTAGTTCATCTGGCGGATGACCTGATCGAAGCGGTCGGCATTGAACTTGCCGTCCACCTGGAACTCCGGCGTCTGCAGGATGAGCTGGTCAAGGGCGCCTTGGGAGAAGGCGAAATCGGCGTCACCCGCTGCTTGCAGCAGGAGCTTGCGCTCGATCAGGCCTTTCAGTGCGGCTTCGCGCAGCAGCTTTTCATCCAGCAGGGAGGCATCGAAGTCCTTGCCCAGTTGCTGCTGCAGCTGACGGCGCTGCATGTTCACCGCTTCGCTCAGCTGGTCCTGGGTGATTTCGTCACCGTTGACCTCAGCCGCGTTCTGGCTATTGCTGGTGGCATTGAAAATGGCGTCGAAGCCGGTCAGCGCCAGCAGCGCGATGATGACGCCAATGATGGTTTTGGCAATCCACCCCTGTGAATTGTCCCGTATGTTCTGCAGCATGGGTCCCCCAGAAACGGCCGCATTGAGTCGCAGCCGAGTAACGCGGGTAGAGTATCCGAATATGAGAAAGGCGCATCCTAGGATGCGCCTTCTCGTAGCTTGCGGAGTCTGAGATTCGACCTCTCAGGTGGTAGGAAGAAACTCCCTGATTCCACCGCTCCGCTATCGAGCCAGGTTGAACCCGACCCGGTCGGGCAGAGCCCGAAAGACGCTTAGTTGACGGCGTCTTTCAGAGCTTTGCCAGCTTTGAAGCCAGGGATCTTGGCAGCAGCGATCTTGATCGGCTTGCCAGTCTGCGGGTTACGGCCAGTACGAGCAGCACGCTCTTTAACAGCGAAAGTACCGAAGCCAACCAGCACCACGGAGTCACCAGCCTTCAGAGCGCCAGTAACGGATTCGATAACTGCGTCCAGCGCGCGGCCAGCTACAGCTTTCGGGATGTCAGCAGATGCGGCGATAGCATCAATCAGTTCCGACTTGTTCACTCTTAAGTCCCCTTATTTCTGTTGAGTTGTTTCTTAGTTGTTTGGTGTAAGCAAAGCGGGTGCTGGATGGCCTGCTAACACATAAGAGCCGCTTTATAACAAGGGCTCGAAAAATGTGTCAAGAAAGCCCCCCGGCTAATGCGTGCTGATTCGCTCCTTGGAATCAGTCTCGCGCTTGTCATCCTTTGCAACCATCTCCGGAGCCGCATCGGGCAAGGGCTCCGGGGCGTATTGCAGCGCAATTTGCAGGACCTCGTCAATCCATTTAACCGGTTTAATCGCCAAGTCTTGCTTGATATTTTCGGGAATTTCTTTGAGATCGCGCACATTCTCTTCGGGAATGATCACGGTCTTGATTCCACCACGATGCGCGGCCAGTAGTTTCTCTTTCAAACCACCAATCGCGAGCACCTGGCCACGCAGAGTGATTTCCCCGGTCATGGCCACATCTGCACGAACCGGGATTTGCGTCATGGCCGAAACGAGGGCCGTGCACATACCGATACCGGCGCTGGGACCATCCTTGGGAGTGGCACCTTCCGGCATGTGGATGTGAATGTCGCGTTTTTCGTGGAAGTCTGCCGGGATACCCAGACTCTTCGCACGGCTGCGCACCACGGTCAGTGCCGCCGTGATGGACTCGGCCATCACGTCACCCAGCGAACCGGTCTTGGTCAACTGGCCCTTGCCAGGAACGACCGCCGCTTCGATGGTCAGCAGTTCACCGCCAACCTGGGTCCAGGCCAAGCCGGTCACCTGACCGATCTGATCCTGTTGCTCAGCCAGTCCGTAGCGATACTTGCGTACGCCCAGGAAGTGTTCGAGGGACTCGGCAGTAACTTGCACTGCAAAGCGCTTCTCGCGGGCGTGCTCCTTCACGGCCTTGCGGCAAACCTTGGCAATCTGGCGCTCAAGGCTACGCACACCGGCTTCGCGGGTGTAGTAGCGGATGATGTCGCGAATGGCTGCCTCGTCGAACTCCAGTTCGCCCTTCTTCAGCCCATTGGATTTGGTCTGCTTGGGCGCGAGGTACTTGACGGCGATATTGACCTTTTCGTCTTCGGTGTAGCCCGGCAGCCGGATCACTTCCATACGGTCCAGCAACGGGGCCGGAATGTTCATGGAGTTGGCGGTGCAGAGGAACATCACGTCCGAGAGGTCGTAGTCGACTTCCAGGTAATGGTCGTTGAAGTTGTGGTTCTGCTCCGGATCGAGCACTTCCAACAGCGCGGACGCAGGGTCACCGCGCATGTCGCTGCCCATCTTGTCGATTTCGTCGAGCAGGAACAGCGGGTTGCGCACACCAACCTTGGTCATCTTCTGGATCAGGCGACCCGGCATGGAACCGATATAGGTACGGCGGTGACCACGGATTTCAGCTTCGTCACGCACGCCACCCAAGGCCATGCGCACGAACTTGCGATTGGTGGCATGGGCAATGGACTCGGCGAGCGAGGTCTTGCCGACGCCTGGCGGGCCAACCAGGCAAAGTACGGGGCCTTTCACCTTTTTGACGCGCTTCTGCACAGCAAGGTATTCGAGGATGCGTTCCTTCACTTCATCCAGGCCGTAATGGTCAGCATCGAGGATGTCTTCGGCCTTGGCCAGGTCCAGACGAACCTTGCTCTCGGCCTTCCACGGTACATTGACCAGCCAATCGATATAGGAACGCACTACAGTCGCCTCGGCAGACATCGGCGACATCTGCTTCAGCTTGTTCAACTCGGCATTGGCCTTGGCCAGCGCCTCCTTGGTCAGACCGGCATTGTCGATACGCTTCTTCAGCTCTTCGACTTCGTTGTGGCCCTCGTCGATGTCGCCCAGCTCTTTCTGAATGGCCTTCATTTGCTCATTCAGGTAGTACTCGCGCTGGCTGCGCTCCATCTGCTTCTTGACGCGACCACGAATGCGTTTCTCGACCTGCAGCAAATCGATCTCTGCATCCAGCAACGCCAGCACATGCTCGACGCGCTCGGACAGGTCGGTCAGCTCGAGAATTTCCTGCTTCTGCTCGATCTTCAGCGCCATGTGAGCAGCCATGGTATCTACCAGGCGGCCCGGCTCATCGATGCTGTTCAGAGAGGAAAGCACCTCGGACGGTACTTTCTTGCCCAACTGCACATACTGTTCGAACTGGCTGAGCAGGCTACGGATGAATACTTCGGATTCGCGTTCGCCCGCATCGACTTCATCGATCAGGCTGACTTCGGCGCGGCAATGCCCATCGACCTCAATGAAACGCTCGATCGAGCCACGCTGCTCGCCTTCCACCAGCACCTTCACGGTGCCGTCCGGCAGTTTCAGCAGTTGGAGCACGGTGGCGACGGTACCCATGCGATACAGGGCGTCTTCGCCCGGATCGTCATCGGCGGGGTTCTTCTGGGCAACCAGGAGAATCTGCTTGTCCCCCGTCATCGCGGCCTCGAGCGCCTCGATGGATTTCTCACGCCCTACGAAAAGCGGGATGACCATGTGCGGATAGACCACGACATCGCGCAATGGCAGGAGAGGTAATTCAGCAGTCGTATTCATGGTATCAGCTCTACGGCGGCCCTAAGGCCGTAAACAGATGGGAAAACCCTTGGCCCTAAGATGGGGTTAGGCCCGGGAAAAAACAAGCTTTGAGGCAGGAAATGCAAAGGGGCCCGCAGGCCCCTTTGTTTCATCAAGCGTCAGGCGCCGCCTTGGCAGGCTGCTCGTTGTTCTCATAGATCAACAGAGGCTTGGACGATCCTTCGATGACACTTTCGTCGATGACTACCTTGCTTACATCTGTTTGAGAGGGAATCTCATACATGGTGTCGAGCAGAATGCCTTCGAGGATGGAACGCAGGCCACGGGCACCGGTCTTGCGCTCGAGCGCACGATGGGCAACGGCCTTGAGCGCGTCAGGACGGAACTCGAGGTCCACGCCTTCCATTTCGAACAGCTTGGTGTACTGCTTGGTCAGCGCGTTCTTCGGCTCGGTGAGAATCTGCATCAGAGCAGCTTCGTCCAGCTCGTCGAGGGTAGCGATGACTGGCAGACGACCCACGAACTCAGGAATAAGGCCGAACTTCACCAGATCTTCCGGCTCTACTTCGCGGAGCGCTTCGCCCACCTTCTTACCCAGGTCCTTACTGCGAACCTCGGCGTTGAAGCCGATGCCACCTCTGGTGGAACGGTTCTGGATCACTTTCTCCAGGCCGGCAAATGCACCACCGCAGATGAACAGGATGTTGCGAGTATCGACCTGCAGGAACTCCTGCTGCGGATGCTTGCGCCCGCCCTGCGGCGGAACCGAGGCAACGGTGCCCTCGATCAGCTTCAGCAGTGCCTGCTGCACGCCTTCGCCCGAAACATCTCGGGTAATCGACGGGTTATCCGACTTACGGGAAATCTTGTCGATTTCGTCGATATAGACGATACCCATCTGGGCCTTCTCGACGTCGTAGTCGCACTTCTGCAACAGCTTCTGGATGATGTTCTCGACGTCCTCACCCACGTAACCAGCCTCGGTGAGGGTGGTGGCGTCGGCGATGGTGAAGGGAACATTCAGCAGACGAGCCAGAGTTTCAGCCAGCAGGGTCTTGCCCGAACCGGTAGGGCCGATCAGCAGGATGTTGCTCTTGCCCAGTTCGACATCATCTTTCTTGTCACGCTGGTTCAGGCGCTTGTAGTGGTTGTACACCGCTACCGCGAGCACTTTCTTCGCACGTTCCTGGCCAATTACGTACTGGTCGAGAATGTTGCGGATTTCCTTGGGCGCGGGCAGCTTGTGCGCACTGCTCTCGGCCTGGGCTTCCTGCACCTCCTCGCGGATGATGTCATTGCACAGGTCGACGCACTCGTCGCAGATAAATACGGAGGGACCGGCAATCAGTTTGCGTACTTCGTGCTGGCTTTTGCCGCAGAAGGAGCAATAAAGCAGTTTGCCGTTGTCCTCGCCGTTGCGGGTGTCAGTCATTCGATCGATCCAATCGGGTAGGCGTGAAACACAAGATGAAGGCAAATGCGGGCATTTTCAACCCCGCGAAACGGCCGGATATTCTCCGGCCGCGGTCCTGCGGATGGGCTTAGCCCGCGATTTGGCGCTTGTTGAGCACCTGGTCGATCAGGCCGTATTTGACTGCTTCGTCGCCACTCATGAAGTTGTCGCGGTCGGTATCGCGGGCGATCACGTCGATTGGCTGGCCACAGTGGTCAGCCAGGATCTTGTTCAGGCGCTCGCGGATAGTCAGGATTTCACGCGCGTGAATCTCGATATCCGACGCCTGGCCCTGGAAGCCGCCCAGCGGTTGGTGAATCATCATCCGCGAATGCGGTAGGCAGTAACGCTTGCCTGCCGCGCCGCCAGCCAGCAACAACGCACCCATGCTGCACGCCTGACCGATGCACAGGGTCGAAACGTCGGGCTTGATGAATTGCATGGTGTCGTAGATCGACATGCCGGCGGTAACCGAACCGCCCGGGGAGTTGATGTAGAGCTGGATGTCCTTGTCGGGGTTCTCGGCCTCGAGGAACAGCAGCTGCGCCACCACCAGGTTGGCCATGTAGTCTTCGACCGGGCCCACCAGGAAGATCACGCGTTCCTTCAACAGGCGCGAATAGATGTCGTAAGCGCGCTCGCCACGGGCGGACTGCTCGATGACCATCGGCACCAGGCCACCAGCGGCTTGGATGTCAGGCATTTGCTGCATAAAAGAATTGCGGGACATGTCCGGCGATCACTCCCTAATTGAATAGTCATGTCTTAAAGACGCATAAGCCAGCTCGGAGGCTGGCTTATGGTGTACTCGAAGGAGGCGGAACAATCAGTCGGCTTGCGGAGCTTCTGCCGGCTTGACTGCCTCTTCGTAGGAAACCGACTTATCGGTTACGTTGGCCTTCTGCAGGACAGTATCTACAACTTGTTCTTCCAGCACAACAGAACGGACTTCGTTCAGTTGCTGGTCGTTCTTGTAGTACCAGGCCACAACTTGTTCCGGCTCCTGGTAAGCGGAAGCCATCTCTTCGATCAGCTCACGCACGCGGGCTTCGTCAGGCTTCAGCTCGAACTGCTTGACCACTTCAGCAACGATCAGGCCCAGCACGACACGGCGCTTGGCTTGCTCTTCGAACAGCTCAGCCGGCAGTTGCTCGGGGTTGATGTTGCCACCGAACTGCTGGACGGCCTGTACGCGCAGACGATTGACTTCGTTACCGATCAGAGCCTTCGGCACTTCAACCGGGTTGGCAGCCAGCAGGCCGTCCATTACCTGGTTCTTCACCTTGGACTTGGTGGCCTGACGCAGCTCACGCTCCATGTTCTTGCGAACTTCGGTGCGGAAGCCTTCCAGACCGCCTTCCTTGATGCCGAACAGGGAGAAGAACTCGTCGTTCAGCTCAGGCAGTTGCGGAGCGGAAACGCTGTTGACGGTCACGGTGAACTCGGCAGTCTTGCCGGCCAGATCCAGGTTCTGGTAGTCAGCCGGGAAAGTCGGGTTGATCACGCGCTCTTCACCAGCCTTCACACCTACCAGAGCCTCTTCGAAGCCCGGAATCATGCGACCGGAACCCAGCACCAGCGGGGTGCCTTTGGCGGTACCGCCAGCGAAGGCTTCGCCATCGATCTTGCCGACGAAGTCGATGTTCAGTTGGTCGCCATTCTCGGCGGCGCGCTCAACAGCTTCGAAACGGGTGTTCTGCTTGCGCAGGATGACCAGCATGTTGTCGACGTCAGCGTCGCCAACCTCAGCTTGCAGGCGCTCGATGGCGATGCCTTCGAAGCCGGAAACCTGGAACTCGGGGAATACTTCGAAGGTGGCGATGTATTCCAGATCCTTGCCCTTCTCGAACACTTTCGGCTCGACGGCCGGAGCGCCAGCCGGGTTCAGCTTCTGCTCAACAACAGCTTCATAGAAGGAGGACTGGATCAGATCGCCCAGCACTTCCTGACGAGCGGAATCTTCGAAACGCTGGCGAATGACGCTCATCGGCACCTTGCCCGGGCGGAAGCCGGCAACTTTGGCGCGGCGGGCAGTCTGTTGCAGGCGCTTGGTCACTTCGTCCTCGACGCGCTCGGCCGGCACGCCGATGGTCATGCGGCGCTCAAGAGCGGAGGTGCTTTCTACAGAAACTTGCATGGATATTCCTCGTTGCACAGACATTAGCCGGCCGTTCCGGCCCCAGAATCAAGGGCATGCATTCTAGTGGGTCGATTTGCAGAAGTCACCCAGCAGAAACGGCCGGCAAAAGGAAGGGATAGAAGAAACGGAAATCAGGCGCCTTGAGTGGCAGGCATCGACCCGATTTCCCTCACCGCGACAGGAGCCAGAAATGAAAACGCCAGGCATTAAGCCTGGCGCTTTCATGAATATGGGGTGGACGATGGGAATCGAACCCACGACACCAGGAGCCACAATCCTGTGCTCTACCAACTGAGCTACGCCCACCATATTACGCATTTGCCGATTTGCATCGACAGCGGCGACCTTTGGCCACCGCTCTACAACCTGAATCGCCAAGAACCGCGGGCATCCACTATTCAATACGACTCGAACATCATGGTGCGGACGGAGAGACTCGAACTCTCACGCCTTGCGGCGCTGGAACCTAAATCCAGTGTGTCTACCAATTCCACCACGTCCGCGAGAGGCAACGCTTGAAACAAAATCGCCAGGCGCGTGGCCTGGCGACTTCTCGAATATGGGGTGGACGATGGGAATCGAACCCACGACACCAGGAGCCACAATCCTGTGCTCTACCAACTGAGCTACGCCCACCATATTACGCATTGCTTGTGCCAAATGTGCCTAGTGGCACGCCCGGCAGGACTCGAACCTGCGACCATCCGCTTAGAAGGCGGATGCTCTATCCAGCTGAGCTACGGGCGCTTATATCTGCGAGCAGACTATAAAGCTTTGGCCTGAACTGAATCACCTGGATCCAGCCTTGCCATCTTACCCAGCGACAGGCTGTGCTCGACAAGCGGGGCGCATGTTATAGCCAGCCCTACCCCTCGTCAACAGGAAAATTGAAAAAAATCAGAAAGATAAAGGGCTTACGGGAAAATGCTGACCAGCCGCCTTTGCCCGCCCGCCCCTCCATGCGAGAATACGCGCCCTTTTTAGGCCTTCCCGATGGTTAATCTAGCGTCATGACCGCACAACTGATCGACGGCAAAACGATCGCCGCCCGCCTCCGCCAGCAGATAGCCCAACGTGTCGCCGAGCGTCGCCAGCAGGAACTTCGCGTTCCAGGCCTCGCCGTGATTCTGGTCGGCAGCGATCCCGCCTCCCAGGTCTACGTCGCGCACAAGCGCAAGGACTGCGAGGAAGTCGGCTTTCTTTCCGAAGCGCATGACCTGCCCGCCAGCACCAGCCAGGCCGAACTGCTTGCACTGATCGACCGCCTCAATGAAGACCCGGCCATCGACGGCATCCTGGTCCAACTGCCGCTGCCGGAGCACCTGGATGCTTCGCAACTGCTGGAACGCATTCACCCCGACAAGGACGTGGACGGCTTCCATCCCTATAACGTCGGCCGCCTCGCCCAACGCATTCCCCTGCTTCGCCCCTGCACCCCCAAGGGCATCATGACCCTGCTGGAAAGCACCGGCGCGAACCTCTATGGCATGAACGCGGTGGTCGTAGGCGCTTCCAACATCGTCGGCCGCCCCATGGCCCTCGAACTGCTGCTAGCCGGTTGCACCGTGACCGTCACCCACCGTTTCACCAAGGATCTGGCTGGCCACGTGGCCAACGCGGACCTCGTAGTCGTGGCCGCCGGCAAGCCTGGGCTGGTCAAGGGTGAATGGATCAAGCCCGGCGCCATCGTCATCGACGTCGGCATCAACCGCCAGGACGACGGCAAGCTGGTGGGCGACGTGGAGTATGACGTTGCCGCGCAACGCGCCAGCTGGATCACTCCGGTTCCGGGCGGCGTCGGCCCCATGACGCGCGCCTGCCTGCTGGAGAACACGCTGTACGCCGCAGAGACGCTCCACATCTGAGGCAAGCAGTGTCTAGTCCTGAAATAGGTTTACACCTATCAGGCTAAGCTCCAGACCTCAAAACGCCCGATGCACCGCATCGGGCGTTTTGTATTGCAGGGCCTGGTGAGGGCGTTCCCGGTTATAGATATCCACGGCCTCGCGCACCATCCGACGGGCCTGTTCCAGGTGCGCTGGGGTGTGGGTCAGCAGTTCATTTTTCAGGATGCCGTTGACCCGTTCGGCCAGGGCGTTCTGGTAGCAGTCGTAGCCATCGGTCATCGAGCAGGTAACGCCGTGCTGGGCATGCAGGCGCTGGTAATGCGCGGAGCAGTACTGGATGCCGCGATCCGAGTGATGCACCAGGGCATGGCGCGTCCTGCGTTGCTGCAAGGCCAGGCTAAACGCCCGGGCAACCGACTCGGCATGGAGCCCTTCATGGACATGATGCCCCACGATCTTGCGCGAGTAGGCATCGGTGACCAGGCTCAGGTACAGCGGGCCGTTTTGGCTTGGCAGGTAGGTGATGTCGGCCACCCAGACCCGCTCCGGCGCATGGGGCTGCACCTGCTGCGGACCTGGCTTGAGCAGGTTGGGGTGACGGTAGAAACGGTGAAAGCTGTGGGTGGTCTTGTGATACGCCCGCTTGGGCAAGACCTGCAGCCGGTGCTCAGCCAGGACGCGAAACAAACGGTCCCGCCCGACCCGCAACTCCGGCTCCGCCTGATGCTGGAGCAGGAAATGCAGCTTCCGGGTGCCCAGGCGCGGCTGGCGCATCCGCAGCTGCCGCACGAATTGGGCGACCTGCCGATCCTGATGGCTACGGCGATCCGCCGCCCGATTGCGCTGGTAATAGGCCTGGCGACTGATGCCCATGAACTGGCAAGCCCGGCTCACGCTCAGCCCTTGGACTTGCCTTTGCGTGAGGACTTGCCGGGACGCTTTTTTACGATGGAAACGCCGTAGTCGTGCTTCAGCACCTCCACCACCGCCTCGAAGAACTGGGCCTTCTGGTTGGCCAGCTCCAGCTGCTTCTCCAGCTCCTTGATGCGCTGCTCCGGGGTCAACGGCAGGTCGGGCTCAGACATCGAGATGCTCCTTGACGTACGAATGGACGCCCCCTGGCTCCAATCCTGCCGACCGTGCTTGCGTAACCACACCAGCACCGTCGACCGCCCCTGGATGCCATAACGGGCCTGAGCTTCCTTGTAACTCATTTCGCCTTTTTCGACCTGATCGACCACCGCCAATTTAAAAGCCTGTGTGTAATCGCGCTGGCTACGTCGTACACCTTCTGCCATGGAGCTCTCCTGAAAATAAGGGCAAAGGTGTAAACCTTATTCAGGACGGGACACAGACATGAAAAAGGCCGCGAAATGCGGCCTTTTTTATTGGGCAACTCGGCTTAGTCAGCCAGGCGCCAGGTAGTGCCGCCCTTGCCGTCTTCCAGCACCACCCCCATGGCGGTCAGCTGGTCACGGATCCGGTCGGATTCAGCCCAGTTCTTTTCCGAACGTGCTTGCAGTCGCGCCTGAATCAGCGCCTCGACTTCAGCGGCATCGACCTTGCCCTCTGCACCTGCGCGCAAGAAAGCATCCGGCTCCAATTGAAGCACGCCGAGCAGGCCGGCCAGCTCCTTCAGTCGCGCAGCCAGCGCAGCGGCACCCTGAAGGTCGCTATCGCGCAGTCGATTGACCTCGCGCACCATCTCGAAGAGAACAGCGCAGGCTTCCGGACTATTGAAGTCGTCATCCATGGCAGCCGCGAAGCGCTCGACGAAGGCATCACCACCCGCCGGCGCAACCTCAGGCAATCCCTTGAGGGCGTGATAGAAGCGCTCCAGGGCGCCCTTCGCTTCCTTGAGGCTCTCCTCGGAATAGTTGATCGGGCTGCGGTAATGGCTGGACACCAGCAGATAACGCACCACCTCGGGGTGATACTTCTCCAGCACCTCACGAATGGTGAAGAAGTTGCCCAACGACTTGGACATCTTCTCGCCATCCACGCGCACCGCCCCGGCATGCATCCAGGACTTGGCGTAGAGCTTGCCGGTGGCCGCCTCGCTCTGCGCAATCTCGTTCTCGTGGTGCGGGAATACCAGATCCGGCCCACCGCCATGAATGTCGAACGTCTCGCCCAGGCAGCAGGTAGACATCACCGAGCACTCGATATGCCAGCCCGGACGACCTGCACCCCATGGCGATGCCCAACTCGGCTCGCCGGGCTTGGCGCCTTTCCAGAGCACGAAGTCCAGCGGGTCTTCCTTGATTTCATCGACTTCGATGCGGGCGCCGATCTTCAGCTCGTCGATCTTGCGCCGCGACAGCTTGCCGTAGCCTTGGAACTTGCCGACGCGGTAGTACACGTCGCCATTGCCCGGAGCATAGGCAAAGCCTTTATCGATGAGGGTCTGGATCATCTCGTGCATACCGGCGATGTGGCCGGTGGCACGCGGCTCGATATCCGGACGCAGTACGGAGAGGCGCGCCTCATCCTCATGCATTGCCGCAATCATACGATCCACCAGCGCCTCGAACGGCTCGCCGTTCTCATTGGCGCGACGGATGATCTTGTCGTCGATGTCAGTGATGTTGCGCACGTAGGTGAGGTCGTAGCCGCGATGACGCAGCCAGCGCGCTACCACGTCGAATGCCACCATCACGCGAGCATGACCGATGTGGCAGAAGTCATAGACGGTCATGCCACAGACATACATTCGCACCTGGTTGCCGACCAGCGGCTGCAGCGGCTCCTTGGTCTTGCTGAGGGTGTTGTAGATCGACAGCGCCATCATTGCCCCCAGGAATCGCGCAGGGTCACGGTGCGGTTGAAGACCGGCTTACCGGGCTGGGTCTCTTTCAGGTCTGCAACGAAGTAACCTTCGCGCTCGAACTGGAAGCGATCTTCCGGCTGGGCCTGAGCCAGCGAAGGCTCCGCACGGCAACCACTGAGCACCTGCAGGGAATCCGGATTGATGTTGTCGAGGAAGCTACCGCCCTCCACCGACTTCTCCGGGTTCGCCGAACGGAACAGGCGGTCATACAGACGCACTTCGCACTCCACGCTGCCTTCGGCCGGCACCCAATGGATCACGCCCTTGACCTTGCGGCCCTCGGGGTTCTTGCCCAGGGTCTCCGGATCATAGGAGCAGCGCAGCTCGACGATGTTGCCATCGGCATCCTTGACGGCCTCGTCGGCGCGGATCACGTAGCTCCCGCGCAGGCGTACCTCGCCTCCCGGGATCAGGCGCTTGTAGCCGGCAGGCGGGACTTCTTCGAAGTCACCAGCATCGATGAACAGCTCACGACCGAACGGCAGGACGCGCACGCCCATGTCTTCCTTCGGATGGCGCGGCAGCTCGAGGCTCTCGACCTGGCCTTCCGGGTAATTGGTGATGACTACTTTCAGAGGCTTCAGCACACACATGGCACGCGGGGCGGTGGCATCCAGATGGTCGCGGATGCTGAATTCCAGCATGCCGACATCGACCACGCCGCTGGCACGGTTCACGCCGATCATTTCGCAGAAGTTGCGGATCGACTCCGGGGTATAGCCCCGGCGGCGATAACCGGACAGGGTCGACATGCGCGGATCGTCCCAGCCGTTCACATGGCCTTCATCCACCAACTGCTTCAGCTTGCGCTTGCTGGTGATGGTGTAGTTCAGGTTCAGGCGCGAGAACTCGTACTGGCGCGGTTGAGCCGGAACCGACAGGTTCTCCAGGAACCATTCGTAGAGAGGGCGGTGATCCTCAAACTCCAGGGTGCAAATCGAGTGGGTGATGCCCTCGATGGCGTCCGACTGACCATGGGTGAAGTCATAGCTCGGGTAGATGCACCACTTGTCGCCGGTCTGGTGGTGATGGGCATGGCGGATGCGATAGAGGATCGGATCGCGCAGGTTCATGTTCGGCGAAGTCATGTCGATCTTCGCGCGCAGGGAACGGGCGCCGTCCGGGAATTCACCGGCTTTCATGCGAGCGAACAGGTCCAGGTTTTCGTCCACGGAGCGGTCACGGAACGGACTGTTCTTGCCCGGCTCGGTCAAGCTGCCGCGGTACTCACGCGCCGCTTCCGGCGACAGGTCGCAGACGAAGGCCTTACCGGTCTTGATCAGCTCGATGGCCCAGTCGTGCAGCTGGTCGAAATAGTTCGACGCGTAACGCTCCTCACCGGCCCACTGGAAGCCCAGCCACTTCACGTCGCTCTCGATGGCGTCGATGTATTCCTGGTCTTCCTTCGCCGGGTTGGTGTCGTCGAAGCGCAGATGGCAATCACCGCCGAATTCCTTGGCCAGACCGAAGTTCAGGCAGATCGACTTGGCATGACCAATGTGCAGGTAGCCATTGGGCTCCGGCGGGAAGCGGGTGACGATCTTGATGTGCTTGCCGGCGTCCAGATCCGCCTGAACGATCTGGCGCAGGAAGTTGGAAGCGGCGGGAGTCTCTGGCTTGCTCATGGGGTCCTTACATCTGGCTGGTGCGCGGCTCAGGGTAGGCCGGCCAAATCAAAGCGCTTATCATAGCCGAAGCTGTCAATCCCCTGACAGGCCTTGGATTTCTCGATAGAGCGAATAGCCAAATGATCAAGCTGCACACCAACCACGGCGTTATCACCCTGCAACTCTTCGAAGACAAAGCCCCGGAAACCGTGGCCAACTTCAAGGAGTACGTGAAGTCTGGCCATTACGACGGCACCGTCTTCCACCGCGTGATCGGCAACTTCATGATCCAGGGCGGCGGTTTCGAGCCGGGCATGAAGCAGAAGTCCACCCGCGCCACCATCAAGAACGAGGCCAACAACGGCCTGTCCAACAAGGTCGGCACCATCGCCATGGCCCGCACCATGGAGCCGCACTCGGCCTCCGCCCAGTTCTTCATCAACGTTGCCGACAACACTTTCCTCAACCACAGCGCGCCGACCGTACAGGGTTGGGGCTATGCCGTGTTCGGTGAAGTGGTAGAAGGCATGGACGTGGTCAACAAGATCAAGGGCGTAGCCACCACCATGAAGGCTGGCCACCAGGACGTCCCGGTCGACGACGTGATCATCGAGAAGGCCGAGATCGCCGAGTGATATTGCTGATCTCCGATCTGCATCTCGAAGAGGAACGCCCGGACATTACCCGGGCGTTTCTTCATTTCCTGCAGACCCGCGCGCCGCAGGCTGAAGCCCTCTACATCCTCGGAGACTTCTTCGAAGCCTGGATCGGCGACGACGCGATGACACCCTTCCAGCGATCGATCGCCCAGGCCCTGCGCAAGCTCGCCGACGGCGGTACACGTATCTTCCTCATGCACGGCAACCGTGACTTCATGATTGGCGGCAGTTTCTGCCGCGAAGCCGGCTGCACGCTACTGAAGGACCCGAGCCTGGTGCAGATGAACGGCGAGGCGGTGCTGCTGATGCACGGCGACAGCCTGTGCACTCAGGATGAGGCTTATATGCGGCTGCGCAGGTGGCTGCGTAACCCGGTGAGCCTGTTCATCCTGCGCAACCTGCCACTAGCGACGCGCCACAAGCTCGCGCGCAAGCTACGCAAGGAAAGCCGTATGCAGACGCGGCAGAAAGCCGTGGAAATCACCGACGTCACCCCCGAAGAAATTCCACGCATGCTCCGCCAGTTCGGCGCAAGGACCCTGATCCACGGGCACACCCATCGCCCCGGCACTCACGAGCTGCAACTGGACGGTCAACCCGCCCAACGCATCGTCCTCGGCGACTGGGACCGGCAAGGCTGGGCACTTCAGGTTGACGAGCGGGGATTCCAGCAGTCCCCGTTCAGCCTGAATTGACTTCCCGCACCCAATAAAAAAGGTTCTTCGCGGATTTCCGGGGAGCCATGAAAAAAGAACGGCGAT
>NZ_BDMA01000026.1:0-8231 GCF_002003485.1 Metapseudomonas resinovorans
TGCTCGCTCAGGTTGCGGATGATCGACTCGACATCGCGCTGCCCGTTGATCTGCACGGCGATGGCACCGGCACTTTCATTGAGTCGGATCATGCCTTCGGGATAGAGCAGCACGTGGCAGCCCTGCGCCGGCTCCCATTGCAGGCGGAAGCCGCGCCGCAGGTTGGGTACCTGGTGCGTGTTGAAGTCGCTCATAGGGTGATTCCCCGGTGCCAGACCCGCTCGCGGGTCACCGTGTGATAGGGCGGGCGCTGCAGCTCGTAGGCCATGCTCATGGCGTCGAGCATGCTCCAGAGCACGTCGAGCTTGAACTGCAGGATCTCCAGCATGCGCTGCTGGGCCTCCAGGGTGCGGTAGTGGTCGAGGGTGATGCGCAGGCCGTGCTCGACATCGCGGCGCGCCTCCTTCAGGCGCTTGCGGAAGTAGTCGTAACCGCTGGGGTCGATCCAGGGGTAGTGCTGCGGCCAGCTGTCCAGCCGCGACTGATGGATCTGCGGGGCGAACAGCTCGGTCAGCGAACTGCTCGCCGCCTCCTGCCAGCTCGCGCGGCGGGCGAAGTTGACGTAGGCGTCCACCGCGAAACGCACGCCGGGCAGCACCAGTTCCTGCGACAGCACCTGTTCGCGGTCGAGGCCTACCGCCTCGGCCAGGCGCAGCCAGGCCTCGATGCCGCCTTCCTCGCCGGGGGCGCCGTCGTGGTCGAGGAGGCGCTGGACCCATTCGCGGCGGGTGTCGCGGTCCGGGCAGTTGGCGAGGATGGCGGCATCCTTCAGCGGGATGCACACCTGGTAGTAGAAGCGGTTGGCCACCCAGCCCTGGATCTGCTCACGGGTCGCGCGGCCCTCGTACATCGCCCGGTGGTACGGGTGGTGGATGTGGTAATAGGCGCCCTTGGCGCGCAGGGCCTGTTCGAATTCGGCGGGAGTCATGGCGGTCTGGCTCATGCTCGGGGTCCTCGTAGGGTGCGCCGTGCGCACCTTGATGATTACAGCTGGAGGCTCATGCCATCCCAGGCCACTTCGATACCGTGGCGGCCCAGTTCGGCGCGCTCGGCGGAATCGACGTCGAGGATCGGGTTGGTGTTGTTGATGTGGATGAGCACCTTGCGCGGGCCGTCGAGGCCGTCGAGTACCTCGATCATCCCGCCCGGGCCGCTCTGCGGCAGGTGGCCCATCTCGCTGCCGAGCTTGTCGCCCACCTCGCAGTGGCGCATTTCGTCGTCGCGCCAGAGCGTGCCGTCCACCAGCAGGCAGTCGGCGCGGCGCATCCAGCCGAGCAGCGCGTCATCCACCTGGCCCAGCCCTGGCGCGTAGAACAGGCTGCCGCCGCTTTCCAGGTCTTCGATGAACAGGCCGATGTTGTCGCCGGGGTGTGGGTTACCGCGGTGCGGCGAGTACGGCGGTGCGCTGCTGCGCAGGGGAATGGCGGTGAACTTCAGGCCATGGCAGGCGGGAATGGTGAACGCCGGGCGGGCCAGGTCGATGGGGTTCCAGGTCAGGCCACCATTCCAGTGCTGGAGCATGCTGAACAGCGGGAAGCCGCTGGTCAGGTCCTGGTGGACCATCTCCGTGCACCAGACCGGGTGCGGGCAACCCTCACGCAAGCTCAGGAGGCCGGTGACGTGGTCGATCTGGCTGTCCATCAGGATGATCGCGGCAATGCCGGTGTCGCGCAGGCGGCGGGCCGGTTGCAGCGGCGGGAAGGCGTCGAGCTGGGCGCGGATATCCGGGGAGGCGTTGCACAGCACCCAGTCGACACCATTGGCGCTGAGGGCGATGGAGGACTGGCTGCGCGGTTGGGCGCGGACCTTGCCGCTGCGTACGCCGGCGCAGTTGCGGCAATTGCAGTTCCACTGGGGGAAACCGCCGCCGGCAGCCGAGCCGAGAATCTGGATGTGCATGGCGAATACGACCTGCCTCGGAGGCCTGCAGGAAAAAGGACCCCGGCGAACCGGGGCCAAGCAAGGACGATGCGCCGGTGGAGGCCAGCGCAGCGCCGTGGAGCATCAGCGATTGGTGAAGTACAGGGTCACTTCAAAGCCAATGCGCATGTCGGTGTAGCTGGGTTTGGTCCACATAGTTGAGTCCTCTCTTTTGTTGTTGCGTGGGGTGAATCGAAGCACTCTTCATCCGATATGGCCGGGCAAGGCGGCGAGGTTGTGGCCGCCTTGCCTGGCCCCGATCAGGGTTTGTCTTTCGCAGCGGTCGCCTGCTGCTCCTTGGTGTAATCCGCGTATTCGCGGCTCATGACGTAGGCCTTGATCTTTTCGACCTCGTCCGCCGTCAAAGTGTCCCCGAAGGATGGCATGCCCAGAGGGCGCAGCACGCCTTCGCGGACGATCTGCTGGAACAGGCTGCGGCGCGACTCGTCGGATTTGCGCAGGTCAGGCACCAGACCGCCGCTCATCGCCCCGACACCGTGGCATACGGAGCAGTAGCTGCCGTACAGCTGCTGGCCCGCCTTCAGGTCGGCTTCGCTGGCGTGGAGCAGTTGCGGGATGCGGGTGAGGGCGGCGACCTGCTTCTCCGGCAGCGGCGGCAGGCTGGCCTTGCCATCCAGCTTGAACACCAGCAGGCGGCTGACGTTGCCGACGCCCGGCGCTTTGGCCGCATCGCCGCCGATCAGCGGGGCGACACCGCCCCAGCCAGCCATGATCGCCACGTATTGCTCGCCCTTGTAGCTGTAGGTCATGGGCGCGGCGACGATGCCGGTCTGGGCGGCGAAGGACCAGAGCTGCTTGCCCTTGTCGGCCGAGTAGGCCACCAGGTTACCCGCGGCGGTGCCCTGGAATACCAGGTTGCCCGCGGTGCTCAGGGTGCCGCCGTTCCAGTAGTGCGGGTAGGGCACGCGCCAGGCTTCCTTCTGCTTCACCGGGTCCCAGGCCAGCAGCGCACCGGACACCGCTTCGCGTGGAATCTCGGTGGCGTCGGAGAACCCGGCACCGGTGTTGAAGCCCTTGCGGCGGACGAAGTCCTTGCCTTCGTTGCGGTAGACACCCGGGATTTCCTGGTAGGGGATGTATACCAGGCCGGTCTGCGGGTTGTAGGACATCGAGTGCCAGCTGTGGGCGCCGAACGGGCTCGGCCACATCACGACGGGCTCTTTCTCGTAGCGCGCACCCGGTACTTCCACGGGGCGGCCGGTGGCCAGGTCGACGCGCTCGGCCCAGGTCACCTTGCCGAACTTCTCGGCGGACAGGAGCTTGCCGGTTTCACGGTCGAGCACGTAGAAGAAGCCGTTCTTCGGTGCCTGCATGATCACCTTGCGCGACTTGCCGTCGAGCTCGAGGGTCGCCAGGGTGAGCTGCTGGGTCGCAGTGAAGTCCCAGGTTTCGCCCGGGGTGGTCTGGTAGTGCCAGGCCAGTTTGCCGGTGTCCGGGTCCACGGCGAGGATCGACGACAGGTAGAGGTTGTCGCCGCCGCCGGGGCTGCGCAGCTCACGGTTCCAGGGCGAGCCGTTGCCGGTGCCGATGTAGAGCAGCTCCAGCTCGGGGTCGTAGGCCATGCCGTCCCAGACGGTGCCGCCACCGCCGCCTTTCCAGTACTCGTCGCCTTTCCAGGTCTTGGCTGCTTCGGCCAGCTCCGGATGCTCGTAGGGTTTGGCCGGGTCGCCGGGGACGGTGTAGAAGCGCCAGGCCATCTTGCCGGTCTCGGCGTCGTAGGCGGCGAAGTAACCGCGCACGCCGTACTCCGCGCCACCGTTGCCGATGATGACCTTGCCTTTCACCACGCGCGGAGCGCCGGTGATGGTGTAGGGCTTGCTGTTGTCGGTGGTCTGCTGGCTCCAGACTTCCCGGCCGGTCTTGGCGTCCAGGGCGATCAGGCGGCCATCCAGAGTGCCGATGAAGATCTTGCCATTCCACAGCGCGACGCCACGGTTGACAGCATCGCAGCAGGCGTCGCGAGCCTTGCCGCGTTCGATCTGCGGGTCGAAGGTCCAGAGAACCTTGCCGGTGGCCACGTCGACGGCAATGGCGCGGCTCCAGGACAGCGAGGCGTAGAGCACGCCGTCGGAGAACAGCGGGGTCGCTTCCAGGCCACGATGGTTTTCGAGGTCGATGTACCAGGAGAGGCCGAGCTTGCCGACGTTGTCGGCGGTGATCTGCTTCAGGGGGCTGAAGCGCTGTTCGTCATAGGTGCGGCCATGGCTGAGCCATTCATTGCCATCTTTCTCGCTGGCGACGATGGCGGCCTGGTCGACGGGCGCCGCGTAGGCAGCTGGGCCCAGCAGGGCGACGAGCAGGGCGGCGGCGAGGCGGGTACGGTGTTTGTGCATGGGCTGCGCTTGGGACATTACGCAGGACTCCTTGATGTGCTTGTTATGGGCGGAGTGTTTTTCGCTCATCCGATGTGAATCAGGCGGGCGGCTGGCGAAAGGTCAGAACACCTGCAGCAGGCGCAGGTTGATGCGGTTGCTTTCCTCGAATCCATTCTCCACGGACAGGTCCTGTCCGTAGGTCGCCAGCACCTGGGTGGTGGGCGTGATGAAGTAGGAAGCGCCTATGCTGTATTTACTGGTATCGGGCTCGTCATTCAGGTCGACGCCGTCGACTTCGTTTTCGCCGCCCCAGGTCCTGGAGATACCTGCACGAATATCGAAGCTCTCAGTGAAGTTGTAGCGCAGGAACGCCTGGCCCTGATAAAGCTCCGACTGCTTGCGTGTCACGCTGTCCGGACCGAAGTCGTCGTTGTCGCCGAAGAAGGTCACGTCGCCCACCAGGTCGAGGGTGAGCTTGTCGGTCAGACCGGTGATGTAGCCGGCCTGGAGGGTGAACTTCCAGCGGTTCTCGCCAAGGTTTATCGGCTGGTCGTTGTCGTAGCTACCGGTCGGCGCAAAGATGAAGGGCGTGATACCGAAGTAGCGGCGCTTGGCCGGGTCGTTCACCAGCCAGATGGTGGACGCGAGGATCAGGTCGCCGGTGCCGCTGTCGCTGCCCAGTCCCTTGAGGTCGTCCTTGGCACGGAGATTGCCAAAGGGCAGCAGAAACTGCGGATCGATGATGTAGTCGCCAAGCTTCATGAAGTGGACACCCCGGAGGATGCCCACGTCCGAATCCAGACCGGCGTCGATGGGCGCCTTGTGGCCATTCGCGTAGAGGGCGTCGCGTTCGGCGTGCTGGTAGTACAGGAGGCCGAGGTTGGTGCCTTCCGGCAAGGCCGTGTAGTCGCCTGCATCCACATCGAGGGCGTGGGCGAAGGACGTGAAACCGGCCGCAAGGCCGAGGGTGGTGGCCAGGGTCAGGACCCTGGAAAGAGCCGTCTTCTGCGTGCTGCTGGTACAGGCGAGATGAGCGGATGCGCTCTTCTTCATGACATCACCTTTTATTGTTTTTGTTTAAAATCGGTTGCTGTTTCCGGCTTGAAATTCAGGGAAGAACCGGAGACGCATCAGCTGTTCAGCAGGACCTGTGCCATGTTGTTTTGAGTTCTAATTAGTGCTTGAAAATCAATGGCTTGTATAACGAAGACATTAACGGTCCGGAGCCTCTGGGCAATCGCATCGACTCGCTGTCTCACTCTGAGTCAGATGCAGGGCGGAGATGCTGTACCGGAGTGATACAACCGTTTCGAGGATGAGCCATGAGCAAGCCCGATGACCCCACTCCCGCCACTGAAGGCAGGACGGTTCTCATGTCACCTGAAGGCCGCAGGCAAGCCTTCGGATCGCAATTGATCGCACGCTCCTGGAAGCGCTCCCACCAGTACGGCATATCGCCTTGTGACCGGGTGCTGTTCGACGCGCCGGTGGTGGTCCGTCCGAAGGACATCCAGGATCACGGCGGGTTGCTGCTGCGCGCTGCGTCGCCCGAGATGGAACAGCTGCACGGTGCGCTGGCACCGAAGGACTGGGTGCTCGCCTGCATCGACATGGAAGGGGTGGTGCTCAGTTCGATCGGCAAATGCAACAGCGCCAGCCGGGAGCTCAACCAGGTATTCCGGCCCGGCGCGCAATTCCTCGAAACGCTGGTAGGCACCACCGGCCCGAGCTGCGCCCTGGAGGAAAAGGAAACCGTCGTCGTCGCCGGCTCCGACCACTACCTGGAAGAGGCGCGTGCCTTCACCTGCATGGCCACCCCGATCTTCGGCCTCGATGGCGGGATCGTCGGTGTGCTGGATGCCAGCCGCAAAGGGCCCGCCACCTCCCTCTACTGCCTGGAATCCTTGGTCATCGCGGCACGCGCTATCGAGCGTCGTATGTTCATGGAGCTGGGGAATGTCCTGCTGGTGCACCTGCATTACCGGCTGGACATCCTCGGCACTCCCATGGAGGGGCTGCTGGCGTTCGATCCGGTCGGGAAGCTGAAGGGCGCCAATCGCATCGCCACGCAGATTTTCTCGTCGCCGGGGTTGAAACCGGGGATGGATTTCAACGAGCTGTTCGACATGCCTTTCGCCCATGCCGTCTGCTATCGCCGCTACGATCTCAGCGTGCCGTTCCGCATGCAGACCCAGTGGGGCAGCATGCTGCATGCCTGCCTCACCACTGCGCCGGACAAGAAGGCCGGGCAACTGCCCGGGCCAACGCGATCCTTCACCACGGCCGAGCGTCGCCCCCTCGCGGCGCAGGGGCCGTGCCTCGAAGACCCGGCCGTCAGCTCTGCGCTGGAGCGTGCCCGCAAGGCATTCGCGCGGGATATCCCGGTGCTGATCAATGGCGAGACCGGTACCGGCAAGGAAGTGCTCGCACGCCTGCTGCACGAGGGCAGCGACCGCGCCAGTGGACCCTTCATCGCCATCAACTGCTCGTCGATTCCGGCGAGCCTGATCGAGTCGGAACTGTTCGGCCATGTCGAAGGCGCCTTCACCGGCAGCCGCAAGGGCGGGGCGGCCGGCAAGATCGAGCAGGCGCACCAGGGCACGCTGTTCCTCGACGAGATCGGCGATATGCCGCTGGAGCTGCAAGGACGCCTGTTGCGGGTGCTGCAGGAGCGCAGCCTCAGCCGTCTCGGCAGCACCGCCGTGATCAAAGTGGATTGCGCGCTGATTTGTGCCACCCACCGCGATTTGGCGCAGCTGGCGCAGGAGCAGGGTTTCCGTGAGGACCTCTATTACCGCATCAATGGCCTGCGAGTGACCCTGCCGGCCCTGCGCGAACGTACCGATCTGGCGCTGTTGATCCAGCGACTGCTGCAAAGCGAGACGGCATCCCATGCGCCGCTGGCGTTGGAAGAATCCGCATTGCAGGCGCTGCTGAACTACAGCTGGCCGGGGAATATCCGGCAGCTCCACCAGACGCTGCGGCTCGCCGCCGCGCTGGCCGAAGACGAAGGCTGGATCGGATTGCAGCACCTGCCAGACGAGGTGCTGCCGGCCATTGCGAAGGGCGCGGTCCGCGAAACGGGAATGGAAACGGAAACGGTTGCGGCGGCCGCGCCTCAATCACTGGCGGGGGATACCTTGCTGGCATCCGAACAGCGCGCGATCCGCGCCGCCATCGACGCCTGCGAGGGCAATCTCTCGGCTGCCGCCCGCAGCCTGGGCATCGGGCGGGCAACCCTGTACCGCAAGCTCAAGGCGATGGGCGAGGCGTAGGACTCCGGGCAAGGGCGTGATGGGTATCGCAAGCTCCACCCATCCTACGGTCAGGCTTTTGTAGGATGGGTTGAGGTACGAAACCCATCAGGTGCGCAGGCGGTTGGTTGCCCCGTCAGCGGGCAGTGGTCGGGTCGATGATCCCGCGCACTTCGGACACGCGATTGGCCGGGAAACCACCTTGCTCGGCATGTTCGCGGACCAGCTGTTCGTTATCCGCGCGGTACACGCAATAGACCTTGTCGTCGGTCACGTAGCTGTGCAGCCACTGGATCTGTGGCCCCATGGCGCTGAGCACGGCGCACGACTTCTGCGAGATGGCCTGGAGCTCCTTGATCGTGAGTTTTCCCGCACCGGGGATTTCGCGTTCGATGACGTAGTTCGGCATGGTTGTTTCCTTGTTGTTGTGGGTTGCCTGGTGATGCGTGTGTCGTAGGGTGGATGGCGCTCTTTCCATCCACCAGCGGTGCCTTGTAGGGGCAAGGGCGTGATGGGTTTCGCAAGCTCTACCCATCCTACGAAAGCGTATTCGTAGGATGGGTAGAGGTACGAAACCCATCAGAGCGAAGGTCGTTGGGGCACTCAGAGCTTGATCAGCACCGTCTTCAGCTCGGTGTAGTGCTCGATGGCCGCCGCGCCCATTTCGCGGCCGACGCCGGAGAGCTTGTAGCCGCCGAAGGGCAGGGCCGGGTCGAGGGCG
>NZ_BDMA01000027.1:0-171737 GCF_002003485.1 Metapseudomonas resinovorans
GGGACTGGAGGACAGCACCCCGGCCACTGGCACCATCACCGTGGCCTCGGTCAATGACGCCCCGGACACCCACGCAGCCAACGGCACCGGCGACGAAGATTCGGCGGGTATTCCAGTTGTTCTGAGCGGCTCGGACTTCGATGGCAGCGTTGCCAGCTTCGTGATCAAGTCGCTGCCGGCCAATGGCACCTTGCTGTTGAACGGCGTGGCACTCAACATCGGCGACAGCGTGCCGGCCACCGGCAACGGCGCCAGCCTCACCTTCGTGCCCAACGCCAACTGGAACGGCACCACCAGCTTCGACTACGCCGCGGTGGATAACCAGGGCCTGGAGGACGCCACTCCGGCCACTGGCACCATCACCGTGGCATCGGTCAACGACGCCCCGGACACCCACGCAGCCAGCGGTACCGGCGACGAAGATTCGGCGGGTATTCCGGTCAGCCTTAGCGGCTCGGACTTCGACGGCAGCGTTGCCAGCTTCGTGATCAAATCCCTGCCGGCCAATGGCACCCTGCTGCTGAACGGCGTGGCACTCAACCTCGGCGACAGCGTGCCGGCCACCGGCAATGGCGCCAGTATCACCTTCGTGCCCAACGCCAACTGGAACGGCACCACCACCTTCGACTACGCCGCGGTGGATAACCAGGGCCTGGAGGACAGCACCCCGGCCACTGGCACCATCACCGTGGCATCGGTCAATGACGCCCCGGACACCCACGCAGCCAGCGGCACCGGCGACGAAGATTCGGCGGGTATTCCGGTTGCGCTCAGCGGCTCGGACTTCGACGGCACCGTTGCCAGCTTTGTGATCAAGTCCCTGCCCGCCAACGGTACCCTACAACTCAATGGCGTCCCGCTGGCCATCGGTGACAGCGTGCCGGCCACCGGCAACGGCGCCAGTGTCACCTTCGTGCCCAACGCCAACTGGAACGGCACCGCGACCTTCGACTACGCCGCAGTGGACAACCAGGGCCTGGAGGACGCCACTCCGGCCACCGGCACCATCACCGTGGCCTCGGTCAACGATGCGCCGGAAACGAATGCCGCCAGTGGTGTCGGCGATGAAGACTCCGCCGGTATCCCGGTCAGCCTCAGCGGCTCGGACTTCGACGGCAGCATTGCCAGCTTCGTGATCAAGTCGCTGCCGGCCAATGGCACCTTGCTGCTGAATGGCGTGGCCTTGGCCATCGGTGACAGCGTGCCAGCCACCGGCAACGGCGCCAGTGTCACCTTCGTGCCGAATGCCAACTGGAACGGCACCACCAGCTTCGACTACGCCGCGGTGGACAACCAGGGCCTGGAGGACAGCACCCCGGCCACTGGCACCATCACCGTGGCCTCGGTCAACGACGCCCCAGTCGTCGACAGCAACACCATCAACGTCAATGAAGAGAGCGTCGGCACCGACCTGGGCCTGCAAGCGCCGACTGACATCGATGGCGACAGCCTGACCATCACCATCACCGGCCTGCCCACCCTGGGCAACGTCACCCTGGCCGATGGCTCCCCGGTCAGCAATGGCCAGGTTCTGACCAGCGCCCAGCTGGAAGGCCTGAAGTACAACGCACCGGCCGACTACACCAGCGGCAATGCTGTAGGTTCGTTCACCTACAGCGTCTATGACGGCACCACCACGGTGAACGGCGCGGTCAGCATTGGCGTCATCCCAGTCAACGACGCGCCGGTCGCGAACGCCGACAGCGACAACGTGCAGGAAGACGCCACCCTGACCAGCACCGGCCGAGGTGTGCTCGGCAACGACACCGACGCGGACGGCGATAACCTGACCGTCGTGGCGGTCAACAACCAGAGCGGCAATGTCGGCCACACCGTCAACGGCCTCTTTGGCCAACTGACCCTCAATGCCGACGGCTCGTACAGCTATGTGGCCAACAACGCCAGCAGCCTGGCCCAGGGCGAAAAGGTCACGGAAACCTTCAGCTACACCATCTCCGACGGTAACGGCGGTTCCCATACCGCCAACCTGGTGATTACCCTCACAGGGACCAACGACGGCGCCATCATCGGTGGCGTCGACACCGGCAGCGTGAAAGAGGACACCACCCTCACCACCGGGGGCACCCTGACCGCCACCGATGTCGATGGCACGGACAACCTCTTCACCGCCAGCACCCAGACCGGCAGCTACGGCTCCCTGAGCCTGGGCAGCAACGGCGCCTGGACCTACACCCTCGACAACGGCGCGGCCCAGGTCCAGGCGCTCACCGAAGGCGAGAGCAAGACCGAGACCTTCACCGTCAGCGCCGCGGATGGCACCACCCATGTCATCAGCGTCACCGTGATCGGTACCAATGAAGCGGCTGTCCTCGGCAGTGCCAACGTCCAACTGACCGAAACCGACGTCCCGCTCACCACTGGCGGCACCTTGACCATCAGCGACGTCGACAGCCCGGCAACCTTCGTTGCCCAGACGGGGACCGTTGGCAGCCATGGCAGCTTCAGCATCAATGCGGCCGGCGCCTGGACTTACACCGCCAACTCTGCATTCAACGAGCTGAATGTCGGTGATTCCCGCACGGACACCTTCGAAGTGGTCAGCGCCGACGGCACCAAGACTAGCGTCACCGTCACCATCAATGGCAGCAACGATGCCCCGCGGACCAGCCCGGAGCACGCCATTGGCAATGAAGACACCGTCATCCAGGTCGACCTGCATGGCACGGATGTGGATGGCACTGTCGCCAGCTTCAAGCTCACCTCGCTGCCCGCGAATGGAACCTTCTACAGTGACGCCGCTGCCACCAATCCGCTGACGCTCAGCAGTGTCATCACTGCGACCAGCAATGGCGCGACCATCTACTTCAAACCCGATGCCAATTGGAGCGGCACCACCGACTTCAAGTACGTCGCCATCGACAACAGCGGCCTGGCAGATCCCACTCCGGTTAACGGCAACATCACCGTCCACGCGGTGAACGACCCAACTGTCGTTGCACCAGACACCAAGTCAGTGGCCGAAGACAATCCGGCCACCGGCAATGTGCTGGGCAACGACAGCGATGTGGATAACCTCCTGACTGTTACGACGTTCAGCGTCAGTGGCGTGCCGGGCACCTTCACCGCTGGCTCCAATGCAGTGATCGCCGGTGTCGGCACCCTGACTATCGCTACGAACGGCAATTACACCTTCACCCCGGCCGCCAACTGGAACGGCACGGTGCCGCAGGTCACCTACACCACCAATACCGGCAGCGAATCCACGCTGGATATCACCGTCACGCCGGTGAACGATGCGCCGGTCGCCAGCAATGACGGCCCGGTCCTGGTGACCGAGGACACCGCCGCCACCGGTAATGTGCTGACCAACGACAATGACGTCGAGAATGACACCCTGACCGTCACCGACTTCACCTTCGGCGGCAGCACTTATCTGGCCGGCCAGAGCGCCACCGTCGCGGGCGTCGGCACCCTGGTGATCAACGCCAACGGCAGCTTCACCTTCACCCCGGCTCTGAACTACAACGGCCCGGTGCCGACCGCGACCTACACCGTTTCCGACGGCAACCTCACCGACACCGCTGAGCTGAGCTTCGGCAACGTGTCGCCGGTCGACGATGCGTCCGTGATGATCGCTGACAGCAAGACCGTCGCCGAGGACAACCCGGCCACCGGCAACGTGCTGGACAACGACAGTGATGTGGATAACACCCTCACCGTTGCCAGCTTCAGCATCAGTGGCGTGACTGGCACCTTCACGGCGGGCTCCAGTGCGGTCATCGCCGGTGTCGGCACCCTGACCATCGCTGCGGACGGCAACTACACCTTTACTCCGGCGCAGAACTGGAACGGCAACGTCCCGCAGGTCACCTACGCCACCAACACCGGTAGCGAATCCACGCTGAACATCATCGTCACCCCGGTGGACGATGCGTCCGCGCTGATCGCCGACAGCAAGACCGTGGCCGAGGACAACCCGGCGACCGGCAATGTGCTGGACAACGACAACGATGTGGATAACACCCTCACCGTCGCCAGCTTCAGCGTGGCCGGCCTCACCGGCAGCTTCAACGCTGGTTCCAGCGCCGTGATCGCCGGTGTCGGCACCCTGACCATCGCCGCTGACGGCAACTACACCTTCACCCCGGCCGCCAACTGGAATGGCTCGGTGCCGCAGGTCACCTACACCACCAATACCGGCAGCGAATCCACGCTGGATATCACTGTCACGCCGGTAAATGACGCGCCTATTGCCTCCAATGACGGCCCGATTCCGGTTACCGAGGACATCGCCGCCACCGGCAATGTCCTGACCAACGACAATGACGTCGACAGCAGCACCCTTACCGTTACTCAATTCGAAGTAGGTGGCAGCACTTATCTGGCTGGCCAGAACGCCACCCTCGCGGGCGTCGGCACCCTGGTGATCAACGCCAACGGCAGCTTCACCTTCACCCCGGCCCCGAACTACAACGGCCCGGTACCGACCGCGACCTACACCGTTTCCGACGGCAACCTCACCGACACCGCCGAGCTGAGCTTCGGCAATGTCGCCCCGGTGGACGATGCGTCCGCGCTGATCGCTGACAGCAAGACTGTGGCTGAAGACAATCCCGCCACCGGCAACGTGCTGGACAACGACAGCGACGTGGATAACACCCTGACGGTCGCCAGCTTCACCGTGGCCGGCCTCACCGGCAGCTTCAGCGCCGGCGATACCGCGACCATCACCAACGTCGGTACCTTCACCCTGGGCAGCAATGGTGACTACACCTTCACTCCAGCGCAGAACTGGAACGGCAACGTCCCGCAGGTCACCTACGCCACCAACACCGGTAGCGAATCCACGCTCGACATCAGTGTTACCCCGCTGAACGATGCGCCGGAAACCAACGCCACCACTGGCACCGGCAACGAAGACAGCTCGATCACGGTCAACCTCAGCGGTTCGGATATCGATGGCAATGTCGACCACTTCGTCATCAAGTCCGTGCCCGCCGACGGCAACCTGATGCTCAACGGCGTCGTACTTGGCCTTGGCGCAATCATTCCGGCGACTGCCAACGGTGCAACGGTCACCTTCGTGCCGAATGCCAACTGGAGCGGCAGCACCAGCTTCCAGTACGCCTCGGTGGACAACGACAGCCTGGAAGATCCGACCCCGGCCACCGCCACCATCACCGTCAATGCGGTCAACGACGCGCCAATCGCCGTCAATGACGGTCCGATTGCCGTCACCGAAGACACCCCGATCAGCGGCAGTGTGCTGACCAACGACAGCGATCCGGACGGCAATGCCCTGACCGTTACCGGCTTCAGCTTCGATGGCACCAGCTATCTGGCCGGCGAGACCGCCACCCTCACCGGTGTCGGCTCCCTGGTGATCAACGCCAATGGCAGCTTCACCTTCACCCCGGCCCAGGACTACACCGGCGCGGTACCGAGTGCCACCTACACCCTCTCCGATGGCAGCCTCACCGATACCGCGCAGCTCAGCTTCGCCATCGCCAATCCCGAGAACGATGCGCCCATCGCGGCGGATGACGGTACGATTGCGGTCACCGAAGACACTCCGGTCAACGGCAGTGTCCTGACCAACGACTCGGATGCCGATAGCGACGCCCTGACGGTTACCCAGTTCGTGGTCAATGGCACCACCTACCAGGCCGGCGATACGGCCACCATCACCAACGTCGGCACGCTGCTGATCAATGCCAATGGTTCGTACACCTTCACCCCGGCGCTGAACTACAACGGCCCGGTGCCCAGCGCGACCTATACCGTCACCGACGGCAGCCTCACCGACACCGGTGTCCTGAGCTTCAGCAATGTCACCCCGGTGGACGATGCTTCCGTTCTGATCGCTGACACCAAGACCGTCGCCGAAGACAACCCGGCCACCGGCAACGTGCTGGACAACGACAGTGATGTGGATAACACCCTCACCGTCGCCAGCTTCACCGTGACCGGCATCACCGGCAGCTTCAGCGCTGGCACCAGCGCCGTGATCGCCGGGGTCGGCACCCTGAGCATCGCGGCCAACGGCAACTACACCTTCACCCCGGTGCAGAACTGGAACGGTGACGTCCCCCAGGTCAGCTACATCACCAATACCGGCAGCAACTCGACGCTGAATATCACCGTCACTCCGGTGAACGACGCCTCGGTCCTGGCGCCCGACAGCGAGACTGTCGCCGAAGACAATCCGGCCACCGGCAACGTGCTGGACAACGACAGTGATGTGGATAACACCCTCACCGTCGCCAGCTTCAGCGTGGCCGGCCTCACCGGCAGCTTCAGCGCCGGCGATACCGCGACCATCACCAACGTCGGCACCTTCACCCTCGGCAGCAATGGTGACTACACCTTCACCCCGGTGCAGAACTGGAACGGCTCGGTGCCGCAGGTCACCTACACCACCAACACCGGCAGCAACAGCACGCTGAACATCAGCGTCACGCCGGTGGACGATGCATCCGTTCTGATCGCTGACACCAACACCGTCGCCGAAGACAACCCGGCCAACGGCAACGTGCTGGGCAATGACAGCGATGTGGATAACACCCTGACCGTCGCCAGCTTCACCGTGGCGGGAATCACCAGCAACTTCAACGCCGGCCAGACCGCGACCATCGCCAACGTCGGTACCTTCACCCTCGGCAGCAATGGTGACTACAGCTTCACCCCGGCCACCAACTGGAACGGCAACGTCCCGCAGGTCACCTACACCACCAATACCGGCAGCGAATCCACGCTGAACATCACCGTCACGCCGGTGAACGATGCACCGCAAACCAACGCGGCCAGCGCTATCGGTAATGAAGACACCGTCATCGCCGTCAACCTCAGTGGTTCGGATGTCGACGGCACCGTCGCCAGCTTCAAGCTGACGTCGATACCGGCCAATGGCACCTTCTACAGCGATGCCGCCGCCACCAACTCGTTGACCCTCGCCAGCGTCATCGCTGCGACCGGCAACGGCGCAACCATCTACTTCAAACCCGATGCGAACTGGAATGGCACCTACAGCTTCCAGTACGCCGCTACCGACAACCAGAGTCTGGTGGATGCCACTCCGGCGACCGGCACCATCACCGTCAACTCGGTGAACGATGCGCCGGAAACCATCGTCACCAGCGCGACGGGCAATGAAGACACGGTCATCGCCGTGAACCTCAACGGCTCGGATGTCGACGGTACTGTCGCCAGCTTCAAGCTGACCTCGCTGCCGGCCAATGGCGTCTTCTACAGCGATGCCGCCGCCACCAATCCGCTGACCCTCGCCAGCGTCATCACGGCGACCAACAACGGCGCAACCATCTACTTCAAGCCCAATGCGGATTGGAGCGGCCCCAATACCTTCCAGTACACCGCCACTGACAATGACGCCCTGGCGGATGCCACTCCGGCGACCGGCACCATCACCGTCACCCCGGTTAACGACGCGCCGGAAACCAACGTCACCAGCGCGACGGGCAATGAAGACACCGTCATCGCCGTCAACCTCAGTGGTTCGGATGTCGACGGCACTGTCGCCAGCTTCAAGCTGACGTCGATACCGGCCAATGGCACCTTCTACAGCGATGCCGCCGCCACCAACTCGTTGACCCTCGCTAGCGTCATCGCTGCGACCGGCAACGGCGCAACCATCTACTTCAAACCCGATGCAAACTGGAATGGCACCTACAGCTTCCAGTACGCCGCTACCGACAACGAGAGTCTGGCGGATGCCACTCCGGCGACCGGCACCATCACCGTCAACTCGGTGAACGATGCGCCGGAAGCCATCGTCGCCATTGCAACGGGCAATGAAGACACGGTCATCGCCGTCAACCTCAGCGGCTCGGATGTCGATGGCACTGTCGCCAGCTTCAAGCTGACCTCGCTGCCGGCCAATGGCGTCTTCTACAGCGATGCCGCCGCCACCAATCCGCTGACCCTCGCCAGCGTCATCACGGCGACCAACAACGGCGCAACCATCTACTTCAAGCCCAATGGGGAGTGGAGTGGCACCAGCACCTTCCAGTACACCGCCACTGACAACAACGCTCTGGCAGATGCCACTCCGGCGACGGGCACCATCACCGTCAACCCGGTGAACGACGCGCCGGAAACCAACTCGGCCAGCCCCACCGGCAATGAAGACAGCCTGATTGCCATCAGCCTGAGCGGCTCGGACATCGATGGCACGATCGCCAGCTTCAAGATCACCTCGCTGCCGCAGCACGGAACCTTCTACAGCGATGCAGCCGGCACCATTGCCATCACCGCGGCCAGCGTCATCGCCGCCGTGAGCAATGGCGCGACCATCTACTTCCGCCCCGACAGCAACTGGAACGGCAACACCAACTTCCAGTACAGCGCTGTGGACAACACGGGCCTGCAGGATGCCACCCCAGCCCAGGGCACCATCACGGTCAATCCGGTGAACGATGCGCCGACCTCAGCTAACGGCGCCGCCAGCGTCAATTCCGGCAGCACCTACGCCTTCAAAGTGGCGGACTTCAGCTTCAGCGACAGCATCGACGCCTCCACCGGCCAGACCCACAGCCTGCAGAACGTGATCATCAAGGCGCTGCCGGGCAGCGGCACCCTGCTGCTCAACGGCGTGGCCATTGGCGCCAACACCTCTGTGAGCGCCAGTGATATCGCCCAGGGCAAGCTGACTTACCAGCCGGGCGCAACCGGCAACCAGACGACCTTCCAGTTCGCCGTACAGGACAGCGGCGGCACCGCCAACGGCGGGGTCAATACCTCAGGCAACCATGACTTCACGCTGAACATCGGCCGTGTCGAAGTCCCGACGAACCCGAACGGCGACAACAACATCATCGGTGGCGGCGGCGATGACGTGATCCTCGGTGACATCGGTGGCACCTTGACCACCACCCAGCCAGGCACAAACTACAACGTCGCGCTGATCGTGGACACCTCAGGCTCCATGGCCTACAGCCTGCAGGGGCAAAGCGGTGTCACCTACGCCAACTCGCGGATGAAGCTGGTCAAGGACGCTTTGCTGAATCTCGCGAACCAGCTGAAAAATCACGACGGGGACATCAACATCACCCTGATCGGCTTCGCTGGCTCGGCCTCCACCAAGATCAACATCACCGACCTCAATAACGGCAACATCGAGCAACTCCTGGCGGCGATCGGCCGCAGCCAGAACGAGGGCCTCAGCGCCGATGGCAGCACCAACTACCAGGATGCCTTCGAGGATGCCACCAGCTGGTTCAATGGTCAGAACAACGGCTACCAGAACCTGACGCTGTTCCTCACCGACGGCGACCCCACTACCACCAACAGTGGCGCCAGCAGCGACTACGCCGTACTCACTCAATCCATCGCCACCTTCAGTACCCTGAGCGGCCTCAGCACGGTGCGCGCCATTGGTATCGGCCCGGGCGTCAACGAGAACTATCTGAAGTTCTTCGACAACACCAGCGTGACCGGTAACAGCTCGCTGAACTTCGGTACCACGAGCACGACCATCGCCAACTTTGGCAGCAACGGCGGTATCAACAGGGCCAGCAACTGGACCACTACCGGCGACAACGACGGCGACGTCAGCCGCGACAACGACCAGCTTCGGATCAGCGACGAATACGGCGACGGCGCCATACGCACCACCAGCCCCGAGTTCAGCGTCAGCGCCAACAATGCCGGCAAGCTGTCCTTCAGCTACCAGAGCACGGTGTTCAACACTAACGACACCTTCACCTGGACCCTCTGGAAGAAAGTCACAGCCGCGAATGGCACTACGTCCTGGACAGTAGAAGATTCGGGCACCCGGACCACGGGCACCAGTGCGACCATCGAATCCAAGGTGCTGACCGACGGCGACTACAAGATCGAGTTCTCGCTGAACGACGCCAGCACTGGCGGCAATGACGCTGTCGTGTGGATCGACAATATCGCCGTCACCAGCCAGAACGTAGTCACCGGCCCCTCCGGCCAGGTCGACATCGTCCAGCAGGCCAGCGACCTGACCAGCGCCCTCAACGGCGGCTCCAGCAGCACCACGCCGGTGGCCGTGGGGCACGACACCATCAACGGTGGTGCGGGTGATGACATCATCTTCGGTGACACCATCAACACCGATTACCTGCCTTGGGGTGTCAACGGCAACCCGGCCAAGCCGGCCGACCTGCCGGCAGGTTCGGGCATGAAGGCGCTGCAGAGCTTCCTGGAGCTGAAGAACGGCCACGTCGCCACGTCGGATGAGCTGTACAGCTACATCAAGAACAACCACTCCACCTTCAACGTGGATGGCGACACTCGTGGCGGCAACGACCTGATCCAGGGCGGTGACGGCAACGACATCCTCTATGGCCAGGGCGGCAACGACCAACTGATCGGCGGCAACGGCAACGACATCCTGTTCGGCGGCACCGGCACCGACACGCTGACCGGCGGCAAAGGTAGCGACACGCTCTGGGGTGGCAGCGGCAACGACACCTTCGTGTGGAAGGCCGGTGATTCGGGCGTCGTCGGCAGCCCTGATCAGGATGTGGTGAAGGACTTCAAGATGAGCGAGGGCGACAAGCTCAACCTCAGCGACCTGCTGCAAGGGGAATCCAGTGCCACCATCGACAACTTCCTCAAGCTGATCGTCGACAACGGCACCGGCAATGCGACCCTGCTGGTGAGCAAAGACGGGCACCTGAACGATGGCGGTACCGCTGCCAGCCATGCCGACCTGTCCATCACCCTGGAAGGCGCGGCGGCCCAGCTCAGCGGACAGTCCATCAACTCCCTGATTGCAGGTGCTGATCCGACCATCAAGGTCGACCAGAACTGATGCCCCCCGGCCCGCAGCCACTCAGGTGGTTGCGGGCCGGGGGCGTCTGCCCTCATGCTCGCGGCATTCCTGAAGGGAGATTCGCCATGCTCTATATCCAGCGCGACGAAGAAGGAAGCCTGGTTCGCGTCGAAGCGGCTGCATTCGATGAGATGACCGGCAGCCTGCCGGCCGACGACCAGGAGATCCAGGCCTGGTACGCCAACCTGGCGATGCAAAGCAGCCTGCTGCAACTGAAACAGAGTGACCTGGACATGATCCGGGTACTCGACGACCTGATTACCGCGTTGATGGCCAAGGGCGTGATCCGCATCACCGACCTGCCACCGGCCGCACAATCCAAGCTGCTCAGCCGGAACCAGGCACGCGAGGCCCTTGGCGGCATTTCGCGGTTGATCGTCGAAGAAGATGACGAGATTGGCTCGGGGCTGATCTGAGTCTCGGGTTCTCGAGCACCTTGTAGGGGCGAATTCATTCGCCTTGCAGGCCAGCGGCCTGCCCTTGGGATTCCCTTGGGGGCACTGCGTGCCCCTTGGCGAATGAATTCGCCCCTACAGGGATCTCGCCTCTCGCTATACCACTATCGCCAGTGCGCCGGCGCGCCGAACAGCTGGCCCTGCACGCCCTGAATGCCCATCGCCCGCAGCACCTCCAGTTCCCCTTCGGTTTCCACGCGTTCGGCAATCAACGGCAGGTCGATGCTGTGCGCGGCGCGCTGCATGGCCTCGATGAACAGGCGCTTGTCAGCTTCCAGGTCGATGGCGCGGATGTAGCTGCCGTCCACCTTCAGGTAGGCCAGGCCCAGGCGAGCCAGGTTGCCGATCATGCTGAAGCGGCCACCGAAGTGTTGCAGGCTGAGGTTGAAGCCCAGTTCGCGCAGGCGACGTGTGAGTTGCTCCAGCACGGCCTGTTCGGGCAGTTGATCCTCTTCCAGCTCCAGCACCAGACGCGGTCCCAACTGGGCATGTTTACGCAGCAATTCGAAGGCTTTCTCCTGGGCCTGAGGCTCCCGCAGCAATGCGCCGGAGAGGTTGAGCGCGAGGGTTTCGTCATGGCTGGCCATCTGTTGCAGCACCAGTTCCAGCATCAGCAGGTCGAGACGCGCCATCCAGCCGAAACGCTGCAACCAGGGCAGGAACCGCCCGGCCGGGATGTTCTCGCCGTGCTCGTCGCGCAGGCGCGACAGCACCTTGTAGTGCAGCACTCGCGCGCGGTCGCCGCTGTCCACCACCGGTTGGAAATAGAGTTGCAGCTGACGCTGGCTGAGGGCGCGATCCAACAATTGATGCCAGGCGTGGCGCTCATCGCCGACGCTGGGCGCTTCGCCCTGGGTCAGCGTCGCCCAGGTTCGGTCGGCCTGGCTTTCCGCCTTGGCCAGGGCTTCGTCGGCCAGGCGCAGCAGGTCAGGCAGGGCTTCACCCGGACTGAACGGCACCAGGCCCATATGCGCCACCGGCAGTGCATCGGCCGCGCCCGTGGTCACCAGGTTGGCCAGCCCGGCATCCAGGCGCTGCGCCAGTTGCTCAGCCTCCTCCGTCACAAGGCCAGGCAGCAGCAAGGCGAAATCGCCACCACGGCTGCGCGCCACCAACTGACCGGCGCCATGCCCCGCCGCCACCTGGGTCAGCAGCTCGGCCACCGCCAGCAGCAACTGGTCGGTACGCTGGCCACCCAGGCGTTGGTTGAGCCCCGCCAGGTCATGCACCCGTAACAGGAACAGATAACCCGCGCTGGCCTGATCCTCGGCACTGAGGCGCGCCTGCAACTGCATCTCGAAGTAGCGCCGGTTGGCGAGGCCGGTGAGGCCGTCCCGATACGCCTCGTCGCGCAGACGCTCGCTGCGTTCGGCCTGTTCCTGGAACAGGGCCTTGAGCTTCTCCACCATCTGGTTCATCGCCTGGACCACACGCCGCAGCTCGGGGGTGCGCGGTAGCTCCGGCAGGCTGAGGAACTCGCGCCGCGAAATGGCATGGGACTGTTCGACCATGTAGTCCAGCGGTTTGAGCTGGCGACGCAGGAGGAAGGCACCGAGGCCCGCACTGACCAGGCCGCATACCAGCAGCCAGCCAAGGCTGCCCAACGCGCTCTGCCAGAGCCGCGACAGGGCGAACACTGGATGGCTCTGCACCTCCACCTGCGCGGCCTGCTGCCAGCCACGGCTGACGATGGCGTCGCCACCCGCCGAGCGCAGGCCGATCAGGTCGACGAACCACTGCGGCACCTGGGCGCCCACGGCATCGGGCACGCCGGTACGCTCCACCAGGATCTTGCCGCTTTCCAGGTCGATCACCCGGATGCTCTCGTAATAACCACTGTCGAAGATGGAACTGACCATCAGCTCGACCATCGCCGCGTCGTCGATGTGCGGCGTCAGCGAGAGGCCTAGGGCGGTCGCTGCATCCTGGGCGTGGGAGCGCAACTGGTTGACGTACTGCTCCCGCGAGCTCTCCAGGCCGACCATGAAGCTGCCGCTGAAGGCGACGACCAGGAACAGGCAGATGGCGATCAACAACTGTTTGAACAGAGACATCTCGACTCCTATCGGGCCGGTTCCACGGGGAAGCCTTCGGCCTTCATCTTCTTGAGCAATTCCTGCCAGCGCGACAGTCGCTTGGCGTCCCCTACCTGCTTGCCGCTTCCTTTGCCCGCGAGCCAGAGGCCTTCGGCATTGAAGGCGTACACCGGCAACAGGTCAGAGCGTTGACTGGCGGGACGGATGATCCCCACCAGGTTGTCCAGCACCAGCGGCATGGCATCCGGGGATGCGTAGTAGGTCAGCACCATGTGCGCCTGGTTCAGCCGCAGCGCCTTGACGTAGGTGATACGCAGCTTCTCGCTGGGCACGCCGAGTTGACGCAAGCTGAAGTACTTGGCGATGGCGAAGTCTTCGCAGTCACCGGCGCCAATGCGCAGGGCCTGCACCGGCGTCGCCCAGTAATCGGTTTCGCCCCAGAGTTCGCGGTCATCGCGAAAGCGCAGCTTCGCGTTGAAGAAGCGGTTCACTTCTTCCAGTTGCTTCTGCTCGTCGACGCCGGAGAGATGCCCGAGCATGGCCTGCCAGTCGTCTATCCGTTGCTTGCCGGGGCCAAGGGGGCCATAGAGGGATTCGGCGCGTCGGCTGATCAGGGTGAAGTCCCAGTCAGCCTGCAGTGCTCCGGCCAGCAGCGCCGGCAGCAACGCCGCGACCAGGGCCGGCATCCGCCACCCCCTGCGCGTACGCCAGGCCTGAACGCAACCTCGGAACATCCACTATCCCATCCAGGAGGCCATCGGGGCCCCATGAAACACGGCGCGAATGGTGCGGGCTGTACCTGAAAAAAACAATGGCATTCTGCCGCCATGTCACGGACAGCGCGTAGGGTGTGCCGTGCGCACCAATGCTTGCCCAGGGCCTCTCGGCTTCACATCCGAGCGCCGGTGCGCACAGCGCACCCTACCTGCAAAAGGTCGGTGCGCGTGACTCAGCGCAGACCGCGCAGATGCAGAAAGCCGAACAGCAGCACCTGCAGCCGCTCCAGCCAGGGGAAGGGACGTGCCTTCAACTTGCGGTTAAAGAGTGCCGCCTCGGCGACGTGGGCCAGCAGCACCACGCCCGCCGCCAGCAACAGCGGCCGGTGCAACGGCTCACCGAAGGGGTAGATGAGGTTGAGCAGCGCCACCAGCCAGAACATGGCCAAGGCGCCCTTGAGGAAGGATGACAGGTGCATGGTGCCTCCGAAGTGTGCGGACCAGGCGGGCAGTGTGCCCGCCTGGTGCCTTGCGGCTCTCCGCACTTTCGGTTGGAGCGCTCGCTCAACGTACGGTGAGCGCGATGGGCGCCTCCTCGAAGTCGAAGCAGCCGAGGAAGGTCTTGATGTCCAGCAGATTGCCGTCGACCTTCACGTCGCCCAGCATGGCGCCCTTGAGCAGGCTGTTCTGACCACTGATGACGGTATCGAGGTAGGTCTTGTCGAAGGTCAGCTTGAGCGTGGTGCCATCGGGAATGCCCTTGTGCAACTCGGCTACGCCACGACGTACTTCCAGTGCCCACTCCTCCTTGATGTCGGGGAAGACGAAGCCCAGAGTCAGGTTCACGTCGGCGCTCTTTTCCGGATCGATACGCGTCACCCAGTTCTGCAGGAAGATGCGCGCCGGCAGGTTCTTCAGCATGTCATCGGAAAGGAAGGCGTTACGCATGCCCTGGGACAGCTGCAGCGCAGCGTTACCGTCCAGCTTGCCTTCCAGCTCCATGGCGCTCATCAGGTACCAGTTGCGCCAGTTGATGTTCATGCTGGCGTAACCCAGGCGACGGAAGCTGCGCGCCTTGATCTCGCGGGCCAGTTGGTCGTCGTGATCGATGCGGATGGCGTAGCTCGCCAGCTCGGCGGCCCATTGATAGTCGCCCTTGAGGTAAGCCTCGCCAGCGGCCATCAGGACCTTGTCGCGCCCACCCATCAGGGCCACCAGGCGCTTGGATTTCTCCACCGGCGGGATCGGGTCGAGGTCCACCGGATCGGCCTGGAACCAGCCCAGGTAGCCCTGATAGATCTGCCGCACGCTGTGCTTCACGGTGCCGTAGTACTCGCGCAGGTAGGGGGTGTAGCCCGCCAGGTAGGACGGCAGCTTGACCTTCTCCACCAGCTCATCGGGAGTCAGGCCCTTGTTCATCCAACGCACGGTCTGGTCATGGACATAGGCGATGGCGTCGCGGGTCATGCGCAGCACCTCTTCCACCTTGTCCTTGCCGGACACCGGCTGGCCGTGCAGCGGCACCATGAAGTCCGCCTGGTAGGCACGCAACTTGTCGAGGCTGTTCACCCACACCACCGGATCGCGGAACTTGGTGCCACGCAGGGTATGGATGTTCGGCAGGGTCGGCCCCTGGGTCACCTCGGCGCTGATCAGCACGCGGTTCTGCGGCAGGAACAGGACGATTTCGTCCGGCGCCTCACTGGGTACGTGAAGGAACTGCACCGGCAGGCCGGCGATGGTGGTGTCGAGCTTGTCCTTGAAGGTGATGGTGGGCGCGATGAAGGTGGACTTGCCCTCGTGTGCCAGCGGGCCGAGACCTGCGTTCATGTCCTTCTTGTCGCTGTCCGGCAACGCCGCACCGAAGCTGTAGCCCGAGCGCATGCCGAGGATCGGACCGACAAGCGCGCCCTGAGTGACCACGTTCTCCAGCAAGGTCTCCTGGGCATAGATCTGCACTTCGCCGCTCTTCACCTGCTCTTCGCTGACGAAGCCCTTCACACCGTTGATGTGGTCCGGGTGGAAGTGGGTGTAGACGATGGCCTTGATCGGCTTGTCGCTGATCTTGCGGAACTCCGCCAGCACCTTGCGCGACTGCTCGGCCGACTCGCCGGTGTCGACGATGATGAGCCCTTCGGGTGCCTCGATCATCACGCTGTTGGCAAGGTTCCAGCCCACCGCCGAATACACGTTGTCGGCGATCTTGTAGACCTTCTCGTTGAAGTGCTTGGTGTGCTCGGCCAGCTCGGCGTTGATGCTGGGCTGGATGGACTCTTCCGGCAGCGCGGCGTCGGCGCCCAGGGGCAGTGCGGCAGCCAGCAGCAGGCCGCTGAAACGGATGGAGTTGCGCATGGTTCGCTCGGGGATTGTTGTTATAGGCCGAGACAGGCTGGCAGGGGCCTGCTAATAATTCCAATGCATTCTTCTTCGATAATTGATGCATGACGCGCATGAACGACCTTCGCCAGCTTCGCCATTTCGTTGCCCTTGCCGAATACGGCCACTTCGCCCGAGCGGCGGAGGCGGTCAATCTCAGTCAGCCTGCACTCAGTCGCAGCATCCAGGCCCTGGAGGCAAACCTGGGATGCAGCCTGCTGGACCGGGGGCCAAGGCAGATCAGCCTGACCGCCCACGGCCGCCTGGTGCTGGAACATGCCCGCAGACTGCTGGACGGCAGCCGGGCCCTGCACAGCGCCGTGGCCCAACTGGAAAACCTCGACAGCGGCGAATTGCACCTGGGCGCTGGCCCTTACCCCGCCGCCCGCCTGGTACCACGCGCCCTGGGACGCTTCGCCAGTCAGCACCCGGGCGTGCGGGTGCGGCTCAGCCTGGAAAACTGGCGCAGCCTGCGCCAACACCTTCTGGAAGACGCGATCGAGATGTTCGTTGCGGACATTCGCGAGTTCGAAGGCGATCCCCTGCTGGACATCATTCCGCTGCGCCGCCATCCCGGCACCCTGTTCTGCCGCCCCGGCCATCCACTGCTGGCGCGAGACCAGGTGCGACTGACCGACCTGGCCGCCTATGCCTTGGCCGGCACGCAACTGCCGGTAGAAGTGGCGCGATCCATCGGCGAACTGGCCGGCAACGAAAAACCGCTGGGCATCGAGTGCGACAACTTCGTGGTGCTGAAAGCGGTAGTCGCCGAGAGCGACGTGATCAGCATGGCGCCCTGGGATGTGGTCGCCGAAGACGTGATGGCCGGTCGACTGGCCGTGCTGGAGCCAATTGCCAGGACCAGGACCCTATCGGCCTACGGCGTGGTCAGTCATGCCGCGCGCAGCCTGTCTCCGGCTGCGCGGGCGATGAGGGAACTGTTACTGGAAGAGGACCGCCGTTTTCCTGCCGGCTAGCGCCGGTTTTCCATCGACCAGTTGCTGCGGTTGTTGTAGCGGGGATTGTTGTGCGGCCGCGCTTCGTAGCCCGGCTGCACCCGGTACTGCTGGCGGTAGTTGTGCTGGCGGTAGTCGTTCTGGTGATTGGTCGGTGGACGATAGCCCGGCTGACGATCATTGCGGCCCCAGGTCTGCAAACGCGGGGTGTAGTCGTGGCGACGCTCCTGGAAGTTGTCCTGGGGCTGTTGGTAGTAACGCCGGTCGTTACGGTACTTGCGGTCGTCGTAATAGCGCTTGTCGTAACGGTGCTTGTCGGACTTGTAGTAGTCCTTGCGCCCGTCGTACTTGCGGCCGTCGTAGTTGCGACGGTCGTAATAGCGGCGCTCGTGGTAACGATCGTCGTAACGCTGATCGACCACGTGGTAGGACGTCCTTGGCGGGTCGTAGTAGTAACGGTGCGCACGGTAGTCGTCGTCACCGTAATAGCGGCGACCGTAGTAGTCGTTGTCGTAGTCATAGACGGCACAGCCGCCCAGGGTCAGGGTCAGTACGGCAAGGAAGAATGCTCGGTAGGACATGGCGGCCTCCTTCGACCGCGAGGGGCGACGCAGACAGATGTCGACGCCTGGGATTGCTCCCACTGCGTTGGACAACGGGTCCTACAGAACAGCCTGCGCTGCCTGTCGGAAAAATCCTTTACCAGTTGTTGCCACGCACCAAGTTGACGCCGCGCGCCCCATCTGCGGGCATCCCACGTTGCTCAGAACCACAGGCCAACGCCCGAAAGCCCCGCGCCAGATGCATTGCGCAATCTTGGCACGCCCTTCGCTTTGGGTATTTCGTGCAGGAGCTGCCCGGGCGACCGGGTTCGCGGCACCACAATTTGCAATGGCTGGCTAGGGTTCCGGTCCGCGAACGCGGATGACTGGTCCGAGAGCTGGCGACCTCCAGCGAGGTTACACGGCGGGACAAAAGCCCGGGAGAACGCGCCCCTTGATTGGGAAGTGCCGCGCAGCTCCGCCCGCCCTAAACCGAACTGGAGGTCCTCCATGCGCAAGTCCCGTCTGTTCGCCCTCGCCGTTGCCGGTCTCGCCGCCGCCCTCAGCTTCAACACGTCCGCCGCCCAGAAAGACAGCTTCAACGTCTGCTGGACCATCTACGCCGGCTGGATGCCCTGGGAGTACGGTGCCACCAAAGGCATCGTCGACAAGTGGGCGAAGAAGTACGGCATCGAGATCGAGGTCACCCAGCTCAACGACTACGTCGAATCCATCAACCAGTACACCGCTGGCCAGTTCGACGGCTGCACCATGACCAATATGGATGCCCTGACCATTCCCGCTGCTGGCGGTGTGGACAGCACGGCGCTGATCGTCGGCGACTTCTCCAACGGCAACGATGGCGTGGTGCTCAAGGGCGAAGGCAAGACCCTGGCCGACCTCAAGGACATGCCGATCAACCTGGTGGAGCTGTCCGTTTCCCACTACCTGCTGGCCCGCGCCCTGGAGCGCGCCGACCTCTCCGAGAAAGACGTGCAGGTGGTGAACACTTCCGACGCCGATATCGCCGCCGCCTTCGATACCGCCGAAGTCCAGGCCGTGACCACCTGGAACCCGATGCTGGCCGACATCAAGGCCAAGCCCGGCACCAGTCTGGTGTTCGACTCCAGCAAGGTGCCCGGCGAAATCATGGACATGATGGTGGTCAACACCGAAACCCTGAAGGACAACCCTGCCCTCGGCAAGGCACTGACCGGCGCCTGGTTCGAGATCGTCGCGTTGATGCACGCCAGCAATGCCGACAGCGCCGCCGCCCTGGAACACATGGCCAAGGCCTCCGGCACCGACCTTGCCGGCTACCAGGCGCAACTGGACGCCACCCGCCTGTTCCACACCCCGGCCGATGCACTGGCCTTCGTCACCAGCCCGAAACTGCCGGCCACCATGGACAAGGTGGCCAGCTTCAGCTTCCACCACGGCCTGTTGGGCGAAGGCGCCAAGGATGCCAACGCCGTCGGTATGAGCTTCGCCAAGGGCGTGGTCACCGGCGACAAGGGCAACGTGAAACTGCGCTTCGACCCGACCTACGTGCAGATGGCCGCAGACGGAAAGCTCTGACCCGATCCGAACCGTAGGTTGGTCTGAGCGAAGCGAAGCCCAACACAACAATGTTGGGCCTCGTACCTCGGACCAACCTACACGTCCACGCAACCGAGTACCTGCCATGCGCCTGATCAACCGCCAACCGGACCGCGCCGGACGCCTGATCCTGGTCCTGCTGCCGTTCGCCCTGCTGCTGTTCGCCTACTTCACCGGCTCGGCGGCCCGGCTCACGGAGAACCCCAACGACAAGCTGCTGCCCAGCGCGGCGCAGATGAGTGCGGCCGTCGAGCGACTGGCATTCACTGAAGACAAGCGCAGCGGCGACTACCTGTTCTGGCAGGACTCCGCATCGAGCCTCAAGCGCCTGGTGCTGGGCTTGTCCATCGCCGCACTGCTCGGCCTGGCACTGGGTATCGCCGCCGGCACCCTGCCGCTGTTCGGCGCGCCCTTGTCGCCCCTGCTGACGGTGCTGTCGATGATTCCGCCGCTGGCGATCCTGCCGATCCTGTTCATCGTCTTCGGCCTGGGCGAGCTGTCCAAGGTGATGCTGATCGTCATTGGCGTCGCCCCCTGCATCGCCCGCGACCTGGAACATCGCGCTCGGGAAATTCCGCGCGAGCTGCTGATCAAGGCGCAGACGCTCGGCGCCAACACCTGGACGCTGATTCTGCGGGTAGTGCTGCCGCAACTGATGCCGCGCCTGCTGATCTCCCTGCGCCTGGTGCTGGGCTCGGCCTGGCTGTTCCTGATCGCCGCCGAAGCCATCGCCTCCACCGATGGCCTGGGCTACCGCATCTTCCTGGTCCGCCGCTACCTGGCGATGGATGTGATCCTCCCTTACGTGGTGTGGATCACCCTGCTCGCCTGGCTGATGGACCTGGGCCTGCGCCAGCTCACCCGGCTGGCCTTCCCCTGGTACGAAGGAGCCAAGGCATGAGCTTCATCAGCGTCCGCAATGTCTGGCAGGAATATGGCGACCAGGTCGTGCTGGAGAACCTCGACCTGTCGGTGAACGAAGGCGAGTTCTGCACCCTGGTCGGCGCTTCCGGCTGCGGCAAATCCACCTTCCTGCGCATGCTGCTAGGTCAGGAATCGCCCAGCCGCGGCAGCATCCTGCTAGACGGCCAGCCCCTGGCGGCCGAGCCCGACGCCAGCCGTGGCGTGGTGTTCCAGCGCTATTCAGTGTTCCCGCACCTGAGCGTGCTGGACAACGTCGCCCTCGGCCTGGAACTGCCCCGCTCGCCCCTCTTCGGCCGGTTGTTCGGGAATGCGAAACGCGCCGCCCGCGAGGAAGCCGCCGCAATCCTCGCCAAGGTCGGCCTGGGCCATGCACTGGACAAGTACCCCAGCCAGCTTTCCGGCGGCATGCAACAACGCCTGGCCATCGCCCAGGCGCTGATCATGAAACCCCGCGTACTGCTGCTGGACGAGCCCTTCGGCGCCCTCGACCCGGGCATCCGCAAGGACATGCACGAGTTGCTGCTCGGGCTCTGGCACGAAACCCGGCTGACCGTATTCATGGTCACCCACGACCTCTCCGAAGGCTTCAGCCTGGGCACCCGCCTGCTGGTCTTCGACAAGGTGCGCCAGGACCCGCATGCGCCCAACGCCTTCGGCGCGCGCGTCACCTACGACATCCCTCTGAACAGCGACCGCCGTGCCGCCCGCGCGGCCGTCGAGGCCCTGCCGGAGCGGGTCACCTCCGCCCTGCAGCCGGCCATCGCCCACTGAATAGGAGCCTGCCCATGACCGCATCCCTGGCCCTGAGCCCAACCCTCTATGAAGAAACCGTCCCCGGTGGCGGCCATACGTCTTTCGTGCTGAAACGCGGCCAGCAGCTGCGCATCACCGACCTTGAAGGCGACGCCAACGTGAGCCTACTGCTGCTCAATGCAGCGGAGAAAAGCGAGCGCCTCAACCTGCCCGATAGCCTCAAGTGCCAGCACACCGCCAAGCTCACCGCCGGCCACTGCCTGTACTCCGACATGGGCCGCGTGCTGGCCGCCATCACCGCCGATACCTGCGGCTGGCACGACAGCTTCGGTGGCGTGCTCAACGCGGATGAAGTGAAGGAAAAGTACGGCGCCGGACGCTACCAGGAATTGCGCAACGGCTTCTTCCGCAATGGCGTGGACAACCTGCTGGTGGAAATGGGCAAGTGGGACTTGAACCTCCAGGACCTGCTGATGTGCCTGAACCTGTTCAGCAAGGTCACCGTGGACAGCGACGGCTGCTTCCACTTCCAGCCAGGCAACTCCAAGGCCGGCGACTACATCGAACTCTACGCGCCCATGGACACGCTAGTGGTGCTCACCGCCCTGCAGCACCCCATGGACCCGAATCCTGACTACGCGCCCAAGCCGGTTCAGCTCAGCTGGCAGCACGTGCAGAGCGACGGCATCACCCTGCTCTGCCGCACCTCGCGCCCGGAGAACGGCCGCGGCTTCCACAACACCGAACGCCTGTATATCTGAGGGCCGCCCGCATGAACCTGACCCACAGCGAAAAGCATCCCGAAGCCGCCGTGTACCGCGCGGTGATCGCCGCTGGCGAACCCTTCATGACCGAAGTGAAGGCCGGCCAGACCCTGCGCCTGCTGGACCTGGAAGGCAACCAGGCGGTGGACACCCTGTTCTACAGCGCCCGCAACCCGCGCGAACGCTACGACGTGCAGCGCACCCTGCGCCGGCAGAACCGCGTCTACCTCAGCGCCGGCAGCGTGCTTTATTCCAACCTCGGCAACCCGATGCTCACCATCACCGCCGACACCTGTGGCCGCCACGACACCCTCGGCGGCGCCTGCGCCCAGGAAAGCAACACCGTGCGCTACGCCCTGGACAAGCGCTACATGCACAGCTGCCGCGACAACTTCCTGCGCGCCAGCCTGCACGACGGCCGCCTGACCAAGCGCGACATCAGCGCCAACATCAACTTCTTCATGAACGTCCCGGTCACCCCGGACGGCGGCCTGACCTTCGAGGACGGCATCTCCGCCGCCGGCAAGTACGTCGAGTTCAAGGCGCACATGGACATCATCGTGCTGATCTCCAACTGCCCGCAGTTGAACAACCCTTGCAACGCCTACAACCCCACCCCCGCCGAGGTGCTGGTATGGGACTGAAACAGCTGCGCGCCTGGCTGTTCCTGTTGTGCCAGAGCCGGTCGGGGCAGTGCCTGCACAAGCACTCCGTAGGATGGGTAGAGCCTGCGAAACCCATCGCTCCGGACTGATGGGTTTCGCTCCGCTCTACCCATCCTACGAATTACCACCGCACCGAAATTCCAGCCACGGACGACCGTGGTGCAGACGAATAAGGCGGGACGGCCCGTCATCCCTTTCGAGGGTTCTGCAATGTTCGAGAAACTCCTGATCGCCAACCGCGGCGCCATCGCCTGCCGCATCCTGCGTACCCTGCGCCAGCTCGACGTTCGCGGTGTGGCGGTGTATTCCGAAGCCGACGCCGCCAGCCTGCACATCCAGCAGGCGGACCAGGCCATCAGTCTGGGGGAGGGCCCCGCCGCCAACACCTACCTGGTGGTGGAGAAGATTCTCGCAGCCGCTCGCGCCAGCGGCGCCCAGGCCATACACCCCGGTTACGGCTTCCTTTCCGAGAACGCCGCCTTCGCCGAAGCGTGCGAAGCGGCCGGCATCGCCTTCGTCGGTCCAACGCCGGAGCAACTGCGAGTATTCGGCCTGAAGCACACCGCGCGCGCCCTGGCCAAGGCCAATGGCGTGCCGATGCTGGAGGGCACCGAACTGCTGGAAAACCTGGACGCCGCCCTGGTTGCCGGCGAACAGGTGGGGTACCCGGTGATGCTGAAAAGCACCGCCGGCGGTGGCGGCATCGGCATGCGTGTGTGCCGTTCGGCCACGGAGCTGAGCGACGCCTTCGAGGCCGTGAAGCGACTCGGGCAGAACAACTTCAGTGACTCCGGTGTGTTCATCGAGAAGTACATCCAGCGCGCCCGTCATCTGGAGGTGCAGGTATTCGGCGACGGTCGTGGCGAGGTGATCGCCCTCGGCGTGCGCGACTGCTCGGTGCAACGACGCAACCAGAAGGTGTTGGAGGAAACCCCCGCGCCGAACCTGCCCGCCGGCATGGCCGACGAACTCTGTGCCGCCGCCATCAAACTGGCCAAGGCCGTGAGCTACCGCAGTGCGGGCACGGTGGAATTCGTCTACGACAGCGAGGCCGAGCGTTTCTACTTTCTCGAAGTGAACACCCGCCTGCAGGTGGAGCACGGTGTCACCGAACAGGTCTGGGGCGTGGACCTGGTGCGCTGGATGATCGAACTGGCCGCCGGCACACTGCCGTCCTTGGCCGAGCTGGCAGCAACGCTCACGCCGAATGGCCATGCGATCCAGGCACGGATCTATGCCGAAGACCCGGGCCGCGACTTCCAGCCCTGCCCCGGCCTGCTCACCGCTGTTGCCTTCCCCGAAGCCAATGGCCGGGACCTGCGCATCGACACCTGGGTGGAAGCCGGTTGCGAAATTCCGCCCTACTTCGACCCGATGATCGCCAAGCTCATCGCCTGGGCGCCGAGCCGCAGCGAAGCCAGCGCGGCGCTGGACCAGGCCCTGGCCGACACCCTGCTCTATGGCGTGGAAACCAATCGCGGCTACTTGCGGCAGATTCTGGCCGACGCTCCTTTTGCCAGCGGCTCGCCCTGGACTCGCTGCCTGGAAGGCCTCACCTATAGCGCGAGCACCTTCGAAGTACTCGGCGCCGGCACCCAGACCACCGTGCAGGATTACCCCGGCCGACTCGGCTACTGGGCGGTGGGCGTGCCACCGTCCGGCCCTATGGACAGCCGCGCGCTGCGCCTGGGCAATCGCCTGCTGGGCAATGCTGAAGGTGAAGCCGGACTGGAAATCACCATGAGCGGCCCGACGCTGCGCTTCAACACCGACGCCGTGGTGGCAGTCACCGGCGCGCAGATTCCGCTGACCCTCGACGGCCAGCCGCAACCGATGGACACCACCCTACTGGTGCCGGCCGGCACCACCCTTGCGCTCGGCACCATCGCTGGCGCCGGTGCGCGCAGCTACCTCTGTGTGCGCGGGGGCCTGCAAGTGCCGGACTATCTCGGCAGCAAAAGCACCTTCACCCTCGGCCAGTTCGGCGGCCACGGCGGCCGCGCCCTGCGGGCCGGCGATGTCCTGCACCTCGCGCCGCTGACTGACCGCAGCGCAGGCCAGACGCTGGAACCGGCCCTGCGCAGTGAGCTGCCCGAGGTGCGTACCCTGCGGGTAATCTACGGCCCCCATGGTGCCCCGGAATACTTCACCCCCGCTTACATCAACACCTTCTTCGCCACCGACTGGGAAGTGCACTTCAACTCCAGCCGTACCGGCGTGCGCCTGATCGGGCCGAAGCCGGAATGGGTGCGCGAAAGCGGCGGCGAAGCCGGGCTGCATCCCTCCAACATCCACGACAACCCCTATTCCATTGGCGCCGTGGACTTCACCGGCGACATGCCGGTGATCCTCGGCCCGGACGGTCCCAGCCTGGGCGGATTCGTCTGCCCGGTGACCATCATCGAAGCGGATCTCTGGCAGCTGGGGCAGTTGAAGGCGGGGGACAAGGTGAGGTTCGTGGCGGTGAGCATTGCGCAGGCGCGGGCTTTCTCCCCTCTCCCTCTGGGAGAGGGGTCGGGGGAGAGGGAAACCTCAGCGCGCGCCGAACTACCCTCACCCCAGCCCTCTCCCAGAGGGAGAGGGGGCAGTCTGGAGCTGACCTCACCCGTCGTGCTCGACCTGGGCGAATCCGACAAACGCCTGGTGGCCCGTCTTTCCGGCGACACCCACCTGCTGCTGGAGATCGGTGCGCCGGAACTCGACCTGGTGCTGCGCTTCCGTGCCCATGCGTTGATGCAGGCGCTGGAGGCCGAAGCCCTGGACGGCGTGATCGACCTGACGCCGGGCATTCGTTCCCTGCAGGTCCACTACCAGCCGGAAACGCTGCCCCTGGAGGCGCTGCTCGAAAGCATCGCCGGGCTCTGGGATGGCGTCTGCGCAGCCGGCGACCTGAAGGTGCCGTCGCGCATCGTCCATCTGCCGCTGTCCTGGGACGACCCGGCCTGCCAACTGGCCATCGAGAAGTACATGACCACCGTGCGCAAGGACGCGCCCTGGTGCCCGAGCAACCTGGAGTTCATCCGCCGCATCAACGACCTGCCGAACCTGGACGAAGTGCAACGCACGGTGTTCGACGCCAGCTACCTGGTGATGGGGTTGGGCGATGTCTACCTCGGCGCCCCAGTGGCCACGCCGCTGGACCCGCGCCACCGTCTGGTGACCACCAAGTACAACCCGGCGCGCACCTGGACCGCCGAAAACTCCGTGGGCATCGGCGGTGCATACATGTGCGTCTATGGCATGGAGGGACCCGGCGGCTACCAGTTCGTGGGCCGCACCCTGCAGATGTGGAATCGCTATCGCGAGGTGGAAGCCTTCGGCGGCAAACCCTGGTTGCTGCGCTTCTTCGACCAGATCCGTTTCTACCCGGTCAGTGCCGAAGAACTCACGCGCATCCGCCGCGACTTCCCGCTTGGCCGCTACCCGCTGCGCATCGAAGAGAGCGAGCTGTGCCTGGCCGACTACCAGGCGTTCCTCGCCCGCGAGGCCGAGGGCATCGCCGCCTTCCGTAGCCAGCAGCAGGCCGCCTTCAATGCGGAACGGGAACGCTGGATCGCCTCCGGGCAAGCCCACTTCGACAGCGAGGAAGTCGCCGTCGACCTGGGTGAAGACGCCCCGCTCGGCGTCGGCCAGCACGCGGTGGAAAGCCATATCGCCGGCAACCTCTGGCAGGTGCAGGTGCAGGAAGGTACGAGCGTAAAAGCCGGGGACATCCTGGTGATCCTCGAATCCATGAAGATGGAAATCCCCCTCACCGCTCCCCGAGATGGCGTCGTGAAGGAAGTACGTGTGCAGCCGGGTTCGCCGGTACGCGCCGGGCAGCGGGTGGTGGTGATGGAGGAGGCCTGAGACGACTCTTGAATGGTCCCCCTGTAGGGGCGAATTCATTCGCCAAGGACAGCGCAGCTGCCCCTTTGATGGCCACCATGGGCAGACCTTCGGCCTGCTTGGCGATTGAAATCGCCCCTACAGAAATACGCAGCGCGCATTGCCTGTCCTCATTCGCGGCCCTAGAGTTCAAGCGGCACCGCACGCAAAAGGACCCGCAATGCCGCCGCACAGCCGCGACCAGGCGCAACACCGCGCCGACGATATCCAGGCCTTCTACCGGGAAGTCGAACGCCTGCACGATGAGCAGGCGCTGCTGCTTTCCCCGGAACAGATCGACCAACTCGGCGAACACCATCGCCAGTTGCTGGCGAACTATCGCGACACCTTCGACATCGACCCGGACACCCAGTCCCGGCGTCTGTCCCTCGGCATGCGCATCGCTTCCCTGCTGGGTGCCCTGGCGCTGGCCGCCAGCCTGTTGTTCTTCTTCTACCAGTTCTGGGGCCTGTTCCCGGAAAGCGTCCAGGTCGGCATCCTCGTCGGCTTTTCCCTGGGCAGCCTGCTGCTGACCCTGCTGCTGCGCCAGCGTGACCAGACCGGTTACTTCACCAAACTAGCGGCGGTCCTGGCGTTCGCCTGCTTCGTGTTGAACGTGGTCATGCTCGGGCAGATCTTCAACATCACGCCCAGCGACAAGGCCCTGCTGCCCTGGGCCGCCTATGCCCTGCTGCTGGCCTATGCCTGCGAGGTGCGCCTGCTGCTCGGTGCCGGCATCGGCTGCATCATGGCGCTGATCGCCACGCGGCTGACGAGCTGGAGCGGCCTTTACTGGCTGGACTGCACCGAGCGGCCGGAACACCTGCTGCCCGCCGGCTTGCTGATCTTCCTCGTGCCGCAACTCGTCTCCCAGGCACGCTACAGCGGTTTTGCCGCGATCTACCGGGTGATGGGCCTGCTCGGGTTGTTCGTGCCTGTGCTCGTGCTGGCGAACTGGGCATATGGCAGCTACCTGCCCTGGTCCCGCAATGCGGTGGAAAGCCTGTACCAGCTCGTCGGTTTCGTTGGCGCAACGCTGGCCATCTGGCTCGGCAACCGCCGTGACTGGCCGGAAGTAATGCACACCGGCGTGTTGTTCTTCGTGCTCTTCCTCTTCATCAAGCTGTTCGACTGGTGGTGGGAGGTCATGCCGAAGTACCTGTTCTTCCTCATCGTCGGCCTCGTCGCCGTGCTGCTTCTGCTGGTGCTCGGCCGCTTGCGCCGGACTCACAAGGGAGGGCAGCGAGCATGAAAACCCGCACCGCATTGCTCGGTGGCCTTGCACTGATCGGCCTGACCAACGCCATCGCCCTTGGTGGTGTGTGGCTCAATCGCAACGGCGAGCCGGACAGCCGGCTGCTGCTTTCCGAACGCGAACTGCACCGGGCCTACGACTGGGCCGAGCGCGAAAACAGTGGCCTGGCACTGCGCCTGGACTGGCGGCGCCCCAGCGCCCCGAACGGGGACAACCGTTACGAGCGCCTGCCGCTGGATGAAGCCGCGCTGTTGAAACTGGGTTTCACGGCCGGCGACCCCGAGGCAATGCGCTTCGACAACCGCAACCGCGAGGTGCTGGTGGTGCTCGAACTCGATGGCCCTGCACGCAAGACCGAACTGGAACGCGCCCGGCAGCAGCAGAAAGCTGCCGAGAGCGAGTTGCGCGCAGCACCCAGCGACAAGCGTCGAGCGGACGCCGAACGCGCGGCACGCGACTATGTTGAAGGAGAAGAGAAGCGCGAAAGCCGTCTGTTCGCGGTGGATGCGGGAATGGATCGCAAGGCTCTGCGTGATCGCTACCCCGATCGCAGCCGCTACGCCATCGTGCCCGGCACCGTGAGTGCGTGGATGCGCGAAGGTCGCCTCACCGGCCAGATCAGCAGCTTGCGCATCGCCGAGATCAACGTGCCCCATGCCTGGCGAGAGCAGTTGGACAAGGAGCTGGCGCGCGACCGCAAGGGCGCCGTGCCACCGCGCTTCCGGCTGTGGCTGAGCATCGGCCAGCGTCTGGAACCCTGGATCGATTCGGCTCCCGAGTTTCCCGGCGGCCGTCAAGCAATACCTGAAAACGCCGATAGCCTGGCGTCAAGTACCCGTCCGTGACGCCTTCGCCGACGAACGCTAGCATTGCGCCACTATTTTGAGGTCATGTAGTCCGATGCCGTTTCCCGAAGTCACGAAGCAAAGCCACCGCCTACTGGTCCTCGCCTTGGTACTGCTGCTTGGCTGCGGTTTCCTGGCCACCTCCCTGGTCAGCTACCAGGCATCGCTGAAGTCCATTCGCAGCAGCATCATCAACACCGAGTTGCCGCTCACCTCGGACAACGTCTATTCGGAAATCCAGAAGGACCTGGTCCGGCCCATCCTGATTTCTTCGATGATGAGCCGCGACACCTTCGTGCGTGATTGGGTGATGCAGGGCGAGAAAGACATCGAGCCCATGACCCGCTACCTGCGCGAGGTGCAGCAGCACTACGGTGCCTTCACCTCCTTCTTCATTTCCAATCGCACCCTCACCTACTACCAGACCAAGGGCGTGCTCAAGAAGGTGAACCCCAAGGAGCCGCGAGACATCTGGTACTTCCGCGTGCGGGACATGAAGGAACCGTATGAGATCAACGTTGACGTGGACATGGCCAACCAGGACCGGCTGACCATCTTCATCAACTACAAGGTGTTCGACTACGACGGCAAATTCCTCGGCGCCACCGGTGTCGGCCTGACGGTGGATGCGGTGATCAAGCTGATCGACGAATACCAGCGTCGCTACGACCGCAGTGTCTATTTCGTCGATACCACAGGGCGCATCGTCCTGACCGGGGCCGACGGTGGTCCGCTCGGCGCGCGAGTGGGCCAGTCACTGGCCGACGTGCCGGGGCTGGAGGACCTGCAGGCCAGACTTGGACGCCCGCAGACCGGCAAGTTCGAGTACCAGGAACGCGGTCGCGACCACTACCTGAACGTGCGCTACATCCCCGAACTGAATTGGTACCTGTTCGTCGACAAGCATGAGGGCGGACTGCTCTCCGGCCTGCGCAACACCCTCTACCTCAACCTGCTGATCTGCCTGTTGGTAACCGCTGTCGTCCTGGTGCTGGTGATCCGACTGATGCGCCGCTACCAGCGCAGCATCGCCGCCCTGGCCACCACCGACAGCCTGACCGGCCTGCCCAACCGACGCGGTTTCGAACTGCTCGCCGGCCAGGCGCTGCAGGAAGCCCGTCGTGAGCGCAAACCCCTGGCGGCACTGCTGTTGGATCTCGATCACTTCAAGATGCTCAACGATACCTACGGCCACCAGGCCGGCGACCAGGTGCTTCAGGGCTTCGCCCAGAACCTGCGCGACGGCCTGCGCCAATCGGACATCATCTGTCGCTGGGGCGGCGAGGAATTCATCATCCTGCTCAAGGACACCACCAGTGCGACGGCCCATCAGTTGGCAGAGAAGGTCCGCAATGAAGTGGCCGCCCAGCGCTACCCGTTCAAGGGCGTGAACCTTCACGTGACCACCAGCATCGGTCTGGCCGAGATGCACCCGGAAGACGCCCTCGACAGCCTGATCGGCCGCGCCGACCGGGGCCTGTATCGCGCCAAGCAGTCAGGGCGCAACTGCGTGTGCGTGGAGCCTTCGGGGAATCACGACGCACTCTAGAGCAGTGCCCTCGAACGTACAGAGAGGCACTGCCTCAGGCGGCGCCCTCGATGTAGCGGCTGACTGGCCGCTCGATCAACGACCAATGCGCAGATGACTCCGCCAACGCCAGCACCCGCGAACGGCTGTCATCACACGCAAACACGTGTCTGGCCATATCGCCCACCAACCAGTTAGCGGTGTTGCAGGCCACCACCCGGCCTTCGGCGTTGACGATCAGCGCTTCCTTGTCCGTGCGCATCAGCCCGGCAAGCAGCACGCGCTCGAACTCGTGCAGGGCGATATCCGCCGCCGCCACGCCCACGAATCGACCGTCGACATGGATAGGCACGGAGAACGCCATGATGTATTGGTCGGCGCCATAGAGGTCGACGAAGGGCCCTTCGACCCAAGGCTGGCCCGTGTCCCGAGGCCGGGAAAACCAGGGCATGCCCTGGTAGTTGTAGAAACTCTCGCTGCGTCGATTGAGGTTGAGCAGCATGGGCGTGACCTTGCCTGCCGGGGCTCTGCACCACCATTCCAGGTGCATCTCCTGATCAGCCAGTTCGCCCGGTTCCAGCACCACTCCGGTGCCATGAATGCAGCTGCGTTCCTGCTGCAAGCGGGCCTGGATCGCCGGACGCAGGGAGCAGAGGTCTCGAGTAGTCGGTTTGCAGCCCTCGGCCTGCAATTGCTTCCAGATCGCGACTACGTCCTCGGCCAGCAGATTCAACTGTGCGAACAGGTTACCGATCGAAGCATTGATGTGAATTGCACACTCGCTGAGTTGATCCACCTGCACATCTCGGGACATAGCCTGGGCCTCGTCTGGCTCTTGTTATTCACGTTCTGGATGAGTTCATGTCGAACTGGCCGCCACGCCGGTCACGCCACAACGCATTGCCGGCGATATCTACAGCAAGTGCTGTGCCATTCAGATTTCTGCGCTGAGCAGCTGCAAGCGCAGGTTGATCAGGCGTTTGATTCCACGCGTCACATGCGCCTCCGCCAGCGCGCCAGCCAGATTCGCATCAGTAGCGACGATGGCGTCGGTGATCGCACGATGCTCCAGCACCGGGCCATCGGCAGCGAGCGGGCCATCCGGAGATAGCCACAGCAACTCACCCAGTTCGGCCTGCAGGTTCATTTCTGCATGGGTCAGGCGCACCGATTGCGCGGCAACGGCCACTTCGAGGTGGAAGCGAGCGTCGGCACGACGCTGCTCCTGACGCGACGATGCCTGGCGCAGCGCATCGATATAAAACTCCAGTCGGGCATGGTGCTGGGCCGACGAGCGCTGCGCGGCCAGCCTTGCGGCAGCGCCGGAAATCGCCACGTGCTCATCACACAGATCGCGCAGCTCCAGGGCACTCATGGCCTTGAGCTGAGCGAACAACGCCTCGTCCTTGGTACCGGGAGGTGCGCAGACGAAGCTGCCGCCATTACGACCTCTGCGAGTCTCGATCACGCCACGTTCGCGCAAGCTCGCCAAGGCGTCGCGCAGCGTGACGGTCGCGACCCCGAACTGGGTGGCCAGATCGCTTTCGCTGGGCAGCTGCTCGCCCTCGCTGAATAACCCGAGTTCGACCAGTTCGATCAATCGCCGAGCCACCTCCTCAGTACGCCCTTCCTGGCGCAGGCGCATGAAATTGGCGGGGCGGACGTTCTTCAACTCGTTCATAGGCGGCTAGGCCGGATACCTCCCTGGCTTGGTGCACGTGCGCCGGCACACCCATGGTGGGTGCGGTTGCGGGCCATTATGGCTATCGCCGACCGGGCCGCAATTAAAAATTTATTTTCATATCTTTCAACCAAAACCTGACTTTAGCGCGGTCGAGATCCGGGTAAACACGACCAATAACCGATAAAAACCTCAGCAGAATGTGGCTGTATTGGCAGGATTCAAAACATAAGATATGGTTTTAAATGTTTTAGCAATCTACCCGCCAAAACCGCCCCGTGCACGCCCTGGCAACCCTGATTGCCGCTTGCCGTGCCGGGATTCTCCAGAGGAGCACACCCGCGATGACCGAACTGACCCGAGCCGACTGGGAAGAACGCGCCAGCAGGCTGAGAATCGAAGGCCGCGCCTTCATCCAAGGTGAATATGTCGAGGCTGCCAGCGGCGAAACCTTCGACTGCATCAGCCCGGTCGATGGACGTCTGCTCTGCAAGGTCGCCAGCAGCGGCGAAGCGGATGCGATGCGTGCCGTTGCGTCCGCCCGTGCAACCTTCGACTCCGGCGCCTGGTCGCGCCTGGCACCGGTCGAGCGCAAGCAGGCGATGGTCCGCTTCGCCGAGCTGATCGATGCCCACGCCGAGGAACTGGCCCTGCTGGAAACCCTGGACATGGGCAAGCCGATCAGCGACGCGCTGAACGTCGACCTGCCGTGCGCGGTGGACGCCATTCGCTGGAGCGCCGAAGCGATCGACAAGGTCTACGACGAAGTGGCCGCAACGCCTCATGACCAGTTGGGCCTGGTGACCCGTGAGCCGGTGGGTGTTGTCGCGGCCATCGTGCCCTGGAACTTCCCCCTGTTGATGACCTGCTGGAAGCTCGGCCCGGCGCTGGCTACCGGTAACTCGGTGGTCCTCAAGCCGTCCGAACGCTCCCCGCTGACCGCCATTCGCCTGGCCCAGTTGGCCTGTGGTGCCGGTATTCCGGCGGGCGTGCTGAACGTATTGCCGGGCTTCGGCCACAGCGTGGGCAAGGCCCTGGCCCTGCACATGGACGTCGACACCCTGGCCTTTACTGGTTCCACCCGCACCGCCAAGCAACTGCTGATCAATGCCGGCGAATCCAACATGAAACGCGTCTGGCTGGAAGCCGGCGGCAAGAGCCCGAACATCGTCTTCGCCGACGCCCCTGACCTGCAGGCCGCCGCCGAAGCCGCTGCCGCCGCCATCGCCTTCAATCAGGGCGAAGTCTGCACCGCGGGTTCGCGCCTGCTGGTGGAACGCTCCATCAAGGACAGGTTCGTGCCCATGGTGGTCGAGGCGATCAAGGCCTGGAAACCGGGCAACCCGCTGGACCCGGCGACCAACGTCGGTGCCTTGGTGGACAGCCAGCATCTGGACATCGTGCTCGGCTACATCGAATCGGCCCATGACGACGGCGCCACGTTGGTGGCCGGTGGCAAGCGTGTGCTGGAAGAAACCGGCGGCACCTACGTCGAGCCGACCATCTTCGACGGCGTGAGCAATGCCATGCGCATCGCCAAGGAAGAGATCTTCGGCCCGGTGCTCTCGGTCATCGCCTTCGACAGCGAAGAAGAAGCCGTTGCCATCGCCAACGACACCATCTATGGCCTGGCCGCAGCGGTATGGACCAGCAACCTGTCCCGCGCCCACCTGGTCGGCAAGGCCCTGCGTGCCGGCAGCGTCTGGATCAACCAGTACGACGGCGGCGACATGACCGCGCCCTTCGGCGGCTTCAAGCAGTCCGGCAACGGTCGCGACAAGTCGCTGCATGCGTTCGACAAGTACACCGAGCTGAAAGCCACCTGGATCAAGCTCTGACCTATGGCAGGCGGCAACCGGACGGGGAGAGGTCCGGTTGCCGCCCTCAACGAAGAGACCACTGGCGGCACGCTGCCGCCCTACCACCGCTTCTTGTTCGATACCGATACAAAACCAATAAAGGAACCGACCGATGAGCAACGCAACCAGCAAGGCTGCAGCGGCTGACCGGGACGCCGAGCAACTACGCGCCCTGGGCTACACCTCCAACTTCGAACGCAGCATGAGCCTTTGGGAGAACTTCGCCCTGGGTTTCACCTACCTGTCCCCGGTGGTGGGGGTCTACACCCTGTTCGGCCTGTGTCTGGCGGCCGGCGGCCCTCCGATGTTCTGGTCCTACCTGCTGGTGGGCATCGGTCAGTTGCTGGTGTGCCTGGTGTTTTGTGAAGTGGTTTCGCAGTTCCCCATCTCAGGTGGCGTCTACCCCTGGGCACGACGCCTGGTGGGCAAGCGCTGGGCCTGGATGGTGGGCTGGATCTACTCCGTCTCGCTCTGCGTGACCATCGCTGCAGTCGCGTTGGGTGCTGGCCCCTACATCGCCAGCCTGCTCGGCTTCGAACCCACGGCTGTCACCAATACGCTGATCGCCCTTGGCCTGACCCTGATCGCCACCCTGCTGAACCTGAGCGGCACCAAGCTGCTGGCGCGCATGGCGATGTTCGGCTTTATCTGCGAACTGCTGGGCGCCCTGGTGATCGGCGGCTACCTGTTGATCTTCGAGCGCCACCAGCCCATCAGCGTGCTGTTCAACACCTTCGATATCAGCATCGACGGCAGCTACTGGCCCGCGTTCCTCACTGCGTCGCTGGCCGGCATGTTCCTCTACTACGGCTTCGAGGCTTGCGGCGACGTAGCCGAGGAAACACCGAACCCGAGCAAGCGCATCCCCAAGGCCATGCGCATGACCATCTACATCGGCGGCGGCGCCGCCATGTTCGCGGCGATAGCGCTGATCCTCGCGGTGCCGGATATGGCCAAGGTGATTTCGGGTGAAGACAGCGACCCGATGTCCACCATCCTCAACAACGCCTTCGGCCCCCTCGGGTCGCGACTGGTCATGGCGGTGATCATCGTTTCCTTCGTCTCCTGCGTACTGAGCCTGCAGGCCGCGGCAAGCCGGCTGCTGTACTCCTATGCGCGCGACGAGATGGTCATGGGCAGTTCGATACTCAAGCGCCTGTCGCCGAACACCCATGTACCGGCCGCTGCCCTGGTCGTCTGCGGCCTCCTGCCGGCCGCCATCGTTTGTGCAGGCTTCTTCTTGCAGAACGCCATCGCCGCGGTGGTTGCCTTCGCCGCAATCGGCATCTACCTGTCGTTCCAGATGATCGTTGGCGGCGCGCTGTTCGCCCGCTTCCGCGGCTGGCAGCCGAGCGGTCAATTCACCCTCGGCAACTGGGGCTGGATCGTCAACATCGCAGCCTTGATCTACGGCGTGCTGGCCATCGTCAACATGTCCTGGCCACGCACCCCGGATGCGCCGTGGTACGTCAACTACGGAATCGTCGTCACGGCGGCGGTAGTCATTGCAATCGGCCTGATCTACATGTTCGCGCTCAAGCCTTATGACCGTGGCCAGGCCCCTGCAGGGGACGCCTGGAAACTGTCGACGCCAAAGCTGGATAGCGATAGCGAGCTGGCACGTTGAGTCAAACGGGGCGGGGCTGCCAGGCCCCGCCCTCCCCGCCTTCAGGCCAGCAGCGCCACCGACTTGATCTGCGCCCAGAGGGTCTGGCCCGGGTAGAGGCCTAGCTGATCGCGGGAGAAGCGGGTGATACGCGCCAGCATGGGTGTGCCGTCCACATCGAGGCGCACCAGCACGTGGGCTGGATTGGCGGCCGGCGACTCTTCCACCATCCGTGCCGGCAGCAGGTTCAGGATGCTGCTGTCGCGCTGTTTTTCCAGGCTCAGGCTGACGTCCCGCGCCAGCACCCGGAAGCGCAGGGAACGGCTTTCGGCAACCGGCGAATGAGCCACCCTCACGCTGAGTGAGCTGCCGGGCAAGGCCAGTGTCAGCAACTGATACTGGGAATCGAAACCCTGCACCCGCCCTTCGATCACCACACCCGCTTCATCTTCATGGGCAGTGGGCAGGTCGAGGCGAGCGAGGGTCTGGTCCAGCGGACCGCTGGCCAGCACCTGGCCGTTGTCCAGCAGCACCAGATGATCCGCCAGCCGCGCCACTTCGTCCGGCGAATGGCTGACGTAGAGCACCGGGATATCCAGTTCGTCGTGCAGGCGCTCCAGGTAGGGCAGGATTTCACCCTTGCGCTTGAGGTCCAGCGCTGCGAGGGGCTCGTCCATCAGCAGCAGGCGCGGGCTGGTGAGCAGGGCGCGGGCAATGCCGACACGCTGCCGCTCGCCGCCGGACAGACCGTCCGGCATGCGCTCCAGAAGATGGCCGATGCCCAGCAGTTCCACCGCCTGCTCCAGCGCGACGCGGCGCTCCCGCGCCGGTATGCGCCGCTGGCCGAATTCCAGGTTGCGCCGCACCGACAGATGCTCGAACAGGCTGGCCTCCTGGAATACGTAGCCCAGGGGTCGCTTGTGGGTGGGCAGGAAGTGGCCACGGGCGCTGTCCTGCCAGACCTCGCCGTTGATTTCCAGAAAGCCCTCGGCAGCCTGTTCCAGCCCGGCGATGCAGCGCAGCAGGCTGGTCTTGCCCGACCCGGAATGGCCGAACAGGGCACTGACACCGCGACCGGGCAGTTCGAGGTCGGTCTCCAGGGCAAAGCCCGGATGGCGCAGGCGGAATCGCGCGCGAATCTGTTGCATGGGTCAGGTCCAGCCCGGTTTCAGACGCCGGCTGGAGTTCAGCGCCAGCAGGATGAGGAAGGAGAACAGCAGCATGCCGCCGGCCAGCCAGTGGGCCTGGGCGTACTCCATGGCTTCGACGTGATCGAAGATCTGCACCGAGACCACGCGGGTCTTCTCAGGGATGTTGCCGCCGATCATCAGTACCACGCCGAACTCACCCACCGTATGCGCGAAGCCGAGGATGGAGGCGGTGACGAAGCCTGGCCGGGCCAGGGGCAGGACCACCGAGAAGAAGGTGTCCCAGGGACTGGCGCGCAGCGTGGCGGCCACTTCCAGCGGGCGTTGGCCGATGGCGGTGAAGGCGTTCTGCAGGGGCTGCACGACGAAGGGCATGGAGTAGATCACCGACCCCACCACGAGGCCGGCAAAGGTAAAGGGCAAGGTGCCGAGGCCAAGGCTCTGGGTGAATTGGCCGATGAACCCGTGGGGTCCCATGCTGACCAGCAGGTAGAAACCGATGACGGTGGGCGGCAGCACCAGTGGTAGGGCGACCACCGCAGCCACGGTTCCCTTCAGCCGCGAGCGTGTGCGCGCCAGCCACCAGGCGATGGGGGTGCCCACCACCAGCAGGAGCAATGTGGTGAGGGTGGCGAGTTCGAGGGTCAGCCAGATGGCGGCCAGGTCGGTGCGGTCGAGAGGGAAGCTCATGGGTTGGCCGATTGATCAGTTTTCGCTGTGTTGCGAACTATATAGCGAAGCTGCGCGGCCAGCCAGAATCAGACTCCGCTCCAATCGGGACCGCTGCGGTGCAAGGCGTTGTCCGCGTCGAACAGCAGTTGTTCAAGGTCCTGCCCACGGGTGGATTCGGCATGGCCGATGCGCAGGGTCAGGCTCTGTTCCGTGGCGCGGTTGAAAGCGCCAAGGCCGGCGCGCAGACGCTGCAGGACGGCATTCGGATCGCCATAGCCGGACGTCAGCACGAGGAACTCCCCGCCGCCGAGGCGCGCCAGCAGATCATCTCGCCGGAACTGCGCCCGCAGCATGCGCGCGGCTGTCAGCGGCAGGCTTTCTCCTGGCCCGCTGTCGTTGCTGCCCACCAGCAGGTGGAGCAGCAGGCAGGGCACGTCCCGCTGGCGTGCGGCATCCAGTTCACCGGCGGCGCGGTGCAGGAAGCCGAGGCGGTTGTGCAGGCCGGTGAGTTCATCGGTCATGGAGAAGCGCTGGATGTCCTGCTCGACGCGTTCGCGCTCACAGGCTTCGTCATAGAGCAGCCGGTTGGCGGCCACCAGGTCCTGGGTACGGGCGATGACACGCTGCTCCAGTTCGTTGTAGAGCTGGACGTTCTCCATGGCCACCGAGGTGGAGTCCGCGAGGGCCTGCAGCAGGCCGACCTCCCGCACATTGGCGAGGCGCGGAGTGGCCCAGTAGGTACCGATCGCCCCCACCGGGGCCATGCTGCGAATAGGCACCATCACCAGGCTTTTGACGAAGGTCGGACGGTAGGCATCGTGGGGAATGCGCGGGTCCTGGTAGATGTCTTCGATCACCGCAGGCTCGCGGTTGATCATGGCCCAGCCGCTGATGCAGGTTTCCATGGGAAAGCGCAGGCCTTTCCACAGTGGCGAAATGGCGTCTTCGTCCTTGTAGAAGCAGCGATCACCATCACGCAGGACAAAGGTGGCGCCGTCTGCCCCTACCAGTTCCCGCGCGGCGCTGCGCACGATTTCGGCGATACGGTCGAGATCGCGGGCCAGGGACAGCTCCTGGATGGCCCGTACCAGGCATTCGAGATTGCGTTCGTAGCTGACAGCGGAACCATCCATAGACCCACGCCTCCAGTCCGGGGCAAACACGCCCCGGATTCATATCAGCACAGAGCTTCAGTCCTTGCGAGAGGGCGACAGCAATTCGATCTTGTAGCCATCGGGATCTTCCACGAACGCCAGGATGCTGGTGCCGTGCTTCATCGGCCCCGGCTCACGGGTGATCTTGCCGCCACGGGCGCGAATGTCCTCGCAGGCCTTGTAGACATCGTCCACTTCCAGCGCGATGTGACCATAGGCGTTGCCCAGCTCGTACTTGTCCACACCCCAGTTGTAGGTGAGTTCGATCACGCTGTTGTGGGCTTCATCGCCGTAGCCGACGAACGCGAGGGTGAACTGGCCGTCCGGGTAGTCCTTGCGACGCAGCAGGGTCATGCCCAGCACTTCGGTGTAGAAGGCGATGGATTTGTCCAGGTCGCCGACGCGCAGCATGGTATGCAGCAGTCTCATCGTTGCTTCCTCATCGGTTGCCCGTTTTCCAAGTCCCAAAAGAAAGAACCCCGGCTTATGGCCGGGGTTCGTAGGCTCACGCTGACAAGCTTATCAGAACAGCTTGCGGCCCTTGCCTGCGGCGATGCGCATGCGCAGGGCGTTGAGCTTGATGAAGCCAGCGGCGTCGGCCTGGTTGTAGGCGCCGGCATCGTCCTCGAAGGTGGCGATGTTGGCGTCGAACAGGGAGTCGTCGGACTTGCGGCCGACCACGATGACGTTGCCCTTGTACAGCTTCAGGCGGACTACGCCGTTCACATTGGTCTGCGAGGCGTCGATCATCTGCTGCAGCATCAGACGCTCCGGGCTCCACCAGTAACCGGTGTAGATCAGGCTGGCGTACTTCGGCATCAGCTCGTCTTTCAGGTGCGCGACTTCGCGGTCCAGGGTGATGGACTCGATGGCACGGTGAGCACGGAGCATGATGGTGCCGCCGGGGGTCTCGTAGCAGCCACGGGACTTCATGCCGACGTAGCGGTTCTCGACGATGTCGAGACGGCCAATGCCGTTGATGCCGCCAACGCGGTTCAGTTCGGTGAGCACCTGGGCCGGAGTCAGTTCCTTGCCGTCGATGGCGACGATGTCACCATTGCGGTAGGTCAGCTCGATGTAGGTCGGGGTATCCGGCGCCTTTTCCGGGGAAGTGGTCCACTTCCACATGTCTTCTTCGTGCTCGGTCCAGGTGTCTTCCAGCACGCCGCCTTCATAGGAGATGTGCAGCAGGTTGGCATCCATGGAGTACGGGGACTTCTTCTTGCCGTGACGCTCGATCGGGATACTGTGCTTCTCGGCGTAGTCCATCAGCTTCTCGCGGGACAGCAGGTCCCACTCGCGCCAGGGAGCGATCACTTTCACGCCCGGTTTCAGCGCGTAGGCGCCCAGCTCGAAGCGAACCTGGTCGTTGCCCTTGCCGGTGGCGCCGTGGGAGATGGCGTCAGCGCCGGTCTCGTTGGCGATTTCGATCAGGCGCTTGGCGATCAGCGGACGGGCGATGGAGGTACCCAGCAGGTACTCGCCTTCATAGATGGTGTTGGCGCGGAACATCGGGAACACGAAGTCGCGGACGAATTCTTCGCGCAGGTCATCGATGTAGATTTCCTTGACGCCCATTGCCTGAGCCTTGGCGCGGGCCGGTTCGACCTCCTCGCCCTGGCCGAGGTCAGCGGTGAAGGTCACCACTTCGCAGTTATAGGTATCTTGCAGCCACTTGAGGATCACCGAGGTGTCCAGGCCACCGGAATAAGCCAGGACAACCTTCTTTACGTCCGCCATGCCATCAACTCCACGGGGGTTGTACGAAAAACCCGTGATTCTACTGACCCTGGCGGCCAAATTACAGTGGCGCGACAGCTTATGACGACGAGGCGACAGATTCTGTCAGTTGCGCGACGAGCGGCAGGGTCAGGAACCGGTCGGAGCCCTGGGGGCCGGAGCAGCGCCCTGGACACCCGGCGCGGTAGCTGGGGCGGCTGGAGCAGCGGCGGGAACACCAGGCTTGGCCGGAACGGGTGACTCCGCCGGCGCGGGCTCTGGAGCAGGGGCAGCGGCTGGCGCTTCCGCGGGCAGATCGACGCGGGACAACTGCACGGTGGCCCGGCGGTTCTTCGCCCGATTGGCCGGGCTGTTGTTCGGCGCCAGCGGATAGCGCTCGCCATGGAAACGCATGACCATCTGCGCCTCGGGGAAGCCGTTGGCCTTGAAGTAGTCGTACACCGCCAGAGCGCGGCGACGGGAGAGATCGCGGTTGGTCAGGCGGTTGCCGCTGTTGTCGGAATGGCCATCGATCTCGATGTGATTGACGCTGGGATCGGCCTTGATGAAGTCGAGCATGATTTCCAGCTTCGCCCGCGCCATCTCGTCAAGCTCCATGCCGCCGCCCGGAAAGCCGACCTGCACATGCCTGACCTGGTCGAAGTTCACCGGCAGCAACTTGGCGGTGCAGGCGAGGTAATCCTGATAGGCCTGGTTGAACTTCACCGGCAGGAGGCGCACTTCCATGGCATCGCCGCCCTGCAGGGTACGATGGCGAATCAGTGGGCTGCGGCCTTCCATCAGGCCGGCAAGCAGTCGCCCGGCCTGTTGCTGGGAACTGTTGAAAGGCACCTCACCACTACCGACGCTGACGATGCCGAGGTTGATGTCTCCCCTCCCCGGCTGCCAGGGCGCCGCTGCCGCCAGCAAGGTCGCCGAGCCCGCTCCCATCCAGCGCTCGTGTGCCTTCAGGCGGAAAGTGGCCTGCTCGCCGGCGCGTCGCACGAACTCGCCGGCGCCGAAATCGGTGATGGGCTGCGACAGGCGGCACTCGAACTTGTCGCCTTCGACTTTCCACTCCACCTTCTCCAGGCGCGTCTGGAAGGTGATGGCCATGGCCGGCAGGCTGGCGAACAGACTCAGGATGGCGAGATAGCGCTGGCGCACGGCAGGCTCCACGGGGAATTACGGCGTTCCTGCTGGATATCGGTATCGCGCGGCAAAACTTGAGCGCGGATTTATCGGCGCAGCCGCCCGAGGATCAGGCCCTGCGTGCCCCTGCAGGGCTTTTCCGGTAGCATGTCGGCCCAGTTCTGCCCGCCTGGAAGCCCCTCATGTCCGACCGTTTGACCCTCCTGCGTCCCGACGACTGGCACATCCATCTGCGTGATGGTGCCGTCCTGGCCCACACCGTTGCGGATGCTGCCCGTACTTTCGGCCGCGCCATCATCATGCCCAACCTGGTTCCGCCGGTTCGTAATGCCGAGGAAGCCGATGCCTATCGCCAACGCATCATCGAAGCCCGTCCAGCGGGCAGCCGTTTCGAGCCATTGATGGTGCTGTACCTCACCGACCGCACCAGCCCGGAAGACATCCGCGCGGCAAAGGCTTCCGGTTTCGTGCATGCGGCCAAGCTCTATCCGGCCGGCGCCACCACCAACTCGGATTCCGGCGTCACCAGCGTCGACAAGATCTTCCCGGCCCTGGAAGCCATGGCCGAAGTCGGCATGCTGCTGCTGGTCCATGGTGAAGTGACCCGTGGCGAGATCGACGTATTCGACCGCGAGAGGGTGTTCATCGACGAGCACCTGACCCGCGTCGTCGAACGCTTCCCGACCCTGAAGGTGGTGTTCGAACACATCACCACCGGCGACGCGGTGCAGTTCGTGCAATCGGCTTCGGCCAACGTGGGCGCCACCATCACCGCCCACCATCTGCTGTACAACCGTAACCACATGCTGGTTGGCGGCATTCGCCCTCACTTCTATTGCCTGCCGATCCTCAAGCGCAACGTGCACCAGGAAGCCCTGCTGGACGCCGCCACCAGCGGCAATGCCAAGTTCTTCCTCGGTACCGACTCGGCACCCCACGCCAAGCACGCCAAGGAAGCCGCCTGCGGCTGCGCGGGTTGCTACACCGCCTATGCGGCCATCGAGCTGTATGCCGAAGCGTTCGAGCAGCGCAATGCGCTGGACAAGCTGGAAGCGTTCGCCAGCTTCCACGGTCCGGACTTCTACGGCCTGCCGCGCAACACCGACCACATCACCCTGGTACGTGAAGAATGGACCGCCCCCGCCACCCTGCCGCTGGGCGAGCAGGTGGTGGTGCCGCTGCGCGCCGGCGAGAAGCTGCGCTGGCGCCTGCAGGAGGTGCAAGCGTGAGCGAGGACCTTTACGACGACGAACTGGATGGCAGCCTGCCATCCGGCCCGCGCCACCCCATGGCGGCGCGTTTCCGTGGCTACCTGCCGGTAGTGGTGGACGTGGAAACCGGCGGTTTCAACGCCGCGACCGATGCCCTGCTGGAGATCGCCGCGACCACCATCGCGATGGATGAGCAGGGCTTCCTCTATCCGGACCACACCCATTTCTTCCGCGTCGAGCCGTTCGAAGGCGCCAATATCGAACAGGCCGCGCTGGAGTTCACCGGGATCAAGCTGGATCACCCACTGCGCATGGCGGTGAGCGAGGAACACGCGCTGACGGAGATCTTCCGTGGCCTGCGCAAGTCGATCAAAGCCAATGGCTGCAAGCGCGCCATTCTGGTCGGCCACAACTCCAGCTTTGACCTCGGCTTCCTCAATGCAGCGGTGAACCGGACTGCCCTCAAGCGCAATCCGTTCCACCCCTTCTCCAGCTTCGACACCGCGACCCTGGCTGGCCTCGCCTACGGCCAGACCGTGCTGGCCAAGGCCTGCCAGGCCGCCGGCATCGAGTTCGACGGCCGCGAGGCACACTCGGCGCGCTACGACACCGAGAAGACCGCCGAGCTGTTCTGCGGCATCGTCAACCGCTGGAAGGAAATGGGTGGCTGGATCGACGACGAGGACTGACCTCGACTTCCATTTGTAGGAGCGAGCTTGCTCGCGAAGCTTCGCCAGCAAGCTGGCTCCCACAAACGCCCAGACATGAAAAAGCCCGGCAGATGCCGGGCTTTTTCTTTACCTGGAAACGCTTACAGAGAAGAAGCGTTCTCGGCCAGGTACTGGGCAACGCCTTCCGGAGAAGCGGTCATGCCCTTGTCGCCTTTCTTCCAGTTGGCCGGGCAGACTTCGCCGTGCTCTTCGGTGAACTGCAGGGCGTCGACCAGACGCAGCAGCTCGTCCATGTTACGGCCCAGCGGCAGGTCGTTGACGATCTGGGAACGCACGACGCCGTTCTTGTCGATCAGGAAGGCACCGCGGTACGCCACGCCGTCTTCGGACTCGACGTCGTAGGCCTTGGCGATTTCGTGCTTCATGTCGGCAGCCAGGGTGTACTTGACCGGGCCAATGCCGCCCTTGTCCACCGGGGTGTTACGCCAGGCGTTGTGGGTGAAGTGGGAGTCGATGGACACGCCGATCACTTCCACGCCGCGAGCCTGGAATTCCGGGATGCGGTGGTCCAGGGCGATCAGTTCGGACGGGCAGACGAAGGTGAAGTCCAGCGGGTAGAAGAACACCAGACCGTATTTGCCTTTGATGGCCGAGGACAGGTTGAAGCTGTCAACGATTTCGCCATTGCCCAGAACGGCGGCAACGGTGAAGTCCGGAGCTTGCTTGCCTACGAGTACGCTCATTGAATGTCTCCTGAATTGTCATGAGTAGTCAGAGGGTCGGGGTCACAGCCTGGCCGACCAATGTGGCGACGCCATGACACCCGCTTCCAAAAGGACGGGCAATCATACACTTGGAGTGCACACCCGCCCACCGCTTTCGACTGACGGGTCAACCTCTGCCAGCACCCGCCGATTCCCTCAGGAACGCCTCTGGTCCGGGCGTTTCAAGACGATCTTTGACAATCATTCTCATTACTATTAGTATCCCCTCCATCCAACCACTCCCCGAGTTCTGAGTGCTATGTACGTCTGTCTCTGTCTAGGTGTCACTGACGGTCAAATTCGCGAAGCCATCTATGAAGGCTGCTGCAGCTATCGCGAAGTACGCAACACCCTGGAAGTGGGTACCCAATGCGGCAAATGCGCATGCCTGGCCAAACAGGTGGTCAAGGAGACCCTGGCCGAGGTGCAGAGCAGCCAGGCGGCCCTCGCCTACCCTGCGGCGTACGCCATCGCCTGACCATTCGGCGGAATCACAGGAAACCGGACCTCAGCGTCCGGTTTTTTTGTGCCTGATTTTCAATAATTTAGAGTTCAAATGTAGAAGTTAAACATTCTTATTAATATTCAATTTTATTTGCAATTCAACAACTTAGATTTGACACACTAAGTTGTGAGGATCAGAATTTATCGACCATCCACACTTCTACGGCAGGACTCCACATGAAAGGCGACAAGAAAGTCATACAGCATCTCAACAAGATCCTCGGTAACGAGCTTGTTGCGATCAACCAGTACTTCCTGCACGCCCGCATGTACGAAGATTGGGGCCTGAAGAAGCTGGGCGACCACGAGTACCACGAGTCCATCGACGAGATGAAGCATGCGGACAAGCTGATCAAGCGCATCCTCTTCCTCGAAGGCCTTCCCAACCTGCAAGACCTTGGCAAGCTGATGATCGGCGAGAACACCAAGGAGATGCTGGCCAGCGACCTCAAGCTGGAGCAGGCAGCCGTACCGGACCTGAAGACGGCTATTGCTTACTGCGAAGGCGTGGGTGACTACGGCAGCCGCGAACTGCTGGAAGAGATCCTCGAGTCCGAGGAAGAACATATCGACTGGCTGGAAACCCAACTGGGCCTGATCGACAAAGTCGGCCTGGAGAACTATCTGCAGTCGCAGATGGACGAATAATCCGGCAGCACAAAAAAGCCCCGCTAATGCGGGGCTTTTTCATTTGGTATTTCTGCAATCAGAACTGGATAAAGCAGAGCGCGATCAATCCGCAAATAGCGCCGTGAAATAAGCCAACAACTTCCAGCAATAAAAAAGCCCCGCGTTTGCGGGGCTCTTTTTTCGAAACCGGAGTGGATCAGGCGCTGGCCTTGCTCACGGCATCCTTGACCAGGGTCTGCAGCTCACCCTTTTCGAACATCTCAGTCATGATGTCGCTGCCACCAACCAGTTCACCGCCTACCCACAGTTGCGGGAAGGTCGGCCAGTTCGCGTACTTCGGCAGATTGGCGCGGATTTCCGGGTTCTGCAGGATGTCGACGTAAGCGAACTTCTCGCCACAGCCCATCAGGACTTGCGCAGCGCGGGCCGAGAAGCCGCACTGCGGAGCGTTCGGCGAGCCTTTCATGTACAGCAGGACAGTGTTGTTGGCGATCTGCTCTTTGATGGTTTCGATGATATCCATTGGGCACCTCGGCTGAACTTTCCGACTGTCGAGTCGGCAGGATGGCGGCATTGTAACGGAAAGCCGAGCGGCGCGCTCGGACTCCCTTATCTTCAGGCGGCCACCACTTCCACAGGAACGCCATTGAGTGCGGCATTGCCGGAAACCGCATCCAACTGGCGCTCATCCGTCAGGTCGTTGGCGCTGGCTCCCGGCTGTTCACTCGCGATTCCCAGGCGCACACCCGGCCGCGCATGGCCCCAACCGTGGGGTAGGCTGACTACGCCCGGCATCATGTCCTCGCTGGCGCCAACCTCCACCTCGATCATCCCGACCCTGGAGCGCACCCTCACCCGTTGCCCGTCGACCAGGCCGCGTGCTTCGAGGTCATGCGGGTGCATCAGCAACTGGTGACGCGGCTTGCCTTTCACCAGGCGATGGTAGTTGTGCATCCACGAATTGTTGCTGCGCACATGGCGACGGCCGATCAGCACCAGTTCTCCCTCGCGGGGAACAGGCTGTGCCGCGAAGCGATCAAGGTCGGCCAGGAGAATCGACGGCGCAGCCTCGACCTTGCGGCTGGCTGTCTTCAGCCGGCCGGCCAGGTTGGGTTTGAGCGGGCCGAGGTCGACGCCGTGGGGATGCTCGCGAAGGCGCGCAACAGAAAGCTTGTGTTCCGAGCGGTCACCGTAGGCACCGGCGCGCAGCCCCAGATCGATCATCTGCTGAGGCGCCATGGTGGGCTTCAATTCGACACCGGTGCGCGCGGCAAACGCCCTGGCCAGGCCGACGAAGATTTCCCAGTCATCCAGCGCACCGGCGGGCTTGGCCAGCACGGGCTCATTGAAGCGGGTGACGTTGCGAACGGCGAAAACGTTGAAGGTGGTGTCGTAGTGCTCGTGTTCAAGGGGCGCGGTGGGTGGCAGGATCAGATCGGCGTAGCGGGTGGTTTCGTTGATATAGAGGTCGATGCTGAGCATGAACTCCAGACCATCCAGCGCCTGTTCCAGCTGGCGTCCGTTGGGCGTGGACAACACCGGATTGCCGGCCACCGTCACCAGGGCCCGTATCTGCCCTTCCCCAGGCGTGAGCATCTCTTCGGCCAGCGCCGCCACCGGCAGCTCACCGCCATACTCGGGCAAGCCGGATACCCGGCTCTGCCAGCGATTGAAATGACCGCCCGACGTGGCGGCTACCAGATCCACCGCCGGCTCAGTGCAGAGCACCCCACCCACCCGATCCAGGTTGCCGGTAACCAGGTTGATGAGCTGGATCAGCCATTGGCAAAGGCTGCCGAAGGCCTGGGTCGAGACACCCATGCGGCCGTAGCAAACGGCGCTTTCCGCGCCAGCAAAGTCCCGGGCCAATTGGCGAATGCGCTCTGCCGGAACGCCGCAGCGCTGGCTCATGGCTTCGGGCGTGAATCGGGCAATGGCCTCCCGCACCTGGTCCAGGCCCTCCGTCTCAAGGTGCGTAGTGCGACCGAGGCCCTCTTCGAACAGGGTATTGAGCAAGCCGAACAGCAGCGCCGCATCCTGCCCCGGACGCACGAACAAATGTTGATCGGCCATGGCCGCGGTTTCGCTGCGCCGGGGGTCCACCACCACCAGTTTGCCTCCCCGCGCCTGCAGCGCTTTCAGGCGCTTCTCCACATCCGGCACGGTCATGATGCTGCCGTTGGATGCCAGTGGATTGCCGCCCAGGATGAGCATGAATTGCGTGTGATCGATGTCCGGAATCGGGATCAGCAAGCCGTGGCCGTACATCTGCTGGCTGATCAGGTGATGGGGCAACTGGTCCACCGAGGTCGCCGAGAAACGTCCACGGGTCCGCAGCAGGCCGAGGAAGTAGTTGCTGTGAGTCATCAGCCCGTAGTTGTGCACGCTCGGGTTGCCCTGATAAACGGCCACCGCGTTGTTGCCATGGCGTGCCTGGATATCCGCCAGGCGCTCGGCCACCAGCGCGAAGGCTTCATCCCACTCGATGGGCAGCCATTCGTTGCCGGCTCGGCGCATGGGTTGGCGAATACGGTCCGGATCGTTCTGGATGTCCTGCAGGGCCACGGCCTTGGGGCAGATATGGCCACGGCTGAAACTGTCCTGGGCATCTCCCTTGATAGCGAGGATGCGCCGGCTGCCATCCGCCTGGTCCTCGGTCTCGATGGTCAGGCCGCAGATGGCCTCACAGAGATGGCATGCACGGTGATGAAGGGTCTTGGTCATTGCCTGGCCTCATTCTTGTTCGAGACGACCGGTCAGGTCGCAAGAACAAGACTATGGAACCAGAAACGCCGCTCGGCCAGCAGCGTCAACGCCATGAATCGGCAGGCATCAAGCCTGCCGATTCACCTGTCCCGTTAACGGATGGACTGGATGGTGCCCTTGTTGCCTGTCACCTTGGCGGTCACCTTCTTGAACACGAAGTAATCCTGAACGCTCAGCTCGTAGCGCGGCGCGACGATCAGGTCTGCGCCCGATTCCTTGACGGCTTTGTAGGCAGCAGCGGACTTGACGGAGGAGATGGGGTCCGGGCCGAAAGGCAGGCCACCGCCAGTGTCGCCGCCATACGCCACGCCATCAGCGAACTCCGAATCCCCGCCGAACTGCAGGAAGCTGAACAGAATGTTCACCTCGGACTGCCCAGTGATTTGCTCGCCCACTTTGATATCGGCCTTGAGGTCGGTCTTCACACTGCCGTTAAGCGGTGAAGTCGGTTGGCTGACGTTGTAGCTGCTGCAGCCGGTCATGGCAGCGAGTGTGGCGGCCATGAAAGTGGGGACAAGAAACTTCTTCATTGGGATCTCCATGGATCATAGAAAGTCTGAACGGCTCCGCTGGATTTCCATACGCGATAGCCGTCCCCGGAAATCACCCGAATCCGGGGACGCGCAAACCTATCAATCCGCCTCGCGCGGCATCAGTTCACGCGTTCCGAAAAGACCCTCAGATACTTCCCCGCCCAGTGGTGGCAGATGAAGAAGTCCCCCGCGCCTCAGGGCGTAGGCTCAGCCAGGCAGACTCGATTGCGACCGGCGCTCTTGGCCCGATAGAGCGCGGCATCGGCCTGTTCCAGAAGGTGCCCAGGGCTCTCGCCCTGCCCCGGCACCTCGCTGTGCGCTCCGATACTCACGGTCACCACGCCAAAGGGATTGCCGGAGTGGACCAGCCCCTGCTCGTAGACCGCCTGCCGTATCCGCTCGGCCACCAGGCGCGCGCCGGCGACGTCGGTATGGGGCAGCAACACGGCGAACTCCTCGCCGCCATAACGGGCCACGGTGTCCCCGGCGCGCACCTTGAAGCGACGCAGCACGTCGCCCACTGCCTTGAGGCAGACATCGCCCGCCTGGTGACCGTAGCGGTCGTTGTAGGCCTTGAAGAAGTCGACGTCGATCATCACCAGGGCCAGCGGCGAACCTACCGTGGCGGCGCGGTGGTACTCGACCTGCAAGGCCTGGTCGAACTGCCGTCGATTGGAGATGCCGGTCAGGCTGTCGCGGTTGGCCAGTCGGAACAGCTCGCGATTTTCCCGCGCGATGCTCTGGGCTGCGGCCATGCGCTTGCGCATCCGTGTGGCCAGCCCGCCACCGACAAAAATCAGTGCCAGCACCAGCATCGCCACCAGGCAGGCCACCACTGCGGTCTTGCGACCCCACTCGGCCAGCACTTCCTGGCGGGACATGGACACAGCCACCACCAGCGGGAAGTGGTCCAGCGCGCGGTAGGCGTAGATGCGGTCCACCCCGTCGAGCACGGAAATGCTCGCTCCCAACCCCACCGGCGAACGCTTGAGGTCAGACTGGAACATGTAGCTGCCGGCCATGCTATCGCCGGTAGCGCCGGACGTTTCCGGCCGCCGGTAGATGATGGTGCCGTCGTTCATGGCAATCAGCAGGGAGCCCTGCACGCCCATGTCGAAGTGCTTGTAGAACTCGCGGAAGTGATCGATGCGGATGGTCGCCAGCACCACCCCGGCAAAACGGCCGTCCTTGTCATTGAAACGGCGCGACACCGGCACGATCCACTCACCGGTGGAGCGGCTGCGAATCGGGTTGCTCACTTCGGTATCGCGACTCACGGAATGGAGATGATGCTGGAAATAGGCACGATCCGAGTTGTTCGCGTCGTCCGCGGGCGGTGGGTTGGTGTAATAGAGCCAACGCCCTTCGGCGTCATAGACGAACAGCCCGGCCAATTGCGAGGCGCGCTGCTTGTAGGTCACCAGTAACTGGTTGATGACTTCGGGACTGTTTTCTCCCCGTTCCAGCAGGTTCACCAAGCCGCCAAGGATGATGTCAGCTTCCTTGATGGACTCCTGGCCATGCTGGGCAATGGAGTAGGCCAGGTTGGTATTGGCCTTGTCCGCCTCCCGTAGATAGAGCTGTTTCGAATCCAGTACCTGGGCCAGGTTCACCAGGATGGCCCCCAGCCCCGCCAACAGCAGCAGCGCGTAAGCCAACCACAGGGAACGCCGTGTTCCCTGGGAACCCTGAACGGGTTCCGGACCGGTTCCAGCCATCCGCACACTCCTCACTGCCCGTGCCTGCGCTCACCTTAGACAAGCGCCTGTGCCGAAACAATCTGGAATGATGGACATTTGCCGCCGATCCCGAAGCCGTTGTAAAACGTCCGACCTCACGCAATCAGCACGCTAGAGCGGCCCTTCCGATTGCGCCGAAAAGTCCCGGACGCCAGGCGCATAGCCACGAACGACGCGGTTTCCGGACATATTGGAAAACCGCGACATTTCCTTATAAGATCGCGCCTTCCCCCAAATCGTCGCCACGTGCGGCTTCAACCGCCCGTCCCGCCTGCTTTGCTCCCGCAATACCCGGCCAGGACACGCGGCCAGTGGCAAAAGAAGAAAGGTAGTAACCATGAGCGCTAGGCATTTTCTCTCCCTGATGGACTGCACTCCCCAGGAGCTGAACAGCCTGATCCGTCGAGGCACCGAGCTGAAGGATCTGCGCAACCGAGGCGTGCGTTACGAACCCCTGAAAAGCCGCGTGCTGGGCATGATCTTCGAGAAGGCCTCGACCCGTACCCGTCTCTCTTTCGAAGCCGGCATGATCCAGCTCGGCGGCCAGGCCATCTTCCTGTCCCCGCGCGACACCCAGCTCGGTCGTGGCGAGCCCATCAGCGATAGCGCCATCGTCATGTCGCGCATGCTCGATGCGGTGATGATCCGGACCTTCGCCCACAGCACGCTGACCGAGTTCGCTGCCCACTCCCGAGTACCGGTAATCAACGGCCTGTCCGATGACCTGCACCCCTGCCAGTTGCTGGCCGACATGCAGACCTTCCTCGAACATCGCGGCAGCATCCAGGGCAAGACCGTGGCCTGGATCGGCGATGGCAACAACATGTGCAACACCTATATAGAGGCAGCGATACAGTTCGACTTCCAACTGCGCGTCGCCTGCCCTGAAGGCTACGAACCCAATCCGGCGTTCCTCGCCCAGGCCGGCGACCGCGTCAAGGTCGTGCGCGACCCGCGCGAAGCCGTTGCAGGCGCCCACCTGGTCAGCACCGACGTCTGGACCTCCATGGGCCAGGAGGAAGAAACCGCCAAGCGCCTGGCATTGTTCTCGCCCTACCAGGTGAACAAGGCGCTCCTCGACCTGGCTGCGGACGACGTGATATTCATGCACTGCCTGCCGGCCCACCGTGGCGAAGAAATCAGCGTCGACCTGCTCGACGACCCGCGCTCGGTTGCCTGGGACCAGGCAGAAAACCGCCTTCACGCCCAGAAGGCCCTGCTTGAACTGCTGGTCGAACACGCCCATCACGCATGACTCGCGAAATGCTCCTCAGCCTCCACAACCTCAGCTGCGGTTATCACGAACAGCAGGTTGTGCGAGGCCTGAACCTTCATCTCAATGCCGGTGACATCGGCTGCCTGCTCGGCCCTTCCGGCTGCGGAAAGACGACGACGCTGCGCGCCATCGCCGGATTCGAACCCGTGCTGGAAGGCGAAATACAGCTGGCCGGCGAAGTGATCTCCCGCGCCGGCTTTACCCTCGCGCCGGAGAAGCGGCGAATCGGCATGGTGTTCCAGGACTATGCGCTGTTCCCTCACCTGACGGTGGCCGACAACGTCGCCTTCGGCATCCGCAAGGAGCCCGATAACGAACGCAAGGTTGGCGAACTGCTGGAACTGGTGAAGCTGAGCCATCTGGCCAAGCGCTATCCCCATGAGCTGTCCGGCGGCCAGCAGCAACGCGTTTCACTGGCCCGCGCCCTGGCACCAGAGCCGCGCCTGCTGCTGCTCGACGAACCCTTCTCCAACCTCGATGGTGAATTGCGTCGACGCCTCAGCCAGGAAGTCCGCGAGATCCTCAAGGCACGCGGCACCAGTGCGATCCTGGTGACCCACGACCAGGAAGAGGCCTTCGCCGTCAGCGATCAGGTCGGCGTGTTCAGAGACGGCCTGCTGGAGCAGTGGGACACCCCCTACAACCTCTACCACGAGCCCCTGACGCCCTTCGTCGCCAGCTTCGTCGGTCAGGGCTATTTCATTCGCGGCCAGCTGATTTCAGCCGATGCCGTGACCACCGAACTCGGCACCATCCGTGGCAATCGCGCCTACACCTGGCCCCATGGCTCCGCGGTGGACGTACTGCTGCGGCCGGACGATATCGTCCATGCGCCGGACAGCGAACTGCGCGCCAAGGTGATCGGCAAGACTTTCCTCGGCGCTGCTACCCTCTATCGCCTGCAACTCTCTACGGGTAGCCAACTGGAATCGATCTTCCCCAGTCACGCCGATCACCAGCCCGGACAGGAGGTTGGCATCCGCATCGCCGCCGATCACCTGGTGGTCTTCCCCGCCCAAGGCAGTGTCGCTGCCCACTTCACGCCCCAGGAATCCGGCGTGCGCCGCATCAGCGGCGCGCTCTGAACTCAATATCCACGTTCGTAGAACGTGTAGGATCAGATCCACAGTCTGCCGCTGGCCACCAGCACCGAATGCCCGGCGATGCTCACCCGGTCGCCATCCAGGCGACACCAGAGCTCACCGCTACGCGCGGAACACTGCTGGGCCCGCAGCACTCGCTTGTTGAGACGATTGGCCCAGTACGGAATCAGGGCGCAGTGCGCGGCGCCGGTCACCGGGTCTTCTTCGATGCCGATCACCGGGGCGAAGAAGCGTGAAACGAAGTCATGCTTCATCCCCGCCGCCGTGACGATCACCCCTGACCAGGGCAGCTTGGCCAATGCCTTGAAGTCCGGCGCGCACTCACGCACGTCATGCTCCGACTCCAGTACCGCCATCAGGAAATTGGCGCCCAGCGCATCCACCGGAGCGATGCCCAAGGCATGTTCCAGCTCCAGGGTGACGCCCACCTCTTGCGGCACCTGCGCAGGGAAGTCCAGGGCCAATCGGCCTTCCTCTTCGCGTATCACACGCAATTCGCCGGATTTGCTGGTGAATTCCAGGCGGTCGCCCGGTTCCTGATAGAGATCGAACAGCACATGGGCGCTGGCCAGAGTGGCATGGCCGCAGAGCGGCACCTCGGCCTTGGGCGTGAACCAACGGATGTGCCAGGCACTGCCTTCCTTCACCAGGAACGCGGTCTCCGACAGGTTGTGCTCGGCAGCGATGCGTTGCATGAGCTGGTCATCCAGCCAGGCATCGAGGCGATAGACCGCCGCCGGGTTGCCGCCGAAGGGCCGTTGGGTGAAGGCGTCGACCTGATGAAAATCCAGCTGCATGACTCGCTCCTTGATGTGTGGGGACATCAGCATGCCAGTCGCCAACGCTCCACGCGCGGTGCAGTGGCCGGTCGATATCGGTGGAACAGCCTGATCAGTCTAGCGGAGGCAGGCCGTAGCGCTGCAGCAGCTCGTTCATCCGTCCGGACTCACGCAAACGCTTGAGCCCGGCATCGAACATCGCCGCATGGCGCGTGCTGCCTTTCAGTGCAGGGGAAAACGCCAGAAAAATGGGCACGTCCGGCGAGCGGCAGCCGGCCTTCACCAGCTTGCCCGGCTGGCCACTGTCGGCGAGCCAGGCGTCCATCACCCAGGCGTTCTCGATGGTGGCGTCGATGCGGCCGAGCAGGATCTTTTCCACATTCATTGCCAGGGCCTGGTCGCCGGACACGACCTGCACCCGTGCCGGATCGTCCCGCTTGATGCGAATGTAGGTGTCGAGTTCCTGGCCGTAGCTGTAACTGTTGATGCTGCCCAGGCGAATCTCGGCGAGCGACGCCAATCCGCGGTAACGCCATTGGCTGTCGGGGGCGACGTAGAAGCACATGCGCGATACGCCGGGCGGTGTGCGAGTGAAAACGAAGTCGGGAGCGTCCTGGATGCCGGCACCGATCAGCGCATCCAGGCGGCCATTGCGGGTGTCATGGACGGCGCGCGCCCAGTTCAGCAGGCGGTACTCCACGCCGATGCCGGCCTCGCCGAAGATTTCCTGCGCCAGCTCGACGAAGATGCCCGGCTTCGCGGAGCCGGGTTCGCAATTGATAGGGCACCAGATGTCCCCGGCGATCACCAGGGTTTCGGCATGGGCCGATGGGAAGAGCAAAGGTGCCACCAGCAGGGTCAGTGCCTGCCAATGGCGTTTCAGCGATCCTTGCCCTTTCTCCATCCTGCCTCCCAGCGTCCATGCGGCGCTGTCATGCGCCGCTGCGCACCCGCTGCACGGCATCCAGCCAGCCGTCGTAAAGCTTCTTGCGATGCTCATCGGCCATGCGCGGGGCAAAACGCTGTTGACGATGCCAGTGACTGGCCACTTCGTCCAGATCGCGATACAGCCCCGCTTGCAAACCTGCGAGATAGGCCACACCGAGGGCTGTCGTCTCGGTGACTTCCGGACGCTCGACGGGAACCCCGAGGATGTCCGAAAGGAACTGCATCACCCAGTTGTTCTCCACCATGCCGCCGTCCACCCGCAGCGCGCTGGGCGCCGCAGCACCATCCTGGGCCATGGCTTCCAGCAGGTCGCGGGTCTGGTAGCAGACGGACTGCAGCCCGGCGGTGACGATTTCCTTGATACCGGTATCGCGGGTGAGGCCGAAGATCGCGCCGCGAGCGCGCGGATCCCAGTAGGGAGCGCCGAGGCCAGTGAAGGCCGGCACCAGGTAGACGCCGCACGCATCGCCGGTCTGCTCGGCGAGGGCTTCAGTATCACGGGCGTGGCTGATCAGCTTGATGCCGTCGCGCAGCCACTGCACAGCGGCGCCGGCAACGAAGATGCTGCCTTCCACGGCATAGCTCACCTTGCCATTGAGCCGGTAGCCGACAGTGGTCAGCAGCCGATTGCGGGAAACCACCGGCTGGTCGCCGGTGTTCTGGATCATGAAGCAGCCGGTGCCATAGGTGCTTTTCACCATGCCCGGCTGGAAGCAGGCCTGGCCGATCAGCGCCGCCTGCTGGTCGCCCGCCATACCGCGCACGGGAATACTGGCGCCGAGCAGCGCGGCGTCCGTATCGCCGAACTCGGCGGCGCAGTCCAACACCTCCGGCAGCAGGCTGGTAGGGATGTCGAACAGGCGCAGCAGCTCCGCGTCCCACTGCTGGCTATGGATATTGAACAGCAGGGTCCGCGAGGCGTTGGTGGCATCGGTGCGGTGCACCTTGCCGCCGGTCAGACGCCACAGCAGGAAGCAATCCACCGTGCCGAAACGCAGCTCGCCACGCTCGGCCCGCTCGCGGGCGCCGGGCACGTTCTCCAACACCCAGCGCAGCTTGGTGGCGGAGAAGTAAGGGTCGATCAGAAGGCCCGTGCGATTGGCCACATCGGTTTCATGGCCGGCGGCCTTGAGCGTGGCGCAATAGTCCGCGGTGCGGCGGTCCTGCCAGACGATGGCCGGATGGATCGGCGTGCCCGTCACCGCGTCCCAGACCAGGGTGGTCTCGCGCTGGTTGGTGATGCCGATGGCCGCGATTTCGGCCGGATTCAGCCCGCTCTGCTCGATGGCCTCGCGGCAGACCTTGAGGGTGGTCAGCCAGATTTCCTCACCGTCGTGCTCTACCCAGCCGTCCTTGGGAAAGTACTGCTTGAACTCCTGCTGGGCACGCGCCACCGGCAGGCCCTGGGCACTGAATACGATGGCGCGGCTGCTGGTGGTGCCCTGGTCGATGGCGAGCAGGTATTGGGCCATGGCGATGCTTCCTTGTTATGGGTGTTGAAGCCTGTTCTCGGTCTCGCGAACCTGGACAGGCTTTCAGGGACGGCCGATATCGGCGAACTGGCCTTGGGTATGGGTCGCCAGGGTATCGGCGGAGAGCTCGACCTCCAGCCCGCGCCGGCCAGCGCTGACGTGGATGCTCTCGAAATTGCGCGCGGTACCGTCGATGAAGGTGCGCAGGCGCTTCTTCTGCCCCAGCGGGCTGATGCCACCCACCAGGTAGCCAGTGGAGCGCTGGGCCTGGGTGGGATCGGCCATCTCGGCCTTCTTCGCGCCGGCAGCGTGGGCCAGGGCCTTGAGGTCGAGGGTCCCGGCCACCGGTACGACGGCCACCAGCAATTCGCCTTTCTCGGTAGCGGCGAGCAGCGTCTTGAAGACCCGCGCCGGGTCCAGGTTGAGCTTTTCGGCGGCTTCCAGGCCGTAGGACGGTGCCTTGGGATCGTGGTGGTAGCTGTGCACCTTGTGCTCAGCCTTGGCTTTCTTCAGCAGATCGATGGCGGGGGTCATGTTCGATTGTGAAAATCCTGCGACAGATTCGGCGTACCTTAGCGGAAAAGCGGTGATTCGACAGCCCATCGCTATAATGCCGCGCAAAACAAGGAGCCAGCATGAACCTGGGCCCACGGCAACAAGACATCCTCGACCTCACACGCGAGCGCGGTTACGTCAGCATCGACGAACTGGCCCAGGCCTTCGCCGTCACCCCGCAGACCATCCGACGCGACATCAATCAGCTCGCCGAACATGGCCTGCTGCGACGGACCCACGGCGGCGCCGCCAGCGAAGGTTCAAGCACCCAGAACACCGCCTACGCCATGCGCGCCGGGCAGAACCGCGACGAAAAGCAACGCATCGCCGATGCGGTGGCCGAATACATCCCCGACCACGCCTCGCTCTTCATCAACATCGGCACCACCACCGAAGCCATCGCCCGCGCCCTGATGGGCCACAAGGGCCTCAAGGTGATCACCAACAACCTGCACGTGGCGGCGCAACTGGCCGACAAACCGGACTTCGAAGTGCTGGTGGCCGGCGGCACGGTACGCAGCGACGGCGGTATCGTGGGCCAGGCCGCGGTGGATTTCATCCAGCAATTCAAGGTGGATTACGCGCTGATGGGCATCAGCGGAATAGACGAAGACGGCAGCCTGCTGGACTTCGATTACCAGGAAGTGCGCGTCTCCCAGGCCATCATCGAGAACGCCCGCCAAGTGTTCCTCGCGGCCGACTCTAGCAAGTTCGGTCGCAACGCCGTAGTACGTCTGGGCGCCATTTCCCTGGTGGACCGCCTGTTCACCGACCATCAGCCCTCCCCCGCCCTGACCCGACTACTTGCCGAGCACAAGGTGCACCTCGACCGGGTCTGATCCGCCCTTCACCTGTATGAATTTTCCGTGACCACCCGGCGTGTTTTCGCGCATTGGGCTGGTCATTCTGCGTGCGCTCATCTAGGCTATTTTCGAAAATGAACATTGAAAGTTCGATTTCGACCTTGGTGCCTGCCAATGAACCACAACCATTCCCCCATCGCGGAAGTCTATGACCTCGCAATCGTCGGCGGCGGCATCAATGGCGTCGGCATCGCCGCGGATGCGGCCGGACGGGGCCTATCGGTATTTCTCTGCGAGAAGGACGACCTCGCCCAGCACACGTCTTCGGCCAGCAGCAAGCTGATCCACGGCGGCCTGCGCTACCTGGAACACCACGAGTTCCGCCTGGTGCGCGAAGCCCTGGCCGAGCGCGAAGTGCTGCTCGCCAAGGCGCCGCACATCGTCAAGCCGATGCGCTTCATCCTCCCGCACCGGCCGCACCTGCGTCCGGCGTGGATGATCCGTGCAGGCCTGTTTCTCTACGACCACCTCGGCAAGCGCAAGCGCCTGCCCGCCTCCCGTAGCCTGCGCTTTGGCGCCGGCAGCCCGTTGCAGGCGGAAATCACCCTGGGTTTCGAGTACTCCGATTGCTGGGTGGACGACGCGCGCCTGGTGGTGCTCAACGCCATGGCCGCCCGCGAGCGCGGCGCCCATGTGCATACCCGCACCCGCTGCGTCAGCGCCCGGCGCAGCAAGGGCCTCTGGCACATCCATCTGGAACGCGTCGACGGCAGCCTGCTGTCGATCCGCGCCCGCGCCCTGGTCAACGCCGCTGGTCCCTGGGTGGCCCGCTTCATCCAGCAGGACCTCAAGCAGGCGACGCCCTATGGCATCCGTCTCATCCAGGGCAGCCACATCATCGTGCCGCGCCTGCATGACGGCGAGCAGGCCTACATCCTGCAGAATGAAGATCGCCGCATCGTCTTCGCGATTCCGTACCTGGAGCGCTTCACCCTCATCGGTACCACCGACCGCGAATACCACGGCGACCCGGCGGAAGTGGCGATCACAGCCGAAGAAACCCGTTACCTGCTGGACGTGGTCAACCGCCACTTCAAGCGCCAGCTGAGCGAGCAGGACATCCTCCACAGCTATTCCGGCGTGCGCCCACTGTGCGATGACGAGTCGGACGATCCGTCCGCAGTGACCCGCGACTACACCCTTTCCCTCGCCGCCCATCCCGGCGAAGCGCCGCTGCTCTCGGTGTTCGGCGGCAAGCTGACCACCTATCGCAAACTGGCCGAAGCCGCCCTCCAGCAACTGACGCCCTGGTTCCCCTTCGCCAAGGGCGCCTGGACCGCCAACGCGCCGCTGCCCGGCGGAGAAAAGATGGAAAGCCGCAGCGCCCTGGTGGAAGCCCTCTGCTCCAGCTTCGGCTGGCTGCCTACGCACATCGCCAGGCGCTGGGCCAATCTCTATGGCAGCCGTTGCTGGCACCTGCTGCGCAATGTGCGGGAACTGGCAGACCTCGGCGAACATCTGGGCGCCGGCCTCTATTCCCGGGAAGTGGACTATCTCTGCCAGCAGGAATGGGCCGTCAGTGCCGAAGACATCCTCTGGCGCCGCACCAAACTCGGCCTGTTCATGAGCCCCAGCCAGAAAGCCCGCCTGGCCCAGTATCTGAAACACGAGCATCCACGCCGCCCGCGGGTGGATGCCGCGTAACCCCGCCCTGCTCCCTCCCCGACCAACGGTCCCACCGCTCGCCCTTTTAGGTTGCCGGCTCTAGAGCGGTCGGCCGATCCTCGCGGCGCCCCATGCCTCCAACAAGAACAAGGCGAGTGCAGTTCATCCCACCACTGCCGGATTGGACCAGGGGGTACGCCCCCGGGAGGAGCCATGCGTATTCGTTGCTTCCTGCTCGGTTGCCAATGGACCGAGGGTTTTCGTACAGAAGTGGGCGCCGTTCCCATGATCTGCCAGCGCTGCCTGCGCTGCGGCGCCCATCGCTATCTCAGCCCGCCTGAAGAGGAGGCCGAAACGGCGGGATGAATGGCACAAGAAACTGATGGATAGCGATTTGACACCAGACGACTGGCCTCTAGCTTTAACCAGCGTTGCCGATGGCCCATTACAGGCTGAGTGAAAACGTCACAGTAGTTTTCACCCTGCCTGGGGCCGCCGTCCGGTCAAACAACCCCAGCAAGGGAGTGCTACATGTCGCATCCGTCGCCTGCTAACCCCATCAAGGGCCTGGCCCTGCATTCCCTGATCTGGCTGGCCTGCGCCGGCATGGTCGCCGTAGACCTGCCGGTATGGCTGGCCCTCGGCGGTGGCTGGCTGGCCAGCCTGCTGCTGACCTGGTTGCAGCGAGAATCCCGTCCGCAGGCGGCTCAAGCCCAGGTCGCGGCCGTGATGGCACCTGACTGGCAGCAGGCCCAGGATGCCGTGGACGAACACCTGGGCACCTTGCAGGCGCATGCCGGACAGGTCGATGGCTTGTTGCAGGACGCCATCGCTCGCCTGGGCGACAGCTTCCAGGGCCTGGCCGCGCGCATCGACCAGCAGCGCGCCCATTCCCACTCTTTGATCGAGCGCTACGGCAACCAGAGCGCCGACGACGGCATGAATTTCCAGGAATTCATCTCCACCACCCGCAACACCCTGGGCCTGTTCGTCGAGGCGACGCTGGAAACCAGCCAGACCTCCCAGGAACTGGTGAAACGCATGGACCGGGTGACGCAGAAGATCGCCGATATCCTGAAATCCACCCACGATATGGACGCCATCGCCAAGCAGACCAACCTGCTGGCGCTGAATGCCGCCATCGAGGCAGCCCGCGCCGGCGAAAGCGGCCGGGGCTTCGCCGTGGTCGCCGACGAAGTCCGTGCCCTGTCCACCCGATCCACCGGCTTCTCGGAAAAGATTCGCGAGCATGTGGACGTGGTCTACCGTGAAATCCAGGACGCCGAGTCGGCCATCTCCCAATTGGCGGACAAGGACATGGGCATCGCCCTGGAATCCAAGCAGCAACTGCACCACATGCTGGAAGACCTGGAAGGCATGAACCGCCACACGCTGAAAGTGATCCAGGAGCTGGATCGCATTTCCCTGGAGGTGGGCTCGGGCGTCGACCACGCCATTACCGCTTTGCAGTTCCAGGACATGAGCAGCCAGTTGATCGGACAGATGCGCAAGCACTTCGCCAAGCTCGGCGGATTTGCCGCGGGGCTCGGCGGGTTGCGTGCGGTGGCGCCGGAGCAATGGGCGGACAGGGTCGACCAGGAAACCCGCGAGCTGCGCAAGCCGGTCGCCAATCCCGTCGCCCAGAGCAACGTAAGTGCCGGAGAGGTGGAGCTTTTCTGAATCGATAGACAGCAGCCATTCGCCACCCATCATTGCGACGAATGGCTGGCGTCAGCGGCTGGACGCTCATCAGGCGCCCATCTACACATAAACATGGCCAGTGGCCATGGTGTGCGAGTTGGATTTTGTAGGGGCGAATTCATTCGCCAGGGGCAACGCAGTTGCCCGCTTCACAAGGAAAAAAGGTTTCACCCCCAGAAAAAAAGCGGCAAGGAGAGCGGCACTGATGAGCAAGCAGATCCTGATCGTCGACGACTCCGCATCCATAAGACAGATGCTGAGCTTCACTCTCAAAGCCGCCGGATACCTCGTGGACGAGGCGGTAGATGGCAAGGATGGCCTCGGCAAGGCGCAGAGCAAGGCATACAACCTGGTCTTCACCGACCAGAACATGCCCAACATGGATGGCCTCAGCCTGATCCGCAGCCTGCGCGGGCTGCCCGGCTACCGCGCCACCCCCATCCTCATGCTGACCACCGAATCCAGTGACAGCATGAAGCAACAAGGCAAGTCCGCCGGTGCCACCGGCTGGCTGGTCAAACCCTTCGATCCGCCAAAGCTGCTGGAAGTCACTCGCAAGGTCCTCCCCTGACCCCGGCACAAGGCGCCTCCCATGAACGAAGGGATGAATCAGTTCCTCCAGGTCTTCTTCGAGGAAACCGAAGAGCACCTGGCGAGCCTCGAACTGCTGCTGCTCGGTCTCGACCTGCAGCAGCCTGACGCGGAAGAGCTCAACGGCATCTTCCGTGCCGCGCACTCCATCAAGGGTTCGGCCGGCATGTTCGGCTTCGATGACCTGACCGCCGTGACCCACGAGCTGGAAACCCTGCTCGACCGCATCCGCAGCGGCCAGATGGCCCTGCGCGCGGACATGGTCGACCTGTTCCTGCAAGCCCGTGACGTCCTGATGCGCCTGCTGGACGCCCATCGCCGGCAGTGCCCCGACGCGAGCGTGCCGGTGGAAGAAACGGTGACCCGTCTGCGCGGGTTGCTGGACGCCGCACCAGCACCGGACGAAGCAGCGGACTTCGGCTTCTTCGATGACGCACCGGGCATGCCCGAAGCGGCAGCCGATGACGACTTCGGCTTCTTCGACGATGCTCCCGGCCTGCCCGTCCAGGACGAATCCAGCGCCTTCGGCCTGTTCGATGAAGCCCCCGGCGCGCCCGCCAAAACCGTCGCCGAAGCGCCCAGGCCAGCCCCCACGGCGTTACCACCTGCCAGCAAACCTGTAATGGCGGAAAGCGAGTCCAGCTCGATCCGCGTCAGCGTCGAGAAGATCGACAGCCTGATCAACCTGGTGGGCGAGCTGGTCATCACCCAGGCCATGCTCGGCCAGCTCGGTGGCGCACTCGACCCGAGCCTGCACGAGCGCATCCACCAGGCCCTGGCGCAGCTCGAACACAACACCCGCGACCTGCAGGAATCGGTGATGTCGATCCGCATGTTGCCCATCAGCTTCATCTTCAGCCGCTTCCCACGCCTGGTCCGCGATACCTCTTCGCGACTCGGCAAACAGGTGGAACTGGTGCTGCAGGGCGAACACACGGAACTGGACAAGGGCGTGATCGAGCGCCTCAGCGACCCGCTCACCCACATCGTGCGCAACAGCATCGACCACGGTATCGAGCTGCCCGAAACGCGCCTGGCCGCCGGCAAGCCAGCCAGCGGCACCGTACGCCTGGGCGCTTTCCACCAGGGCGGCAGCATCGTCGTGCAAATCAGCGATGACGGCCGTGGTCTTGACCGCGAGCGCATCCTCGCCAAGGCCCGCGAGAAGAACCTGGCGGTACACGACGGCATGAGCGACACCGACGTCTGGCAATTGATTTTCATGCCCGGCTTCTCTACCGCCGAAGTGGTCACCGACCTCTCCGGACGCGGCGTCGGCATGGACGTGGTCAAGCGCAACATCCAGACCATGGGCGGACGCATCGACATCGACTCGGCCGCTGGCCTGGGCACCCGAATCAGCATCCGCCTGCCGCTGACCCTGGCCATCCTGGATGGCCTGATCGTCGCCGTGGCGCGCACCCACTACGTGATCCCGCTGACCTACATCGTCGAATCGCTGCAGCCCAAAGCTGCTGACATCCGCGGCCTGGGCGGCGAGGAAGGTGCGGTGATCCGGGTGCGCGGCGAGTACCTGCCGCTGCTCTCGCTGCACGACCTGCTGGGCGAAGCCGCCCCGCCGCTGCCAGCCGAACAGTCCATCGTGGTCATCCTCGAAGCCGACGGGCGTCACTTCGCCCTGCTGGTGGACGACCTGGTGGGGCAGCAACAAGTGGTGATCAAGAGCCTGGAACAGAACTTCCGCCGGATCGATGGCATCGCCGGCGCCACCATCATGGGCGACGGCAGCGTCGCCCTGATCCTCGATGTCGACGCCCTGCCGGGTCTGGCACAACAACAAGGAGCAGCGCTGCATGAACTCCCTTAGTGCGAGTGCGGAACAGGCCGGGCAACCGGCCCAGGAGTACCTAACCTTCACCCTCGGTCGCGAGGAGTACGCCATCGACATACTCCGGGTGCAGGAAATTCGCGGCTATGACCAGGTGACCACCATCGCCAACAGCCCGGCCTTCATCAAGGGCGTGATCAACCTGCGCGGCGCCATCGTTCCCATCGTCGACCTGCGCATCAAGTTCAACCTCGCCGACGTCACCTACGACCCGTTCACCGTGGTGATCATCCTCAACATCGGCCGACGCATCGTCGGTGTGGTGGTGGATTCGGTCTCCGACGTGATCGCCCTGTCGCGCGAGGAGATCAAGCCGCCGCCGGAGTTCGGCGCCAGCTTCGATACCGAGTACTTGCTGGGCCTAGCCACCGTGGCCGAGCGGATGTTGATCCTGGTGGATATCGAGAAGCTGATGACCAGCCGCGAAATGGCCCTGGTCGAAGCAGCCGCAGCCTGACACGCAAGGGGATAAGCCATGGGTCTGTTCAACGGAAAAGCACAAGCTCAGCTTCGCGCACAACACTTGGCCAGCCTGATCCAGGGCCTGGCCGAGGGCAATCTCGACCAATCCATCGGTGCCGGCGACGACCCGATCTGGACGCCGGTCTACGACAGCCTCGCCCGCTTGCAGAAGAGCCTGCGCCAGCAGGCGGCGGACAGTGCCAGCACCGAGGCACTGGATAAGGCGCTGGTGGAGATGACCCGCCAGCACACGGAAGGCTGGATCGACCAGGTCATCCCGGAAGACCGCTTCAGCGGCACCCACGTGCGCCTGGCGAAAGGCATCAACGAACTGGTGGCCGCCCATATCGCGGTGAAAATGCAGGTCGTGGGCGTGGTCACCGCCTACGGTCGCGGCGACTTCAGCAAGGACATGGAACGCCTTCCCGGCAAGAAGGCGCAGATCACCGAAGCCATCGACGGCGTGCGCGACCGCCTCAAGGCCGCAGCCCAGGCCGCGTCGGAGAACACCCGGATCAAGAGCGCGCTGGACAACTGCAGCACCAACGTGATGATCGCCGACGGCGAACGCAACATCATCTACATGAACAAGACCGTCACCAGCATGCTGCAGAACGCCGAGGCCGACCTGCGCAAGGCGCTGCCATCGTTCTCCGTGAGCAAGCTGCTGGGCGGTTCGATCGACCAGTTCCACAAGAACCCCGAGCACCAGAAGCGCCTACTCGCCACCTTCACCAGCACCTTCCGCACCCAGATCGACGTGGGCGGACGCACCTTCGGCCTGGTGGCCAACCCGGTCATCAGCGATGCCGGCGAACGCCTTGGCTCGGTCGTCGAATGGGCTGACCGGACACTGGAGGTGCAGGTCGAACGCGAGGTCGCCGCGCTGGTCGGCGCAGCGGCTGCCGGTGACTTCTCCAAGCGCATCGACGAAACCGGCAAGAGTGGTTTCATCCTCAACCTGGCCACCGGCCTGAACAGCCTGGCGGACACCGCCGACAAAGGCCTCAAGGATGTCTCGCGAATGCTCGGTGCCCTGGCCCAGGGCGACCTCTCGCAAAGCATCAGCGCCGACTACCAGGGCACCTTCGGCGAGCTCAAGGACTACTCCAACGAAACGGCGCAGAGCCTGTCGCGCATGCTCGGGCAGATCCGCGAATCCGCCGACACCATCAACACCGCCGCCAGCGAGATCGCCAGCGGCAACGCCGAACTGTCCACCCGCACCGAACAGCAAGCCTCCAGCCTGGAAGAAACCGCCTCCAGCATGGAAGAGCTGACCAGCACGGTGAAACTCAACGCCGAGAACGCGCGCCAGGCCAACTCCCTCGCGGTGAACGCCTCGGAAGTGGCCACTGAAGGCGGCAACGTGGTGCAGAAGGTGGTCAGCACCATGACCGCCATCAACGACTCGGCGCGGAAGATTTCCGACATCATCGGCGTCATCGACGGCATCGCCTTCCAGACCAACATCCTCGCCCTCAACGCAGCAGTGGAGGCGGCACGGGCCGGTGAGCAGGGTCGCGGCTTCGCCGTGGTGGCCGCCGAGGTCCGCACCCTGGCACAACGCTCGGCAGCGGCGGCCAAGGAAATCAAGACGCTCATCTCCGATTCGGTCAGCAAGGTGGAGAACGGCAACACCCTGGTGGCCCAGGCCGGCCAGACCATGAGCGACATCGTGATCGCCATCAAGCGGGTCACCGACATCATGGCCGAGATCGCCGCCGCCTCCACCGAACAGAGTCGCGGCATCGAGGAAGTGAACGGCGCGGTCAACCAGATGGACGAGATGACCCAGCAGAACGCCGCGCTGGTGGAACAGGCAGCAGCCGCCGCCGAAGCCCTGCAGGAACAGGCTGGGCTGATGGCCCAGTCGGTGGCGGTGTTCAAGCTGGACCCGGCCCACGCCGGCCAGCCTGCCGCCGCCCGCAGCCATGCGCGCCAGCCCCAGGGCGCACGCCCGACCCGGGCAGGGCGAAGCGCGCGCAGCAAGGAAGAGGAATGGGAAGAGTTCTAGTCCCGTAGCCCCCGGCGCCCTGGCGCCGGGGGTCATTGAGGTCACGCAATGAATGCGCACGTGCTGGGCGAACATGAGTTCGGCTACAACGACCACGACTTCGAGCAGGTACGTGAGCGGCTCTATCACCGCGCTGGTATCAGCCTGGCCACCAGCAAGCAGCAGATGGTCTACAGCCGCCTGGCGCGGCGCCTGCGCCAACTCGAACTGCGCACCTTCTCCAGCTACCTCGCCTACCTCGACCAGCACCCCGAGGAATGGCAGCCCTTCATCAATGCGCTGACCACCAACATCACCGCCTTCTTCCGTGAGCGCCACCACTTCGACCATCTAGCCGCCCTGGCCAGGGAACCCTCGCGCCGGAGCCGGCCTTTGCGTTTCTGGTCGGCTGCTTCCAGCACCGGGGAAGAGCCCTACTCCATGGCCATCGCCCTGCACCAGGCCCTGGGGGATCGCGCCCAGAACGTGCAGATCATCGCCTCCGACATCGACACCGGCGTGCTGGAAACCGCGCGGCGCGGCATCTATCCGGTGGAGCGTCTCGACCCGTTGGACCCCGCCGTGAAGAAGCGCTACTTCCAGCGCGGCACCGGAGCCAATGCCGGTCTCGCACGAGTCGTGCCCGAACTGCGGCAGATGGTGGAGTTCCGCCGCATCAACCTGCTGGATCGCGACTGGCACCTCAGTGGCGGGCTCGACGCCATCTTCTGCCGCAACGTGATGATCTACTTCGACAAGCCCACCCAGGTGCGCCTGCTGGAACGCATGGTGCGCCTGCTGCGGCCGGACGGTCTGTTCTTTGCCGGCCATTCGGAAAGTTTCGTGCAGGCCAACCACGTGGTGAAACTGGTCAGCCGCACTGTCTATCAGCCTGTACCGGGAGCCTCGTCATGAAAGGAGAAACCGCAGGCGCCATTGCCGCCACCCGCTATTTCGACCCGGATTTCCAGTTGCCGGCGGTCAAGGTGCTGCCCGGCGAGTTCTACGCCACCACCGAGGACCAGGTGCTGGTCTCGGTGCTCGGCAGCTGCGTGGCGGTGTGCCTGTTCGACCAGCAGCGCGGCATTGGCGGCATGAACCAGTTCATGTTGCCCGAGCCCGGTCCGGGCAGCGGCCTGGCCAGCGCCGCCACCCACCACGGCGTGCGCATCATGGAGCAGCTCAGCGACGAGATGCAGCGTCAGGGCGCGCGACGTCACCAGCTGGAAGCCAAAGTGTTCGGCGCCGGCAACCTGCCCAACGACCTGCTCCGCGTCGATACCACGCTGCGCACCGTGGAGTTCGTCCACAGCTACCTGGATACCGAAGGCATTCCCCTGCTGGCCGAAGACGTGATGGGCGCGGAGGCGCGCAAGGTCTACATCTTCCCCTCCAGCGGCAAGGTACTGGTGAAGAAGCTCAAGAGCCTGCACAACGACACCATCCTGCAGCGCGAGCTGGAATACATCCTCTACCTCAAGCGCGGGGAAGCGCTGGGACCCTACGACCTGTTCAAGGAGTGAGCCCGTGCCGATCAAGGTACTGGTGGTGGACGATTCGGCGCTCATCCGCAGCCTGCTCAGCGAAATCGTACGGGCCGACAACGAACTGCAACTGGTCGGCGTGGCACCCGACGCCTACGTCGCCCGCGACCTGATCAAGCAGCACTCGCCCGACGTCATCACCCTCGACGTGGAGATGCCGCGCATGGACGGCCTGACCTTCCTCGACAAGCTGATGAAGGGCCGACCAACACCGGTGGTAATGATTTCCTCACTGACCGAGCGCGGTTCCGAGGCAACGCTGCGCGCCCTCGAACTGGGCGCCATCGACTTCGTCGCCAAGCCCAAGCTGGGCATTGCCGATGGCATGCAGGCCTACGCCGAAGAGATCCGTGCCAAGCTCAAGGTCGCCGCCCGCGCGCGCATGATCCGCCGCAGCGCAGTGGAGCGCCCGGTCGAACGCGGCCTGCCCATCGTCGGCACTGAAAAGCTGATCGCCATCGGCGCTTCCACCGGTGGCACCGAGGCCATCAAGGAAGTGCTACTGGGCCTGCCCGCCGACAGCCCCGGCGTGGTCATTACCCAGCACATGCCGCCCGGCTTCACCCGTTCCTTCGCCGCGCGCCTGGACAAGCTCTGCCGCATTAGCGTCAGCGAAGCCCGCGACGGCGACCGCATCCTCCCCGGCACCGCCCTCCTCGCCCCCGGCGGCCTGCACATGGAAGTGGCCCGCTCCGGGGCCAACTACGTCGCGCGCCTGTCCGAGGCGCCCCCGGTGAATGGCCATCGCCCGGCGGTGGATGTGATGTTCAACAGCGCCGCCCGCTGCGCCGGCCGCAATCTGATCGCCGCCCTCCTCACCGGCATGGGCAAGGACGGTGCGCGAGGCTTGCTGGAAATCCGCGAAGCCGGCGGCTACACCGTCGCCCAGGACGAAGCCAGCTGCGTGGTCTACGGAATGCCTCGGGAAGCGGCTGAGATTGGCGCGGCGGAAGAGGTACTACCGCTGGAAGAGATCGGGCCAGCGCTGCTGGCGCAGGCAAGGAGAAGGGGGAGTGGGAATCGGGTGTGAGTAGTCCGCGCGGGGTTCAACTCCCCTCACCCCCGACCCCTCTCCCAGAGGGAGAGGGGTGACACACGGCCGAACCTCCGCACGGATAGCCCCCTCTCCCGCCTGCGGGAGAGGGTTGGGGTGAGGGCCATCAATCTCCACTCGGACCACCAAAACTGCTCCACCCTCCCCGCCTTTAACTGCACCTGTTCAATCCCCGAACGGCTGGATTAGGCTGAGTCCCCATACCAACCGGATTCGCAATCATGGACGGGGAAAGCTTTCGGATTCTGCTGACGGTGCTGTCCGCCCTGGGGGCGTCGCTGGGCGTTCGCTGGTACGTCATCCATCACCTGGCACGGGAAGACCGGCCAGGTGATGACGACTTGATCGCCTGATCCGTCAGGTCGGCAGCACGTCGCGCTGGCGCGACAGGGTCAGGGCGAGGTCTTCGATCATGTCTTCCTGGCCGCCCACGGTGCCGCGACGCCCCAGCTCCACCAGCAGCTCGCGGGCCTGGATGCCGTACTTCTTCTCGGCACGCTTGGCGAACAGCAGGAAGGAGCTGTACACGCCCGCGTAGCCCAGGGTCAGGGCGTCGCGGTCGACGCGGATCGGCTGATCCATCATCGGCACCACCAGGTCCTCGGCCGCGTCCATGATCTTGTAGAGGTCGATGCCGGTTGCCACGCCCATACGCTCCAGCACCGCGACGAACACCTCTAGCGGGGTGTTGCCGGCTCCGGCGCCAAGGCCTGCCACCGAACCGTCGATTCGTGCGGCGCCTGCCTCGATGGCAGCCAGGGAGTTGGCAATGGCCATGCCCATGTTGTGGTGGCCGTGGAAGCCCACCTCAGTGTCGGCACTAAGCCCAGCACGCAGCACGCCGATCTTCTCCGTCACTTCGTCCGGCAGCATGTAGCCCGCCGAGTCAGTGCAGTAGATGCAGTTGGCGCCGTAGCTCTGCATCAGCTTCGCCTGCTCCAGCAGTTTTTCCGCGCTGACCATGTGCGCCATCATCAGGAAGCCGACGGTGTCCAGGCCCATCTTCGCCGACATGCCGATGTGCTGGCCGGAAACGTCCGCCTCGGTGCAATGAGTGGCGACACGAATGGTGGAAACACCGAGGTCGTGGGCCATCTTCAGGTGGTCGACAGTACCGATGCCCGGCAGCAGCAGGGCCGAGACCTTGGCCTGCTTCAGCTTGGGGATCACCGCGTCGAAGTATTCCTCGTCCGAGTGGGCCGGGAAGCCGTAGTTCAGCGAGCTACCGCCCAGGCCATCGCCGTGGGTGATTTCGATCAGCGGCACGCCAGCGGCGTCGAGGCCGGTGGCCACTGCGACCATCTCGTCCAGGCTGATCTGGTGGCGCTTGGCATGCATGCCATCACGCAGACTCATGTCGTGCAGGCGCACGCGCTTGCCTTGCAGGTTCATGTGGGTATCTCCAATCAGCGAGTGGGCAATTGCAGAGCGCCCTTGTGGGCCTCTTCGGCAAACATCTCGGCGGTGCGCAGGCCGGCGGCGGTCATGATGTCGAGGTTGCCGGCGGACTTGGGCAGGAAGTCTCCCAGCCCTTCCACTTCGATGAAGATCGACACCTTGCGGCCATCGAATACCGGGCCGTTGATCAGCTTGTAGCCGGGCACGTAGCGCTGCACTTCCTTGACCATGTGCAGCACCGAAGTGCGGATTTCCGCCTCATTCGGCTCGCCCTCGGTGAGGCAGTGGATGGTGTCGCGCATCATCAGCGGCGGCTCGGCCGGGTTGATGACGATGATCGCCTTGCCGCGTTTCGCTCCGCCGATCTTCTCCACGGCGCCAGCGGTGGTGCGGGTGAATTCGTCGATGTTCTGCCGGGTGCCCGGCCCCACGGAGCGGGACGACACGGTGGCGACGATCTCGCCGTACTCCACCGGCTGCACTCGGGATACCGCCGCCACCATGGGAATGGTGGCCTGGCCGCCACAGGTGACCATGTTGACGTTCATCGCCAGCTTCTCGGCGTGCTCCTTGAGGTTTACCGGTGGTACGCAGTAAGGGCCGATGGCCGCCGGGGTGAGGTCGATCATGATCACGCCCAGCTCATTGAGCTTGCGGCTGTTCTCGGCGTGGACGTAGGCCGAGGTGGCATCGAAGGCGATGCGGATATCGTCGTCCAGCACGTGGGGCAGCAGGCCGTCGACGCCTTCAGCGGTGGTCTTCAGGCCGAACTCGGCGGCGCGTTTCAGGCCCTCCGAAGTCGGGTCGACGCCCACCATCCATACCGGCTCGATCCATTCGGAGCGGCGCATCTTGATCAACAGGTCGGTGCCGATATTGCCCGGCCCAATGATGGCCGCCTTGAGTTTCTTGCTCATGCTCATTCCCCGGAGTCAGTCGCGGAAGGACACCTGGGCACTGCCCAGGCCGTCGATGGTCAGTTCGAAGTGGTCGCCGGCGCGGGCCGGCTCCAGTGGAACCAGGGAGCCGGAGAGAATGATCTCCCCCGCCTTGAAGGGGATGCCGAAGGCACCCAGGGTGTTGGCGAGCCAGGCCACCGCGGTGAGCGGGTTGCCCTGTACCGCCGAGCCCAGGCCCTGGCTGATCTGCGTGCCGTTCTTGAACACGCTCATGCGCAGGTTGGGCAGGTCCAGCTCGCGCGGGTCGACCTGTTCGCGGCCGAGCACGAAGACTCCGCACGAAGCGTTGTCGGCCACGGTGTCCTGGATGCGGATCTTCCAGTCATGGATGCGCGAATCGACGATCTCGAAGCAGGGCATCACGTACTCGGTAGCATCGAGCACGTCCTGCTCGGTGACGCCCGGCCCCACCAGGTCATGCTTGAGCTTGAAGGCGATCTCGCCCTCGGCGCGGGGCTGGATCAGACGGGTTTCGGCAAGGGAAATCTCATCGCCATCGTCGAACCACATGTCACGCGTAATGAAACCGAAGTCCGGCTGGTGCACGTTGAGCATGCGTTGCACGGCCTCGGAGGTGACGCCGATCTTCTTGCCGACCACCGCATCGCCTGCCGCCACGCGGCGCTCGATGCTGTAGAGGGAGATGCGGTAGGCGTCCTCGATCGTGATCTCTGGCCAGCGCTCGGTCAGCGGCGCCAGGGTGCGACCGGCGAGCAACGCCTGGTAGAGCTCCTCGCCAAACTCACGTTGCAGAGCTTCACTCATGGCCGGCCCTCCGCGAGGAAGTCCAGGCAGGTTCGGTTGAACAGCTCGCGGTGTTCCACCATCACCCAGTGGCCGCACTCGCTGAGCATCACGAAGCGGATGTTGGTGCAGTTCTCCAGCATGGTCTGCGCGCCGGAGGACGGGCAGAACTTGTCGTTCATGCCCCAGAAACCGAGGATCGGGCAGGACAGCTCGGACAGGCGCGAAGCCATGTTGGGCACCTGCATGGTGCTGAGCACGCAACGCGGCTGCTGCTGCACCACGGCAACCCGCTCATTGACGGTCTCGTCGCTGATCAGCGAGGCGTCGTAGAGCTGCAGGGACAGCAAACGGCGCATGCCGTCGGCGTCGTTCAGCTCGCCATTGGCAAAGGCGGCGCCCATCTTCTGGATGCCTTCCATCTGCAGGTAGTACTGCTCTTTCTCCATCAGGCCACCCGGCGCCATCAGCACCAGACGGCTGACACGGCGCGGCGCATCCAGCGCCAGCTTGATGGCAATGGCGCCACCCAGGGAGTTGCCCACCAGCACGCAACGCTGGATGTCCAAAGCGTCCAGCAGGCCGGTCAGGGCAGAGACGAAGAAGTCCAGGCTGTAGGTGGTTTCCGGCTTATTGGAAGCGCCGTAGCCCGGCAGGTCCGGGACGATGACGCGGTAGCCGGCGTCGGCGAATTCCAGGTAGTTCTGTTTGAAATTGCTATGGCCGCTGGCGCCGGGGCCGCTGCCATGGATGAACACCACCGGTTCGCCTTCTCCCGCCTCGATGTAATGCAGTCGCAGGCCATCGGGCAGCGTGACGAAACGCCCTGGCAATCGCGCGTCCATGGGACTCTCCTCGGCTTGTAGTTGTGCCCGGATTATTCGGCGCGCTCCAGTGGGCAACATCGTCCGAGAGGACTAGCAGGGGTGTTCGGAATTTGGGCGCGGCAAACCTGTAGGGGCGAATTCATTCGCCAAGCAGGCCGCAGGTCTGCCCTTCACAATCCGGGGGGCAGCTTCGCCGCCCTTGGCGAATGAATTCGCCCCTACAGAAATGGGCCCCAACAGCAGATTCCCTAGTCCTCCCGGACGTAGGCGCCCCGCCCTGCTGGCCCTAGCCTCTGCCCATCGACATTTCAGAGGAAGCGACCATGGGCGATGCATTGGATTTCAGCGGCAAGGTGGTACTGGTGACCGGAGGCGGCAAGGGCGTGGGCCGGGGCATCAGCCAGCGCTTTCTTGCCTGTGGTGCCGAGGTGGTGATCTGTGGCCGCAATGCGCCGGACCAGTTGCCGATCCATGGCGGCCGCGAGGCGCACTTCCTGCCTTGCGACGTGCGGGACATCGAGCAGCTTCAGCAGTTGGTGGACGCCATCGTCGACCGTTTCGGCCGTCTCGACGTGCTGGTGAACAACGCCGGCGGCGCGCCCCACGCCGAAGCCGCCACGGCATCGCCGCGCTTCTCGGAGTCGATCATCCGCCTCAACCTGCTGGCACCGCTCAACCTCTGCCAGCTCGCCAACCGGGTGATGCAGGCACAGCCGGACGGCGGCGCCATCGTCAACATCTGCAGCGTCAGCGCCTCCCGCCCCTCCCCCGGCACCGCCGCGTACGGCGCGGCCAAGGCTGGACTACTCAACCTGACCCGTTCGCTCGCCGTGGAATGGGCGCCAAAGGTACGGGTGAATGCGGTCACGGCAGGGCTGATCCTCACTGAGCAGGCCGAACTGCACTACGGCGATGCTGAAGGTGTGGCACGGGTGGCGGCGGGGATTCCGCTGCAGCGCATGGCCAGCCCGGAGGACATTGGCGATGCGTGCCTGTACCTGGCCTCACCGCTGTCCAGCTATGTGAGCGGCGCGGATATCTGCGTGCATGGCGGCGGGGAGAAGCCGTCGTTTCTGGAAGCAGCGGGGGTGAACTGAAAGACTGATGGGTATCGCTCCGCTCGCGGAGCGCCGCCCGACCCATCCTACGGAGTGCCATATGGGTCGTAGGATGCGGTGGAGCGGAGCGATACCCATCAAGTGGTCGCAGCGGACTCCACCATCGAATGCGCCCTGAACACCGTCTCGACGATCTTCCAGCGCCCATCGATGCACCGATAGCGATCCTGGTAAATCCCCCCCAGTTGCCGCGTGGCACCAGTCTCGGCATCGACGTTGAAGTAGTAGAGCGCCCAACGCCCAACGGCTTCCCCCTCCCCCGCCAACTCGATTTCCGGGTTGGCGCCGTGGTGCAGGTCGATCACCCGTTCGTTGCAGGCCAGGGACTGGTAGAGCGCGACAAAGCTGTCGCGCTCGCCGAAGGTGCCCACCGGACCGTAGTCGATGGCGATGGGCCCTTCGGCGAAGCAGTCGCGGATCGCCTCAACGTCCTTGAGGTCGCAGGCGTTGAAGTAGCGGTGCTTGAGCAGGCGGATGGCTTCCAGCGCTTCCAGCCCGGCGATACGCGCCTCAAGGCTCATGACGCGTCCCTCGCCACCAGGTTGGCTTCGCCCCAGAAAGCTTTCATGGAACGAATCCGGCCTTCGGCGTCGAACTCCATCACGTCGATCACCTGGATGGAGCACGGCGCGCCGTTCCACACCAGATCCACGCAGAAGGGCACCGCGCCACTGCCGGCGTGGCTGGCGGACACCGGGCCGGTGCGGCGAGCGCGGGCGTTGGCGCGGCCCAGTCCTTCGCGGTAGAAGCGGTCGATGGCCTCGATGCCCACATGGGGCGGGCTGCCGACGGGGTCTTCCACCGTGGCATCCGCGGCGTAGAGCGCGACGATGCCATCGATGTCGCAGGCGTCCACCAGTTCGACGTAGCGGGCCATGGTTTCTTGTACTTGCTTCGGACTGATCATCGGACGCTCCTCATACCACTTCGAATAGGGCAGCGGCTCCCATGCCGCCACCAATGCACATGCTCACCACCACATAGCGCACACCACGGCGCTTACCTTCGACCAGCGCATGGCCAACCATGCGCGCGCCGGACATACCGAAGGGATGGCCGATGGAAATGGCACCGCCGTTGACGTTCAGGCGCTCGTCAGGAATCCCCAGGGTGTCGCGGCAGTGGATGACCTGACAGGCGAACGCCTCGTTCAGCTCCCACAGGCCGATGTGATCCATGGTCAGGCCGTGGCGCTTGAGCAGCTTGGGAATGGCGAAGACCGGGCCGATGCCCATCTCGTCGGAATCGCAGCCGGCCACCGCCAGGCCACGGTAGATGCCCAGTGGCTCCAGGCCTCGGCGGGCGGCCGCTTGTGCGCTCATCAGCACCGAAGCACTGGCGCCATCGGAGAGCTGAGAGGCGTTGCCGGCGGTGATGAAGCGACCGGCATTGGTCCACTGGCCGCCCTGCCACACGGGCTCCAGGGCGCGCAGGCTTTCGCGGGTGGTGTCAGCGCGGTTACATTCGTCGCGCGTGAGGGTCACGGATTCGTGGCGGCTCTCGCCGGTGGCCTTGTCCGTCACCAGCTTGCGTACGGTCAGTGGCGCCAGCTCGGCGTCGAACAGGCCTGCGCTCTGGGCCAGGGCGGTGCGCATCTGGCTCTGGTAGCTGTATTCGTCCTGGGCCTCGCGGGAGATGCCGTAGCGCTCGGCGACGATTTCCGCCGTCTCGATCATCGGGATGTAGGCGCGCGGGTCCTGCGCCAGCACCGCTTCGGACTGGTTGCGGTAGCTGTTCTTGTGCTTGTTCTGCACCAGGGAGATGGACTCCAGCCCACCGGCGATGGCGATGTCGATCTCGTTGCACATGATGCTCTTGGCCGCCAGGGCGATGCTCATCAGGCCCGACGAACACTGACGCTCCACCGCCATGCCGGCCACGCTGGAGGGCAGCCCGGCGGCCACCGCGCAGAGACGGCCGAGGTTATAGGCCTGGGTGCCTTGCTGGGCGGCGGCGCCCATGATCACGTCGTCCACCTCACCCGGCTCCACACCGGCGCGATGCAGCGCCTCGCGTACCACGTGGCCGCCCATCAATGGCGCTTCGGTGTCGTTGAAGGCGCCCCGGAAGGCCTTGCCGATGGGGGTGCGGGCGGTGGATACGATTACGGCTTCTTTCATCCTGCGATCCTCTGAATAGGTGCGGGGCGAGGGCTTCCCTCACCCCCGGCCCCTCTCCCGGAGGGAGAGGGGAGACAAACGGGCTCAACCACTGCACGGACAGCCCCCTCTCCCTCTGGGAGAGGGTTGGGGTGAGGGTTACGCCGGGTAATACCGACTGATGGTGTCCACCACGCAGCCGGGCCGATCCTCACCTTCGATCTCCACGCTGACGCGAATGGTGGCCTGAATGCCGCCCTTCACTTCTTCGGCGGCGACCAGTTGGGCGCTGCCGCGCACGCGGCTGCCGGCACGGACCACATTGGGGAAGCGGACCTTCTCGCAGCCGTAGTTCACCCCCATGGAAATGCCGCGTACTTCGACTATCTGCGGCAGGAAGAGGTTGACCAGGGCGAGGGTCAGGTAGCCGTGGGCGATGCAGGCGCCGAAGGGGCCGCCGGCGGCGCGGACGGGGTCGACATGGATCCACTGGTGGTCGCCGGTGGCTTCGGCGAACTGGTCGATGCGCGATTGCTCGACGCTGATCCAGTCACTCCGGCCCAGTTGTTCGCCGACGTGCTCCAGCAGTGCAGACGGTGTCGCGAAGATCGTCGACATGTTCATGCCCTCTGGCTGGAAACCGACAGCACTTCGCCGGTCATGTAGGAGCTGTAGTCGCTGGCCAGGAACATCATCACGTTGGCCACTTCCCAGACTTCCGCCGCGCGGCCGAAGGCTTCGCGGGAAGCGAGTTGGTCGAGCAGCTCCTTGGGCGCGGACCGCTTCAGGAAGTCGTGCAGGGCGATGCTCGGGCTGACGGCGTTGATGCGGATGCCATGCTCGGCCGCTTCCACCGCTGCGCAGCGGGTCAGGGCCATGACCCCGGCCTTGGCCGCGGCGTAGTGGCTCTGTTCCTTCTGTGCGCGCCAGCCGAGGACCGAGGCGTTGTTGACGATCACACCGCGACCGCGATCCATCATCTTCGGCAGCATGGCGCGGGTCATGCGCATGGTGCCGGTGAGGGTCACGTCGAGGACGCGATTCCACTCCTCATCGCCCATCTCCACCAGCAGGCGCGAGCCGCCCAGGCCGGCGTTGTTGATCAGTACATCGACGCCGCCCAGTTCGCGCTCGGCGGCGGCCACCAGGGCCTGCACCTGCTCTTCGTTGGTGACGTTGCAGACCTGACCATGGACCTGGTCGAGGCCGGTGGCCTCGCGGATCTTCGCAGCGGCTTCCTGCAGACGGCCTTCATGAATGTCGCTGATCATCAGCGCGCGGCAGCCTTCCTCGGCGGCACGCAAGGCGGCGGAGAAGCCAATGCCTGCCCCTGCCGCAGCGGTAATCAACACCGACTTGCCGCGCAGCAGGCCGTGGCCGGGAACGTAAGTGGGAATGCTCATGCAAGGTCCTCGGATCAGGTGCGCACGCGCGGCTCGCGGGGCATGCCCAGCGCGCGTTCGGCGATGATGTTGCGTTGGATTTCGTTGGTGCCGCCGTAGATGGAATCGGAGCGGCTGAAGAGGAACATCGACTGCAGGCGGCCCAGCTCGTAGGGCCCGCCTTCCAGCAATTCGGCGTCGGGGCCGAGCACGTCCATGGCCAGCTTGCCCAAGGCCACGTGCCAGTTGGCCCAGCACAGCTTGTAGATCATCGCCTCGCGGCGCAGCCCGCCATCCTGGGCACCGGAAAGCATGCGCAGGGAGTTGTAGCGCAGGATGCGCAGTCCGCCCCAGGCTTCGGCGATACGCTGGCGCAGCAGCGGGTCCCGCGCGGCGCCATTGGCGCGAGCGATCTGGATGATCTCTTCCAGTTCATTCTGGAACAGCATCTGCTGGCCGAGGGTGGACACGCCGCGCTCGAAGCCGAGCAGGGCCATGGCGATCTTCCAGCCATCGCCCGGCGCGCCGAGGATGTTGTCGGCGTCAGTCAGCGCCTCGTCGAAGAACACTTCGTTGAATTCGGAGGTGCCGGTGAGTTGCTCGATGGGGCGTACCGTGATGCCCGGCTGGTGCATGGGCACCAGCAGGAACGACAACCCCTGGTGGCCGACGCTACCCGCCTCGGTACGGGCGATGACGAAGCACCATTCGGATTCGTGGGCGAGCGAGGTCCAGACTTTCTGCCCGCTGATGCGCCACTGGCCGTTCTCCAGCACGGCGCGGGTCTTCACATTGGCCAGGTCAGAGCCCGCGGCGGGCTCGGAGTAGCCCTGGCACCAGAACTCGGTACCGGCGACGATGCCCGGCAGCAGGCGGCGCTTTTGATCGTCGGTGCCAAAGGCGGCAATGGTCGGCCCGGCCAGTCCCTCACCGATGTGCCCCATGCGGCCAGGACCGCCAGCCCGGGCGTACTCCTCGTGGAAGATCACCTGCTGGTTGATGGAAAGACCGCGCCCACCGTGTTCCGGCGCCCAGCCCACGCAGGTCCAGCCACCTTCGGCGAGCTTGCGCTCCCAGGCCTTACGCTCCTCGGGAAAGCTGTGTTCGTCGCCCGGTCCACCGCGAAAGCGCAGCTGCTCGAACTCGCCCCGGAGATTATCGGCCAGCCAGTTGGCCACCTCGCGGCGGAAGGCTTCGTCCGCCTCACTGAAACTGATCTTCATGCGTATTCCCCCAGGAGGGCAACGGCGATGCGCTCGCGGTGCCAGGACGGCGCGCCGAACAGGGCTTCGCTGGCCCGGGCGCGCTTGAAGTAGAGGTGCGGGTCGTACTCCCAGGTGAAGCCGACGCCGCCATGCAGCTGGATCGATTCCGCCGCGCAATGGAAGAAGGCCTCCGAGCAGCGGGACTTGGCGAGGGCGGCGGCCAGGGGCAGTTCGGCGGCGACGTCCGGGTCGCCATTGCCGGCCAGGACTTCTTCGGCCACACAGGCGGCGTACAAGGCCGCCGAACGCGCGCACTCCACTTCCAGCATCATGTCGGCGGCGCGGTGCTTGATGGCCTGGAAGCTGGCGATGGCGCGACCGAACTGCTGCCGCTCGGCGGTGTACGCCAGGGTCAGATCGAGAGCCTGCTGGGCGCCGCCGGTCTGCTCGGCGGCCAGGGCCACGCAGGCCAGTTGGAGGATTTTCTCCAGCAGCTCACCGCCCTGCCCCGATGCCCCCAACGCAGCATCGGCACCCACGTAAACGTGGTTGAGTTCGACTTCGGCCAGTTTGCGGGTCTGGTCCAGGGTCGGTACCAGCCTGCGGCTGATGCCGGGCGTGTCTGCCGGTATCACGAACAGGCCGATGCCCTCGCTACCGCGCGCCGCCACGATCAACAGGTTGGCGTTGTGGCCGTCGACCACCTGGCGCAACTTGCCGTCGAGGACGAAGCCCTTGCCCTCTTCGCGCACATTGGCCTGTACCGAGTCCAGGCCGTTGCGGCTGTTGCTGGCATAGGCCAGGGTGCCCGTCAGGCTGCCATCAGCCAGTTGCGGTAGCCATTTGGCTTTCTGCGCCTCGCTCCCCCCCAGCAGCAGGGCCGGGGTGGCCAGGCAGGCGCTGGCGAAGAACGGCGAGCAGAACAGCCGGCGGCCCATCTGCTCCAGCAGGATCGCCAGTTCGACGAAGCCCAAGCCGAGGCCGCCATAGGCTTCGGGAATATGGATGGCCGGCCAGACCATCTCGCTGCACACGCGCTGCCAGAGCGCCGGGTCATGGCCAAGGTCGCTGGCCATTGCCGCACGCACGGCGGCGGAGTCGGATACATCCGCGAGAAAGCTCTCGGCGGACTCGCGGATCATCTCCTGCTCATCGCTGAACGCGAATTCCATAACGCTTGCCTTCTAGTGACTCTCGGGGCGAGCGCCCCTGGTGCGAAGGAGTCTGGCGAGTTGTGCAGGAGGGGGAATCGTCCAGATGGACGACGAGGGGAATGGCCGTTGTGGCGGGATAAATGTGTAGGGGCAAATTCATTCGCCAAGGACAGCAAAGCTGCCCCCTGTTAACTCCAAGGGCAGACCTTCGGCCTGCTTGGCGAATGATTTCGCCCCTACAAGGTGTGTGCACCCAAAGAGTGCACCCGTAGGTTGGGTAGAGCGCTGCGAAACCCAACGCGGGGCCAGCAAGTAATGACGACTTACTGGCTAGCATGATGGGTATATCCCTAGGCGGGGACTTCATGTCGTATGAAGAGACGGGTTGGCTCGATCTGGTGGCGTGGTCTGGGACTGTCTTGGCAAAGGGCTATCGACCAATAACGGTCACACACGGGTGCTGACGCTTAGGCTGCAATCAGCGATAGCCATCCAGCAAACGCCTGAGTAACCTCCAACCTGCTGTTGTCACATTTTCCCTCAGCCCCATGTCACTTCTTGAGTGATCTACTCAAATGAATCAAGGGGTTATGGGTGGGGCAAGGAAGATATACGACAAAAGTGGCGTAAAGCATTATCTATTACGTGTCGCCTACTTATATTTAGAAGCCACAAGGAGTCACGATGCCTGCCATCAATGTTTATTGTGCTGATCGATACGTGATTGCAGCAGGCATCAACGGAAAAAAATATAAGATATTTCAAATTGCATTCTCTTCAAGCGATGCCTCTCTATATGTGACATTCCCATACCTTGAAGGCTGTCTGGGGAGGCTTGGGGCAGTCAAGTTACCAGCCGGGCAAGAATCTTTCGAAAAATTAACGATCGGTGAAGACTTTCCAGTTACCTCGCATCTAGTTAAATACTCACACCACCCCAGCGGCCAAGCACACTTTTCCTTAACAGGAAAAATCAAGACGTCAATAAAAAAGCAATCCGTCCCTCTGCACGCTGCTAACGGCCATATTTTCACAGCAAACTTTCAAGGCATCCACCACTTCAAAGCCCTTGAAGACAACAAGAAAGCAACGAATAAGCGAGGAATAGTACCTTTCTCATTTGATGAGAAAGAAATTTCATCCATCAAATTTGTGTGTCACATTTATTCCGATCAAGAACTGGGTAGGCGCGTGTCGCACAAACTTAAAAGTCCTTGGACTTTGGTTCACCTACCCAGTGGCGAAAAATGTATAGGCATTCCACTAGCCACTCCTATTCACATCGATGGCCAGCGGCGCTTTTTATTTATTACGGCTCAAGCAACAGGATCGACTCTCACAGGAAAAGATAAAGGAATTTCATTCATGGGTGGTTTTGATCACGACAGCACTGTCTTTAACCATGGCTTAGAAACCGAATTTCTTATGATGTTCGTCCATGAATCTGAAAGTTTTGAAGAGCTTTCATTGAAATTCGGAAGCATTGATTTGCAAAGTGCCCTATAACATACGGTTCAAGCCATCCGCTTCGCTCGCTCGAGACCGGCTAAAGCGGGCACCTTAACCAAACGTTCGGCGCCCATGGAGTAATGTCATGGTTCTTAGTGTCAGTAGTACGCCAGGTGCTATAACTGCAGCAGTCAATTCATTTAGCTCGTCCTATCACGCGGACTATTTCGCGGTCAAAGGCCTAGCAAGAGCCTACTTGGCTTCAGCTCCTTCAGTTGCAACAGCCTCTCCACTTGCAGGCGCTCTCAGTCGCGTACTCACAAGATGGGGCGCCGGCAAGAGAGGGGCACCTTCATGTCAGCCAGTTGCCGCCATAACTCACGCCTTGAGTAGTGCTACTTTCCATAGAAAATTGGTTGACCTAGAAGCGAGCATTAGTTTTCTGGCAATAAGCGGCGGACGACGCGCCCTTAATCATGGCTCACCATTTGCCTCAGTCTCCGCATTTGATGATTGCCTGATTGATACAATAAATTCCACCTCAGCAGCGCTCCTTATTGGTAACACCAACGTTACCTATCCAATGAAGTCATTATTGCTGCTTACAGGCCTCATACCTGCCTTCGACAGCCAGGTAAGAGGTGGCCTAGCAGTTGCAGGATTATCTGGAGTAAAAAAAACGCGCTACCTGCTACCGAAGAAAGGCAGTGCAGATGCACAAAAGATCTGTGCACTACCGTTCTACATTTCTGAGTGCATTTCTCGCCTATCTCCCGCCATCAACTCAGCGATATCTGCTAGTAGTTATCCTGCTTTGGCAGGTGAGCATGGAAGAATATTTGATGTTTTGCTTTTTGTGCAAAATGGCCTGACTCCTAGAACAGCAGTAGTGACCTTTACTTCGCCGCCGAGTGGTACTCCTTGGTACGCGATATAAAACGCCGAAAAAATCGTTTCAGCGGACGCGCAAAAAGAAAAAACGGGGACAGATTTATTTCTTTTACTCTAATCGGCTTCTCCAGGCCGGCAGCTTTGGGGTGATTTCAGCAAGTCCAGCAGGTAGGAATTGGCCGATTGCGGTCGTCTGCAAACGACTGCTATCTACCAGAGGCAGCTATTTACTACCTCCATAGTTCCCCCTTATATGCCCTCGCACGGCCACTTCCTACAAATACTTCCGACTCTCTTTCCCCCTCCTTACAGAGAACTTTCCTACAGCCCGTTAGCCTTGAGGCCCTACGCGCGCCCTGGCTAGTTTCCCTCCCCGTCACGGTCAATCCCGTGGCCGGGTTTGACAGCTCGACTTACAGGTGCGATTGCGCCGCAAGGTGCATGCGAAGAACGGCGGGCGTTCCTTGCAGACTCTTGCTCGCATGCAGTTTCTAACTGCACTGCTCTATGGCAGATCGCGTGGGGAGACCCTCGGGTCTGCCGGATCCTGTAACCGGTCTGTCAACCCCTCGCGGTCTGCCACCCTTCGATTGACAGCGACGGTGGCGGTCCTGAGTTCACTTACAGGAGAACCACCATGCACGACGCATACACCCCTCTCGTTTTCTACCGCCATTCCCTCCGCCTGCGCACCCTGATGGTCGACAACCAGCCCTGGTTCGTTGCCCATGACTTCGCCCGGCTGATTGGCCACTCCGACGCCCTCCCCTTGCTCCAGGCCCTGGAGCCTCACGAGCAACAAACCCTCCGCCTCGGCTACACCCACGACTTCCATGAAGAGGTCACCGCCATCAGCGACATCGGTGCCTACAAGGTGCTGTTCCAGTTTGGCGGGCCTGTGCATGGCGAGGTCGGCCGTTGGCTGAGTGAAGTGCTGGTGCCGACGCTGCATGACTATCACCGGGAGCCGGATGCGGCGCCGTGCCGTGACGTTCTGAGCTATGAGGGGCGGCGGATAGGTATGGTGAGGTGGCAGGGCGAGGTGTGGGTGGCCTGGCGGGATTTGCCAGCGTTCATGGCCTCGGGCAAAGAGGTGTCGGCATGAGCATCGACCTTGAGGAACGTCGGCTGCGGGAGCTGCTGGACCGCTTGGATTCCCGGCTGCACACGGTGCAGATGATTGCGGAGATCGTTCTGGACAATGCGGCGCTACGGGAGGGGATTCCCGGACCCTATCTGGACAACATCAAGGAAAGCGCGCTGATGGATGCGCTGATTCATTTGTCTCGCAGCAACCTGGAGGACTTCTGGCTGTTGGTGAAGATGGAGGAGTTGCCGTTGGGCGTGAGGTGATTTGAAGTGTCGTGGGGCCCCTCTCCTATGTGGAGAGGGGCCTTTGTTTGTTGGGGCAACTGCGTTGCCCTTGGCGATTGAAATAGCCCCTACAGGTCGGCGGATTTGGGTGGGGTTGTTCGCGAGCAGAGCTCGCTCCTACGGTGGTTATCGCGTGCCGGTCTTGAGGGCAGCTGCGCTGCCCTTGGCGATCCCTACAAGTGGGCGGATCTGGGGAGGATCGCCGTGCATCACAGTGTGTCTGAAATGCATCGAGATACATGGGCATCGATATGGCCCGGTAATCGACACAGGCCAGATAAGTCGCACTGTTTAACTGCAAGCCAGAAACGCAGGGGACCGCCCCCCTTGACCACTGGCTTGCAACGGAGACATCGCCATGACTTCACCAAGGCCATCATCGACGCCGACAACCTCTGAAGTGCAGACAGGGCAGGCTCGCTGCCACCGGCGCGCCTAGTAGCAGCGAGGGCTCGATTCACCAAATGCTCAGAAAATGAGCAATTTCATCCTGAATGAATCTAGAAAATTGATTATTCAAGCCAGCGGAAAAGCTTTTCCGCTTAACGCAACCACGCACTTAAAACATGGTTAACTCATTGTTTTTAATTGAAATAAATCAACCATCAATAGCATCGATAGCAACCATTATGCAGCATCACTTCTTCATCGAAATCACATCAGTAACATGAGCTCCGTAGACGAATTCCAACCCCTTCCAACCAAGGTGACCAAAATGAAAAAGCAAATCTTCGCCAGCCTGTTCATCGCCAGCCTGTCCGCTTCCGCTTTTGCACTGTCGGTTGCCGAGGGTGGTTCCGACCGCACTTCCATCCACCGTGTCGCTGAAGGTGGCGCTGACCGCACCAGCATCCACCGCATTGCAGAGAACGGCTCCGAGCGTTCCCAGGCTCTGCGTGTGGCTGAAGGTGGTTCGGACCGTACCAAGGCCTTCGATGTTGCCGAGAACGGTTCCGAGCGTTCTCAGGCCCTGCGTGTCGCTGAAGGTGGTTCCGACCGTACCAAGGCTTTCGATGTAGCCGAGAACGGTTCCGAGCGTTCTCAGGCCCTGCGTGTCGCTGAAGGTGGTGCTGACCGCACTGGCGCCAACCGCATCAGCTAAGTCCCGGAGCAGTTCAGAGGCAGGCAATTCATGATGTATGCACCTCGAAAGGCAGAAGGCGCCACCTGTGGCGCCTTCTTTCTTTTTGGGGAATGCGAAATCCATGGGAGCGGATTTGGGGTGAGGTTGTTCGCGAGCAGAGCTCGCTCCTACGGTGGTACTGCGTGCCGGCCATTGGGGCAGCTGCGCTGCCCTTAGCGAATGAATTCGCCCCCACAGAAGAAAGAGCAGGAGAGTAGCGGGGATCAGGTGCCGTAGACCTTCCGGGCCCAGACGAGGGCCATAACTGCCGTGTAGTGCTTCCCATCATCAGAGGACGCCCCGGAAACAATCTCCGGGGCGTCTTGCGTTGGATCAGCCCTGCGTCGCCGCGTGGCGACCGGCCTGACGGCCGAAGAACGTAGCGTCCGCCAGCGACATGCCCGAGCTGTAGCCACCGCCCCAGCGTGGCAGGCCGCAACTGGTGCGCCCTGCTGCATAGAGACCGGCGACAAGCTCACGCTGCGCGGTCAGCACCTGGCCGGTAGGCAGCGTGTCGAGGCCACCGAAGGTGAAGTGCGGGAAGAAGGCGTAATCGAAGCGGCAGTCCAGGGCGACGAAGGGCGGCTCGTTCAGCGGTTTGAGCCACTTTGCCGCCTTATGGAAGAGCGGGTCACGGCCCTCGGCGGCATGACGGTTGAAGAAGGCCACGCTCGCTGCCAGGGTCCCCGCCGGCAGCCGCAACTCCTGCTCCACCTCATCCCAGGTCTCGCCGACGGCAGCGATATCGATACGGGTGATCTCGGCGGGACGCTCGAATGTGGCGTTGTCCGCCAGTAGGAACACCCGGTTCCCGCCTTGGCGGAGGATGTGGTAGCCGATGCGGCCGTGGTAGCTGTCCTCGTTGATGAAGCGTTGTCCGCGCTCATTGACGAAGATGCCCTTGACCAAGGATTCCGGCGCATAGAACGGCAAGCTGACGAAGGCCTCGTCCATGTGGATGGCCGCGCCGCCGACGCTAATGCCCAACTGAATGCCGCTGCCGTCGTCCCCCGGTGTACCGATCGGATTTTCGTTATGCATCAACTGCGGGGCATGGCTGCGTACCATCTCGCGATTCATGACGAAGCCGCCAGCGCACAGGATCACGCCCTTGCGCGCACGGACGAAACGCAGGCAGCCGTCGTTTCGCACCACCACGCCGTGGACCTTGCCATCGTCATCGGCCACCAGTGCCATCACGCGGCTGTCATAGTGCACTTCGACGCCAAGTTCGCTGACGCGGGCCGCAAGGACGTCCATCAGCAGGCGGCCACCGCCCCAGCCCTGGTACTGCGGCGTGTGGCCGCGCGGGCACGGCGTGGCCTCGTCGGCGAACGGCCAGGCCTCCTCGCTGCCGGACCAGATCAGGCAATCGTCGGTCACGGGTTCAAGCATCTTCTCCGGCAGGAACGTGTTCTTGTAGGGGACGCCCTGGGCCACCAGCCAGTGGTAATGGTCCAGGCTGCTCTCCGCGTAGAGGCGCACCTTGGCCTCATCGGCATCCGGGCCGCCGGCCATCATCAGGTATCGATACAGGTCTTCGGTGTCGTCGTCGAAACCAGCCTGCCGCTGGGCCGGGGTGCCACCACTGCCGCCCAGGTAGATCTCGCCTCCCGAAAGCGCGCTGGTACCGCCGTTGCCGGAGGTGGCCTCCAGCAGCACGACCTGGGCTCCCGCGCTGGCGGCCTCGATGGCGGCCGAGGCGCCCGCGGCCCCAAAGCCGACGACAATCACATCGGCTTCCTGGTCCCAGGCGGAGACGTTATTCAGACGGCAAGGCCGGTTTACGGAGAAAGGTACTGACATGCAGGCGATCCTTATTGTTGTTCTGGCGAGTAGACCTGTGGGGTCCGGGGAACGCTGGCGATCGGTCGCGAAGTTGGCGCCGCTCGGGCAGGCAGGTGAGTGCCCACCTTAACCGCGAAGGGCATGACGGCCCTCGTCCAACTGAACTACCAGGCCACTTCCAACGCCAGGAGTGGGTGAATTGAGTGAGTGACCCCTCTTCCGGACTCGGGGAGGGGCCGTGTGGGGCAACGGGGTTGCCCTTGGCAAAGGAATCCGCCCCCCCACAGGGTTGGGGCGTAACCCGGGATCGTTGGGTTTCGCTTCGCTCTACCCAACCTACGGAAGCCGATGGCGCTCACGCCGAGGCCAGCGCCGTGACGCGGCGGCGCTGTCCTACCCCGAGCCATACCGCCAGGGCGGGTAGCAGGAAGATCGCGCCCAGCACATTGACCAGGAACATGAACGCCAGCAGCACGCCCATGTCGGCCTGGAACTTGAGCGCCGAGAAGGCCCAGGTACCCACACCGATGGACATGGTCAGCGCGGTGAACACGGCCGCCGTGCCGCGCTGGCACATGGCCTGGTAGAAGGCTTCGCGCAGGTCCAGTCCGTTCGCCATTTCGTGTTGCATGCGCTCGTAGAGGTAGACGCCGTAGTCCACGCCCACCCCCACGCCGAGTGCGATCACCGGCAGGGTCGCCACTTTCAGGCCGATGCCGAGCAGGGCCATGAGGGCGTTGCAGAGGATGGTCACCAGCATCAGCGGCACGATCACACAGAGCACCCCGCGCCAGGCCCGGAAGGTCAGCCAGCACAGCAGGGATATCGCCGCGAAGATCGAGGCGAGCATCTGCACCTCGGCCTGCTCGACCGCCTCATTGGTGGCGGCCGCCACGCCGGCGTTGCCGCCACCCAGGCGGAAATGCACATTCGGCATGTGCTCACTGGCGATGAATTTCTCGACCTCTGCCGTCACGTGCTTCAGGGTCGAGCCCTGGTGGTCATCGAGGTAGACCAGCAGGTTGAGCACCCGACAGCCCTCGGTGTTCAGGCCCAGCTCCGGGTTCGAGGCGCCGCCGCCCGTGCGCAGAGCCGCAGCGTCGCGCTGCAGGGCCGCCCAGCGCGGATTGGCCTCGTTGTTGGCCGCGATGTACAGCTTCACGCCGCCGGCCACCGTGCTCACCGACTGCACGCCGGCAACCCCGCGCATGTGCAGGTCGAAGCGCTCGATGGCGTTCATCACCGGCCAGTCGAGGCAGGCCTCTTCCAGTCCGGTGGTTTCCACGAACACCGAGAGCACATCCATGCTGATGGCATAGCTGCCGATGATCGCCGCATTGTCCCGGTTGTAGCGCGAATCGCCGTGCAGCTCCGGCGCGCCGGCCCCCACGTCGCCAGTCAGGAGGAACCGCGCCTGGTAGGTGCCGGCCGCCAGCAGCAGGCACATGACGGCCAGACAGGCCAGCGCCGGGCCGGGCTCGGCGAGGCGCGACAGCTGCCACCAGAGCCGATGACGGGCACCCGCCCCGACAGCTGCGTCGCGACTGCCCGGTTCGAGTTGCAGGCGGGAGAGGATGATCGGCAGGAACATCTTGTTGGTGACGATCATCAGGGCCACGCCCAGACAAGCGGTCAGGCCCAGCTCACGGACGATGGGAATGTCGATCACCATAATGACCATGAAGCCCAGGGCGTTGGCCAGCAAGGCAACGGTGCCCGGCACGGCGAGCTTGCGGAAGGCAGCCTCGGCGGCTTCCCGCGCGCCGGCGCCGGCCAGCACGTCCTGCTTCCAGGCGTTGGTCATCTGCACCGCGTGGGATACGCCGATGGAGAAAATCAGGAAGGGCACCAGCACGGACATCGGGTCGATGCCGTAACCCAGCAGCGGCAAAAGCCCGAGCAGCCAGACCACTGGCAGCAGGGCGACGCCGACCGCCAGCAGCGTGAGTTTCAGTGAGCGGCAATACAGCCACAGCATGGCCGTGGTGATCGCGAGGGCGATGGCGAAGAACAGCACCACCCCCAGCAGGCCGTCCATCACCTCGCCCATGACCTTGGCGAAGCCGACGATCTGGATATCGATCTCGTCGCTACCGTAGGTGGCGCGAATCGACTCCAGGCGCTTCGCCACTGCCGCATAGTCGAGCTTCCTGCCGGTCTGCGGATCAGTCTCCAGCAGGTCCGCCTGGACCATGGCCGAGCGCAGGTCGTTGGCCACCAACTGGCCGATCTCCCCGGACTTGGCCACATTGGAGCGGATCTGCGCCAGCCCGGCGCCATTGGCCTCGAAGCGCGACGGCACGACCACGTCGCCAGTGAAGCCGGACTCGGTCACCTCGATGTAGCGCACATTGGGGGTGAACAGGGAGCGCACGCGACTGCGGTTCACTCCGGGGGTGAAGAACACCTCGTCCGTGACCTTGCGCAGCACATCGAGGAAGTGGGCGTTGTAGAGATCGCCCGGCCCCTTCCAGTGCACGCTGACCATGACGCGGTTGGCGCCGGAGAAGGTGGTGCCGTAGTCCTTGAAGGCCGCCATGTAGGGGTGTGAAAGTGGGATCAGCTTGTTGAAACCGGGGTCGAGCCGGGTATCCAGGGCGGAAAAACCGAGACCTGCGGTCAACAGCAGGAACAGGATGCCCAGGGGCAGGCGCCGCGCGATCAGGCCGCGGGCGAGGACGGCGACCAGGCGTTCGGTGCGAGTCGAAGGTGGCGAGTGGGTCATCACGGGGTTCCCTGATGCGATGAGGTGATCGGCATGGTGGTAGGGGCATGGGGCTCTGCGCCGGGCCGTTCGAGCCTGCGTAGGCCGGCGTCGCTGACCAGCAGCCAGGGGCCCGAAGACGGAACCAGGATGTCCGTCAGGTTCTCCTGCCCGGTTTCCCGCAGGACCTGGAAGGACAGGCCCCGGTCATCGCTGGCCAGGACCACACCGCCCTGCCCCGCGAGCAGCAGCCTGCCGTCCGGCAACAGGGTGCCGGCATAGAGAGATGCCGTGCTGGGCAGGGCGACGGCGGACCAGCTGCGCCCGTCGTCGCCGCTGCGGAACAGGTGCCCGCGCATGCCGTAGGCGATCCAGGTGGCTCCGCCGAGGCTGACGGCGCCATACAGCGAGCCACTGTAGAACGGCTCCACCGGCTGCCAGCTCTGCCCGCCATCCTGAGAGCGCAGCAGCGTCCCCGCCTCGCCCAGGATCAGCCAGCGCTGGCGATCCTTCGATGCGGCGATGCCGTTCAGGTGCCAGTCCGCCAGTCCCGGAATCGCCTCGTTCTGCCAGCTCCGGCCGCCATCGCGCGAGCGCAGCACGCGGCCGAAGGCGCCCACGGCCAGCCAGTCGCCCGACGGCAGGCGCGCCGCATCCAGCAGCGGTTCGCCGCCTTCGGCCCGGAAAGCCGACTCCGTCCAGCTGCGCCCGCCATCGGCGGTACGCAGGATCCAGCCCTCGTGGCCCAGGGCGAGGCCATTGGTGTCGTCGGCGAACACCAGGCGATTGATCAGCGCCTGGCGCGACGACGGCACGGCCGCGGCGGTCCAGGACCGCCCCTGGTCGCGGGAGATCAGGATATGGCCCAGTTCCCCTGCCATGACCCAGCCCATGCGGGTTACCTCTATCCCGTTGATCTGCATGCGCTCGGCGGGAATCTGCGTCGGCTGCAGCGCCGGCATCGATCTCGGGGCGAAGGCCAGCACACCGGCCAGCCCCACCAGGGCCGAAATCGCGAGCCCTACAAACACTTTCATGGTGCACTCCTTCATGGGCGATGGGCATCCGGTACCCGGATGCCCATCGCCGAAGCGGTCAGAAGCTGTACTTGGCGCTGATCGCCAGGTAATCGCGGTCGGCCAGGGGTCGTTTTTCCAGGTCCGCCTCGCCGAGGAAGGCGTTGTAGGCCATGCCCAGCTCCAGGTTGTTGAGGTACTTGGCGTTGACCCCGACGCTCGCCCGTTTGTCCCCTTCGCCGACCAGGCTGCCGAAGGCACCGGCCACAGCCGGCGCCCCGCGGACCTGATGGGCGAAGGAAACCGGCATCGTCAGATCCCAGCCATCGACCACGTTGTTCCAGGAGGGCGTCATCAGCAGCTGGTATGCCCAGGAGTTGCGGTCCAGGGTGAGCTGGTCGGATTGCTCGCCGGCGAACTCGAACGGATCAACATCGTTCACGTGCAGGTAGCTGGCTTCGGCAATGAAGGTGGTCTGGTCCGAGAGCACCATCGGCCCGAGGAGGTAGATGGCGGACAGGTTCGCCTGAGTGGCATCGGCACGCGTTGCCGAGGGGCCGATCAGCGAATCGACCAGGACCGGCACGCCATCCTTGTAGCTGACCTCGCCGGCCACGTTGAAATCGCCCAGGCGCGTCGAGAAGCTCGCCCCGGTCAACGCGATATCGTCGAAATACACCACGTTGTAGTCGGTCGGGAATGCGCCATCGAAGTTCGTCACCACGTTGGGGTTCTTGTCGTGGTAGCGCAGGTAGAAGAGGCTCAACTCACTCTCGCTACCCAGCGAGAAACGGGTGCTCACCCCCCACTGGCCGCTGTCGCTGGGCTGGTCGTCCGGGGACCGGGGAATGTTGAAACCGGGAGCTGCACGGATGAACTCCGCACCCGGCCCGACCACGTCCGTGTAGGAGAAGTAGGTGCCCACCGGGTCCAGTTCGGTGCGCTTGTACTCGTACTGGTAGTACGCGGCCACGCCGAAATCCGGAGTCAGCTGCCACTGGCCCGAGAACTGGCCGACCGGCAGCAGGATGTCCTTCACCTCGGTGCCCGGCACGTTGGCCTTGGTGGCATCGGCAGGCGACTGGGCACCGGCGATGTTGGGGAAGAACAGGCTTTCCCCCCACTGCACCACCTGGCGTCCGAGACGCACGTTGAGCATGGACTGCTCGGCCGTCTGGAAACTGCCGTAGACGTAGGCATCCAGGAAGCGGCTGCGGCTGCCCGCCAGGTTCTGCGCATGGCTGGTGAAATGGTCGTGGGCGCCGGCCTTGTTCACCGTGTCCGGCGAGTCGTTGTCGTTTTCGTGCTGGTAGACATCGTCGTAGAAACTGCTGGCCCGCACGAAGGCGCCATAGTTCCGGTACTTGATGTCCATCTCGCCTAGCAGGGACACACGATTGTTGATCAGGGCGCCCTGCTTGAAGTTTCGGTCACCATCATCGGCGTTGACCGTGGTGGGCAGCCCCGTGGCCGGATCGACCGGCCCGTCCACCAGGGCCCGCGAGGGATCGTTCAGCCGGTACGCGGCGCCATAAGTCATGTTGACCAGGTAATCGACGCCGATCTCTTCGCCGACGCTGAACTGGCCGGCGGACACGGGCGCGCCGAATGGCACCATCGACAACCCGAGCATCAACTGGCGCAAGCGCCCGCCCCGAACCGCCCTGCTTTCCCGTACCAGATTGCCTGCGAAATGCTTCATCTACAGTCTCCTGTTCTGCGTGCCGGCCTCGCCAAGTCAGCGGGCACGGGCGCGCAGCCGCACGCCCTGGCGGCGGTCGTGCCGTCGCCAGGGCTGTCGTCATATGAAAGGTTTGGTGAATAAATTCCGTGTCCGGGCGCCGCGCCCGGCACGCTTACTTACCCGACTGGCGCAACAGGTCGGTGGTGAACATGAACGGCTTCAGCCGGTCACCATTGACCCTCGGTGCAAGGAGTTCACTGGTCAGGCGGTCGGCCAGGTAGGCCCCGGACACCAGGTCGTGATAGACGGTGACGCCCGCGTGGAACAGCTTCGCGCCATAGGCGTAATAGGTGTTCATGAAGTTGGTGCGCCACAACTCGCCATGGGCGTCGTAGTTGTCGGCCATCACGGCATTCCAGGTGTCTTCGTCCACATACAGGACGCGCTTGGCGTACTGATGGCGGTAGCCTTCCTTCAGGGTCGCCTCCAGCACCCAGACTCGGTGCAGTTCGTAGCGCATGAACTGCGAATCGATGCTGCCGGTCTTGAGGAGGGCGTCGTACTTGATCCCTGCAGCCTCCAGGCGATAACCGTTGTACGGGATGAACATCTCGCGCTTGCCCACGAGCTTCCAGTCGTAGCGTTCCGGCGAGCCGTTGAAGAGACGGTCGTCGTCGATGGTACGGAAGCCGCCCACCCCCAACGGCATGTCGAAGCCGAATCCGGGAGACTGGCGGACCCTTCGCGTGCCCGGGTTGTAGGTCCAGCTGGTCTGCGGATTCTTCGCCTCGTTGAAGTAGGTGTAGGTCAGCATCACCTCGCCCTTCTGCCGTTCGGGCTTGAGGATGGTCACCCGGGAGTAGGCGAAGATGCCCTCGGTCGGCTTGCCGACATTTTCCGCGTCGCTGGTCTGGTCGAGGATTTCGTAACGCATGCGCCCCCAGGCCACATTGCCGTCCGGGTAGACCACGGCCTGGTCGTACACCGCATCTTCCTGGTTGGCATAGGCCGGTAGCAGGATGTTGCGCAGCAACTGGTCACCGCTCTTCGGGATGGGGAACGGCGTCCCGCCTTTCAGTGCACGCACCCCCATGTTGCCGTCTTCCAGCTCCGCGCTGACTGCATTCTTGCGGGTCAGGTCGCAACGGATGTCCTCGTAGCGGAAATCGCGATGGCTCGGATAGACCGGGATGGAAACGCTATCGGGGTACTTCTTGAGCAGCGCCTTCTGCCCATCGGAAAGCTTGTCCGCGTACTGCGCCATATTCTGCGCGGTGACGACGAACAGCGGCTTTTCCGAGGCATAGGGATCAGGGTGGCGCTTGCCCAGGCCGCCGAACGCGACGCCCGGCGGGGCGCCGAGCCACTGCCCGCTGAACGCGGGAATGGAGCCGTCGGCATTACCCGCCTTTTCCGCGCCGATACAGGTGAGGTCTCCACCCAGCTTCGCGGCCTCGCTCTCGCTGACCACGGCCCAGGCCCCCTGGGTGAACAGCACGGCCGCCAGCAGCGGCCAGGTCCTGCGAATACACATGTTCATCATGCTTCTTGTTGTCCTGTTGGGGGCCAGCCCTCCAGCGGAGGGCGACCCCGGATTGGTCGACAGGTCGTTGCGGCGCCATCGTTGCCCGGCGGCGCCGACGATCTTCAGGCATAGCAATCGCGCTTGAGCACCGTTTCGGTTTCGATCAGGCGGCCGCCGGTCTCCTTCGCGAAGGCACGAACGTAAGCCTCTGCGTCAAGGCAGACCTCAGGCGCCAGCAGGCCCTCGCCGGTGACGCAACCAGCCAGCCAGGCCTCGATGACCAGACGGGCGCAGGTCGGGGTGGGGTCGGGGGTGCTGTCCTCGACCTGCTCGGTGGGCAGGTCCAGGTGGTGCTCCAGCACGCAGCGCACTTCGTTGCCGTTGCGCTCGCCCACCACTTCCACGCGGGAAGCGACGGCCCAGGGCTCGTCCGAGAGGTCGACGGTGACGCTCGCGCGGCCGACCTCGCTGGCCAGGTGGTGGGTGAGGAACTTGAGCGGCGAAATGCCCAGGCCTTCGATCACCTCGGAACTGCCAAGCCCCAGGTCGATCAGCGAACGCCAGACTTCGGCGCCGGCCTCGGGGAAGAAGGCGATGCGGTTGGTCACCTGGTCCAGCCCCTTGATGAAGTGCGGCAGGGTGACGGTTTCGCCATGGCCGATGAAGAACGACGGGTAGGCCTTGAACGGCGCCGCATAGGGCACCTCCAGCCGGCCGCCCCAGCCCGGCATCTTGCGATACTCGCCGTCGACGAACTGCACCACATCGTCGGCGGTGATGTGCATCATGTGGTCGATCACAGAAGGCGACAGCAGGTCCGGCACGAAGGGCACCGCGGTGGCCAGGTGAATTTCGCGCACCTTGTCGAGGCGGTCGGCGAGCATCTTGGCCATCACATTGGTCAGGCCCGGCGTCGAGCCGCAACCGATGACCAGCTTGACCCCCGCCTCCAGCGCGCGCTGGTTCCAGGACGGATCGAGGAACAGGGTCTCGGCGACATCGTGGTCGTCGTTGATGTCGATGTAGTCGACCCGTGCCCGCAACGCCGCCTCGATGACCGGAACGGCGCTGCGATAGAACGGCCCCACGGCGTTGAAGACCAGGTCCACACCGTCGAGCAACGCGTCCAGCCTGGCCGGATCACGAATGTCGGCTTTGACGGCACTGGCCCTCGGGCCGAGCGAGGCGGCCAGTTTCTCAGCGGCTTCGAGGTTGAGGTCACCGATGATGCATTCGACTTCGGGGTTACGGGGCAGCAGCTGGCGCGCGACGTTCGCGCCGACGTTTCCGCAGCCCAACAGCAAGACTCTCATTCTTAAATCTCCACCTTTTGTTTTTGTCTTATGGCGATTCATGACCGCCGGATCACGCCTTCCCGGGCGGGACATCCATGCCCGATAGTCCTCGCCGGTTTTTCTGGCGTTACCAGCCAACGCGTTCCTCAGACGAGGTTGAACCTGTCGGCCCAGCGGGCCGCGGGAATCAGTACGCGTCGGATCTTGGTTTCGAACAGGCCGGGGCACTGCACGGCCTTGGGGGTTTCAAGTGGGAGCAGGCAGTCCTGCAGGCGGTCGCTGGCCAGCGCGTCAGCCAGGTTGACGCCCAGCATCGGCCCCATGACGTTGCCCCAGGAGCCAAAGTTCATCAGGGCCAACACGCCATCGGCGGCCCGGTACAACTTCGGGTAGGACGCGTCGTAGACCGAGGACGAATTGGCGGTCATGCCGGTCCAGTACGACTCCATCTCGATGGGGGTATCGCGGAGCTGCGGGTAGGTGCGCCGCAGGTAGCGCAGGAAGTAGGCGAAATGATCCGCCGCCCGCTGCGCGCGGCCAGCGCCCGGAATGGTCGCGGTGATGAGCCGGTTGCGACCGTCGATGATCAGCGGATACAGGCCCGTCGGGTACTGCATGAGGGTGACCCGGGCCGGATTGACGATCTCCAGCACTTCCCGCGGCAAGGGTCGCGTCGCCATGCCGCAGGCCACCAGCGGGAACTGGGTGCGGGTCAGCTCCGGGAAGAACAGGTTGCCGGCATGACCGTTGGTGCAGAGCACCACCTGCTGGGCGTGCACGCTGCCGGTGGCGGTGCGCACGCGCCAGTACGCCGCGCGCCGCTCGCAGGACAGCACGGCGGAATTGCCGTACACCCTGGCGCCCAGGCGGACGGCGGCAGCAATCATGCCGTTGGTGAAGAGATAGGGGTTGACCCGGCCGCCTTCGCGCCAGTGGATGCCATGGCTGTAGGCACTGGTGCCCAGTAGTTCCTTCAGGCGTTCCGCGCCGACCAGGTCGACGTCGTAACCGAAGGCCTTCCACTGCTTCACCTTATTCTCAAGCGCGCCGTGCCGGCGGCAGGCCGCATCGACCATGCCGGACTTCACCGCGTCGGCCTCCAGGCCATGCTGGCGGCACAGGTCGAAGACCACGTCACGGTGCTCGATGAAGTATTCGGTGAAGCGCCGCCCCTGGTCAGCATGGGCCTGCAGGGGGGCGAACGACGCGAGATAGGGCTGCACATGCCCGGCGTTGCGGCCGGAAGCGCCACTGCCCGGCTGGTCGGCTTCCAGCACCACCACGCGCACGCCGTTCTCGGCCAGGCGCAGGGCCAGGGAAGACCCGACCAACCCGGCGCCGACCACAACGATATCTACCTCTATGTCGTGGTCCAGCGCCGGGTAGGCCGGGGTTTGCCGTGGCAGCGGCCAGCCACTGAAGCGAATGGGCACCACACCCGACTCATACGCGTCCGCGACCGGAAAGACCGGAACCTGTCCTTCCACCGCTCGCCGATATTCACTCCAGCTCACTGCCGTCTCCTCGAATGCAATTCAGAACCCCTGCCTGGGACTGATCGAGGCTGAACGGGATCTGACCGCCACTGCCTGCCACAGCGGTTTCGATCCTATTGAGGAGGCCAATCGACGCTCCAGTACCAACTGGTACTGCTGAGCGAGATAGGCCGCTGGTTAGACTCCGACGGCCCTTCACCTTCAGAGAGCATCGGCATGGCGCGTTGGCAACAGACGGCAGCAGCACTGGACAATGCGGCGGCGGCGCAGGACTTCATCATTCCTCCGGCAAGGCTTCCGACGCTGCCCGACCAGCGCCAGGGATGGCTCCTGGTCCTCGGCCTGGCGCTGGTGTTGTGCGTGATCTTCGGCACGACCCTCAACGCCCTCGGCCTGTTCACCCTGCCGATCAGCGCGGCCCTGCACAGCAGCAGCGAGCAGACCGCGCGCATCGCCACCGCTTTCATGGTCAGCATGACCCTGGCCATGCCTCTGGCCGGCTGGCTGCTCGACCGCACCGCGCCGCGCCTGGTGATGACCGCCGGCGCCACCCTGGCGGCGCTGGGCTACCTGCTCGCCGCCCGCAGCCCCGACATCGACCGGCTGACCCTTGCCCTGGCGCTGGGCGGCCTGGGCGTTGGCGCCTCCACCTATGTCCCGGCCATTACCCTAGCCACGCGCTGGATCGCCCCCGAACGGCAGGGCCTGGCCTTCGGCGTCCTGCTTGGCGGCGCCGCCATGGGGGCCGTCGTCTTTCCCATCGGGTTGACCCACCTCATCAGCACGCTCGGCTGGCGCGATGCCATGCAAGCCAGCGCCGCTCTGATCCTGCTCGTCTGCGTGCCCTTGCTGCTGTGGCTGGCGCGCTTGCCCGACGCCAGCATGACGGCGAGCCGGAGCGCGACAGAGGCGGTCCCTGGCCACGATATCGGCCAGGTCCTGCGCATGCCCCGCTACTGGCTGTGGATCGCCATGCAATTGCTCCTGACCCTGAGCAGCCTGGGCATCTACATCGCCCTCGTGCCCTACCTGGTATCGGCCGGCTATTCAGCGCAGACCGCCGCGGTTTTCTATGCCGGAATCGGCGCCGCGGCGCTGGCGGGCAACTTCCTCTTCGGGGCCGTGAGTCATCGCTGGGAAGCCAGGAACATCCTCCTGCTCGGAAATGCCGCTGGCACCGCCGGCATCCTCTGTCTGCTGGTGGCGCCCCACCCGGCGCTGGGCCTACTGGCGGTCGTGGCGTTTTCCCTGAGCTGGGGCACCACCTTCAACCTGGTCAACCAACTCTCGCCGCTGCTCCTGGTGCAAGCCATGGGACAACGCAACTTCGGCAGCCTGCTGGGCATTGGCAACCTGGTCGCCGGACTCGGCTCGGCGTTCGGCCCGCAACTCGTCGGCCACCTGGTCGACGCCACCCACAGCTACACGCCCGCCCTGCTGCTGTGCGCGGCGCTGGCGGCTTCGGCCTCGCTGCCGATCGCCTTGCAAGGGCGCCGGCACGTGGGCTAGGAGGGAGGGTCAGCGCAGGAGGGCGAAGCTCTTGCAGAGGATCCGCACCAGGTCGGTCTGCCCCTTGATGCCGAGCTTCGCGTAGATGTTCTTCGAGTAATTGCGCGCGGCGGTCACCGCGATGCCCATCTCGCCGGCGGCTTCGCTGATGGTCTGGCCGCAGGCCAGCAACGCGGCCAGCCTGGCTTCCTGGCGGGTCAGGTCCAGCAGCTGGGCGATCAGCTCCGCTGGGAATCCGCGCGGCACCGGCTGCATGGCCTGGTTCTCGGTCAGTTCCGAGAGGTAGAGGATCACGCTCGGCACATGGCGGCCCTGGTAGTAATCGAGCAAGGGCGCCGGCGCGGCCAGCATGCCCAGCAACACGCCATCCTGGGCCTGCAGGCGCACCAGTTCGCCACGGTAGGGAGCGCCTTCCCAGGCCCTGGCGGCGATGGCGCTGGCGATCGCCGCATCCAGGGCGCGCTGGGTCGCGCGGTCCTGAAGCTGCAAGCGCCCATGGCTGAGTTCGATGCCCGGGTGCTTGCCGATGATGGCCCTGGCTGCCCGGTTCACGCACAGCAGTCGCCCTTCGCCATCCAGCAGCAGGCAGCCCAGCACCAGGTGATCCAGGCAGCCCTCGTAGATCGAGCGTTCCGCCTCCTGACGCTGCAGCCGTGCGTAGAGCCCGAGGGCGCGGAAAAGGTGCGGCAGCAGGTTCCTGATCAGCTCCACGTCGCTGGACGAGAAGCCCTGTTCCGGCGCTTTGTGCCCACGCACCACGTCGACCCAACAGCGCATGCCGCCGGGCTCGGAGAAGCAGGTTCGAAGGCAGCTGGAAACATCAAGGGAACGCATGAACTCAGCGCAATCGAGTTCCACATCGCGCGGACCGAAAACGAGGATATCGCCCGGCAGCACCGACTCGGGGTCCAACAGCTCGATATGGGTGAAGCGCTCGCGGTGGACCTGTTCGGCCAGCAGCCAGTCCGTTTCGTCATGGGGCTCGACGGACATCACCTGGAGATCGGAGGGGCGGTCATCGGAATGATGCAGGGTGACCGTGACATTGCGCGCCGCCAGCACATGGCGCAGGCGCTCAGCCAGGCCGAACCAGGGGGTGGTTTCGTTCAGGCCTTCGTAGACCAGCCCGATCAGTTCAGGCAATAGGGCGACGCTGGCGCCCGGAACCTGGGTTACCGGGCGCCTCAGTAAAACGACAGGCTCAGCTGCCATAGACCTTCTGCGCCGGCACGGCCTCGGCCAGCAGCTGCTGCACTACCCCGCCCAACTCCGCCGGCGCAAAGCGTGCACCCTTGTCGAACGCGGGACCACGGCGCCAGCCGTCGGCGATGGAGAGCTTGCCGCCTTCCACCTCGAACATCCGGCCGTTGACCGCCTGGGAGGCTTCGGAGCCCAACCAGACCACTAGCGGCGCGACGTTCTCCGGGGCGAAGTAGTCGAAGCCGTCTTCGGGCTTCTTCATCACGTCAGCGAACACGTCTTCGGTCATGCCGGTACGCGCGGCGGGGGCCAGGGCGTTGGCGGTGATGCCGTAGCGCGCCAGTTCAGCGGCCTGTACCAGGGTCAGGGAAGCAATGCCGCCTTTGGCAGCGGCGTAGTTGGACTGGCCGATGGAGCCCTGCAGGCCAGCGCCGGAGCTGGTGTTGATGATCCGCGCCTTGACCTGCGCGCCGCCCTTGGACTGCTCGCGCCAGTGCTTCACGGCGTGGCTGGCGAGGCAGAAGTGGCCCTTGAGGTGCACCGCCATCACGGCGTCCCAGTCAGCCTCGGTGAGGCTGGCGAACATGCGGTCGCGGCAGATGCCGGCGTTGTTCACCAGCACGTGCAAGTCGCCGAAAGCCTCGATGGCCTGACGCACGATTTCACCAGCGGCGGCGTAATTGGTGATGTCGCCATTGTTGGCGATGGCCTGGCCACCGGCGGCGCGAATCTGCGCGACCACGGCTTCGGCGGCCGGCAGGTTGATGTCGTTGACCAGTACCTTGGCGCCTTCGGCGGCGAAGGCCAGGGCATAGGCCCGACCCAGCCCGCCGCCGGCGCCGGTGATGATGACGGAGCGGTTTTGGCAGATTGGCATGTGGGGTTCTCCGGTTGCTTCGTGTGGGGGTTGGTTGCCCTCACCCCAGCCCTCTCCCAGGGGGAGAGGGGGCTTTGTCCGTGCGGGGGGTTAAAGTCGTTCGATGATGGTCACGTTCGCCTGGCCGCCGCCTTCGCACATGGTCTGCAGGCCATAGCGGCCGCCGCTGCGTTCCAGCTCGTGCAACAGGGTGCACATCAGGCGGGTGCCGGTGGCGCCCAGGGGGTGACCGAGGGCGATGGCGCCGCCGTTGACGTTGGTGCGCTCATGGGGGTAGCCGGTTTCCTTCAACCAGGCCAGGGCGACCGAGGCAAAGGCTTCGTTGATCTCCACCCGGTCGATGTCGTCCAGCTTCATGCCGGCGCGCTTCAGCGCGTACTCGGTTGCAGGAATAGGCGCGGTGAGCATCCACACCGGATCGTCGGCGCGCACGCTGATGTGGTGGATACGCGCGCGGGGCGTCAGGTTATAGCGCTTGAGCGCGGCCTCGGAGACCACCAGCAGTGCGCTGGCGCCGTCGCAGGTCTGGCTGGATACGCCGGCGGTGACGCGGTCGCAACCGAACAGGGTCTCCAGTTCAGCCATCTTGTCCAGGCTGGTCTGGCGCGGGGTCTCGTCATGCTCGACACCGGCCAGCGGGACGATCTCGCGGGCGAAGCGGCCTTCGGCAATGGCGTGCAGGGCACGGCGATGGGATTCCAGGGAGTAGGCCTCCAACGCCTCGCGCGACAGGCCCCAGCGCTCGGCGATCATCTGCGCCGAGCGGAACTGGGTCGGCGGCACCTTGCCGTAGCGCTTCACCCAGCCTTCGGAGCCGGTGAAGGGGTCGGTGAAGCCCAGCGGTTCGGCGGCGGTCATGGCCGAGGAAATCGGAATCTGCGTCATGGTCTGCACGCCACCGGCGATCACCACGTCCTGGGTGCCGCTCATCACGGCCTGGGCGGCGAAGTGAACCGCCTGCTGGGACGAGCCGCACTGGCGGTCAATGGTGGTGCCGGGCACGGCCTGGTCGAGGCCGGCGGCCAGCCAGCAGGTGCGGGCGATGTCACCGGCCAGCGGGCCGATGGTGTCGACGCAGCCGAAGATCACATCGTCGTAGTCGGCATCGGGAATGGAGTTGCGGGTGACCAGTTCACGCAATACGTGGGCGCCCAGGTCGGCGGCGTGGATCTGGCTCAGGCCACCCTTGCGCCGGCCGGTGGGCGTGCGCAGGGCGTCGACTATGTAGGCTTGGGGCATGAGGTGGTCTCGGATGGTCAGGATTGGAGTAAAGGAAAACTTCCCTCACCCCCGGCCCCTCTCCCGGAGGGAGAGGGGAGACAAGCGGCCCGCTGCACGGACAGCCCCCTCTCCCCCTGGGAGAGGGTTGGGGTGAGGGATATCGGACTAGAACGTATTCCCCGCCCCCGGCTCGACGGCGCCGGAAAACAGCGCCTGGCGTACCCGCGCCTTGTGCCAGCCGCGGTCGCCCCAGACCTTGTCGAGGGCCCAGGCGCGCTTCATGAAGAGCTGCAGGTCCACCTCCCAGGTGTATCCCATGGCGCCGTGGGTCTGGATGGCGTTCTTGGCTGCCAGCAATGCCGCTTCGGTGCAGGCGATACGTGCGTGGGACACTTGCACGTCCTGCTCCGGCAGGCCGTTGGCGACGGCATGGGCGGCGCGATAGAGCGGGCCCTTGGCGAACTCGATCTGCACGGCGACGTTGGCCATCAGGTGCTTCACGGCCTGGAAGGAACCCACCGGCTTGCCGAACTGCTTGCGCTCGAAGCTGTAATCCACCGCCAGGTCCACCATGCGTTTGGCAAGACCCAGCAGCTGGGCAGCGGTGCCCAGCGCGCCTCGGTTTTTCGCGGCAGCCCACAGCGCCCTGCCCTGCTCGCCTTCAGCCACGCAGGTTTGCGCGCTCGGCGTCCAGTCGACACGGAACAGCTGGCGGCTCGGGTCCACCGATTCGTTGCGGGTGAGCTGCACCTGCTCAGGCAGCACGGCGTGTACTTCATCGCCATGGGGCAGCAGCAACAGATTCGCCACATGGGCGTCGGCCACCAACGGGTTGCCCGGCTCGCCCACAGCAATGCGAGCCTTGCCCTCGGCGATGTGGGTTAGCCATTCGCCTTGCAGGTCAAGCTGGTTCGGGAGGGCGGCGAGCAGGGGCACGCCGATGAGCATGGTGTCCACCAGGGGCTCGGGCAGGCCGGCGTAGCCGCACTCCTGGGCCAGCAGGATGAAGTCCAGTTCGTTCATGTCCAGCCCACCGAAACCGTCTGGCACGGTCATGGCGGTGAGGCCCAGTTCAGTGAGCTGGGCCCAGAGCTCGTCGCTGCGGCCGCTGTCGGTCCGCCAGAGCTCGCGGATGCGTTCCGGGATCACTTCGTTGGTGAGGAAGGCGCGCACATTGTCCTGGAACAGCAGTTGGTCGTCGCTGAAAGTGAAGTCCATGGCGCGCTCCTCAGGCTCGCGGCATGCCGAGCATGCGCTCGGCGATGATGTTGCGTTGGATCTCGTTGGTGCCGGCGTAGATCGGGCCGGCCTGGGCGAACAGGAAGCCGTCCAGCCAGTGACCGACCTCGCCGGCATCCGGCGCGTGGGGCAGCAGTTCGCCGCGCAGGCCGAGGATCGACAGCGCCGTCTCGTGCATGCGCTGGTCCAGCTCGGACCAGAAGATCTTGTTGGTGGAGGATTCCGGGCCGATCTTGCCGCCCTTCACCAGCCTTGACGCGGTCATGTAGGTGTTCAGGGTGTACGCCTCGGCGTCCATCCAGGCGCGCATCACCGCTTCGCCGATGGCCGGGTCGAGGTCGGCCTGCTCGCGGTTGGCCAGGTAGAGCTGCACCAGACGCCGCGCGGTTTCCTGGAAGCGCGCCGGGGAGCGCAGCATCAGGCCGCGCTCGAAGCCAGCGGTGGACATCGCCACGTGCCAGCCCATGCCCTCCCCGCCCAGTACGTTTTCCACCGGCACTTCCACATCGTCGAAGAAGATTTCGGCGAAGCCCGGCAGGCCGTTGAGCTGCGGGATCGGACGCACAGTGATGCCGGGACTGTTCAGCGGCAGGAGGATGAAGGTCAGGCCGTGGTGGCGGCTGGACTGCGGGTCGCTGCGGAACAGGCCGAACAGCCAGTCGGCCCAGACCGCGCGGGTGGACCAGGTCTTCTGGCCGTTGAGCACATAGACGTCGCCTTTGCGCTCGGCACGGCAGCGGATGGCGGCCATGTCGGAACCGGCGTTCGGCTCGGACCAGCCCTGGGCCCAGATTTCCTCACCGGTGGCCATCTTCGGCAGGAAGCGCTCCTGCTGCGCGGCAGTGCCGAACTCCATCAGGGTCGGGCCGAGCAGGAAGATGCCATTCTGGTTGACCCGTGCCGGGGCGCCGGCGCGGTAGTACTCCTCTTCGAAGATCAGCCACTCGATCAGGTCGCAGCCGCGACCGCCGAGTTCCTTGGGCCAGGTCACCATGCCCCAGCGCCCTTCGTTGAGCTTCGCTTCCCAGGCGCGGTGCTGGCGGAAACCTTCTTCGCAGTCGAAGGATTGCAGCGGCTGGGCCGGCACGTTGGCCGCCAGCCAGGCGCGGACCTCCTCACGGAAGGCCCGCTGTTCGGATGTGTAGGTCAGTTCCATGGCTTCAGCCCTTGAAGGTGGCAGTGCGCTTGTCGACGAAGGCATCGCGGGCTTCCTGGGAATCCAGCGAGCGATAGGCCTGCAGGGTGAAGCCCTGCTCCCAGCGGTATTTGTCTTCGAGGTTGCCGTCCTCGATGCCGGTCAGCGCCTCCTTGGCCAGGGTGATCATGGCCGGGCTCTTGGCGGCGATCTTGCGGGCGATATCCAGGGCCGCCTCGCGCAATTCGGCGCGGGGTACCACGCGCTCCACGGCGCCCAGTCGGTAGGCCTCGGCGGCGTCGATCATCTCGCCGGTGAAGTACATGTGGCGCACCTTCTGCACCGGGAACAGGCGCTGCAGGTGGGCACCGCCGCCCATGGCGCCTCGGTCCACTTCGGGCACGCCGAAACGCGCGCAGTCGGAGGCGACCAGTATGTCCGCCGCGCCACACAGACCTATGCCACCACCGAGCACGAAGCCGTGCACGGCGATGATCACCGGTTTGGGATTACGGTGGACGGCCTTGAAGCTGTCGTAGTTGCCCTTGTTGACGGCGACGATCAGGTTGCCGTCAGCGGCCAGTTCCTTGATGTCGACGCCAGCGCAGAATCCGCGCCCCTCGGCTCGGATGACGATGACGCGCACCTCGGGCGACTCACCCAGGCGCTCCAACTCGGCGGCGATCGCGGCCCAGCCCTTGCTGTCGAAGGCGTTCACCGGCGGATGGTCGAAGACCATCTCGGCGATGCCGTTGTCGAGACTGACGTTGAATGGTGTTGCCATGGCCTTCTCCCCCCTCAGGATGCACGGCGGCACAGCTCGGCGAGTCGCTGCTCGGCCTGCTGCACGATGGATTCGATGAGTTCGGCACAGCCCGGCAGGCTGTCGATGCTGGCGGCGATCTGTCCGGCGGGCAGCACGCCCTCTGCTGGAAGTCCGTCGACCATGGCTTTCTGGATCACCATGGGCGCGTTGGCGGCCATCAGTGTCTGGGCAGCGGTCAGGCCATCAGTGCCGCCGAGCTTCAGGGCGCTGCCGAGCAATTGGCCGATACTGGCGCCGCTGTGGCGGCGGTAGGCCAGGGCACTGCGCAGGGCCAGCAGCAACCGCTTCAAGCCGCCGGAGCGTTCCAGGCTGTCGAGCAGTTCGTTGCGGATCATCCGCTGCGGCATGCCGTCGATGGCGCGGCTGATGATGATCGCGGCCGGATCGCGGACCTTCAGGTAGCGGTCCAAGGTGGCCCGTGGCACCGGGCTTTCGGCGCTCATCAGAAAGCGCGTGCCCATGGCAATGCCCTCGGCGCCGAGGGCCAGGGCCGACACCAGGCCGCGCCCGTCCTTGAAGCCGCCAGCGGCGACCACCGGGACATCGACGGCATCCACCACCTGGCCGAGCAGGATCGACGTGGGTACCGAGCCGGTGTGACCACCGCCCTCCCCGCCCTGCACGGTCACGGCGTCGGCGCCCATCTCCACGGCCTTCACCGCGTGTTTCAACGCGCCAACCGTGGGTATGCAGACCACGCCCGCATCCTTCAGGCGCGCAATCATCGCCTTGCCCGGCGAGCGGCTGTAGCTCACCGCGCGCACGCCATGCTTTAGCACCAGCTCGACGATCTCGCCGGCGTTGGCCTGGTACATGTGAAAGTTGACGCCGAAGGGCTGGTCGGTGAGCGCCTTGGTTTCGAGGATGGCCGCTTCCATGCGCTGCGGCTCGATGGTGGCGCCGGCCAGGAAACCGAAGCCGCCCGCGTTGCCGGTGGCCGCCACGAGTCGCGGATCGGCCACCCAGCCCATGGCGGTCTGGATGATCGGATAGCGACAACCCAGCAGTTGGGTCAGGCGGGTATCGAGTGAATTCGCCATCACGCCTCCGACGGGTTGCGCTGGGACTGCGCCATGCCACGGGCGTCGTAGCCGCCGAGCTTGTCGCCGCTGACCAGCTCGTTGTGCACATGGGCGAAGTGATGCAGGCCGAACACCATGTCCATGGTGGCGCGCTTGCCCATCAGGTCCTCGGCGTTGTTCACCGCCTGCTTGGTCAGTTGCAGGCCCAGGCGCGGCATCTGCGCAATGCGCCGGGCCACGTCCAGGGTCACGTCTTCCAGCACGTCGCGCGGCACTACCTTGTTGACCATGCCCATCTGGTACGCACGCTCGGCGCCCATGCGTTCACCGAGGAAGAGGAATTCCTTGGCGATGCGCGGATTCAGCTCATGCACGTGGGCAAAGTACTCGACACCCGGAATGCCCATGCGCACCACCGGATCGGCGAAGTAGGCATCCTCCGAGGCGATGATCAGGTCGCAGACCCAGGCGAGCATCAGGCCGCCGGCGATGCAGGCGCCCTGCACCATGGCGATGGTCGGCTTGGGCATGTCGCGCCAGCGACGGCACATGCCGAGGTAGACCTCCTGCTCGCGGGCGTAGAGGAATTCTCCACCCGGTTTGTTCACGTGGTCGTACCAGAGGCTGGTGCGTTCGAAGCTCTGGTTGACGTCGCGGCCGGGCGTGCCGATGTCGTGCCCGGCGGAAAAGTGCTTGCCGGCACCGCGCAGGATGATGACCTTGACCGCGTCGTCATCGCAGGCGCGGCGGAAGGCAGCGTCCAGGGCGTAAGTCATGCGCGAGTTCTGCGCGTTGTGGTACTCGGGGCGGTGCATGGTGACCAGGGCCAGCGGCCCCTGCACCTCGTACTGCACCACGTCTGCTTCTTCGGCCTGTTCGTGGCTCATGTGTGCGGCTCCGCCTCAGTGGGTCATGGCCTGGGCGCGCACGCCCGGCGGATTGTCCTTGAGCTGGCTGGCACGCAGGTTGTGCGGGTCCAGCTGCTGGATGAGGATCAGTTGCTCAAGGGTCGGTGCGGCGGTGGTCGGGATGGAGTCCGGCACGTGCAGCGGGAAGCTGGTAGCGGCCTGCACGTCTTCCACGCTGACACCGGGGTGCAGGGAACGGATGCGCATCTGCCGGCCCGGCCCCTGGAAGTCGAGTACGCAGAGGTCGGTGACGATCATGCGGATGTCGATCTCGTCCAGCGACCAGCCACGGGCGAGGCGCTCAGGGTTGTAGCCGACCGACGCCACCACATCCACTTCGCCATCGACGAACACGCGCTTGTTGTGGCTGGACACCATGAACGAGTTGGCGTGGCTGATGGAGTTGCCGGGGAAGCCACGTACGCCGAGCATCTGCGACTTGGGCTTGGCGTGTTCGCCGATGCAGGAGATGTTGGCCTGGCCGAAGCGGTCGATCTGCACCGGCCCTACCAGGGCATGGCGCTTGCCGCTCCAGACGTTATCGAAAATCCGCGAGAAGCCCATCCAGCTGTCGAACTTCGGCTGGTAGCCGCCACGCGGGCCGATCGGCACCGGCTCGGCGACCATGAAGGCTTCGGAGTCGGTCATCATCAGTTCGGCATTGGAATTGAGCATCGCCAGCGACGCGGCCAGGCGCTGGAGCACGCCGATACCGGTGGCGAGCACCTCACCGTCACCGGCGAACGCTTCGGAGGCGGCGCAGATCATCAGTTCAGCGAGGCTGTAGGGTTGTTTGGTGGCAGTCATCTCAGCGTCCTCAGAAAACCGGGAGCGGCAGTTGGCGGATGGCATCCAGGCCACCTACACGCGCGAGGTACTCCGCTTCCCCGCAGTTCACGTAGCGCTCCATGTAGGCCTGCCAGCCATCCGGCTCGGCGGCCGAGGCGTTGTAGGCCTTGAAGTGAGCGGTATCGAAGCCGTAGAGCGGCGCACAGGACGACGGATGGGCGCCGCCCGGCAGATGCACCACGGCACTGGTGCGGTTGCGTTCCCAGAACACCTGGCGGGCACGGGCCGGGTCCTCATGGAACCAGGCGCTGTCGACCAGTTCGTCGCAACTCACGAAGGCCTTCTGGGCGGCGCGCACGAAAAGATCGTCCATGTAGTGGTCGGGACCGGCGATCTGGCAGACGCCACGGGCGTCGGCGCGGTCGACATGGACGAGTGCCGCATCGAGCTTCAGCGCCGGCATGGCGACCCAGTCGCGGCTGTCGTCGTAGGGGGAACTGACCAGCTTCAGCTCCGGGTTGATGCTCAATACGTCGGTGCCCAGGCCCACGGCGGTGGGAATGAACGGCACGCCCATGGCGGCGGCCTTGAGGCCGAGCAGCAGCATGCCTTCGTCGATCTCCATGACCTGCACCGCGCCGTCCTGGCGGGCCTTGCGGAAGTAGGGTTCGAGCGGGATGAAGTCCAGCGACACGAAGGCGTAGACCAGCTTCTTCACCTTGCCGGCCGCACAGAGCATGCCGACGTCGGCGCCGCCATAGGCGACCACCGTGAGGTCCTTGAGGTCGGAGCGCAGAATCTCGCGCACCAGGGCCATGGGCTTGCGCCTGGGGCCCCAGCCGCCGATGCCGATAGTCATGCCGTCGCTTAGCTGACCGACAACGTCGGCAGCAGTCATGCGTTTGTCCATGGGGCGGCTCCTTATTGACGACCGACGCTGAAGTCATGGCCCCAGTGGCTGACCACGGTGCTCTCGAAGGGTGTGTGGCGCTCCCAGTCCATGACCTTGCCGCCGCAGCCGTACTCCAGGTCGAAGCCGCCCGGCGTCTGCATGTAGAAGCTGGTCATGTCGTCGTTGGTATGGCGGCCGAGGGTGGCCGAGAGCTTCACGCCGCTGGCGTGCATGCGATCCAGGGCGCGGCCCACGTCGTCCAGCTCGCCCACTTCCACCATCAGGTGCACGCAACCCGAAGGGATCGGGCACTCGAACAGCGCCAGGGAGTGATGGCGGCCGTTATTGCAATGGAGGAAATGGATGCGTTTTTCAGGTTCGGCCGGATCGGGAGTGAAGCGCACCTTCATGAGGTCGGACAGGCCAAAGCCCATGACCCGCTCGTAGAAGTCCAGGCAGCGGTCAAAGGACGGTGCCGGCAATACGGCATGACCCATGCCGAGATCACTGGTAATGAAACCGCTGACACCGGCCGGGGAGACGAAGGGCGCGAAATTCTGCTGCGGGCCCCAGAACAGTTCATGGCGGTTGCCATCCGGGTCGGCGAAGCGCGCCAGCTCTTGCACCTTGCGGCCGGCGGCGTCGACAGCGCTGGCGCGCTGGACCTGCACATCGGCCTGCTGCAGTTCGACGATGGCCTGTTCGAAGGCGGCCTTGCCGGCGACTTCCCAGCCGCAGGCGCCATAGCCGTCGTGGTCGGCGCGTTCCACCAGGATGCGGTAGGGGCGTTCGTCCATCTTCAGGTAGAGCCGCTCGTCCGCAACGGTATCCACCATCATGCCGAGCACCCCGGTGGCGTAATCGCCCCAGCGCTTCAGGTCTGTCGAGGCTACGGTGACGTAACCCAGGCCACGGATATCCATGCGGTTCTCCTCATTGTCGTTATCGCCGCGCACTCAGGGCACGGGGCACTATGGGGAGGGATTAAATCCGCAGGTCCGGTGGTGGGCATCGTCCAATGGGACTAGCGCGAAAGGCACGTGGGACGGGGGCTCTGGCGCTTGTAGCACGGGGTATCGAGGGGAACGCGAGCGGGCGTCTCGCGGCGGCATTGAAATCGCTACTGGCATTGCAATTCAAAAGTCGGACCAGCGCGCTCTTTTACGACACTTATTTTGTTTCTGAAGTGTTTCCATGAAACGCGACAGAAACAAATCAATTACAGCCAATTACATACTTTCCAACAGTACGTTACACGCCCTTAAAAACAGCATGATCAGCGGAATAGTTCATGCCAATCAGAGTCTTATAAAACTACCGATCATCTTTAAATCAACCACCTGTCAGGCACTACAAAATAGTTATGGCGGTGCTTTAGTTCGTCCTTAATATCCGTCCTCGGGGGTTGTTCAAGTGTTTAAACGAGGAAGAAACATGAAATCCGCAATTAGCACCACTGCCTTCTCCAGCCTGTTGTTCTCTCTTGTTGCGCTGACTTCTTTCCAGGCCACAGCTGAAGGAGGCAGTGACCGCCTCATCCAGTACCAGGAATTGCAAGCACAACGCGGGCAGACGACCGAAGACGAAAGCGAGCGTTTCGCCCAGTTGGTCGAGGAAAAACCCACAGCAGCCGGATCAGCGACAACCACGAAAGCGGCTGAACCCGCACAGAAATCCCGCTATCAATCACGCATCCATCATCGGCCAGTGGTGTACGAGTAATCGGTCGGCAACAGCTTCCCCTCCTGGTCCGCCCGCCCCGCACCAGGAGGGGAATAAGCAGGATTCGATTCGCATCCATACGGTCCTTCGCCGTCTCCATTGTCGGAAAAATCTGGTGGGAATTTCCCGCTGCCGGAAAGACTGTTGGCGCAGTAACTTAGCCGGCGGATCATTCTCGAGAGATGGCAATGGACTCACTCACCCAGGCGGTGCTCGGCGCCACTATCCAGGGGACGCTGCTCGGGCGCTGGCAAGGACGCAAGGCGTTGCTCTATGGCGCCGCGCTCGGCACCTTGCCCGATCTCGACGTGGTGATCCGCTACACCGATGCGGTGGCGGCGATGACCTACCACCGGGGATTCAGCCATTCGATCTTCGTGCTCTCGGCACTGGCGGCCCTGCTGACCTTGCTGGTACGACGATGGCGCCCCAATCCGGCGTATACCACCCAGCGCCTGTTCCTCGCCCTATGGCTGGTGCTGGCCACCCACCCGCTGCTGGATGCGTTCACCAGCTACGGCACCCAGCTGTTCTGGCCGATGCAGACACCGCCAATCGCCTGGTCGAGTATCTTCATCATCGACCCGCTCTACACCCTGCCGCTGATCGCAGCGGTGATCGGTGGGCTGCTGTTCGGATTGCGTGGCCGTACGCCGCGCCTGCCGGTGGCGGCGCTGGCCCTGTCGAGCCTCTACCTGCTCTCGAGCCTTGGCGGCAAGTTCATGGCCGAACAGCGGGTGTACGAAGTGCTGGAGCGGGACGGCATCCGTCCGCAATCCATCTTCAGCGCGCCTACGCCCTTCAACACCCTGCTCTGGCGCGTGACCGTGCTGGACGGCGAGGACTACCACGAAGCGCTGGTCAGCTGGTTCGACGATGAGCCGCCCAGGCTCGAGCGGATACCGCGCGGTACCGATCTGGCCCGGCGCCTGCGGGATTCCCCCCAGCACGTGCGCCTGGCCTGGTTCACCCACGGCATCCTGCGCTACGACCAGATCGACCAGATGCTGGTGGTCACCGACCTGCGCCTGGGCATGACCGGCTTCCATCCGTTCCGCTTCATCCTCGCGGAGCAGCGCAACGGTCGCTGGCAGCCGGTGGCGGAGGCACGCCGCTGGCCGACCAGCCGGGGCGACCTGGAGCGTCTGAAATTACTCTGGCAGCGGATCTGGCACGAGGATCAGGTGATTCCCCTATCCAGCTGGGCGGGATTGCTGCAGCGCTAGGGAGTCACTGACTCGCCCCGCCCTCATGACACTCGCCTGGCGGCCGATAAACACTCCAGCGCCACTTATCGCTGGACTACCCTTGCCAGCATCCGGCCAATCCAGCGAGTACAGGGACATGAAAATAAGACAGAAGATGGTCGCCTCCGGGGCAATCAGCGTCCTCGCCGCCACCCTCCTGGGTGGCATCGGTTACTGGGGACAGACCGACCTCGCCGACGCGCTGGCCGAGAACCAGCTCAGCGTCAGCGCACTGCGCAACCACCTGGAGGGCGACATGATGCACGACGCCCTGCGCGCGGACGTACTGGCCGCCATGGTGGTGCAGCCGGGCGACCAGGCCGGCGCCGACCAGGTGCGCAATGACCTGCGCGAGCACAGCGAATGGTTCCGCCGCACGCTCGGCGAGAACGCCAAGCTGCCGCTCACCGCAGACATCCGCAGCGCCATCGCCGAGTCCCAGCCGGCCCTGGAAAGCTACATCGGCGACGCCGAGCGAATCGTCAACCTAGCCCTGCGCGACCCGCAAGCGGCCCGTGCCGAACTGCCTTCCTTCGAGCGCAGCTTCGGCGAGCTGGAAGCAAAGAACGAAGCCCTCAGCGGCAAGATCGAAGCCCATGCGGCCAAGACCCGCACCGACGGCGAAGCAGCCGTCAGCAACGCCGCCAAATGGCTGGCCGGCGGCATCCTGCTGGTGATCGGCCTGCTCTGCCTGGTCACCGGCCAGTTGATGCGCGCCGTGCTACGTCCGCTGGAGAAAACCGTCGGCGTGGCGCGCGCCATCGCCCAGGGCAACCTGGCCACCCAGGTCAGCATCGACAGCGACGACGAAGCCGGCCAGTTGCAACGGGCGCTGGCCGACATGCAGGGCAACCTGCGGCAGATGATCGCCACCATCCGCAGCGAGAGCGAGGAGCTGCGCGGTACCGCCCACCGTCTCAGCGAGACCTCGCAGAGCATCGTCGACGGCGCCAGCGAGCAATCCGACAGCGCCACCAGCATGGCCGCGGCCATGGAACAGATGATCACCAACATCGGCCAGATCGCCGACCACGCGCGCAATGCGCAGAGCATTTCCGCCCAGTCGGAGGACCTCGCCGGCAACGGCGGCAAGGTGATCCTTGGTGTGGTGGAAGGCATGAATCGCATCGCCGACGCGGTGAACCAGTCGTCCAGCACCATCACCGCCCTGGGTGAGTCTTCGGAAGAGATCCACTCCATCATCCAGGTGATCAAAGGCATCGCCGAACAGACCAATCTGCTGGCACTGAACGCCGCCATCGAGGCTGCCCGGGCCGGGGAAGCCGGTCGGGGCTTCGCCGTGGTGGCTGACGAGGTGCGCAACCTGGCGGCACGGACCGCGCAGTCGACCCAGGAAATCACCGGGATGATCCAGCGTATCCGTGAATCTACCCAGCATGCGGTGGACAGCATGCAGACGGGCGTGGAACGGGTACAGGACGGCGTCGGCCTGGCGCGGCAAGCAGGCGAGTCGATCAGCGAGATTCGCAGCGGCGCCCACCGTGCGGCGGAAGTGGTGGAGGAGATTTCCTACACCATCGGCGAGCAGTCCAAGGCCAGCAGCGAAGTGGCCCAGCGCGTCGAGCTGATCGCCCAGATGTCGCGGAGCAACAGCCGCGCCATGCAGGACCTCGCCCACGCCGCCGAACGCCTGGATGCGGTGGCCAGCGCGATGCAATCGTCGGTGGCGCGGTTCCAGATCTGATCGACGCAAGACTCGTAGGTTGCGGCTGAGCGAAGCGAAGCCCAACGATTGGAGGTACGACAGGCTAAGCGAGGGCCTGAAACTCGGCCTGTTGGGTTCGTTCCTCTACCCAACCTACAAAAGAAAAACCCCGGCACCTGGCCGGGGTTTTTCTTTGCAGCAGCGGATTATCAACCCGCTTCGTAGCCTGCGACCTTGCTGGTCTCGGCCTTGCCGCTCCGCTTCAGGCGGTAGCAGCCCCACATCACCAGCAGCCACACCGGGATGGCGTACACCGACACCTGGATACCCGGAATCATCAGCATGATGACGAGGATGAACAGCACGAAGGCCAGGCACAGGTAGTTGCTCATGGGGAACCACAGGGAACGGAAGCCGGTGCGGACACCGTCCTTGTCCATGCGCTGGCGGAACTTCAGGTGCGAGTAGCTGATCATCGCCCAGTTGATCACCAGGGCCGCCACCACCAGGGACATCAGCAGCTCCAGGGCGTTGTGCGGGACGACGTAGTTGACCACCACGGCGAGGAAGGTCACCGCGGCCGACACGACCAACGCGCGCACCGGGACACCGCGCTTGTCCACCTTGGCCAGGGAGCGCGGGCATCGCCCTGCTCGGCCAGGCCCAGCAGCATGCGACCGTTGCAGTAGGTGCCGCTGTTGTAGACCGACAGCGCAGCGGTGAGCACCACGAAGTTCAGCAGGTGAGCGGCGGTGTCGCTGCCGATGAGGGCGAATATCTTCACGAAGGGGCTGCCGCTGTAGGCATCACCAGCGCTGTTGATAGACGCCAGCAGTGCATCCCAGGGGCTCAGCGAGAGCAGCACCACCAGGGCGCCGACATAGAAGATCAGGATGCGATAGATGACCTGGTTGATTGCCTTCGGGATCACCTGCTTGGGCTTGTCCGCCTCGGCTGCGGTGAAGCCGAGCATTTCCAGGCCGCCGAAGGAGAACATGATGAAGGCCATCGCCATCACCAGGCCGCTCACGCCATTGGGGAAGAAGCCGCCATGGGCCCAGAGGTTGCTCACAGCCGCCTGCTCGCCGCCGCTACCGCTGAACAGCATCCAGCAACCCAGGACGATCATGCCGACGATGGCGACCACCTTGATCATGGCGAACCAGAATTCGGCTTCGCCGAACAGCTTCACGTTGGCGAGGTTGATGGCGTTGACCACCAGGAAGAACACCGCGGCGGTGGCCCAGGTGGGCACGTCCGGCCACCAGTAGTGGATGTACTTGCCGACAGCGGTGAGCTCGCTCATGCCGACCAGGATGTAGAGCACCCAGCAGTTCCAGCCGGAAAGGAAACCGGCGAAACCGCCCCAGTACTTGTGCGCGAAGTGGCTGAAAGAGCCGGCGACCGGCTCTTCGACGATCATCTCGCCGAGTTGGCGCATGATCAGGAAAGCGATGAATCCGCAGATGGCGTAGCCAAGGATCATCGAAGGACCGGCGGACTTGAGCACGCCGGCGGAACCGAGGAAAAGACCGGTGCCGATGGCGCCGCCGAGGGCGATCAACTGGATGTGGCGATTCTTCAGGCCGCGTTTCAGCTCGCCTGAGTGTTGCATATCACTCATTGCGTCACCTTTTGTTGTTGTCGTGACGGGATTTCACCCGCCGGGCTTGTGGTCCGGCGGAGGTTTGCAAGGCAGGTTGGTAAACCTTTACTGCGCGTCTGGCTGTACCTCCGGAGCAGCATTTCTGAATGCTTCGAGGGCGTCGCAGCGAGCGGCGATATCGAGGATGCGCGGATAGGCCGACAGGTCACAGTCGAAGCGTCGGGCGTTGTAGACCTGGGGCACCAGGCAGGCTTCCAGGTAACCCGGCCGGCTGCCCAGGGAGAGCTTGCCGCCGAAGGCTTCCAGCCCCTTTTCCACAGCCGCGAGGCCGAGGGCGATCCAGTGGTGGTACCAGGCGTCCTTGGCCTCATCAGCCACGCCCAGTTCAGCCTTGAGGTACTGCAGCACGCGCAGGTTGTTCAGCGGATGCACGTCGCAGGCGATGTGCATGGCGAGGGAGCGCACCAGCGCGCGTTGGGCCGGATCAGCCGGCAGCAGCGCGGGGACGGGGAAGACTTCATCGAGGTATTCGAGGATGGCCAGGGATTGCGCGATGCGGATTTCGCCGCCCGCGTTGCCCGCATCCACCAACAGGGGCAGGAGGCCCTGGGGGTTGAGCTCGCGATAGGCCGATTGGTGCTGCTGGCCGCCATCCTTGACCAGGTGGACGGCTTCCTGGCGATAGGCCAGGCCCTTGAGGTTGAGGGCGATACGCACGCGGTACGCAGCGCTGGAGCGCCAGTACCCGTAGAGGGTGAGTTCGGTATTCATGGCGTCGGGCCGTTTTTTGTTTGCGCCATCTCACTCTGGCAGCGCCTGGCGAACAAGGCGTGGGATTGCGGTTGGCGCGGCGCCGAACGGTCGATCCGGAAAGTTTTCCTTACGCCACCCCGGGATTGCCGATACCGCCTGGCAGGCGCGCCATTCGCGTAAGGATTTCTTGACAGGGCGTTCATCCAGGCTTCCAGGAGGGAAGCCATCAAGCCGACCAGCGGCATTAGGCAAGGAGCTCTGGCCTGTGCCATATGAAAGCGATGTGCCACCCATCCTCGCAGGGAAGCTGTCTGATGCCGCACCTGAACGACCTGTACGACAACCTGGTCAACCTTTGCTACGAATGCGTCCTCGATGAAGGCGCGTGGCGTTCGATGCTGGAGGCGCTGGCGAGCGCCACCGGCCATCAGATGGGCGCCCTCCTGTTCCTCGACCAGCGGGACCAGCGCCCGCAGGTCACCGCCATCAACCTGTGCGACCCGGCCAGCGTCGAGGCCTACAACGCCTATTACCACCAGTACGACCCGGCCAAGGATGTGCTGGTACCGCGCCCGGTAGGCAGCTGGTACCACGACCTGGAAGACCTCGGCCCGCAGCGCATTCGCCGCGATCCGTATTACCAGGAGTTCCACATCCCCTTTGGCATGAACAACATCTCCTGCATCAAGCTGCACGAGGAGGCGGGCTCTGGCATCTATCTGTCGCTCCTGACTGCGGTGGGTGCGGCGTTGCCGGAGATGCAGCAGCGCGACCTGCTGCAACGCCTGAGCCCTCATCTGCTGCGCGCGGCACGGATGAGCAATCGACTGCAGGAACTGAAGCTGGACGTGGCCCGCCGCGACCTGCTGCTGGAGCGCCACCCTGCGCCGGTCTGGCTGCTGAATGGCGAAGGGCGCGTCCTGTTCTGTAACCGCCAGGCGGAACGGCGCATGAGCCAGGCGGCCTTCGCCCTGCAGGATCGCCAGGGACGCTTGCATGGCAAGGCCCTGGACGGACGCCTGCAGGCACTCATCCGCCAGGCCACCGGCAGTGAGGGCAAGCACCGTGCTGGTTGGCTGAGCCTGGCCGGTGACCCGCCCGCTCGCTTGATGGTCACCCCGGTTCCCGAAGCGTCCGGGCTGGCGCCCCAGCACAGCGGTCCCCTGGTGTTGCTGGCACTGCTGGAACACCAGCCAGGAAGCCCGTGGCTGGCCGATCTGTTCCAGTTCAGCCGGGCGGAGCAGCGTCTGGCCGAACTGCTCCTCCAGGGGTTGACGCCGGAAGCCTGCGCCGAGCGGCTGAATGTCTCGATCAACACGGTACGTACGCAATTGCGCGCACTGTTCCGCAAGACTGAAACGGAACGCCAGGCCGAACTGATCACCCTGCTCACCCGACTGCAAGGGCTCTGAATCGTGCAGTCGCGCCTTTTCGAAAGCGCGATTTCATCTATCTGGATGATTGCAGGCAGATAGCCATCAACTAAGGTTCAACTCGAAGCGAATACCTGCCTCCATCCCGCGTGACGGGTCTAGGAATCCACGACTGGCCAGACGAGGTGGCATGTGGAAGAGATCAGTGATCCGGAAGAATTGAGCAAAGGCATAAAAGAACAACGGCAACTCCACGACGAACTGCAACAGATCAAGACCGAACGTGAGCAGTTGCGATTCGAGAAACCGGCGCCTGTCCGCGAGGAAGCGCCGCCACCGAGCAATATCCTGCCATTCCCCTGCCGCCAGCTGCCCAGCCCGGGCCTGCGCTGTGGCAACGCCTTGCTGCAGGACTATCTCTATGGCGTGGAATCCGACGCCTTGCACACCCTGCCCGAAGAGCGCACCCGCCAGCTATTCGACTTCGCCACCAGCGCACCGGCGGCGCGCGCCCTGCGTTGCCGGCGGCGCATGCTGGCCCGCGCCCTGGATGAAACCTGCCAGCGCGCCGGCAAGGCCGCACGCATCCTGTGCATTTCCGGCGGTCATTTCCGCGAGGCGGAATTGGCCCGCGAACTGCGTCATGGGCGCTTCGGCGAAATGCTGGTGTTCGATGACGACGCGGCACGCCTGCAAACCGTGCGCAACAGCTACGGCGCGCTTGGCGTACTCACGCGTCATGGCAGCCTGAACGAGTTGCTGGCAGGCGAATGCGGATTCGACGGCTATGACCTGGTGTATTCCGCCGGCGTCACGGAGCTGCTGGATGACCGCCGCAGCGAACGACTTGTCCACAGGCTGTTCCAGGCCGTGCGACCGGGTGGGCGTCTGTTGCTGGCCAACTTCCGTCCCGGGGTCAACGGCATCGGCTTCCTCGAGGGTCTGCTGGACTGGCGCCCGCACTACCGCCACGACGTGCAGATGCTCAGCCTGCTGGACGGCGTCGACTACAAGCAGATCGCCTCGGCGCGGGTATTCCACGATATCGGCCAGCGCGTGGTGTTCCTGGAAGCGGTGAAGCACGGCTGACTCAACCCTCACCCCCGCGTTGCTCCTCTTGTAGGGGCGAATTCATTCGCCAAGGGCGGCGCAGCCGCCCCAATGACCTCGCCGAGCAGTCCTGCGGACAGCTTGGCGAATGAATTCGCCCCTACAGGAAACGTGCGTTCCGACAGGGCTTGTCCAGTCCGCCCTCAGCCCTGCTGAAGATGCCCGTAGAGCTTGGCGTAGAGACCGCCTTCGGCTATGAGCTGCTGATGATCGCCGTCCTCGGCGATGTGGCCGCCGTCGAATACCAGTACCCGATCCGCCTGCTTAACCGCCGAAAGGCGGTGGGCGATGATCAGGGTGGTACGACCGTTGAGGAAGGTACCGAGCGCCTGGTGCAACGCGTATTCGGTGGCGGCGTCCAGGGCTGAGGTGGCTTCGTCGAGGATCACCACCTTCGGCTGGGCGAGCACCATGCGGGCGATGGCCAGTCGCTGCCGCTGGCCGCCGGAAAGGCGCACACCGGATCGACCCACCACGCTGTCCAGCCCCATAGGCAGGTTGCGGATGGTTTCGGCCAGTTGGGCGATTTCCAGGGCCCGCCAGCAGGCCTCGTCGCTGCGCTCGCGGCCCATGGTCAGGTTGGCACGCACGCTGTCGTTGAACAGCGCCGGGTGCTGCAGGACCACCGCGACGTTGTCACGCACTTCGGCCAGACCAATCTCGTCCAGCCGGCTGCCGCCAAAGCGGATCTGCCCGGCCTGGGGCTGGTAGAGCCCCAGCAGCAATTGCACCAGGGTGCTCTTGCCACCACCGCTCGCACCCACGATGGCGACCTTCTCGCCGGGGGCGATGGACAGGTTGAGGCCATCCAGTACCGGCTCCTCGCCATAGGCGAAGCGCAATCCCTTCACTTCGATCCCCACGGTCTCGCGGCCGCGGAACGGATCGACGCTCGGCGTGTACTGGGGCTCGTCGGCACGGGCCAGCAGTTCGTTGATGCGGGTGAGTGCGGCACCGGCTGCGTAGTAGGAGTACTGCAGGCCGAGCAACTGCTCCACCGGACCGATCATGAACCAGAGATAACTGAACACCGCCAGCATCTGGCCGATGGAGAGGTCGGAGAAGAGCACCGTGAGCATGGCCGCGGCGCGGAAGAAATCGATGCCGAACTGGAACAGCAGGCCGCTGGTGCGCCCTGCCGCATCGCTCTTCCACTGGGAAGCCACGGCATAGTCGCGGACTTCCTGGGCACGCTGACCGAGTCGGCCGAAGAAGAAGCCCTGGCGGTTGCTGGTGCGTACTTCCTGGATGGCTTCCAGGGTTTCGGTCAGCGCCTGGGTGAAGCGCGAGGTGCTGTCGTTTTCCAGCTTCTTCAGGTGTTTGACGCGCTTGCCGAGCTGCACCGTGGCGTAGATCACCAGCGGGTTGAACAGCAGAATCAGCAGCGCCAGTTGCCAGTGCATCCAGACCAGGATTGCTGCAGTGCCGGTCAGGGTCAGCACGGCTACGAGGAAGCGACTGAGCGTCTCGCCGACGAACTTGTCCAGGGTGTCCAGGTCGGTCACCAGATGGGCGGTGACGGTACCGCCGCCCAGGCTCTCGTATTCACCGAGGGAAATGCGCTTCAAGCGCTCGATCAGGCGGGTACGGATGCGGTAGACGATGTCCTTGGCCAGCCGCGCGAACAGGCGCGCCTGCAAGACGTTGAACACCAGTGCCATGCCACGCAACAGCAGGGTCACGACGAGCATGAGGCCGATGTAGCCGACGGCGCTTTCCCAGGGCTGAGGCAGGAAGTGGTCCATGAAGCGCAGCGCGCCGTCGCCCCGCTGCAGCAGCACTTCGTCCACCAGCAGGGGCAGCAGCAACGGAATCGGAACGCTGCAGAGAGTGGCCAGCACGGCGACCAGGTTGGCCAGCCAGAGGGCTTTCTTGTGGCGCAGGGCCAGACGACGGATTTCCGCCCAACTCAAACGATCAGGCATGGGCACCCCGCTCCAGCCAGCGGCCCAGCAAGGGCGACAGTTGTTCAAGCGGCTGGTAGCCGTTGGTCAGCAACGCGAGCTGTCCGTCACGCTCGGCCAGCAGGGTGGGAAAACCGGCGATGCCGAGGTCCTGCACCCAGGTGAAATCGGCGGCCGTCGCCTCGTGACTGGCAGCGGCATCGTAGGCGGCGGCGAACTCGATGCGTGGAATGCCGATCTGCTCGGCCAGCTCCACCAGGACGGCGGCCTGGGTCACATCACGACCTTCGGCATAGAAGGCGTGCTGGATTCGCTTCACCAGTGGCCAGGCCAGTTCAGGCGCCAGCGAACGGGCGACCACCAGTGCGCGGCAGGCCGGCTCGGTGTCGTAGATGAAGCCATCAGGCAGCGCGCCTTCGAAGTGGAAAGGCTGCCCGGTGGCCTGACTGACCGCCTGCCAATGCTCGAGGATGTAGCGCTTGGTATGCGCATCCAGCGCGGCGCCCTGGCCGGTACGCAGGCCGCCCGCCACCAGATGCAGCTGAACGCCGGCTGCCGCAGCCTGCTCGGCGAGCGCCGTGACCACCGGGGCAAAGCCCCAGCACCAGGAACACATCGGGTCCATCACATAGAGCAGGCGGGCGTTGGGCAAGCTCAATCCTCCAGGGCTTGGCGCGGGTCTCGGCCGATCGGGTGAGGCAGGTTGCGGGCCTTGGCCAGCTCGATCTGCTTCTGCCGCTCGATGGCGCTGGCGCGGGTCTTCTCGCTCAGGCTGTCCCAGCAGAGCGGGCAACTGATGCCGGGCGCGTAATGCTCCGACTGGCGGTCTTCCACGGAAATCGGGTTACGGCAGGCGTGGCACTGGTCGAAATCCCCTTCCGAGAGATCGTGGCGCACGGTGACGCGGTTGTCGAAGACGAAGCAGTCGCCGCGCCAGAGGGTGTCTTCCTGGGGCACTTCCTCGAGGTATTTGAGGATGCCGCCCTTGAGGTGGAAGACCTCTTCGAAGCCCTGGCCGAGCATGTAGCTGGATGCCTTCTCGCAGCGGATGCCGCCAGTGCAGAACATCGCGACCTTCTTGTGCACCGCCGGGTCGAAGTTGGCCTTGATGTAATCGGGAAACTCGCGGAACGACTTGGTCGCGGGGTCGATCGCGCCCTCGAAGGTGCCAATGGCCACCTCATAGTCGTTGCGGGTATCGATCAGCAGCACTTCGGGATCGCTGATCAGGGCGTTCCAGTCCTTGGGTTCGACGTAGGTGCCGACGCTCTGATTGGGGTCGACGCCGGGCACGCCCAGGGTGACGATTTCCTTCTTCAGCTTGACCTTGGTGCGATAGAAGGGCTGCTCCTCGCAGTACGATTCCTTGTGGTCCAGGTCCACCAAGCGCGGATCGACCTTGAGCCAGTCGATCAGCGCGTCGATGGCTTCACGCGTGCCGGACACGGTGCCATTGACGCCTTCTTCGGCCAGCAACAGGGTGCCCTTGACGCCATTGTCGAGCATGGTCTTGAGCAGGGGTTCACGCAGCGCGACGTAGTCCTTCAGGGTGACGAACTTGTACAGCGCCGCAACAACGATCTGGGTCATGCGGTACTTCCTCCAGTGGTCGCCCGCGTAAAGGGCGGACCGGGTGATAGAAACGACTGCGCCGGCTAGGCCGGCGCGGTGCGAAGTCTATCAAAAAGCCGCGGGCCGGACGCTGCGTGAAATGGTCCCAGGCGCCGAATGGAAGCTAGAAGCCACCGGAAAGGCCAAGGATCAGACGCAACGTGCCATTGGCAACTCAGACAGTTTTACTCAGTGATCGTGCTTGCTGCCGCCACGGCAGGTCGGCGAATCCGGCGCTGCGCCCTGCGCTGCCCACTCCTCGGGGGTGTAGGTGTGCAGGGCCAGGGCATGGACTTGCCCCATCAGCTCGCCGAGGCTGGCGTAGACCTTCTGGTGGCGTTTGACGGCATTCAGGCCGGCGAACACCGGGCTGACGATCACCGCCTTGTAGTGGGTTTCCAGGCCGCGGCTGTGCATGTGACTCTCGTCCAGCACGTCGAGGTGCTGGGGTTCGAGGCTCTGCAAGGCGGTCAGGATGCGGTCACGCATGGACATCGATCGACTCCGCTTACGGCTTTTTCTTGTCCTGGGGCGCCAGTTCGGTGGTCATGTCGCTGAGCAACTTGTTGACCTCGGGTACGGCGGCTTCCAGGCGGCTCTGGGTGAGCTGGGCGGATTGCTGGGTCAGGGCCGGCATCTTTTCCAGCACCTTCTTGCCCAGCGGGGATTCATAGAAGGTGATCAGTTCTTTCAGTTCGCTCTCGCTGAAGTTGCTGGTGTAGATCTTCACCAGTTCAGGTTTCAGCTTGTCCCAGCCGACGGCCTTGTCCAGGGCGGCATTGGCCTTGGCCTGGTAGCTCTCCAGGGTGGCCTTCTTGCTGGCCGGCGCCTGGGTCTGCTGGAAACGCTGCTCGAACATCTGCTGCACCTGGGCGTAGACCGGCACGGTCAGCTTGTCGGCACGGGCGAGCTTGAGGAAACGTTCGGCATCGGCGGCATGGCTGGCGGCATCGGCCAGAACCTGGCCACTGGCGCAAGCCAGCAATACGGCGGTGCAGAGAATGCGAAGCTTGGTCATTGGGTATCCTTGTCTGGGCACGGATGACGGGGGATGGCCCCGGGGCTGGTCATTCTGCGCTCAAGCGGAGATCGGGCTCAAGCGACGGTTTTTTTCGACAACCATGTAGCGAAAATGTGCAATGCCGCACTCCACGAAGCTGTTGTCAAAATGCCATCACTTGCTCATGCTTCCGCCCACTGGGCATGCTTTGGCGACTAGGAAATCTGCCGCACGCGTCGACGGAATTTCCGATGAGGTGCAATCAGTTTCCACAAGCGCCGTACGAAAAGTCGTCAAGCGCAGACTGACTTCGTACGGAGACTGAAGTGCCCAGGCTTCGCACACACATGGACGTGCCCGATGAATAGCCATATATCCACCCTGCCGCCGGGAGTTCCCGCGCTCTGCGATGCCCGCGGCAAGCTCGAGCCCGCCGCCGTCGGCTGGTCCAGCCGACCGCGTCTGAACTGCGCAATCCCCGGTAACTTCGGACGTCGCAAGCGCTGGAACCACTGGTGCATCACCACCCCGCGCTGGATGCTCTCGCTGACCCTCGCAGACCTCGACCTGCTGGGCTTCGGCGCCGCCTATTTCCTCGATCTCGACACCGGCAAGGCCGTGGCCCATACCCAGTTGCGGCTGTTCGCTCGCGGCTGCCGGCTGCCGGATACGCCGCTGGAAAGCCACAGCTTCGACCACCCGCTCCTGCAGATCCGCATTGACGAACATCCCGGCCGCCTGAGCCTGCGGGTGGAAGCCCCGGACCTCGGCGGCCAGCCGCTGCACGTCGCGCTGGATGTACAGCGTCCAGCGCACCTGGATTCGGTGAACCTGGTCGCTCCCCTGCCCGGCCACTGCTTCCATGCCAGCAGCCGTCAGCTCGGGCTGCCCGCCAGCGGTAGCGTACAGCTGGGCAATCGCCAGTATCACTGCACCACGGGCCAGAGCTTCGCCGCCCTCGACTTCGGTCGCGGCATCTGGCCCTTCAATAGTCATTGGACCCGCGCTGCCTTCGCCGCTCCGGGCGGCATCGCCGGGAATTTCGGCGCCGGCTGGACCGACTCCAGCGGCCTCACCGAGAACGCCCTGTGGTTCGGCGGCAGCCTGTCCAAGCTCGACCGCCCGGTGCAAATCGAACAGGCCCCGAATAACCCGCTCGCGCCCTGGCGCCTGTCCACCGCCTGTCGCCGGGTGGAACTGACCTTCACGCCGCTCCAGCTGCACCAGGCCCGTCCGCGCCTGGGGCCGTTCTATGCCGACACGCGCCAGTGGTTCGGTCGATTCGACGGCGTGCTGCGCAGCCCGGATGGTGAATGCGTGCCGGTGACCAACGCCCTCGGCTGGCTGGGGGCCACCCACGCGCGCTGGTAATTGCCCGAACGGTTGAACCGAGTGCGGGAGAGAGAGCCTAAACTGCGGAATCAATAGCCGGAGCCAACCCAAATGAGCCGCACAGAAACCGACAGCCTGGGGCCAGTCGAAGTCGCCGATGACGCCTATTGGGGCGCCCAGACCCAGCGCTCGCTGGAGAACTTCGCCATTGGCGGCGAACGCATGCCCCTGGCGCTGGTGCACGCCCTGGCCCTGATCAAGAAGGCCGCCGCCCGCGTCAATGGGCGCGACGGCGACCTGCCGCCGGATGTCGCGAGGCTGATCGAACAGGCTGCCGACGAGGTGCTGGCCGGCAAGCACGATGAGCACTTCCCGCTGGTGGTCTGGCAGACCGGTAGCGGCACCCAGAGCAACATGAACGTCAATGAGGTGATCGCCGGCCGCGCCAACGAACTGGCCACCGGACAACGCGGCGGCAAGAACCCGGTCCACCCCAATGACCATGTGAACTTCGCCCAGAGTTCCAACGACTGTTTCCCCACCGCGATGCATATCGCCATCGCCAAGGCGGTACAGCAGGAATTGCTGCCAGCCATAGCCGAACTCTCCGGCGGCCTGGCCGAGCAATCCGCTCGTCACGCCCATCTGGTGAAGACCGGCCGTACGCACATGATGGACGCCACGCCCATCACCTTCGGCCAGGAACTCTCCGCCTTCGTCGCTCAACTCGACTACGCCGACAAGGCCATCCGCGCCGCCCTGCCCGGAGTCTTGGAACTGGCCCAGGGCGGTACGGCCGTGGGCACCGGCCTTAATGCCCCCCACGGTTTCGCGGATTCCATGGCCGCCGAACTGGCAGCGTTGTCGGGCCTGCATTTCGTCTCGGCGCCGAACAAGTTCGCCGCCCTCGCCGGCCATGAGCCGCTGGTGAACCTCTCCGGTGCCCTCAAGACCCTGGCCGTGGCCCTGATGAAAATCGCCAACGACCTGCGCCTGCTGGGCTCCGGCCCGCGTGGCGGCCTGGCCGAAGTACGCCTGCCGGCGAACGAGCCGGGCAGCTCGATCATGCCGGGCAAGGTCAACCCCACCCAGTGCGAGGCGCTGTCGATGCTGGCCTGCCAGGTGATGGGCAACGACGCCACCGTCGGTTTCGCCGCCAGCCAGGGACACCTTCAATTGAACGTGTTCAAGCCGGTGATCGTGCACAACCTGCTGCAGTCCATCCGCCTGCTCGGCGACGGTTGCCGCAACTTCCAGCAGCACTGCGTGGCCGGCATGGAGCCGGATTCAGCGCGCATGGCCGAACACCTGGAACGCGGACTGATGCTGGTCACCGCGCTCAACCCACACATCGGTTACGACAAGGCCGCGCAGATCGCCAAGAAGGCCTACTCCGAGGGCACCACCCTACGCGCAGCGGCCCTCGCGCTTGGTTACCTGACGGAGGATGAGTTCGACGCCTGGGTGCGACCGGAAAGCATGCTGGAGGCCGGTCAACATGGTTGAGACGGTCAAGCACGGCGCCACACCGCTGGAAGGCGATGGCAAACGCATCCTGATGATCCTCGGCACCCCGAAAGGCGGCAGCCTGTGCCATGCCTTGAGCGAAGCCTATGCCCAGGGCGCACGCAGTGAGGGCCATGTGGTGCGTCTGCTGAAGCTCGGCGAAATGCAGTTCGACCCGGTGCTGCGCGAGGGGTATGACCAGAGCCAGAACCTGGAGCCAGACCTGCTCGAAGCGCAGCGGCAGATCCACTGGGCCGAGCACCTGGTGTTCGTCTATCCGGTCTGGTGGGGCGGCCTTCCGGCACTGCTCAAGGGCTTCTTCGACCGCGTCTTCCTGCCCGGCTTCGCCTTCCGCTATCGCGGCCAGCAGACACAGGCCTGGGACAAGTTGCTGACCGGGCGCACGGCCGACCTGCTGGTGACCCTGGATACACCGCCCTGGTACTTCCGCTGGATCTACGGCGCGCCCGCGCACCGGCAGATGGTGCGGACCATTCTCGGCTTCTGCGGCATCAAGACCCGCCGCCTCACCGAGTTCTCCCCGGTACGCCCCTCCTCCGAGGAACAACGCCAGACCTGGCTGCGCAAGGCGGAAACGCTCGGAACCCGTTGCTAGGACAAACGTCGGGGCACCGAACCTGAACGGTGGGCTGAAGCCCACCCTCTTTAGCTCGGTCTGGACCGTAGGGTGCGCTGTGCGCACCGACTTCACGACCCGTTTAGGCGCCAGGCCAAACCGCCGGTGCGCACGGCGCACCCTACTGGTTTAATCCTGTTAGCCCGGGCATGCGAATCGTCACAGGCGTCTATTCACCACCGGCCAATGCAGCTGCCTCACGACGTGCCCGCCAGCTGCGCATCAGCGACGGGGCCAACGCGGTGAGGGCCGAGCCCAGCACGACGAACACCGCACCGGCGTAAGCGAGCAGGTTGATCTCCTCCGGCTGCACATGGTCCGGCCAGAGCGCTGCGCAGGCGGCGACGCTGGCGAAGGTCACCAGCGGGGTGATGGCCAGGGTGGCGCTGACCCGCGAGGCTTCCCAGTGGGCCAGGGCTTCGGCGAAGGCGCCGTAGGCCACCAGGGTGTTCAGGCCGCAGGCCAGCAGCAGCCAGCCCTGCAGCGGGCTGAGGTTGAGCAGTTCCATGGGGTGCGCCCAGGGCGTCAGCAAGGCCGCGCAGCCGAGGTAGATCACCATCATCACCTGCGCCGAACTCCAGTGGCTCAGCAGTTGCTTCTGCGCCAGGCCGTAGAAGGTCCAGACGAAGGCAGACAGCAGGATCACCAGCACGCCCAGGGTGTATTCGCTCATGGAGGTCAGCAGCTCCTCCAGCCGCTGGTTGAAGAACAGGCCGAAGCCCAGCACCGTCACCACCAGGCCAAATGCCTGGCCCAGGCTGAAGCTCTCCTTGAATACGAACAGGCTGCTGAGCAGGAACAGGATCGGCGCCACCTGGATCACCAGTTGCGTGGTGCCGGGGCTGAGCATGCGCAGGCCGATCAGGTAGCACACGTAGTTGCCGGTCAATCCGCACACCGCAAGCACCACCAGCCAGCGCCCCCGCGCGCCCAGCGGACGGATCGCGGGCAGCCTGCGGTTGGCGCCCAGGTAGAGGAACAGCAGCGAGCCCGCCATGACCAGCCGGTACCAGGTGACGGTCACCGGGTCCATGGTCTGCAGGACTTCCTTCAGCCAGATAGGCAGAACGCCCCAGAGCACGGCCGTGACCAGGGCGAGGAACAGGCCGTAGACCCAACGGCCGGAGGAGATATGCATGGAGACCTCAGGAGGAGCGCGCCCGCCTGGCGGCGTGCGAAAAGGGAGCGGCCATTCTAGGAGCGTCCGGTATCAGGGCACAGGAACAGTTTCCGCTCTGTCGACGGCACAACTGTACCTATCGCACCGGAATCATCGCCGATAGCCGCCCGTCGAGCCCCAGAGCACGCTCGTCAGCGCTGGTTAGACTGATATTGCCAATGAAAGACGGAGGTGGTCCGATGTTCGGTCGACGTGCGTGCGACGTGGCCTCAAACACCCACTATCGGAGTGAGCGGGTCAGCGCCGTGAACGGTCAGTACTTCTTTTCCACCCGCGAAGGGACGCTGGAGGGACCCTTCTTCACCCGTGTGGACGCAGAGCGGGAGATCGCTCTTTACATTCGCCGCATTCATCAATCCAACGCCATCCTCGCGCTCCGAGGCCGATGAGTGCCCCGCAATGAAAGAACCCGCGCCAGGCGCGGGTTTTTCTTTTACGAGGTACAGGAACCCTCTGAGCCTGTAGGGGCGATTTCAATCGCCAAGGGCAGCGCAGCTGCCCCCAGGGCCCTGAAGGCCGAACCTGCGGTCCGGTTGGCGAATGAATTCGCCCCTACAGACACGTGTCTCAGCGATACGCCTCGAACAGCCCGGTGGCGCCCATGCCGCCGCCTACGCACATGGTGACGATGCCGAAGCGCTTGTCGCGACGCTGCAGTTCGCGCACCAGATGGCCGACCTGGCGCGAGCCGGTCATGCCGAACGGGTGGCCGATGGAGATGGAACCGCCGTTGACGTTGTACTTCTCGTTGTCGATGCCCAGGCGATCACGGGCATAGAGGCACTGGGAGGCAAAGGCTTCGTTCAGTTCCCAGAGGTCGATGTCGTCGATGGACAGGCCCTTGGCCTTGAGCAGCTTCGGCACCGAGAACACCGGGCCGATGCCCATTTCGTCAGGCTCGCAACCGGCAACGGTGAAGCCACGGAAGTACGCGATCGGTTTCAGGCCCAGCTCCAGCGCCTTGTCCAGGCTCATCAGCAGGGTCATGGAAGCGCCGTCGGACAGCTGCGAGGAGTTACCGGCGGTCACCGAGCCATCCTCGGAGAACACCGGTTTCAGGGAAGACAGGCCTTCCAGGGTGGTGTCGGCGCGGTTGCAGTCGTCGCGGTCGACCACGCCGTCCACGATTTTCTTCTCGCCAGTGGCCTTGTCTTCAACGAAGTACTTCACGCTCATCGGCACGATTTCGTCGTTGAACAGCCCCTCGGCCTGGGCGCGAGCGGTGCGCTGCTGGCTCTGCAGGGCGTAGAGGTCCTGGGCTTCGCGGGTGACGTTGTAGCGGCGCGCGACGATCTCGGCGGTCTGTCCCATGGGGTAGTAGATGCCGGGGTGTTCGAGCTTCAGGCGCGGGTTGACGAAGTTGTCCTGGTTGATGCTCTTCAGGGTCAGGGTGATGGACTCGACGCCGCCGGCCACCATCACGTCGCTGCAACCCGAAGCGATCTGGTTGGCGGCGATGGCGATGGCCTGCAGGCCCGAGGAGCAGTAACGGTTGAGGGTCATGCCGGCGACGCCGACGCCCAGCCCCGAAAGCACGGCGACGTTGCGGCCGATATTGTGGCCCTGGGCGCCTTCGTTGGAACCGGCACCGACCACGCAATCGTCCACCAGCGCCGGGTCGATATCGTTGCGCGCCAGCAGCGCGTTCACGCAATGGGCGGCCATGTCGTCCGGCCGGGTCATGTTGAACTTGCCGCGGAAGGACTTGGCCAGGCCAGTCCGCACGCTGTCGACGATCACCACTTCACGCATGACGCACCTCGTTCCAGTTGGGAGGGATAGTGGGGCGAGCATAGTTGCGGCCCATATTCAGGCACCACGATCATTCACCCCGCGTATGCGCGCCCATCCTTTGCTCAATCCTTCCTGAAGGCAGCCTCCAGGGCGTCGTTGATGGTGCGCAGAACCTTCACCCGCGCATAGCGCTTGTCGTTGGCCTCCACCAGGGTCCAGGGCGCGATCTCGGTACTGGTACGGTCGACCATGTCGTCCACGGCGTCGACGTAGTGATCCCACTTGTCCCGATTGCGCCAGTCCTCCTCGGTGATCTTGTAGCGTTTGAAGGACACCTCCTCACGCTCCTTGAAACGCTGCATCTGGGTGTCCTTGTCGATGGAAAGCCAGAACTTCACCAGCACGATGCCGAAGTTATGCAGTTGCTCCTCGAAGTCGTTGATTTCACCATAGGCACGCAGCCAGTCCGCCTGGGCACAGAAGCCCTCGACCCGTTCCACCAGCACGCGGCCATACCAGGAGCGGTCGAAAATGGTGAACTGGCCGCGACCGGGCACATGCCGCCAGAAACGCCAGAGATAGGGCTGGGCACGTTCTTCTTCGGTGGGCGCGGCGATCGGCACGGTGCGGTACTGCCGTGGGTCCAGCGCGCCGGTGATGCGGCGGATGGCACCGCCCTTGCCGGCCGCATCGTTGCCCTCGAACACCGCCATCAGTGCGTGGCCGCGCATGCGCTTGTCGCGCATCAGGCCATTCAGGCGGGCCTGCTCGATGGCCAGTTGTTCCTTGTAGGCGTCCTTTTCCAGTTGGAGCTGGAGGTTGAGGCTGTCCAGCAGGCTGCGCCGGTCCAGGCTGGACATGAGCGGCGCGGCGCGGGTGTGCGGCTTGCGGCCGGAGTCCTGTTCGAGTGCCGCCTGCAACCCTTCGAGGATGATGCGGCCGACGCTGAGGCTGCGGTAGTACTCGTCGGAACCTTCGATCACGTACCACGGCGCGTAGTCGCGGCTGGTACGGCGCAAGACGCGCTCACCGAAGCGCACGAAGCGGTCGTAGACCTGACTCTGTTTCCAGTCCAGCGGATTGAGCTGCCAACTGCGCTGGGGGTCCTTCTCCAGGGCCTTGAGGCGCCCCTTGAGCTGCTTCTTGGAAAGGTGGAACCAGAACTTGAGGACCAGCGCACCCTCATCGCAAAGCATGCGCTCGAAGCCTTCCGCATCATTGATGGCCTGGTCCAGGCGGGCATCCTTGATATCGCCCTCGACCCGAGCCTGGAGCATCTGGCTGTACCAGTTACCGAAGTAGATGCCGATGCGCCCCTTGGGCGGCAGCTTGCGCCAGAAACGCCACTGCGGCGGCCGCGCGAGTTCTTCATCGGTAGGACTCATAAAACTCTCGACGTTGATCAGGCGCGGGTCCATCCATTCGTTGAGCAGCTTGACCGTCTCGCCCTTGCCGGCGCCTTCGATGCCGTTGATCAGGATGAGCACCGGGAAGCGCGCCTTTTCCTTCAGCTCCAACTGAGCCTCCAGCAGGGCTTCGCGCAGTTCCAGCACGGCCTTCTCGTAGGTTTCCTTGTCGATGGAGTGGCCGATCTCGGCGGATTCAAACATGCAGACCTCCTTGGCGTGATGGAGAAAAGGTAGCGGACAGACTCAGGTAGGAGCGAGCTCTGCTCGCGAAAATCTCGCTGAACCGATTCGCGAGCAGAGCGTGCTCCTACCCTTGTATCGACGTGCTCCCCTGTTTCGGATCAAACCGAAGCGGCCTTCCGATCAGCTACTATTCGCGCTTCGCAGTCTCGGAAACCTCCATGTCCGACTTCCACCACGCCCAACTCGACTGGGACGAACTGGGCCAACCGCTGTCGCGGGAATTCGACGACGTCTACTTCTCCCCGACATCGGGCATCGACGAAACCCATCATGTGTTCATCAATGGCAACGACCTGACCCGGCGTTTTGGCGAATTGCCGGCCGGCGGGCGTTTCTGCATTGGCGAAACCGGTTTCGGTACCGGGCTGAATTTCCTCTGCGCCTGGCAGTTGTTCGTGCAACACGCACCGGCCGACGCCCGTCTGCACTTCGTCAGCGTGGAAAAATTCCCCCTCTCCCGCGACGACATCCAGCGCGCCCTGGCCCTCTGGCCGCAACTGGCGCCGCTCACCGCCGAGTTAATCGGTCAGTACGTGGCCGTGCATCCCGGTTTCCAGCGTTTCAGCCTGGACAACGGCCGGGTGGTGCTGACCCTGCTGGTGGGGGATGCCATGGACTGCCTGCCGGAACTGGACGCACGTATCGACGCCTGGTTCCTCGACGGTTTCGCCCCGGCGAAGAACCCGGAAATGTGGAGCCCCACCCTCTTCGCCCAACTGGCGCGTCTGTCCGCCCCCGGCACCACGCTCGCCACCTTCACCTCCGCCGGTTTCGTGCGGCGCGCATTGAAGGAGGCAGGCTTCGCCATCAAGCGCACGCCGGGCTTCGGCAAGAAATGGGAGATGAGCCAGGGCCGCTTCGAGGGTCAGGCCTGCCTCGATGCCAGCAAACCCTGGTTCGCCCGTCCCCGCTTCGTGCCGGAGCGCCGTGAGGCCCTGGTGATTGGCGCGGGGCTCGCCGGCTGCGCCAGTGCCGCCAGCCTGGCAGCCCGTGGTTGGCAGGTGACCCTGCTGGAGCGTCATGACGCCCCCGCCCGCGAGGCTTCGGGAAACCCCCAAGGGGTCCTCTATCTCAAGCTTTCTGCCCATGGCACGCCACTTTCCCGGCTGATCCTCAGTGGCTTCGGGCATACCCGCCGGCTGCTGCAGCGGCTGGAGCAAGGCCGCGACTGGCAGGCCTGCGGCGTGCTGCAGCTGGCCTTCGACGACAAGGAAGCACAGCGCCAGGCGAAACTGGCCGAGGCCTTCCCCGCCGACCTGCTGCACAGACTCGACCGGAGCGAGGCCGAAGCCCTGTCCGGCGTCGCCCTGCCCGCTGGCGGCCTGTTCTATCCCGACGCCGGCTGGGTCCATCCTCCGGCCCTGTGCCAACTGCTGGCCGGGCATCCGAACATCCACCTGGCCAGCCACGCCGAAGCGCTGGAGCTGTTCCGGGAAGAGGGCCGCTGGCACGCCCGCGCCGGCGACGTCACCCTGGCTTCAGCGCCCGTCGTGGTGCTGGCCGGTGCCGCTGAGGTGCTCCGTTTTCCCCAGGCTGCCGAGCTCGCACTCAAGCGCATCCGTGGGCAGATCAGCTGCCTGCCGGCCACCGCCGAGAGCGCGGGCCTGGGCACGGTGCTCTGTGCCGAGGGCTACGTGGCGCCGCCGCGCGATGGCGAACACACCCTGGGTGCCAGCTTCGACTTCCACAGCACGGACGTCACGCCGACCGCCGCGGAACATGCAGGCAACCTGGAGTTGCTGGAAGAAATTTCCCCCGACCTCGGACGCCGCCTGCGCGTCGCCGATCTGGAACCCGCGCGCCTGGAAGGCCGCGCCGCGTTCCGCTGTACCACGCCGGACTACCTGCCCATCGTCGGTCCCTTGGCCGATGCCGAAGCCTTCGCCGAAACCTACGCGGTGCTGGCCAAGGACGCGCGCCAGGTGCCGGATGTGGCGGCGCCGTGGCTCGACGGCCTCTATGTGAACAGTGCCCACGGCTCGCGCGGACTGATTACCGCGCCGCTATCGGGCGAACTGCTGGCCGCCTGGCTGGATGACGAACCGTTGCCAGTGCCCCGCGCGGTGGCCGAAGCCTGCCATCCCAACCGTTTTGCCCTGCGCCGTCTGATTCGCGGCAGGAGCGCCTGAGCATGGATCTGCTCCTGATCGAAGCCCTGGTCATCGGCGGCGTGCTCGGCCTGTTGCTGGGTCTGACCGGTGCCGGGGGATCGCTGGTGGCCCTGCCCCTGCTCCTCAGCCTGCACCTGCCGCTGCGCGATGCCATCGGCGTGAGCCTGGGCGCGGTTGCCCTGTCCGCCGCCATTGGCGCCATTCCCCGCGCCCGACAAGGGATGGTGGCCTGGCGTCCGGTGCTGTTGCTGGCCATCAGCGGGCTGCCCGGCAACGCCGTCGGCCAGTGGGTGGGCCGTTTCATTCCGGAAACGGCGCTGATCCTCGGTTTCTGCCTGCTGGTGCTCTGGTCCGCATGGCGCATGTGGCGCGGTGCGGCGCTGCCGAAGATCCATGACGGTCCGTTGCGAAGCGCGCCACTGGTGATGATCGGTGCCGGTGTCGGCCTGCTGTCCGGGGTGATGGGCGTCGGTGGCGGTTTCCTCGTCGTGCCGGCGCTGCTCTGGTACACACCGCTGTCGATGCTGGCTGCCACGGCCACCTCGATGGCGGTGATCGCGCTGGTTTCCGGCGGCGGTTTCCTGCTCTATCTCACCGGCGCCCAGCCCCCCATGGCCCTGCTCGGCGGACTGGCGGCCGGCGGTGCCGTCGGCGTCCTCTGGGGTAACCGGTTGGCGACGCGCCTGCGCGGCGCCACCCTGCAACGGCTGTTCGCCCTGATGCTGGTGGCCGTGAGCCTGTCCCTGGCGGCACAGAAACTCCTCTCCTGAACCTCTCCGCGATCGCGGAGAGGTTCCGATGCCACGGTTTCATAACCAAACGATATAAAACTCACAGAAGTGCACAGGGGTCGGACCCTTAAGTGCCTGCTGCAAAAGGCGGCACGAATTCCCCAACGGCAACACCGGTAAGGACTTATGTGCGGCATTTCTGGAGAACTTCGTTTCGACAAACAACCGGCCGACCTGGCTGCCCTCGACAGGATCACCCACCATCTCGCCCCCCGAGGCCCCGACGCCTGGGGCCTGCACAGCCAGGGACCGATCGCCCTGGGTCATCGACGACTGAAGATCATGGACCTGGCCGAAGCCTCCGGGCAGCCCATGCTGGACCCCGAACTGGGTCTGGCCATGGTGTTCAACGGCGCCATCTACAACTACCCCGAACTGCGCAAGGAACTGCTGGCCCTGGGTTACCGATTCCATTCCGACGGTGACACCGAGGTGCTGCTCAAGGCCTGGCACGCCTGGGGCAAGGACATGCTGCCGAGGCTCAACGGCATGTTCGCGCTGGCCATCTGGGATCGGGACAGGCAGCGCCTGTTCCTCGCCCGCGACCGCCTCGGCATCAAGCCGCTGTATCTGTCGCGCACGGATCAACGCCTGCGCTTCGCCTCCAGCCTGCCGGCCCTGCTCAAGGGCGGCGACCTGGACACCGGGCTGGACCCGCAAGCGCTGAACTTCTACCTCAACTTCCATGCGGTGGTGCCCGCACCCCGCACGCTGGTCAAGGGCGTGGAGAAACTGCCCCCGGCCAGCTGGATGCAGATCGACGCCGACGGCAATTGCAGCCAGGGCATCTGGTGGCAACTGGAGTACGGCGCGCACGAGGACGAACAAGGCCTTGGCATGGATGACTGGCGCGACCGGCTGCTGACCAGCCTGCGCGATGCCGTATCGATCCGCCAGCGCGCCGCCCGCGAGGTGGGCGTGCTGCTTTCCGGCGGGGTGGACTCCAGCCTGCTGGTGGGTCTGCTGGCCGAGACCGGCGTGGAGCAACTGGCGACCTTCTCCATTGGCTTCCAGGATGCCGGCGGCGAGCGCGGCGACGAGTTCGAGTACTCCGACCTTATCGCCCGCCATTACGGCACTCGCCACCAGCAATTGCGGATCGACGAGCGTGAGGTGCTGGAACAGCTCCCGGCGGCCTTCACGGCCATGAGCGAGCCCATGGTCAGCCATGACTGCATCGCCTTCTATCTGCTCTCCCGCGAAGTGTCGAAGCACTGCAAGGTGGTGCAGAGCGGCCAGGGGGCGGACGAACTGTTCGGCGGCTACCACTGGTATCCGCCCCTGGCCGATACCCGTGACCCGTTCAACAGCTACCGCGCAGCCTTCTTCGATCGCGCCCACACCGAATACCAGGCTGCGGTGCAATCTGCCTGGCTCACCGATGACCTGGCCGGCGACTTTGTGCGCCAGCACTTCGAGCAGCGCGGTGCCCTCGACTCCGTCGACAAGGCCTTGCGCCTGGACAGCACCGTGATGCTGGTGGACGACCCGGTGAAACGGGTGGACAACATGACCATGGCCTGGGGCCTGGAAGCGCGGGTGCCCTTCCTCGACTACCGGGTGGCCGAACTCTCGGCGCGCATTCCCTCCCGTTTCAAGCTCGGCGATGGCGGCAAGGCCGTACTCAAGGCCGCTGCGCGCAAGGTCATTCCCCATGAAGTGATCGACCGGCCCAAGGGTTATTTCCCGGTGCCGGGCCTCAAGCACCTGGAAGGCCGGACCCGCGACTGGGTACGCGAACTGCTGCTGGACCCGAGCCAGGACCGCGGCCTGTTCCAGCCGGCCATGCTCGAGCGCCTGCTCGCCAGCCCCACGGAAGACATCACCCCGCTACGAGGTTCGAAGCTCTGGCAGATGGCCGCTCTCAATCTCTGGCTCAACCAACAGGGACTCTGAATCGATGAAAGCCCATACCCTGCACAGCCAGCGCCTCCTGCGCGGCCAGGCGCCCTCCTATCAGCGCCTTCAGGCCCAGCTTGCCGAAGGCCACCAGCAACCTCACGAGGAACCGCAGATACTCCACTGCGGCTGGGGCCGCCTGCTGCTCGGCCATACCTTCCCCGACCCGTCCAGCCTGGCCCGTGAGCTGCTGGCCGAGCAGCCCGGCGAGCGCGATATCGCCCTCTACGTCGCCGCGCCCCAGCAAGTGCTGGCCCTGGCACCCCAGCAACTGTTCCTCGACCCGTCCGACACCCTGCGTCTCTGGTTCCCCGACTATCGCCCGGCGCGCCGGGGGTTCCGTGGTTTCCGCATCCGTCGCGCGCAGAGCGAGGCCGACTGGCAGGCAGTCAATCAGCTCTACCGCTGCCGCGGCATGCTGCCAGTGGACCAGGACGCCATCACCCCACGCCATCTCGGCGGACCGGTCTACTGGATGGCCGAGGACGAACGCGACAACCAGGTGATCGGCGCCGTCATGGGCCTGAACCACCGCAAGGCCTTCCACGACCCGGAAGGCGGTTCCAGTCTCTGGTGCCTGGCGGTGGACCCGCAGTGCAGCCGTCCCGGCGTCGGCGAGGCGCTGGTGCGCCATCTGGTGGAACACTTCATGAGCCGCGAGCTCAACTACCTCGACCTGTCGGTGCTGCACGACAACCGCCAGGCCAAGGCGCTCTACGCCAAGCTCGGTTTCCGCGAGCTGGCGACCTTCGCCGTGAAGCGCAAGAACAGCATCAACCAGACGCTGTTCATCGGCCCCGGCCCGGAAGAGAAGCTCAACCCCTACGCGCGCATCATCGTCGACGAAGCCCTGCGCCGGGGCATCGAAGTGCAGGTGGACGATGCCGAGGGCGGGCTGTTCACCCTCAATCACGGTGGCCGGCGCATCCGTTGCCGCGAATCCCTCAGCGACCTCACCAGCGCCGTGAGCATGACCCTCTGCCAGGATAAGCAGCTCACCCACCGCGCGCTGGCCCGCGTGGGGATCAGGCAGCCGTTCCAGTGCCTGGCCAGCAGCGACGAGGCGAATGCCGCCTTCCTGGCCGAACACGGCAGCATCGTCGTCAAGCCGGTGAACGGGGAGCAGGGCCACGGGGTGGCCGTCGACCTGCGCACACTCGACGAAGTGAAGACCGCCATCGCCACCGCCGAGCATTTCGACAGCCGTGTGCTGCTGGAAAGCTGCCAACAGGGCTTCGACCTGCGCGTGGTGGTAATCAACTATGAAATCGTGGCCGCCGCCATCCGCCGCCCCGCCGAGGTCATGGGCGACGGTCAGCAAACGCTGCGCCTGCTGATCGAGCACCAGAGCCGGAGACGCCAGGCCGCCACCCAGGGCGAAAGCCGTATCCCGCTGGACGCCGAAACCGAGCGCGCCCTGCGGGCGGCGGGCTACACCTATGACGATGTCCTGCCCGCCGGTACCCGCCTGGTCGTGCGCCGCACCGCCAACCTGCACACCGGAGGCACCCTGGAGGACGCCACCGCGACCCTGCACCCGGCCCTGGCCGAAGCGTCGATCCTTGCGGCACGCACGCTGGAAATCCCGATGGTCGGCCTGGACCTGCTGGTGTCGTCCGCCGAACAGCCGGACTACGTGCTGATCGAAGCCAATGAGCGAGCCGGCCTGGCCAACCACCAGCCGCAACCCGTGGCGGAGCGTTTCATCGACCTGCTGTTCCCGCTGACGCGAGCGCCCTGACCGGCTGGTGGGCTGAAGCTGTGTGCCATGTAGGGTGGGCTTCAGCCCACCAAGTCCCAAGGTCCACGCCAAGGAGATGTCATGAGCAAGAGACTCCCCGAACCCGACCTCGCCTACCTGCAACAAGTGCTGCTGGAAATGCTCGCCATTCCCAGCCCCACAGGATTCACCGACACCATCGTGCGCTACGTGGCCGAGCGCCTCGACGAAATCGGCATTCCCTATGAACTGACCCGGCGCGGCACCATCCGCGCCACGCTCAAAGGCCGCCAGAACAGCCCGGACCGCGCCGTATCGGCGCACCTCGACACCATTGGCGCCATCGTCCGCGAGATCAAGGACAACGGCCGGCTCGCCCTGGCCCCCGTTGGCTGCTGGTCCAGCCGCTTCGCCGAAGGCAGCCGCGTGAGCCTGTTCTGCGACAGCCGCGTGTTGCGCGGCAGCGTCTTGCCCTTGCTGGCGTCTGGGCACGCGTTCAATACGCAGGTGGACAGCCTGCCCATCAGCTGGGACCACATCGAACTGCGCCTGGACGCCTACAGCGCCACCCGGGCCGACTGCGAAAGCCTGGGTGTTTCGATCGGCGATTTCGTCGCCTTCGACCCCTTGCCGGAATTCACCGAAAGTGGGCATATCACTGCCCGTCACCTGGATGACAAGGCCGGTGTCGCCGCCCTGCTCACCGCGCTCAAGGGCATCGCCGAAGCACGCCTGGTGCCACCCATCGACTGTCATCCGCTGTTCACCATCACCGAGGAGATCGGTTCCGGTTCCGCTGCTGCACTGCCGTGGGACGTCAGCGAATTCGTCGGCATCGACATCGCACCGGTCGCCCCCGGCCAGCATTCCAGCGAACATGCGGTCAGCGTGGCCCTTCAGGATTCCGGTGGCCCCTACGATTTCCACCTTTCCCGGCACCTGTTGAAGCTGGGCGACGAGCATTCCATCCCGCTGCGCCGCGACCTGTTCCGCTACTACCACAGCGATGCACAATCGGCGGTCACTGCCGGGCATGACATCCGCACCGCCCTGCTGGCCTTCGGGTGCGACGCGACCCACGGCTACGAGCGCACCCATATCGACAGTCTGGAGGCCCTGACCCGACTGCTCGGCGCCTACCTGATGAGCCCGCCGGTGTTCGCCAGCGACGCGGTGACCCGCCAGCAATCCCTCGAACCCTTCAGCCACCAGTTGGAACACGACGCGCAGATGGAGAGCGAGACGCGCGTCCCGACCGTGGAAAGTCTTGTGGGAAAGGGTGACGCCGGCCCTTGAAGGGCGACCCCGCCAAGAGCAAAGTGCCACCTATGCTCTTTACGAAGGCTGCGCGGGTGCAGTGAAACCATGTCGAACATCGGTTTCTGCCTGGTTTCACTGCTCCTCGGCTACCTTTCGTAGAGAGACAAAGGACGAATAACAACGCGGGTGGTCACCCATGCTTCACCTCTCAGGCTGTGTGAAAACTGTCGCACTCGGTCTGGCCTTGCTCCTGTTCCTGGTCTGCCGGACCGCCTCCGCGCTGGAGGCCGTGCCCCTCGATCAGGATCAACTGCGCCTTTCCCTCGGCCACTGGGTCGGCTACCTCGAAGACCCCAGGGGCGAACTCGACCTGGAACAGGTCCGCAAACTCCCCGACCCGGCCTTCCAGCAGGTTCGTGGCGAGCAGGCCAACCTCGGCAAGAACGGTTCGGTCTGGTGGTTCAAGGTGCACCTGGACAACCGCCGCACCCATGCGCTGGACGGCTACCTGGAAGCCAACTACCCGCTGCTGGACAACCTCCGCCTCTACTACCTCACGCCCGACGGCCAGGTGCAGACGCAGGAGACCGGCGACCATTTCGCCTTCTCCCAGCGCCCGGTGCAGGTGCGCAACTTCTGGTTCCCCCTGCACGTCGAACCCGGGCAGAGCACGCTGATCCTGCGGGTGGAAAGCACCAGCACCATCTTCGTCCCGCTGGTGTTCAGCACCTTCGATGCCAGCGCTGCGGCCCAGGAGAACCTCATGGGGTTCAACGGGGCCTTCTATGGCGTGCTCTTCGCCATGTTCTTCTACAACCTGTTCCTCTACCTGTCGCTGCGGGAACCGGCCTACCTCTGGTATCTGGCCTACAACCTCAACGTCGGCCTGCTCGCCGCCTGCTTCGACGGCATGCTGTTCAAGCTGCTGCCCGACCACGTCGTGCTGCAATCGGTGGCGATCTACATATTCATGTACCTGCACTGCCTGACAGCGCTGCAGTTCAGCCGTCACTTCCTCCACACCGGCCTGCACTTCCCGCGCCTCGACAAGGTGCTGCGGGGGCTGATGATCGCGACCCTGGTGGCGCTGCTGAGCGCGCCCCTGATCGGCCTGCAGAACTGGAACATCCTCGCCAGCCTCACCGTCTCGGCCATCTCCGCCTTCCTGCTGCTCACCGGCCTGTATGTCTGGCGCAAGGGCCTGCGCTACGGCTCCTACTACACGCTGGCCTGGGGCGTGCTGCTGTTCGCCTTCATCCAGATCACCACCGGCTCCCTCGGCATCGAAGTGCTCGGGCTGTTCGGCGCCACGGTGGTGAAGATCGGCGTCACCATCGAGCTGATCACCCTGTCTATCGGCCTCGCGGACCGCATCAACACGCTCAAGGAAGAGGGGTACCGTTCACGCCAGGCCGCCGAGCAGGCGGACTTCGAAAACCAGGCCAAGAGCCGCTTCCTGGCCACCATGAGCCATGAGATCCGCACTCCGCTCAATGGCGTGCTGGGCATGCTGCAACTGCTCAAGGAAACGCCGCTCGACCGCAGCCAGCGCTTTTATGTCGACACCATTTCCAGCTCCGGCACCGCGCTGATGGCAGTGATCAACGACATCCTCGACTTCGCCCGCATCGAATCCGGCAAGTTGGAGCTGGAGCACATCGAGTTCGACCTGGAAGATCTGGTTTCGGAAACCCTCGGGCTGTTCACCGCCCAGGCCATGGACAAGCGCCTGGGCCTGCACCTGAGCCTGGACGCCGGCGTGCCGCGACGCGTCCTCGGTGACCCGACACGGCTCAAGCAGGTGTTGATGAACCTGCTGGGCAACGCCCTCAAATTCACCGCCGAGGGCCATGTCGCCCTCCATCTGTCCCTGCGCCGAAAAGCCGACGGCCATTCGCGCCTGGTGTTCAACGTCAGTGACAGCGGCATCGGCATCCGCCCCGAAGCCCTGACCCAGTTGTTCGTCTCCTTTGCCCAGGGCGACTCCAGCACCACCCGTCGCTTTGGTGGCAGCGGCCTGGGCCTGGCCATCAGCAAGGAGCTGGTGGAAATGATGGGTGGCCACATCGAAGTCCAGAGCACGCTCCACGTGGGTACCCGCTTCAGCTTCGACATCCCGTTGCAGCCCGGAGAATTCAGGACCGATGAGCTGAACCAGCTGCTCGATGGCCGTACCGCCCTGATCGCCTGCCAGGACACCCTCGGCCTGGATGCCCTGGGGCGCCTGCTCGGGCGCTGGGGCATGCGCTGCGAACGTTGCCAGGACCCGGAGAGGCTGCTCCAGCATCTGGAGGATTTCGCCGTACCGCCCTTGCTCGTGCTGCAGGCGCCCTGGCCCGGCGACCCGGAACGCTGGATGGACCGGCTGCGCCCGCATCTGGAACAAGGCCAGCGCATCTTGCTGATCTGCCCGCCGGAGTACTGCCAGAACCTGCCTACGGGCACCGGCCTGCGGCTCCGGGCGGTGGCCCAACCGCTGACCCTGGCGCAGTTGCGCGAGACCTTGCAGGAGCTGTACCGCGAGCGGCGCCTGGAAGAACGAACCCAGCAGCAGGAGGAGCGCCGCCGGGTGAGCGCGACGCCCTGCATCCTGGTGGCCGAAGACAATCCGGTGAACCAGATGGTGGTGCAGGGTTTCCTCAAGAAGCGCGGCTATCTGGTGCGCACCGTCGCCAACGGCGTGGCGGCAGTGGACGAGTACCAGCGCGACCCGGAGGGTATCCAGCTGATCCTGATGGACTGCGAAATGCCGGAAATGGACGGTTTCGAGGCCACCCGGCAGATCCGCCGGCTGGAACACGCCCGCAACTGGCTGCCGGTGCCCATCGTCGCCCTGACCGCGCATATCCTGGAGGAACATCGCCAGGCCGGCGCTGACGCCGGCATGGACGATTTCCTCGGCAAACCCCTGGACAGCGCCCTGCTGTTCGCCACCCTCGAACGTTTCATCCAGCGCCAGAGCGTGGATGGATGACGGCGTCCGGCGGCGGCGTTAGCATTCCGCCCCCGCCGGAGATACCCCGATGCTCATCCCCTTTGACCTGCTCGAAGCCGACACCCTGACCCGCCTGATCGAGGACTTCGTCACCCGCGAAGGCACCGACAATGGCGACGACACCCCGCTGGAAACCCGCGTCGAGCTTGTGCGCAAGGCGCTGAAGAAAGGCGAGGCGGTCATCGTCTACGACCCCGACAGCCAGCTCTGCCAACTGATGCTCAAGCTGGACGTGCCGAAGGAGTGGCTGGAGGAGTGACCCCAGGGGGCGGCAGGAGGCGATTTCAATAGCTGGTGGGCTGAAGCGGAACGCCGCCCGGCCCACCCTACAGAGCCTGTTATTCGCAGTTGGCCGACCGTAGGGTGCGCCATGCGCACCGACTTCAGGACCAGCTTCGGCGCCAGGCCAAACCACCGGTGCGCGCGGCGCACCCTACCTGATCGGCCTTAATGCAATCACGCTGATTGATCACAACTTCGCCGCCTGCACGGCTGCGCCCAACGGCAAGCTGCGTTCCACCTGGCCCATCCGCGTCACTTCCACCTTCAGCTTGCCTTCGCCCAGCAGGTAATCCACCAGGCGCTGCGGGAATGGCCAGTAGTTCAGCTCTGCCGTCAGGGTGACGGGCGCAACCGCATCCGCAGGCACCACGAAGGAGAATTCGCGAACATCGTAGCCCTTGGGCAGGATGCGGTTGTCCGAGAGGATCTGGGTGGCGTTCCAGACCTCGATGTCCAGTTCCTTGCCATCCTTGTCGCCCAGATGAACCTTGAAGTTGCGCGTGTCGGGCTCCGTGGCGCCGTCGCGAACCGCGCCCAGCCGGTAGAACTCGTGACCGGCTGCGTCCACGGCATGGAAGTCGATCCAGACTTCACGGCCCTCGGGGAAACCCGTAGGCAGCTTGTGCCCTGCCCCGACATTGGCGACCTTCACCCGCACCGAAACCTCCTGCCCCGGCACCAGTTGCTCAGGAATCGACTCGAAACTGATCTCGGCAGCCTTGGCCAGGTACTCGCGGGCGCGCTGCGCCGCCTCTTTCTGGCCCAGGTACTCCAGCACCGCTGCGTTGGCGCCGGTGAACCAGTGGGAAGCGACGTCCGCGCGCTCCGGCCCCATGATCGCCGCCTTGCCGGCGAAGCCCGGCATATGGCAGCTCTGGCAGGTCTGGCCGTTGAAACTGTAGGGACTTTCGAGCCATTCGTCATAGGTCCGCTCGACGGCCACCGTGCTGAACGGATGGGTGACGTTGTGGCAGGTGGCGCAGAAGTCGGAACGGGTGTGCAGGTCGGAATAAACGGTGTCGTGATAGGGCGACGTGGCGTCGCTGCGCGGGCCGAACTTGGTCGGTTTGCCGTGGGCGCGCGGACTGAGGACGTAGGCACCGTTATCCAGGCCGGTGCGGGCGCTGATGTTGTGGCAGGTCTCGCAGTCCACGCCGGGCATGGGGTTGTGCTCGGCGGTGAATTCCACGGATGCGCGATTGACCGTCGAGTTGATCTGACCCGTGGTGAGGCCGATGGGGGTATGGCAGCCGGTGCAGAAGTTATCCACACGTCCTTCGGTGGCCTCGCTGGCGTGTCGCAGCAGCGCCCGGTAGATGGGTTCCTCCCAGGCATGGGCCATCATCGATGAACGCCATTGTCGGTAGATCTCGTCATGGCACGCGCCGCAGACCTGCGCATCATCGAAGTCGCCTGCACTGAGCACGGCATTGTTCGTCGTGTTGGCCCGATGTGGAAAGAACGGCATCCCCTGCTTGTCTTCCAGCAACCGTGAGCGTGCCGGCTCCAGCCACTTGTCATTGGGCCCGGGGGTTTCAGCGACGGCGACAAACGTGGCCAGCAATGCGAGCAGGACGCAGACCGCCAGCTGAAGAAACGGAGTTCCACGGCGCGCGGAGGGCGCTGAGGTGAACGACTTCTTTGTCAGATCGCCCATTGCGCTGCCTCGCCTGCACCTGATCCATCAAAAGAGCGTGCGAAATCAGCAGAATCACGGCAATAGCCGTCTCTTTCAGCAAACTTCTGCCGGATTTCAATTTCTCCCCGCATTTGGGGGCGTAAGTCAGTAGTAGATGGCGCGCGGGACAGCGTCAAAGGACTGGCAACTGCCAAAAACCCTCGACCTAACGAGCTATCTGATTGATCTATATGAAGTGATCTGCATCTGAAGATGACGCAGAAGGCGATGAAGTGGCGTTTATCCCGTACCAGCGACAGGTCGGTCACGCCTGAACGGCGGGCACAAAAAAGGCCGCCACGGGGCGACCTAAAACAAAGCAGAGCACCAATTAGCTCTGATGTCAGAGTGTAGAAGCTTTGCTACGAAAAGATGACAGAACGCGAAAAAATGCGGGGCATTTCGTCGGCAAAATCGTCGAACCCTCGAAGAACCGCTCTAGATTGCGGCCCGGCCATGCGCTGGCTCGATGAGGCCCATTCCTGCAGGTGCCGCGCCGCCCATCAGGCACTTTCGATAAGAAATTTCGCACAGGACATTGGCCTTGAGCGCCTACAAAGGCCATGGCTAAAGTCCCCGGCCATCGCGGTTGGAACCGCGACCGGGAGTCGCAACCCGAACTTCACGCAGGCCACGTCCCACCTCAAGCGCAAGCGTCCATGGTGGGCCGTGTAGGGAAGGCTTAGGCCTTACCGGGTTTTCCTCGCGTAACCGGTTGCGACCCCTGCACGGCCCGCCGCCCTTAAATGAGTCGTGACAACAAGGTCGGCACCTCTAGCACGCGAGGAAGCAAGGATATGCACACCCCACACGCAACGCAGACAGATACCCGCACGGCTGCCCATCTCCCGCCCCGAAGACTGCCAACCGCCAGCTTCACGCCGCTCCTGCCACAATCCCAGCCCTACGAAGACGTCCTGTTCATTAACGGGCGGGCGCCCTCCACCCATCTGCTCGAAGCTGCCAACCAGCGCATGAGCGCCCTCGGCGAACTGCTGCGGATCATCGAATCCGGTAGCCGCACTAGCGCCCTGGCCCAGGAAACGGCACGACTGGCCTCCGCCCTCGGCCTGCTCCTGGCGGACGCCCAGGCCCTGCACGAAGCCGCTTTCCAGCGCGTGCGCGAAGAACAGCGCCGGCCGGGCGAATCGTCTGCCTGACCGCCCCGAACTGACCCGCTGAAAAGGTCGGTCCACTTCAACAAAGCGTCGAACCGCATCAAAAACCATCACGCGACCTTCCCTAGACTTGGCCTGCTCGCACTCCCAACCGTGGCGATGCGGGCAGGACCACCAACAACAAGAAGGAAGGTGCACATGAGCGTTTACCGAAATGGATTGGCGTTGGCGTTCTCCTGGGTGCTGGCCATTGGGGCCGCGCAGGCATCCGGGCCCATTCAGGTCCAGAACAGCTTCGACTCCATGGGCCCAGCGATGCAGAGCTGGGTCGATGGCAAGGGCAAGACGCTCCACTACCTCGATGAAGGCCCGCGCGATGGCCTACCCGTGGTGCTGGTCGGCGGTAATGGCACCAGTGGACGGGTGCTTGCCCTCACCGACTTCCTGCGCAGCCTGCGCGAGCAATTGGACCTGCGCTTCATCACCCTGGAACGCAATGGTTTTGGCCAGACCGCGTTCGACCCCGCAGGCAATTACCAGTCATACGCCGATGATGTAGCCGCCCTGCTCGACCACCTTGATGTGGGGCGTTTCTCTTTGGTGGCGATCTCCGGCGGCGGTCCCTATGTGGCGCAGATCGCCTCCAGCCTGGCGTCTCGCGTGCGCTCGGTGCACATGGCCGCAGCCTTCTCGCAGACCGAAGGCGTGATGGCGACTCCCGCCCGCTGCGCCCTGAGCGATCAGCAGGTGGCCGACGCCTATCTCGCCGGTCGCTACGATGTGCCCTCGGTCTGGTGGGACCTGGGACCGAACACCGCGGTGAACCGCATCCATGGTTTCCTCGACGAAGCTGCTGATGAAGGTGCGCGGTTCTACTACGCCAAAGGCTCGAAGGGCTTCGACATGGCGCCCCTGACCCACGAACTCCGACTGTACTGCGACCAGCCGGTAGCGGACCTTTCCGCCGTCTACGCGCCCGTGTTCCTGTACTACGGACTCGCCGATGCCACGGTGACCCCGGCACACGCGGAATTCTGGAAAAGCCGCTTCCCCAATGTAGCCGCCGAACGTCTCTATCCCGGAGAAGGCCACGACGTGCAGTACCGGCACTGGGGCCAGATCCTCACTGACCTGGCGTATCAGGGGCGACGCATCCTGGTCTGCAGCAAGGGCCGTTCCCAGCTGGTGGATTCCGATCAGGCCCCACGCCTGTTGCAGCGCGGCGCCAGCCTTGACATCTGTGCCTGGCAGCAAGCGGTCGAACCCTCAAGCCAGCAGCCCTGACCGCTATCCCGGCTAAAGCCAGTACTCCCAGACGCGCCCGATACGTTCGCTGACGCGGGCGCGGATGGGACGACGCTTCCAGGAATCCAGGGTCAGCTCCTGCGAACCTTTCACGTCTTCCAGGAAGGCCTTGCGCATGCGCTCGCCGAAATCCGCCCCCAGCACCACCACGTTGACTTCCTGGTTGTGCAGGAAGCTGCGCCAGTCCAGGTTGGTGGAGCCCACGGTCGACCAGACACCATCGATCACCCCCGCCTTCACATGCAGCAGGGCGTCCTTGCGCTCGTAAAGGCGTACGCCTGACTCCAGCAGCTCTTTGTAATAGGCCCGACCGGCATGGAACACCAGCCAGGAGTCGGTACTGCTGGGCACCACCAGACGCACGTCGACGCCGCGATTCACCGCGGCCTTGAGGGCGTCGAGCAACTGCGGGTCCGGCACGAAGTAGGCGCTGGTGAGCCAGATCTCACTCTGCGCGCTGTGCAATGCGGAGATGAGGGTGGCGTAGATCTGGCTGTAGGGTTCATCCGGCGAGCTGCCGATGGCACGCACCACTTCCTTGCCTGACGGCTGGATGGGCGGGAAGTAGTGCCTGGGCACCAGGGTGCCCCCTTTCTGCCCGTCCCAGGTGGCAATGAAGAGTTTCTGCAGGTCGGAGACAACCGGGCCTTCGATGCGCAGGTCAGTGTCGCGCCAGGGCAGCTCACCGCTCGGTGGCGGTTCGGTACCGGAACCGAAGGAGCCGCCGGAATACACGCCGCTGATGTTGATGCCGCCGAGGATGGCGATGCGCCCATCGACAATGAGCAACTTGCGGTGGTCCCGCTGGTTCAGTTCCCAGCCTGCCTTGGCGGTCATGGGATTGACCGGGTTGAACTCCACCAGGCGAATGCCGGACTGGCGAAACTGGTCGAAGAACTCCGGCGAAGTGCCCAGGCTACCGACACTGTCGTAGATGAGATTGACCTGCACGCCACTGCGCTGCTTGGCGATCAGCTTGTCGGCGAAGCGCTGCCCCACCTCATCGCCTTCGAGAATGTAGGTCTCCATGTTGATGTGGTCGCGAGCGCCTTCTATGGCCTCGAACATGGATTTATAGGTGTCCGGCCCATCCTGCAATAGCTCCACCTTGTTACCGGCGGTCAGCGGGCTCCCGACCAGAGCCTCTTCGATCGCCAGGTGCAAGTCGAAGATATTGGTCTCCATCCCGGAGGCTTTGAGCCGTTCCAGAACGGCCTTGCTGCGGGCCTCCGAAAGCGGGCCATGGGCACCGTCGACCTGCACCTGCGTCTCCGGTGAGTGGGCCATGTCGGGATTGATACGAGGCAGTGAAGTGCACGCCGGGAGGAGCGATGAAAGCACCACCAGGACGCACGCCACTGTCCCTGATGACGACAATCTCATTCAGCATCCTCCATCTGAAGGACGGTCGATCCTGGAAGACATCGCAATGGTTGTTTTCCAGACGATCCTTGAGCGATTCGACAGTGCCTGCTGGGAAAAGGTTGGCAAAATCTGCGTCGCGGGAATCACACCTGGACGCAGTTGTCCGGAACGAAACGCAGTAGCGCTTCCGGCGTCGGCAGGTCGTCAGGGAGGTAGCGTTCATCCCGCGAATCGCCGCCCGGCCGTCCATCAGCTTTGCGAGAAGCGCGGCCCCAGCAGGATGATGGTTGCGCCCATGACGCAGAGCGCGGCCCCCAACCAATCGCTTGCCAGCGGCCGGGTGCGCTCGACGATTCCGAGCCAGAGCAGCGAGGCGACGATGTAGATGCCGCCGTAGGCCGCATAGGCGCGGCCTGCGTAGGCGGCTTCCACACGGGTCAGGAGCAGCGCGAACAGGGTCAGGCTGAGCAGGCCGGGCACGACCCACCAGGCGCTCTTGCCCATTCGCAGCCAGAGCCAGAAGGCGTAGCAGCCACCGATCTCGAAGAGCGCGGCGAGGAAGAACCAGAGGTAGTTGAGCATCGATGTATTCCCTACGAGGTGGAGCCCGACGCTCCGGTGTCAGCCGTGCACGCCGCCTTCACGTTCCCAGGCGCAACGCACGCGCAGGTTGTCTTCCTGGGGACTGTGGAAGCCCTGCTCGCTTTCCCAGCGGAAGGTATGGATGCCGTTGAGCTCGGTTTCCAGATGAACCACCGCACTGCTCCAATAGAGCTGTTTGAGTAGGCCTTCGAACGCCTTCACCCAAAGGCTCCACTCGTACTCAACCGCCGGGTAGCTGGCGCCGAAATGGATCACTTGGGTGCGGAAGAGCCCTTCGCCGGGGTGCTCGCAACAGGAAAACATCTCGCGGCCGAGGAACGGCCAAGCCTCTCCGCTGGGCAGGTTGTCGAGCACTCGACGGTTGGTCTCGCGGCGCAGGCGGTGTTCCTGATCGTCGAGCGACGGCCAGTCGCGGATGCAACCATAGACGATGGATTCGGACTCCACGCGGGCACTCCAGTAAAACAGTGGCAGCCTTCTAACACAGGACTGCCACGGGAGAAAGGAATTGCGTCGAAGTCTTCAGGCCGGCCTGCGACCGAGCAACCAGGCCAATGCGCACATCACCAGGGCAAGCCCGGTGATGACCATGAAAGGCGCCTGGTAACTCCCCGCCAGATCGCGGCCGAAACCGGCCAGGACTGGCGCAAAACTGGCCATTCCGTAGCCGGCGAACAGCATCATCGCAGTCCAGCGACTCACCGCCAGCGGCGTGTGCGCTTCATAGAGCGGCAGCACCAGGGACAGCGCGAACGAGCCGCTGAGGCCCAGTCCCAGGAAACCCGCCCAGACTTCCGGCAGCAGCGTCGGCTGGAAGCAGATCATCCCCAGGCAGACCGTACTGACCAGGCCGCAAACCAGCAGCAACTGGTAGCGGTTGTCGAAGCGCTGGGCCAGCCAGGGCAGGATGAATGCGCTGGGCAAGCCCACCAGCATGAACAGGCTGAACAGACTGTTGCTGCGCAGCAGGCTGAGCCCAGCCTCGTGGTAGCGCGCCACCAGCCAGGTGGTCAGGGCATAGAACAGCCCGGCCTGGAGGGCGAAGAAAGCGGTGATCAGCCAGGCTCGCGGCTCGCCCCAGGGCAGTCCGCCCTGCCCCGCTTCGCTGGCGGTCTCGGCGCGATTCGGCACCATCAGCCAGAGCAACAGTGCGCCGAGTGCTGGCACGGCCCAGAAGGCCAGTCCGAGATGCCATTGGTCCCCCAGCAATTGGGTAACCGGCGGCGTCAGCACCGCGCCGGCAGCGCCGCCAATCGTCATGCTCAGGGAGTACCAGGCCACCACCCGGCCGACCTGGTCATGGAAATGGCGCTTGATGAAACCGGACAGCAGCGGGCCGGCGACGGCGATACCGGCTCCCATCACCACGGCACTCCCGATCAGCACGCTGCTGGCATGGCTGCCCAGGCGCGCCAGCAAGGCAACGCCGATCAGGCCAAGGCAAACGGTGATCACCCGTTCCAGGCCGTAACGTATTGCCAGGCGAGGTGCCAGGGGCGCGAGCAGGCCCATGCAGAGCACCGGCAGGGCGGTGGTCAGGCTGATCAGACTGCGGCTGAGCGCCAGCTCATCGGCGATGCGTTCGATCAAGGGGGCAAGGGAAGTGATACCGGGCCGCAAGTTGATAGCGGCCAGTACCAGCGCCAGCATCAGCAGCGCGCGGGAAAGGGGTTTCACGGTGGAACCATCCGGGTTGGCGGGCAGGCCGGGGGAGCAACCCTACTCCCCCGATCCGCCGCCGGGCAACCCCGAACGCGGTGAAAGCTGACCGATTGGACAGCCAACTTCCAAACAATCAGCCATGACCTAGCGAGCTAGAGAAGAACAAGGCGGGAAACGTAGCGAAGCGGAGTAACTGCCGAAGGCTGGCCCGCAGGGCGAGCGCAGCGCGTCATGGCTGAGGGTGCGGAGTTTACGTGCTGTAAATGAGCAAACCCGAAGCCATTCTCAACGCAGTTATTCCGACGCGCAGCAGGTCATATCAGGCGTTGTGATGCTTGGCGCGCATCTTGGCCGCCATGCTGGCCATCTCGTCGTAGAGCGCCTGCGGGTTCTTCTGTTTCACGGCCCAGGCCATACGGCCCTGCTCGTGGGGCAGGATCATGAAGGTGCCGGCGGTGACTTCCTGGAAGATGTAGTCAGCGATGTCGGTGGCACTGATCGGCGAGCTTTCCAGCAGCTTGCCCACCTGCTGCTTCATGGCCGGGGTCGGGCCGCGGAAGGAGTCCAGCAGGTTGGTCTGGAAGAACGATGGGCAGACCACGTGCACGCCGACGCCCTCCTCCTTCAGCTCGATCAGCAGGCTCTCGGACAGGGCCACCACGCCAGCCTTGGCGACGTTGTAGTTGCTCATGGCCGGGCCTTGCATCAGCGCGGCCATGGAGGCGACGTTGACGATCCGTCCCTTGCTCTTCTGCAGCAGCGGCAGGAAGGCCTTGCAGCCCTTGACCACGCCCATCAGGTTGATCGCGATCTGCCAGTCCCAGTCCTCCAGGGACAGCTCCTCGAAGAAGCCGCCCGAGGCGACGCCCGCGTTGTTGACGATGATGTCGATGCCGCCCAGCTTCTCTTCGCAGGCCTGGGCGAAGGCGGTGAGCTGGCTATAGTCGCGAACGTCGCAGCGTTGGGTGAATCCATCGCCACCGGCTTCGCGGACCAGCTTGAGGGTTTCGGCCAGGCCGCTTTCGTTGACGTCGGACAGGGCCAGCTTCCAGCCCTCGCGCGCCCAGCGCAGGGCGATTTCGCGACCGAGTCCGGAACCAGCGCCGGTGATCATGATGCGGTTATGCATGGTGAGGTGCCTTTCTGCTTGTGCGGTAGATGAGCCGCAGTGTAGCGAAGGCCATAGTCCCGCCACCCGTGAATCACGGCGCTGAATGATGAGGGCAAACGCCGCTAGCGGCGCCGCATCAGCCTCATCGCCAGCAGCCCATAGGGCACCAGGTTGAGCAACAGTACGAAGGCCCCGATCCAGAGCTGGATGGCCGGTGTCAGTCCCGCCGGATAGATCATCGGCACCAGGTAGTGCTCGATGAATCCCCCGCTGTAACCCTGCTCCCCCGCAGCCCGACGCAGGCGATTTTCAAGAGGGGTCAGCGGGCAGATCAGATGGAAGAACTCTACCGTGGCCCCCCAGGCCACCGCCGGAAGATGCACCAGCGCCAGGCGCGGCCATTTCAATACCAGCAGCCCGCCCGTCACCACGAAGAGAATGAAGGCCAGATGCAGCAGCAGTACGGCGTCGGCGGCGATCCGGTAGCTCATGGCGGGTTATCCACAGGGTCGTTTTCCTTGAACCATCACGAAAGGTGGTCGTCGGTTATTACAGGCACGTCAATCTGCCACCAACGATAACGCGACGTGCCCTTGGCAATCCCAGTTACCGAGGAACCATTGCCCATGATCACCATTCTGCTGCTCGTCATCCTGATCCTGCTGCTGATTGGCGGCCTGCCAGTCTTCCCCCACTCCCGTAACTGGGGCTATGGCCCATCTGGCATGGTCGGTGTACTGCTGGTCATAGTGGTCGTGCTTCTATTGTTAGGGATGATCTAGCCGGCCGTTCCGCGCCTGCTGAACTTGTAGGAGCGAGCTTGCTCGCGAATGGTCCGAGCACGATCTTTCGCGAGCAAGCTCGCCCCTACACAAAGTGCCATGTCGGTTTCCGAAGTTTCAAATGAAAAGGGGCAGCCCGAAGGCCGCCCCTTAGTCTTGCGTGATGGGCCGGGATCAGTGGGCTACTGCACCACTGGCGCCCAGGCCGGTCTGGGAACGTACGAACTGCGGGTAGAAGCGCGCGCGTTCCTCGTCGGCGGCAGCGGATTTGTCGGTGATGGAGAAGAACCAGATACCGACGAAGGCCACGAGGATGGAGAACAGCGCCGGGTACTCGTAGGGATAGATCGCGGTCGCATGGCCGAGGATCTGTACCCAGATGGTCGGGCCGAGGATCATCAGGCCAACGGCGGTGATCAGGCCGAGCCAGCCACCGATCATGGCGCCACGGGTGGTCAGCTTCTTCCAGTACATGGAGAGGATCAGCACCGGGAAGTTGCAGCTGGCGGCAATCGAGAAGGCCAGGCCCACCATGAAGGCGATGTTCTGCTTCTCGAACAGGATGCCGAGGCCGATGGCCACGAAGCCCAGCACCACGGTAGTGATCTTCGATACGCGCAGCTCGTCCTTCTCGCTCGCCTTGCCCTTCTTGTACACCGAAGCGTAGAGGTCATGGGACACGGCCGATGCACCGGCCAGGGTCAGGCCTGCAACCACCGCCAGGATGGTGGCGAAGGCCACGGCGGAGATGAAGCCCAGGAACAGGCTGCCGCCCACAGCGTTGGCCAGGTGCACCGCCGCCATGTTGTTGCCGCCCAGCAGCGCGCCGGTGGCGTCCTTGAAGGCCGGGTTGGTGCTGACCAGCAGGATGGCGCCGAAGCCGATGATGAAGGTCAGGATGTAGAAGTAACCGATGAAGCCGGTGGCGTAGAACACCGATTTACGGGCTTCCTTGGCATCGCTGACGGTGAAGAAACGCATCAGGATGTGCGGCAGGCCAGCGGTGCCGAACATCAGCGCCAGGCCCAGGGAGATCGCGGATATCGGGTCCTTCACCAGGCCGCCGGGGCTCATGATGGCCTCGCCTTTCGGGTGGACCTTGATGGCTTCGCTGAACAGGGTCGCGATGTCGAAGTTGACGTGCTTGAGTACCATGACCGCCATGAAGGATGCGCCGGAGAGCAGCAGCACGGCCTTGATGATCTGTACCCAGGTGGTCGCCAGCATGCCGCCGAACAGCACGTAGAGCACCATCAGGATACCGACCAGGACCACGGCCACGTGGTAGTTGAGGCCGAACAGCAGCTCGATCAGCTTGCCGGCACCCACCATCTGGGCGATCAGGTAGAAGGCCACCACCACCAGGGAACCGCTGGCGGACAGGGTGCGGATTTCCTTCTGCTTCAGACGGTAGGAGGCTACGTCGGCAAAGGTGTACTTGCCGAGGTTGCGCAGCCGTTCGGCGATCAGGAAGAGAATCACCGGCCAGCCCACCAGGAAACCGATGGAATAGATCAGGCCGTCATAGCCGGAGGTGAACACCAGGGCGGAAATACCCAGGAAGGACGCCGCGGACATGTAGTCACCGGCAATCGCCAGGCCGTTCTGGAAGCCGGTGATGCTGCCGCCGGCGGTGTAGAAGTCGGCGGCCGACTTGCTGCGCTTGGACGCCCAGTAGGTGATGTACAGCGTGGCGCCGACGAAGGCGACGAACATGACGATGGCCGAGGTGTTCAGCGGCTGGCGCTGGACATCGCCCTCGATGGCGCCGGCGGCCCAGAGGGCGGGTGCCACGACCATGAGGCCGAGCACGGCAAGGATGCGCGCGATCATTACTGGACCTCCTTGAGGATTTCCACGTTGAGACGGTCGAACTCGCCGTTGGCACGACGGACGTAGATGCCGGTCAGCGCGAAGGCGGACAGGATCAGACCGACACCGATCGGGATACCCCAGGTGACAGGAGAATCAGGGTTGATGCGGGTACCGAGCACTTGCGGCTCGAAAGCGATCAGGAGAATGAAGGCCAGGTAAAGGCCGAGCATGATTGCGGAGAGGATCCAGGCGAAGCGCTCTCGCTTGGAAACCAGTTCCTGAAAACGCGGATTCTCTTGAATCCGCTTGTAGGTGCTGTCGTTCATTATTGTTGTCCTCCACAGCGCGGGTTGCTGGTGAAGCCAACAATAGAACGGCGGTACAAGCGCAACAGACGACCTTAGTCTTACTCGGGGCGATTCTCGACCAAGGTCGTACTCCGTCCATGCAGCGAAACTATCAGCGCCATGCTGGATGAACATTTCCCTGTATCACGTGATGGGCCTAGCCTGAGCACACCGAATAATCATTCTCATTCCCGAGGTGCGCCATGCTCAAGACCGTGACCTTCACCCTCATGCACTTCTGCATCGCCTTCAGCGTGGCCTATGCCCTGACCGGCAGCGTGACGGTCGGCGGCCTGGTCGCGGCGGTTGAGCCGCTGTGCAACTCGGTCGGTTTCTACTTCCACGAGAAGTTCTGGAAGCGCTTCGAGAAGGCCGACAAGCCGGCCCAGGAGATACCGAAGCACGCCTGGCTGCATCACCACGCGTAACGGGCTCGGGACCGAAATGCGCTGTCAGGAATTTCCCCTTCCTGGCCGTAGGAGCGCGGGGGGCTAATCCGCTAAGATGCGCGGCTTTGCCCCCAACGCAAGCACCCTTAGCCATGAGTCAGAACGACCGCTTTCCTGCACTCCCCTACCTGCTTTCCTTCGTGATCGCCGCGCTCGCCCTTGCCGGCCTCTGGTACGGCCTCGGCAAGCCGGTGATCCTGCCGGATGCCGCCACTCCCAGCCATAAGCTGCAGTGCGCGTCGTACAGCCCGTTCGACAAGGACCAATCGCCGTTCGACCAGCCTTTCGTGCTGCGCCCCGAGCGCATGGACGCCGACCTGGCCCTGCTGGCGACCCGCTTCCACTGCGTGCGCACCTATTCGATGACCGGTCTGGAAGCCATCCCGGAACTCGCCCGTAAGCACGGCCTCAAGCTGATGCTGGGTGCCTGGGTGAACGGCAACCCGGTGGACACCCAGAAAGAAATCGACGCCCTGGTCAAGGCTGCCAATGCCAACCCCGATGTTGTGCAATCGGTGATCGTGGGCAACGAGACCCTGCTGCGCAAGGAAGTCACCGGCGCCCAACTCGCCAAGCTCATCGAGCAGGTCAAGGCTCAGGTGAAGCAGCCTGTCACCTACGCGGACGTGTGGGAATTCTGGCTGCGCCATCCGGAAGTCGCGCCAGCGGTGGATTTCCTCACCATTCACCTGCTGCCTTACTGGGAAGACGATCCTGCCGGCATCGACCAGGCCCTGCGTCACGTCGCCGAAATCCGCCAGGTGTTCGGCAACAAGTTCGCGCCCAAGGACATCTTCATCGGCGAAACCGGCTGGCCCAGCGAAGGCCGCCAGCGTGAAACCGCTCTACCGAGCCGCGTCAACGAGGCCAAGTTCATCCGTGGCTTCGTCGCCATGGCCGAGCAGAACGGCTGGGGCTACAACCTGATCGAAGCCTTCGACCAGCCGTGGAAGCGCGCGAGCGAAGGCGCCGTGGGCGGCTACTGGGGTCTGTTCGACGCCGACCGCCAGGAGAAAGGCGTGCTCGCCGGCCCGGTCACCAACCTGCCCTACTGGCCCATGTGGCTGGGGATTTCCGGCCTGATTTTCCTCGCGACCCTGGTGCTTGCCGGCCGTCCCGCTTCCACGCGCGCAGCCCTGGTGCTGCCGCTGCTGGCGGCAACCGGCGCGGCGTGCATCGGCCTGTGGGGCGAGATGGCGCGGGTTACCAGCCGCTTCGTCGGTGAATGGGCGTGGGCAGCCTTCCTGGTTGGCCTCAACCTGATGGTCCTGGCCCACGGCGCCCTGGCGCTGTCAGCTCGCGGCGGCGTACGCAGCCGCCTGTTCGACTGGCTGGAGTCCCGCGGCGGCTGGTGGTTGTTGGCGTCCGGCTTCGCCGGCGCGGTGCTGATGCTGGCCCTGGTGTTCGACGCTCGCTACCGCAGTTTCCCCAGCGCCGCCCTGCTGCTGCCGGCCCTGGTCTACCTGTTCCGCCCGGTTGCAGCCCCGCGCCGCGAAGTCGCCCTGATGGCGGTGCTGGTCGGCGCCGGCATCGTGCCGCAGCTCTACGAAGAAACCCTGGGCAACGTCCAGGCGATCGGTTGGGCCGTCGTCAGCGTCCTGCTGCTGGCCGCCCTGTGGCGCAGCCTGCGGGTTCGCGCATAGAGGTGTGTGCCATTCACCGAAGGCTTCGACCGTAGGGTGCGCCATGCGCACCAATGGGCTGCGCACGAGGTTCTCGGTGCGCGCAGCACACCCTACAGAGCAGATTCGCCGGACAAAAAAAGGACGCACAAGGCGTCCTTTTTTATTGCTCGCTGGAAACTCAGGCGGTGGCTGCAGTCAGTTCCCCTTCACGGCGCACCAGGCGCAGGCCGGCGATCACGCAGGCGAACACGGCGAGGCTGGCGGTGTAGAGCACCAGGGCCGGCAAGGCGAACAGCAGGGCCAGCAGGGCGAGAACCCAACCCGCGCGGCCGGGAATGAAGAACGCGGCGAGGGCGGCGCCCAGGCCGATCCAGGCAATCACACGGAAATGAATCAACAGCCCCAGGCCTGCGCGAACCTGGCATTCCCAGCGCTGCGCTTCATCGACGCACAAGCCGACCCACTGGCCGTCCTCCATCAGGGCGAAACGAACGCCGTAGCTGGCGGCCAGCCAGAGTGGCAGCAGGATCAGCAGCAGGATGAGGGACGAACGGCTGGACATGGTGATCTCCGAATGGGTAAGCGGCGCCAAGGATACCCCCAAGCCCAGGCTATGCAAGGACCTTCCAACCATCGGTAACAACCTGGCCTGACATACGGCCCGCACTCACGGGACTTGCAGTTGTCATAGGCTCGGTATTCACTCATCACGTTCTCTTATAAGGAACACGGCCTGGTGGCCCCTGAACGGGGTGGGACCGGGGGAGAGGCTGGAGCCTGCAAGCGACTGCGGCACGGCCTCCGCAGAAACTGAACAGGGACCTTTCCTATGCTCCGTCTTCGCTTCGCTGCCCTGTTGGGCAGCCTGACCTTCTGTGCCCACGCGCTGGCCACGGACCTGGATGCGGCAAGCTACGGCTTTCCGATCAGCAACCCCTTCGAAGCGACCATCGCCACGACGCCGCCCGACTTGCGCAGCAAAGTGCCGGCGGACGAAGACATCAACCAGGCCGACTACGACCTGAAACTGCGCCCCGAGCGCGAGGCCGATTTGCCCGACAACTTCTGGTCGGTGAAGAAGCTGCGCTACCGCCTCGCCCAGCAGAAGGGAACAGCCCCACTGGTGTTCGTCATCGCCGGCACCGGCGGCAATTACGCCAGCACCCATGCCGAAAGCCTCAAGAAGCTGTTCTATGGCGCCGGCTACCACGTGGTGCAGCTCTCCTCGCCCACCAGCTACGACTTCATGGCCGCCGCCTCGCGCCACGCCACACCCGGACTGTCGGCCGAAGATGCCGACGACCTCTACCGGGTGATGCAGGCGGTGCGCGCGCAGCATCCGGGGCTGGAGGTCAGCGACTTCTACCTCACCGGCTACAGCCTTGGCGCCCTGCAGGCCGCCTTCGTCAGCCACCTGGATGAAACCCGCCGCAGCTTCAACTTCAAGCGCGTCCTGCTGCTGAACCCGCCGGTGAATCTCTACACGTCGGTGACCAACCTCGACCGCCTGGTGCAGACCCGCGTGAAAGGCGTCGACGACAACACGACCTTCTACCAGGTGGTGCTCGGCAAACTGACCCGCTACTTCCAGCAGAAGGGCTACATCGATCTCAATGACGCTCTGATGTTCGACTTCCAGGAATCCAAGCAGCGGCTGTCCAACGAGCAGATGGCGATGCTGATCGGCACCTCGTTCCGCTTCTCCTCGTCGGATATCGCCTTCACCTCGGACTTGATCAACCATCGCGGCCTGATCACGCCGGTGAGTTACCCGATCAGCGAAGGCACCAGCCTGACGCCTTTCTATAAACGTGCCCTGCAGTGCGACTTCGACTGCTACATGACGGAACAGCTGATTCCCTACTGGCGCGCCCGCTACGACGGCGGCAGCCTGACCCAGCTGATCAACCAGGTCAGCCTCTATGCGCTGGAGGATTACCTGAAGGGCAACAGCAAGATCGCCGTGATGCACAACGCCGACGACCTCATCCTCGGTCCGGGCGACCTGGGCTTCCTGCGCCGCACCATCGGCGACCGCCTGACCGTCTACCCCCACGGCGGCCACTGCGGCAACCTCAACTACCGCGTCAACGGCGACGCCATGCTGGAGTTCTTCCGTGGCTAAGAAAGCACTCTTCATCGCCCTGCTGTTGACCAGCGGCCTGAGCTGGGCCCAGGAGCCCGATCAGGACGGATTCACCGAACCGCTGAAAGACCTGAAGTTCAACCCCGGACTCGACCAGCGCGAGTTCGAGCGCTCGACCCTGGACGCGCTGAATGTCTACGACCCCTACGAGGCCTGGAACCGGCGCGTCTACCACTTCAACTACCGCTTCGATGAATGGGTGTTCCTGCCTGTGGTGCGCGGCTACCGGTATGTCACGCCGGGATTCGTGCGCAGCGGCGTGAGCAACTTCTTCAGCAACCTGGGTGACGTGCCCAACCTGCTGAACAGCATGCTGCAGCTCAAGGGCCAACGCTCCATGGAAGTCACCGGCCGCCTGTTGCTGAACACCACCATCGGTATCGTCGGTCTCTGGGACCCTGCCACGCGCATGGGGCTGCCCAAGCAGACCGAGGACTTCGGCCAGACGCTCGGCTACTACGGCGTGAACGATGGTCCCTACCTGATGCTGCCGATCCTCGGCCCTTCCAACCTGCGGGACACCGGTGGGCTGGTGGTGGACTACGTGGCCGACTACCAGATCAACTTCCTCAACGTGCCGGAAGTCAGCAGCGATCATCCGGAAATCACGGTGCTGCGCATGGTGGACAAGCGCCACACCACCAATTTCCGCTACGGCCAGCTCAACACTCCCTTCGAGTACGAGAAACTGCGCTACGTCTACACCGAATCACGCAGATTGCAGGTTGCCGAGTAAGGCCTTACGCGCACTTGTAGGGGCGAATTCATTTGAACGTGGGAAACCACGTCCTTAGGACGTGGTCATGAGTCATCGGCTCTGCCTGTGACGATCGAAATGCTCCGATTGGCAGGTTGAAGTCGGATTTACTGTAGGAGCGAGCTTGCTCGCGAAAGGATCCCGCCCAGACTGTTCGCGAGCAAGCTCGCTCCTACACGTTCGGCGATGAGCCAGGCGCAGAGAGCGACGTCCACCCTACGGCTAGATGGCAGGAACGGTGTGGGGATAGGCCGGCGCCATCTCCAGGCCGAGGAAGCTCTGCAGTTCGGCGCGCTTGGCCATGGCGTCCTGGTAGCCCAGTTCGATCAGCTCGTTGCAGTAGCCCGGTTCGAACAGCAGGTAACTGAGCACCCCTGCCCCGCTCGCCCGGGTCGCACCCGGGCCGCGCAGGAAGGTGCGGATGGCGCGGGGCATCTCGCGTCGATGGCGGGCGGCGATTTCATCCAGTGGCCGGCTGGGGGAAATCACCAGCACTTCCACCTGTTCCGAACTGAGGTTTCGCGGACGCACCTCGGCCGGAATCGCCCGACTCATGCGGTTGATCCGCTCAAGCAGTTCGATATCGCTTTCCAGGTTGTCGATGAAGGTGCTGTTCAGCAGATGCCCGCTGATCTGCGCCAGGGTCGGCGGACGTCCGCTCTGGGGCAACGGCATTTCCTGATTGGGGTTCATGCCCAGCGGATTGCCACTTACCCCGACCACCAGCACCCGGTTGGCCCCCAGGTGGAGGGCCGGGCTGATCGGTGCTGTCTGCCGCACCGCGCCGTCGCCAAAGTATTCACGGCCCAGGCGCACCGCGGGGAACAGCAGCGGAATGGCCGCGCTGGCCATCAGGTGCTCGACGCCCAGCCGGGTCGGCACGCCGACACGACGATGGCGGAACCAGGGATCGATGGTGGCGCGGCCTTGGTAGAAGGTCACCGCCTGCCCGGATTCGTAACCGAAAGCGGTCACCGCCACCGCACGGAGTTGGCGGGTGCGCACGGCGGCGGAGATGCCGGAGAAGTCCAGTTCGCGCTCCAGCAATTCACGTAAGGGGGCGTTGTCCAGCAGGGCCGCGGGGATGTCGCGGCCAAGGCCCAGCAGGCTATGGCCGAAGAAGCGCGAGCTCTGGTGCAACACACCGGGCCAGTCGCTGCGATAGATCTGCCCACAACGAAAGCCTTTCCAGACATCGTTCAGGCGACGAATGGCCTGGCTGAAGTGCAGCGCGCCACAAGCCAGGCCGACGGCATTCACCGCGCCGGCCGAGGTGCCGACTATCACGGGGAAGGGATTGCGGGCCGCATCCGGCAGCAGATCGGCGATGGCACCCAACACGCCCACCTGATAGGCCGCCCGCGAACCACCCCCAGAAAGAATCAGCCCGGTCACGGGCTTCGTGGTGGCGGCGCTGGCATCCATGGACTGCTCTCCGGGCGGGATTTTCCGAGTATAGGTTCAGCTATCAGTAAAGCTTCGGTGCGCCTTCCGGCCGGGTTTTGAAGCGGCGATGGGCCCAGAGGTACTGCTCGGGACATTCGCGGACAGCACCTTCCACCCACTGATTGACGCGCAGGCAGTCGGCCTCCTCGGTTTCGCCAGGGAAGTCCGACAGCGGTGGATGGATCACCAATCGGTAGCCGGAACCATCCTCCAGGCGGCGCTGGGTGAAGGGCAGCACGATGGCACGGCCCAGACGGGCGAATTTGGTGGTGGCGGTAACGGTGGCGGCCTCGATGCCGAACAGCGGCACGAACAGGCTCTGCTTGCGGCCGTAGTCCTGGTCGGGTGCGTACCAGATCGCGCGGCCGGCGCGCAGCACCTTGAGCATGGCGCGCACGTCTTCACGCTCGATGGCGGAGGCATCCAGGTTATGGCGTTCGCGGCCACGACGCTGGATGAAGTCGAACAGCGCGTTCTTGTGCTCGCGGTACATGCCGTCGATGGTGTGCACCTGTCCGAGCAGTGCGGCGCCAATCTCCAGCGTGGTGAAGTGCAGGGCCATGAGGATCACGCCCTGCCCGTCGGCCTGGGCCTTCTGCAGGTGCTCCAGCCCTTCTATATGGGAGAGCTGCGCCAGACGAGGCTTGGGCCACCACCAGCTCATGGCCATTTCGAAGAAGGCAATGCCGGTAGACGCGAAATTCTCCCGCAGCAGAGCTTCCCGCTCGGTGCTGGACAGCTCCGGGAAGCACAACTCCAGGTTGCGCCGGGCGATCTTGCGCCGCGACCCGGCCACCCGCAGCATCAGCGCCCCCAGTGCGCGCCCCATCCCCAGCTGCACCCGATAGGGCAGCAGGGTGATCAGCCACAGCACGCCAAGTCCCAGCCACAGCGGCCAAAAACGCGGGTGGAGGAACTGTGGGCGAAATTGAGGTCTATCCATCTCTGAATCCGCTTGAGCGAGAAAACCGCGCATTCTACTCCAAATGCGCCGCCCCCTTCCGGCTTGCTAGCGCCGGACGATCTCGCTATAAGTCCTCGCCATTCACGACTGCAGGCAGACCATGAGCCAAGCCGACCTTCTCGACCAAGAACCCGTGTTCCAGCTCAAGGGCAGCATGCTCGCCATCACCGTGATGGAACTGGCGCACAACGACCTCGAACGACTCAATCGGCAACTGGACGAGAAAGTCGCCCAGGCCCCCAATTTCTTCCAGAACACCCCGCTGGTCATGGCGCTGGACAAGCTGCCCGAGGGCGAACCGCCCCTGGACCTGCCCGCGCTGCTGGAAATCTGCCGCTGCCATGGCCTGCGCACCCTGGCCATCCGCGCCAGCCGCGAAGAGCACATCGCCGCCGCCGATGCCCTGGACATCCCGGTCCTGCCGCCGTCCGGCGCCCGCGAGCGGCGCATCGATCCGGTAGAACCCGAGGCGAAGAAGAAAGTCGAAAAACCGGCAGAGCCGCCGAAACCCGAGGTGCAACCGACCAAAGTCATCACCACTCCGGTGCGCGGCGGCCAGCAGGTCTATGCTCCCGGCGGCGACCTGGTAGTTCTGGCCGCGGTCAGCCCCGGCGCGGAACTTCTCGCCGACGGCAATATCCATGTTTACGGCCCGATGCGCGGTCGCGCGCTGGCCGGTATCAAGGGCGATACCAAGGCGCGGATTTTCTGTCGCCAATTGGCCGCCGAACTGGTCTCCGTAGCCGGCCAATACAAGGTTGCGGACGACTTGCGCCGTGATCCGCTGTGGGGTCAGCAAGTGCAGGTCAGCCTGTCGGGAGACGTGTTGAACATCACCCGCCTTTAACGGATACTGCCGCGAAATTTCAGGGAACTGAAAGGGAAGAAGGACGGTTCGGTCGAACCGATAACTTCCCGGTTTTACTTATTCATTTGGGGTGAATCACCTTGGCCAAGATCCTCGTTGTCACGTCCGGCAAGGGTGGAGTGGGTAAAACCACCACCAGCGCCGCAATCGGTACCGGTCTCGCACTGCGTGGTCACAAGACTGTCATCGTCGACTTCGACGTCGGCCTGCGTAACCTCGACCTGATCATGGGTTGTGAACGCCGCGTGGTGTACGACTTCGTCAACGTCATCAATGGCGAAGCGAGCCTCACCCAGGCCCTGATCAAGGACAAGCGCCTTGAGAACCTCTACGTGCTGGCCGCCAGCCAGACCCGTGACAAGGACGCGCTGACCCTCGAAGGCGTCGGCAAGGTCATCGAGGAACTGAAGCAGAATTTCGAGTACGTGGTCTGCGACTCGCCGGCCGGTATCGAGAAAGGCGCCCACCTGGCCATGTACTACGCCGACGAGGCGATCGTCGTGACCAACCCGGAAGTCTCCTCCGTGCGTGACTCGGACCGCATGCTCGGCCTGCTGGCCAGTAAGTCCCGCCGCGCCGAGAAGGGCGAAGATCCGATCAAGGAACGCCTGCTCCTGACCCGTTACAACCCCGAGCGCGTCACCAAGGGCGAAATGCTCGGCGTCGAAGACGTCGAGGAAATCCTCGCCATCAACCTGCTCGGTGTCATCCCGGAATCCCAGGCGGTACTCAAGGCCTCCAACCAGGGCATTCCGGTCATCCTCGACGACCAGAGCGACGCCGGCCAGGCGTACAGCGATGCCGTCGACCGCCTGCTCGGCAAGGAGCTGCCCCATCGCTTCCTCGACGTGCAGAAGAAAGGACTCTTACAACGCCTGTTCGGAGGCCGTGAATGAACATTTTCGACTTCTTTCGCGAGCGGAAGAAGCAGAACAGCGCTTCGATCGCTAAGGAACGACTCCAGATCATCGTTGCCCACGAACGTGGCCAACGTAGCCAACCCGACTACCTGCCTGCCCTGCAGAAAGACCTGGTGGACGTGATCCGCAAATACGTCGACATCGACGAAGAGCAGGTTCAGGTCCTGCTGGAGAATCAGGGCAGCTGCTCCATTCTCGAGCTGAACATCACCCTGCCCGATCGTTGATCGACGCAGTTGTGCAATAACGGCGGCCTCGGCCGCCGTTTGCTTTTTCGGACATCCCAATCCATGCCGCTTTCCCAGATCGAGTTCATCCACAAGGACGACGCCCTGCTGGTGGTCAACAAGCCGACCCTGCTGCTCTCCGTGCCCGGCCGGGCCGACGACAACAAGGACTGCCTGATCACGCGCCTGCAGGAGAACGGTTACCCGGAGGCGCGCATCGTCCACCGGCTGGACTGGGAGACCTCCGGCCTGATCGTGCTGGCCCGCGACGCCGACAGCCACCGCGAACTGTCCCGCCAGTTCCACGACCGCGAGACCGAGAAGGCCTACACGGCACTCTGCTGGGGCGAACCGGAACTGGACAGCGGCCGCATCGAACTCCCCCTGCGCTACGACCCGCCGACCAAGCCGCGCCACGTGGTGGACTTCGAGCAGGGTCGCCATGCCCTGACTTTCTGGCAGGTGATCGAGCGTTGCGGCCATTACAGTCGCGTCGAGCTCACTCCCATCACCGGTCGTTCGCACCAGCTCCGCGTGCACATGCTGTCCATCGGCCATCCGCTGCTGGGCGACCGTCTGTATGCCAACCCGGAAGCACTGGCCGCCCATGATCGTCTGTGCCTGCACGCCAGCATGCTGTGCCTGACCCATCCGCAGACAGGTGAACGCCTGAGATTCGAGTGCCCGGCGCCGTTCTGACCTAGGCTCAAGAAAAAGGCTGCAGTTCCGGGAAAACCATGAGCTTCACCGATTTCTACAACGCCACAGAAGGCCAACCTGCACGCGTCACCCTGCGCACCGCCCTGGAATGCTGGGACGGGCCGCCCGGCCACGCGCTGGACCTGGGCTGCGGCGCCGGACGCGATACCCTGGAACTGCTCAGGCGTGGCTGGCAGGTGCTGGCCGTGGACGCCGAACCCGAAGCGCTCGCCCGCCTGGAAGCCCAGGTGGACGAAGAGAAGCGCCAGCGACTGCAGAGCCGCTGCTGCCGTTTCGAAACCATGCCGCTGCCGGCAGCTCAGCTGGTCAATTCGAGTTTCGCCCTGCCCCTCTGTCCGCCCGAGGCCTTTCCCTCCCTCTGGCAGGCGATCTGCGGCGCCCTGCCGACCGGCGGCCTGTTCGCCGGCCACCTGTTCGGCGAACGGGACGACTGGGCCAACAACGGCATCACCATCCTGCGCCGCCGGCAACTGGAAGAACTGCTCTCGGGCTGGGATGTGCTGATGCTCGAAGAGAAAGAAGAAGATGGCGTCACCGCCAAGGGCCGCAACAAGCACTGGCACCTGTTCTCAGTGGTAGCGCGACGCCTGTAACCGAGCGGTGCGCGCGGCGCACCCTACTTGACCTTGGCAGTCATCTGACACGAAGTGCGCTGGGCCCGACTTTCCTGTGGGAGCGAATTCATTCGCGATTGAAATCGCTCACACACGCCAGTAGCCCCCCCACCTATCGGCCTGTTAGGAAAATTCACCGCTGGTCGGCCTCCTAATCCTCGGGGGCTATGGGATAAACTCCCGCCACTGCTGTCTGGAGTCCCCCAATGCGCGAAGAGTTGAACCAGGGCCTGATCGATTTCCTCAAGGCCTCGCCCACCCCCTTCCACGCCACCCGCAGCCTGGCCAAGCGCCTCGAAGCCGCCGGCTATGTGCGCCTCGACGAACGTGAGGCCTGGCGTATCGAAAGCGGCGGCCGTTACTACGTCACCCGCAATGACTCCTCCATCGTCGCCATCAAGCTGGGCAAGCGCCCGGTGCTGGAAGGCGGCCTGCGCCTGGTCGGCGCCCACACCGACAGCCCCTGCCTGCGGGTCAAGCCGAACCCGGAGCTGCACAAGCAAGGTTTCTGGCAACTGGGCGTGGAAGTCTATGGTGGCGCCCTGCTCGCCCCCTGGTTCGACCGCGACCTGTCGCTCGCCGGCCGCGTTACCTACCGTGCCGCCGGCATGGTGGAAAGCCAATTGGTGGACTTCCAGGCGCCCATCGCCGTGATCCCCAACCTGGCCATCCACCTCAACCGTGAAGCCAACCAGGGCTGGGCCATCAACGCCCAGACCGAGCTGCCGCCGATCCTGGCCCAGCTCGCCGTCGGCCAGGCCCGCGAATTCCGCGACCTGCTGGCCGAACAGCTGACCCTGGAACACGGCGTCGCCGCCGATGCGGTGCTGGACTACGAACTGTCCTTCTACGACACCCAGAGCGCGGCCGTCATCGGCCTGGACGGCGACTTCATCGCCGGCGCGCGCCTGGACAACCTGCTGTCCTGCTACGCCGGCCTGCAAGCCCTGCTCGCGGCCGAGGCCGACGAAAGCTGCGTGCTGGTCTGCACCGACCACGAGGAAGTGGGTTCCTGCTCCGCCTGCGGTGCCGACGGCCCGATGCTGGAACAGGTGCTGCGCCGCGTGCTGCCGGAAGGCGATGCCTTCGCCCGCGTCATCCAGCGCTCGCTGCTGGTATCGGCCGACAACGCCCATGGCGTGCACCCGAACTACGCCGACAAGCACGACGGCAACCACGGCCCGAAGCTCAACGCCGGCCCGGTGATCAAGGTCAACAGCAACCAGCGCTACGCCACCAACAGCGAAACCGCCGGTTTCTTCCGCCACCTCTGCCTGGAAAACGAAGTACCGGTACAGAGCTTCGTGACCCGCAGCGATATGGGTTGCGGCTCCACCATCGGTCCGATCACCGCGAGCCAGCTCGGCGTGCGCACCGTCGACATCGGCCTGCCCACCTTCGCCATGCACTCCATCCGCGAACTGGCCGGCAGCCATGACCTGGCCCATCTGGTGAAGGTACTGGCCGCCTTCTACTCCAGCCACGACCTGCCCTGAGCAGGAAGGAAACCCGCATGCTCAGCCATATTCGCAACAGCCTGGAGGAAGCCAGGACCGCGCTGGACAACTTCATCGCCAACGAGCAAGCGCTGCAAAGCATTGAGCGTGCGGCGGAGCTCCTGGTCGAGAGCTTCGAAAACAAGGGCAAGGCGTTTTCCTGCGGTAACGGCGGTTCAATGTGCGATGCCATGCATTTCGCCGAAGAACTGACCGGCCGCTACCGCAAGAACCGCCCCGGCATCGCTGCCATCTCCATCAGCGATGCCAGCCATATCAGCTGTGTGGCCAATGACTTCGGTTACGACCACATCTTCTCCCGCTACATCGAATCCCACGGCCGCGCAGGCGACGTGCTGCTCGCCTTCAGCACCAGCGGCAGGAGCCCCAACGTGATCAAGGCCGCCGAAGCCGCCCGCGCCCTCGGCGTGAAGGTAGTGGCCCTCACCGGAAAGCCCGGCTCCGCCCTGGAAGCCCTGGCCGACGTATGCATCTGCGCACCCGGCGGCGACTTCGCCGACCGCGTGCAGGAACTGCACATCAAGGTCGTGCATATCCTCATCGAACTGGTGGAACGCAAGCTCAGCCCTGAGAACTACGCCTAGATCTGCTTTCGCTCCACCGTAGGTTGGTCCGAGCGCAGCGAGGCCCAACAATCCCGGCATCGGCCGCGAAGCGTTGGGTTTCGTTCCTCTACCCAACCTACAAATGCCTCCGCTTCCTGCGGGATCCCGTAGGTTGGTCCGAGCGCAGCGAGGCCCAACAATCCTGGCATCGGCCACGAAGCGTTGGGTTTCGTTCCTCTACCCAACCTACAAATGCCTCCGTTTCCTGTGGGATCCCGTAGGTTGGTCCGAGCGTAGCGAGGCCCAACAATCCCGGCATCAGCCGCGAAGCGTTGGGTTTCGTTCCTCTACCCAACCTACAAGTGCCGCCGTTCTCTGTAGGGGCGAATTCATTCGCCAAGGGCGGCGCAGCCGCCCGATCACTCCGGCACTTCGACGCTCACGTGGATCGCATCGTGCCGCCAGAACTCCAGGTCGCAGTCGATCAGACGGCCATGCTGGTCGCGGTTGATGCGGGTGATCTTCAGCGCCGGGCTTCCGGCTGACACCTTCAACGGCGCCGCCGCTTCCGGATGCAGGGCGGTGGGCACCATGTCGAAGCGCACCCGGCCATAGCGGATGCCGTACTGGTCGTCATACAGCTCGGTCAGCGAACGGGTCAGGTCGAAGTCGATGATGCCGGGGAAGTAGGCCGGATTCAGGTAGTGCTCCACATAGAGCACCAGGCGCCCGTCGATGCGGCGCACGCGACGGATCTGGTAGACGCTGGACAGCGCCGGCAGCTCCAGCAATTCGCAGATTTCCACACTGGCCGGAATCAGCCGTGCCCCAAGCACTTCGGTTGCGGGCACCCTGCCCTGCCCGGCCACCATGGCGTGGAAGTGGCTACGCACCAGCGGGTTGTAGAGCAGCCGGGGTGGCGAGACGAACCAGCCGCGACGCTCCTCGCGGTAGATCAGCCCCTGGGCCTCCAGTTGCCCCAATGCCTCGCGCAAGGTGATGCGCGTCGTATCGAACAGCTCACTCAACTTGCGCTCAGCCGGCAACTTGCTGCCCTGGGGCAGCAGGCCGTGTTCGATCTGGTCCTGCAGCGCGCTACAGATGGCGGTCAGGGTGCGGGGCGCCTCATCGCGCATCGAAAAACTCCAATCTGGAATAGACCAGCACCACTTGGGTGCGTCATGGCCGGGCTTGCCGGCCATCCTAGGCAGCCTAGATGACTGTGGGATGACAGCCAGGAACGCCTGCATGCGTCATGCCATCGCCAATCGCGACAGCCCCGCGAATCAGCTACTTAGCCATGGTCTACGCTTTTCAGGCGTCTGCCGCTGCCATATCGGGTGGTGACCCTGAAATCAAACCGTCATCCAAGGCTTTTAGATTTGGCCTGGGTCTTGCTGATCTAGACCAACCTCCAAACCTGCTAAGGAGCTTCACATGAAACGCCTGTTGCTGGCTTCACTGATGGGAACGGCCATCGCCCTGGGAACCCAGGCGATGGCAAGCGATGCAGATCTGAAGAGTCTTGAACAAGCCGCTCGCAAGGAAGGCGCGGTGAACAGCGTGGGCATGCCCGACAGCTGGGCCAACTGGAAGGACACCTGGGTTGACCTGAACAAGCTGTACGGCCTGAAGCATGTCGACACCGACATGAGCTCGGCCCAGGAAATCGCCAAGTTCGCCGCCGAGAAGGACAACGCCACCGCCGACATCGGCGACGTCGGCGCAGCCTTCGGCCCCATCGCCGTCCAGCAGGGCGTGACCCAGCCTTACAAGCCCAGCACCTTCGCGCAGATCCCCGATTGGGCCAAGGACGCCGACGGCCACTGGATGCTGGCCTATACCGGTTCCATTGCTTTCATCGTCAACAAGCAACTGGTGAAGGAGTCGCCCAAGTCCTGGGCCGACCTGAAGCAGGGCAAGTACAAGGTCGCCATCGGTGACGTCAGCGCCGCCGCCCAGGCCGTCAACGGCGTGCTCGCCGCTGCAATCGCCAACGGTGGCAACGAGAAGAACATCCAGCCGGGTCTCGACTTCTTCGCCGAGATCGCCAAGCAGGGTCGCCTGTCACTGTCCAACCCGACCATCCAGACCCTGGAAAAGGGTGAAGTGGAAGTGGGCATCGTCTGGGACTTCAACGGCCTGTCCTACCGCGACCAGATCGATCCCAGCCGCTTCGACGTGCTGATCCCCTCGGATGGTTCGGTGATCTCCGGCTACACCACCATCATCAACAAGTACGCGAAGAACCCCAACGCGGCGAAGCTGGCCCGTGAGTACATCCTCAGCGATGCCGGCCAGATCAACCTGGCCAAGGGCAACGCCCGTCCGATCCGTGCCGAGCATCTGACCCTGCCCGCCGAGGTCAAGGCCAAGCTGCTGCCCAACGAGCAGTACGCCAAGGTCCAGCCGATCAAGGATGCCAAGGCCTGGGAAGAAACCTCCAAGGCACTGCCGCAGCTGTGGCAAGAGCACGTGATCATCGAGATGGAATAAAAATCGCCCAATTGCTGGCTGCGCTTGCTCATGCTGCGTTGAACACGGATTCGGAATGCTCATTTACAGACGTAAACTCCGCTTCCTCGCCCGTGTTCGCCTTGCCTGAACTGCGCTCGCTCAGCACTTGATCGATTTTGAGGCTAGGAAAAATGAACAAAGTCATCCTCGTCCTGCTGGATGGCCTGAACTACGAGGTGGCCCGGCACGCGCTGGGCCACCTTCAGGCCTGGTGCGGAGCCGGCAAGGCGGTGCTCTACAAGCTCCAGTGCGAGCTGCCGGCACTGTCCCGTCCGCTCTATGAATGCATCCTCACCGGTGTTCCACCGATCCAGAGCGGCATCGTCCACAACGATGTGTCGCGCCTGTCGAAGGAACGCAGCATCTTCCACTACGCCAGCGCCGCCGGACTCAGCACCGCCGCCGCCGCGTACCACTGGGTCAGCGAGCTGTACAACACCTCGCCCTTCAACGCCGCCCGCGACCGCCACACCGAAGCGCCGCAGCTGCCGATCCAGCACGGCCACTTCTATTACGCTGACCACTACCCGGACTCGCACCTGTTCGCCGACGCGGAAAGTCTGCGCCAGCGCCACAACCCGAATTTCCTCCTGGTGCACCCGATGAACGTCGACGACGCCGGCCACAAGCACGGCCTGGACTCGCCGCAGTACCGCAACAGCGCGCGGGTCGCCGACATTCTGCTGGCCGAATACCTGCAGCGCTGGCTGGACGCCGGTTACCAGGTACTGGTGACCGCCGACCATGGCATGAACAACGACCGCTCCCACAACGGCCTGCTCCCCGAGGAACGTGAAGTACCGCTGTTCGTGCTGGGCGATGCCTTCAGCCTGGACGCCACGGCGCAGCCGAAGCAGACCGAACTGTGCGGCACCGTTTGCGAGCTGCTGGGCGCCGCCCACGACAAGGCGGTCTGCCGGGAGTTGCTGAAGTGAATTCAACCAACCGGGGCAAATGGCTCGCGCTCCTCTGCCTGCTGCCCTTCGCCTTGTTCTTCATCCTGTTCCAGATCGCGCCGCTGGCCTGGGTCGCCATCCACAGCCTGAACACGCCCGAAGGCTGGGGGCTGGCCAACTACACCAAGGTGTTCAGCTCGAAGTTCTACCTCCAGGCCATCAAGCACAGCCTGCAGATCGCGTTCTGGTCGAGCCTGTTCGGCATCGTCATCGCGGTGATCGGCAGCTACTCGCTGCGCAAGGTGGACTCGAAGCTGCGCGACTTCGTCATGGCCTTCTCCAACATGACCAGCAACTTCGCCGGCGTGCCGCTGGCCTTCGCCTTCATCATCCTGCTGGGCTTCAACGGTGCGCTGACCATACTGCTCAAGCAATCCGGGGTGATCGAGGACTTCAACCTCTACTCCAAGACTGGCCTGATCGTGCTCTACACCTACTTCCAGATTCCCCTCGGCGTGCTCCTGCTCTATCCGGCGTTCGACGCCCTGCGCGAGGATTGGCGCGAGTCCGCCTCCCTGCTGGGGGCAAGCGCCTGGCAGTTCTGGCGGCACATCGGCCTGCCGGTGCTGACGCCCGCCTTGCTGGGCACCTTCGTCATCCTCCTGGCCAACGCCCTCGGCGCCTATGCCACCGTCTACGCCCTGACCACCGGCAACTTCAACGTGATGACCATCCGCATCGCCGCCATGGTCGCCGGTGACATCGCGCTGAATCCCAACCTGGCCAGCGCCCTGGCGATGGTGCTGGTGGGGCTGATGGCACTGATCACCGTGGTCCATCAGTGGCTGCTGAAGAGGAGCTACCATGTCGCGCGCTGAATCCCGCAACGGCGATCTCTATCATCGCGTGGTGGTCTGGCTGTTGTTCCTGATACTGCTGCTGCCGCTGGCCGGCACGTTGCTCTACTCGCTCTCCACCAGTTGGTCGGCGACCATCCTCCCCGACGGACTGACCCTCAAGTGGTACCTGGCGCTGTGGAGCGACACGCGGTTTCTCACCGCCTTCGGCCAGTCGCTTCTGGTGTGCTTCGGTGCCCTGGCGCTGTCGGTGGTGCTGATCCTGCCGCTGCTGTTCGTGGTGCATTACCACTTCCCACGGCTCGACGGGCTGATGAACATCCTCATCCTGCTGCCCTTCGCGGTTCCGCCGGTGGTGTCCTCGGTGGGGTTGTTGCAGATCTACGGTTCAGGCCCGCTGGCCATGGTCGGTACGCCGTGGATCCTGATCGGCTGCTTCTTCACCATCGCCCTGCCCTTCATGTACCGCGCCATCACCAACAACCTGCAGGCGATCAACCTGCGCGACCTGATGGACGCCGCCCAACTGCTCGGTGCCAGCACCTGGAAGGCGGCCTTCCTGGTGGTGCTGCCCAACCTGCGCAAGGGCCTGATGGTGTCGCTGTTCCTGTCGTTCTCCTTCCTCTTCGGCGAGTTCGTCTTCGCCAACCTGCTGGTGGGCACCCGCTACGAGACCCTGCAGGTCTACCTGAACAACATGCGCAACAGCAGCGGCCATTTCAACAGCGCCCTGGTGATCTCCTACTTCTTCTTCGTGCTGCTGTTCACCTGGGCAGCCAACCGCCTGAACAAGGACAACGCATGAGTTTTCTTTCCATCCGTGGCCTGCACAAGAACTACGGCCAGACCACCATTTTCACCGACATCGATTGCGAGATAGGCAAGGGCGAATTCGTCACCCTGCTCGGCCCCTCCGGCTGCGGCAAATCCACCCTGCTGCGCTGCATCGCCGGCCTGACCGACGTGAATGGCGGGCAGATCCTGCTGGACGGCCAGGACCTGGTGCCCGTGTCACCCCAGAAGCGCGGCATCGGCATGGTGTTCCAGAGCTACGCGCTGTTTCCCAACATGAACGTGCAGCAGAACGTCGCGTTCGGCCTGCGCATGCAGAAAGTCAGCGCCACCGACAGCAAGCGGCGGGTCGACGAAGTGCTGGCCATGGTGGAGCTGTCCGACTTCGCCACGCGCTACCCGCACCAACTCTCCGGCGGCCAGTGCCAACGCGTGGCCCTGGCCCGTTCGCTGGTTACCCGCCCGCGCCTGTTGCTGCTGGACGAGCCACTGTCGGCGTTGGACGCGCGCATCCGCAAGCACCTGCGCGAACAGATCCGCGCCATTCAGCAGGAGCTGGGACTGACCACCATCTTCGTCACCCACGATCAGGAAGAAGCCCTGACCCTGTCGGACCGCATCTTCCTGATGAACGCCGGACGCATTGTCCAGAGCGGTGACGCGGAAACCCTCTACACAGCCCCGGTGGACGCCTTCGCCGCAGGCTTCATCGGCAACTACAACCTGCTCGACGCCGACGCCGCCAGCCGACTGCTGCAGCGCCCGGTCAACAGCCGCGTCGCCATTCGCCCGGAGTCCATTGCCCTGAGTCGCGAGGGCGGCATCGAGGCCGAAGTGCGCAGCCACAGCCTTCTGGGCAACGTGGTGCGCTATCGCGTCGAGGCACGCGGGGTGCAACTGGTGGTGGACGTACTCAACTGCTCCGCCGAAGATCTGCACCGCAAAGGCCAACGCATCGGCCTTCGAATAGACGATCACGCAATACGGGAGGTGGCCTGATGGCCCTGGCAATCTTCGACCTTGACGACACCCTGATTGACGGCGACTGCGCCAGCCTGTGGAGCGCCCACATGGCCGAACTGGCCTGGGTCGATGGGGAATCCTTCGTCCGCAAGGACCATGAACTGATGGCGCTGTACGCCGAGGGCAAGCTGGCCATGGAGGAGTACATGGCCTTCAGCCTGTCGCCGCTGGTGGGTCGCACCGCTGAAGAAGTGGAGTTCGTGGTAGGGCCCTTCGTCGAAGACGTGGTCGAGCCGCTGATCCACTCCGACGCCATGCGCTGCCTGGCCCGGCACCGCGCCGCTGGTGATCGCATCCTGATCATTTCCGCCTCTGCGCACTTCCTGGTCAGCGCCATCGCCGAACGCCTGGGTGTGGAAGAAGTGCTGGCCATCGACCTGGAAGAACAACACGGTTGCTACAGCGGCCGCACCCGCGGCGTGCTCACCTACCGCGACGGCAAGGTGACGCGCCTGAACGCCTGGCTGGAGGAACAGCGCGAAAGCCTGGAAGGCGCCTACTTCTATTCCGACTCGCGCAACGACCTGCCACTGCTCTCGCTGGTGGCCAACCCGCACGCGGTAAACCCCGACCCGACCCTGCGCGCCCACGCCGAAGAGGCCGGCTGGCCGGTGCTCGACTGGCGTTGAACTCCGCCGGTCAGTTGTAGGGTGGATGTCGCTTTTTACATCCACCAGCGAGGTCCAGCTCGACACCGACGGTGGATCGGTGAAGCGTGATCCACCCTACGGCTGAGCTCATCCTGTAGGGGCGAATTCATTCGCCAAGGGCCGCGCAGCGGCCCCGTAGGTTGGTCCGAGCCTGCGAGGCCCAACACGATTAAGCACCGAGTGCAGTCTTACTTCCCTCACCCCAACCCTCTCCCAGAGGGAGAGGGAGCTGTCCGTGCCGGCGTTCGGCCTTGGCACTTCCCTGTGGGAGCGAATTCATTCGCCAAGGGTCGCGCAGCGGCCCCGTAGGTTGGTCCGAGCCTGCGAGGCCCAACACGATTAAGCACCGAGTGCAGCCTCACTCCCCTCACCCCAACCCTCTCCCGGAGGGAGAGGGAGCTGTCCGTGCCGGCGTTCGGCCTTGGCACTTCCCTGTGGGGGCGAATTCATTCGCCAAGGGCCGCGCAGCGGTCCCGTAGGTTGGTCCGAGCCTGCGAGGCCCAACGTGGCCAGTCACAGGCGCCGCAACGTTGGGTTTCGCTGCGCTCTAGCGGAACGCCGCCCGCACCAACCTACGAAAGCCTATTCGCGATCGTAGGGTGGGCTTCAGCCCACCACCGCCCTTACAACAGCGTCAGGGTGTAGCTCAGGATCAGGCGGTTCTCGTCCTGGTCGCGGGCGGCATCGCTGCGCAGCGCGGCGTTGCGCCAGGACACGCCGAGGCCTTTCAGCGGGCCGCCCTGCAGCACGTAGTCGAGGCGGAAGTCGCGTTCCCACTCGCCCTGGTCGCTGCCCTGGGTCTCGATG
>NZ_BDMA01000028.1:0-96049 GCF_002003485.1 Metapseudomonas resinovorans
CCCCGACAGGCGTTACCCATGTATCCCGGCTGAACACACAGCGCACCCTACGGTCAGCCAAGTGCCGGTGACAGGCAGGATAGGGAATCGAACACCGCCTAGTAGGGTGCGCCGCGCGCACCGGTGGTCGAAGGTCGCGCAATGCCGAGCCCGCGATTCGTGACGGTCAGCGGCCAAGCTGCTGCACCGACCCCGGATAACTACCCAGAAACGCATCGGCGAATCCCTGCAACGACCCGGCCGGCAAGCGGTTGATGCCAGCAGCGCGCTTGCGCCCGCCTCCAGTCGCGAAGCCCCGGCAGAAGGCATCCGCTTCCAGGCCGGCGTCGGCCGGTACTCGCAGGCTGAAGGTCCAGTCCCCATCGGCCCGTGCGCTCAGCAGCCCCAGTGCCCGCCTCGGGTTCCGCGCGGCCAGCTGGTTGGCCAGCACCCCGCTGACCCGCCGCGCCCAGGGTTCTGCCGGCAAGCGATAGAGCGTCGCACCCTCCCCCGCCAACCAGGGCTCGAGCCGGGCCGCCGCCGCCATGTCGGCGCCGTACCCCTCACGCAAGCGGGCGAAGCTGGCGCTCTGCCGGGTGAAGTCCAGCGGGTCTTCGTAGGGCACCAGCTCCGCCGCCAGCGCCAGCGGATCGAAATGCAGATCGTCCAGGCTGTCGCCATAGGCGTTGTAGTTGAGCAGTTGGCCCAGCTCTTCCAGTGCCCCGACCTCCGCCGCGTCCAGGCCATGACGCTCGGCCAGCGCCCTCGCCGGCCCGGCCATACCGTCACCGAAGGCCGCCGCCACCGCCCAGCGATGGAATCGCCCCGCGAGGAAGCGATCCACCAGCAGGCTGGTACAGACATCCGCCGCCGTGTCGATGAAGGACTCGAACGCCGGGTGCTCCGGCAATTCACCGGCGAAGTGGTGATCGAAGTAACGGATGCTGGCACCGGCGCCGAGCAGGCGCGCGACGTCCAACCGATTCTGATCATGGGAAATGTCCAGCACCGTGACCCGCTCGCCTGGGCCGGCCTGCACCCGGTCGAGCAGGCCGATGTCGCGCTTCACGCCGCTGACCAGGCGCACGTCTGCGGCCAGTTCGCCGGCCAGGCGCAATTGCTGCAGGGCGCAGAGACCGTCCGCATCGCCATTGAAGGCGCAATGTTCGAGCATCTTTCTCTCCCCGCGCTCAGCGCATCAGCTCGCCGCCGTTGGCATCCAGCTGCGCACCGTTGATGGCGCTGGCGTAGTCGGAGACCAGGAACAAGGCTGCACGGGCGCATTCCTCGTCGCCCGGCATGCGTCCACCGGGAATCCCTGCGCAGAATTCGGCACGCACCTGGTCCTCGCTGACGCCCCGCGCGGCGGCAGAGTCGCGCAGATGGGCCTGCACCGGCTCGCCCCACATCCGCCCGCAGGCCAGGCCGTTCACCCGCAAGCCATGCTCGGCCACTTCGGCCGCCAGGTAGCGCACCGCCACCGCCAGCGCGCCCTTGGAAATCGCGTAGATGCCGCCCCCCGCGTAGGGCTTGTGCATCCCGAGGGTAGTGATCATGACGATGGACCCGGCGCGCTGCGCCTTCATCTGCGGCAGCACCGCGCGGCTCAGGTGCAGCGAACCGATCAGGTTGACGTCGAGGGCCTCCTGCATCTGCTGGTCGGTGCTGCCTTCCAGGGAGTCAAACCCGCCGTGGGCATAGGCGCTGTTGATCAGCGCATCGATGCGCCCGAAACGCTCGACGGTGGCCTTGGCGAAGGCCTGGCAGGCCTTCGCGTCGCTGACGTCGGTGGGCATCCAGAGCACCTGGCAGTCGGCCTCGACGGCGCGGATGCGTTCTTCCGCCTCGCGCAGGCGCGCTTCGTTGCGGGCGCAGATCGCCACGGCGCGCGCACCTTCGCGCGCCGCCTCCAGCGCGAGCTTGATGCCCATTCCCGGGCCGATGCCGGAGATCATTACAACCTTGTCGTTCAGCAGCATGTTCAGTTCCTCTTGTTCTTGTTGTTCTGCTTTTTTTATTTGTAGGAGCGAGGGGGACGCCTGGTTCTTGCTCGCGAATGGGGACTTCCTCTTCGCGAGCAAGCTCGCTCCTACACAGAAGCACCAGCCAGGTAGCGGGCGCGGTAATCGCCGTAATCGCGTTGCAGGCGCTCGTCGTCGAGGCCGAAGGTGGCGGGGTCGTACTGGTGCGCCGCACGCTTCTCGCGGCCATTGCGCGACAGCCAATCGGCCATCGCCGCATGCACCGGGGCCGTCAGCTCCAGGCCGGCAAAGCGATAGATGCGTTCGGCCACTCCCAGCGGGTCAGCCACGGTGTCCTCGAAGTGCAGGTCGAAAAATGCGCTCGCCGGCCGCCCTTCGCGCACCGCCATGCTGTGGCGCAGGGCGCGGGCCATGCGGCTATTCCACTGTTCGCCGACCTGAGCGGGATCGGCCTGGTCGCTGTAGATCTGCCAGAGGGTGTGGATAAAGCTCGCCAGTGACGGAATGGTCTTGCCCGGGTCCCGGTGGGTGAGGATCACCTGCGCCTTCGGGAAGACTTTCAACAGGACTTCCAGGGTGTGCAGGTGCTGCGGGCTCTTCAGCAGCCAGCGACGCCCCGGCGCGATGCCGCGACGCGCCTGCTGCCATTGCAGGAACTGCAGCATCTTCTTCAGGTACGCGTAGACCTGGGTCTGGTCCTGGCGGTCGAGCCAGGCGGTGTAGGCCGGCACGTTGACGTAGGAATCCATGGCGCAGAGGAAGGAGTGCTCCATGAGCATGAACTCCTCATCCGGCTGCTCGGCGTCCAGCGGATGGATCGCCAGGATCTGCGGCACGAACTCGATCATCGCCGCGACCTCGGCGCGCGCCCGCTCGATCCGCACCTGCGGCCGCTCCAAGGTTTCGCCGTCCAGCGGCGCCGGGTAGCGGGTTTCCCACCACTGCGCCTTGCTGAACTGCGGGTCCACCGACAGTAGCCGTTGCAGCAGCGTAGTGCCGGTGCGCGGCAGGCCGACGATCACCAGCGGGTCGTCGATGGGCTGCTGGAGGATTTCCGGATGGCGCTTGCAGTGATCCTCGATCACCAGGCGGTTCACCAGCTGCGCCACCAGTTTTTCCCTGAGCAGCGCCCGCCCCTGGGCAGATAGCCTGGCCTCCGCGTGCAAGGCATCCGCCAGCACTTCAAGGGCCTGGCGGTAGTCACCGGGGCCGAAGTCGTCGAGCCCACCAGCGCGGCGGCTGGCTTCGGCCAGCAGGCTGTCCAGGGCGAAATCATCACCTGCGGGAATGGGACTGGTCATTGCAACTCCTTGAGGTGGTCGAGCTTGACCACGCGGGTAACAGGGTGGAAGGGACGCTCGGCGCCGACCCAGCGCAGGCAGAAGGTGCCGTCGGCGTGGCCGGCGGTTTCCAGCCAGTTGGGCAGGCCCGGGTCGCGGTGGCTCAGCACCATGCGCACGCCGCCGCGGGCGTCCGGTTGCGCCGAGTGCTTGTTCAGGCAGATGCGGTGATGGCGGTAGTCGAGGGACTCCATCCAGTAGTTGTTGATCTGCAGGTTCCAGAAGTCGCAATCCGGCACCTGGTCGACTTCGATCAGCAGCGCCTCGTCGGCCGCCAGCGACCAGTAGCCGTGGTAGTAGAAGATGTTCGGGTCGCCGCCCACCGCCTGGCACAGGGCCTGGTCCGCCGGTGGCAGCTGGTTGGTATGGGCCTGGTAGCCCTGGGCCCAGTTGGCGAACAGCCGCGCGGTGTTCTCGACGAAGCTGGCGACCCGTCCCAGGCTCTGCTGCAGACGTTCCGCGCTCAGCGGTTCGGGCTTCTGCTGGCTGTCCAGACGCTCGATGCGCAGCTGCGCCGGCTGTTCGCTGGCGCGGTCGAGGAAGGTCTGGCGGATGATCAGTGCGTTGCTCTCGGGCTCCAGACGCAGCCAGTTGCCGGTGTCCACGCGGTCCTGGCTGAGGATGATTTCGAAGCTGCCATCAGCGTCGAGTTGCAGTTGGCTGGCGTCGATGAAACCGGTCTGGATCATCTTGCCGTCGCTTTCGTAGCCGCCCTTCTGGGTGCCGAAACTGAGGTAGGACACGCTCCCCCGGCGACCACTGACGCGGTACTGGTTCGCGCCGTTGAGGCGGGCGTACTGGTAGAGGTTGTCCGGGTTGTCGGCGCCGATCTTTGCGGTCTCGTGCGACGGCGAGAAGAAGCCGGGGAAGTCCGGATCGGCGAATTCCAGGTGCATTTCCAGGGCGATGCGCAGCAGGCGGGTCAGGTAGCGGAAGCCCTCGGCGCGGGTCTGCGCATCGCTGGGTGCCTCGCTTCGCAGGATCTGCTCACCGCTCCGTTTGAGCTGGTCGCAGAAATCGCTCCAGACCTGCCCGGTCAGCACCTGCTGTTCGATTCCATCTGTCGCCATTTCGGTCTCCTCTGGTCCGGCGGAACACCCGCCGCTGGGAAAACCTTAGGGAGATGGACAGGTCGGATTCTTCGTCTGGGCGGACTAAATCACCGACTGGCTCGCTTCTGGATGTAGGAGCGAGCTTGCTCGCGAAAGGGGAGCCCGTTGTTCGCCAGCAAGCTGGCTCCTACAGCGAGGAAATGAGCGGGAACCTAGTCCACCCGGACGAGGAACTGGCGACAGCGGGCGCGGAGCATCGGCCGGATCGGCGTCGCGCGGTGCGATGCCTGAATCCCGAGGAATCCCTGATGGCTGAAGAAAAGAACCTGGTACGGTCGCTGACTGTGGATATCGCTGCCCCCGCCGAGCTGGTCTGGTCCGTGCTGGTGGACCTTGCGCGCTACCCCGAATGGAACCCCTTCACCGTGAAGGTGGAGTCCAACCTGCGCCTCGGCGAGCCGGTGAACCTGTACCTGCCCAACCCCGCTAGCCCCGGCGAGCTGCTGCATGTGGTCGAGCAGCTGGCCAGTTTCGAGCCGCCGCGCCTGCTGGCGTGGGAGATGCACGCCAGCGCGAGCAATCCCGACGCCGCGCGCCGTGAACAGCTGATCGAAGCCACCGGCGCGGAGAGTTGCCGCTACCACACCACCGACCTGTTCCTCGGCGCCACCGCCGACCAGGTGATGGAACTGCACGGCCCCTGGGTCAAGCAGGGCTTCGATGCGGTGGCCCTGGCGGTCAAGGCACGCGCCGAAGCGCTGTTTGCCGCGAGCTGCTGAAACTTCGTCTGCTCGGACGAAGAACCCCCGACGACGCTTTCCCTACCGTGGAAAAAAGCCGGCTCGCAGCACGTGGAGCCGGCGCAACCCAAGGAGGCAAGCGATGCTGACTCACCTGCAACGCCTGGAAGCCGAAAGCGTCCAGATCATCCGCGAAGTGGTCGCCGAGTGTGAAAACCCGGTGATGCTCTACTCCATCGGCAAGGACAGCGCGGTCATGCTGCACCTGGCGATGAAGGCCTTCGCTCCGGGCAAACCGCCCTTCCCCCTGCTGCATGTGGACACCACCTGGAAGTTCCGCGAAATGATCGCCTTCCGCGACCAGACCGCCGAGCGCCTGGGCCTTGAGCTGCTGGTGCACATCAACCCGGAAGGCCAGGAACGCGGGATCAATCCCTTCACCCACGGCTCAGCGCTGCACACCGATATCTGGAAGACCCAGGGGCTGAAGCAGGCCCTGGACCTGTACGGCTTCGACGCGGCCTTCGGCGGTGCCCGCCGCGACGAGGAGAAATCCCGGGCCAAGGAGCGCGTGTTCTCGATCCGCTCCGAGCAGCACCGCTGGGACCCCAAGCAGCAGCGCCCGGAACTCTGGCGCCTGTACAACACCCGCAAGCGCAAGGGCGAAAGCCTGCGGGTGTTCCCGCTCTCCAACTGGACCGAGCTGGATATCTGGCAATACATCTACCTCGAAGGCATTCCCATCGTGCCGCTCTACTTCGCCCAGGAGCGCCCGGTGGTGCGCCGCGACGGCACGCTGATCATGGTCGATGACGAGCGCCTGCCGCTGCTCCCCGGAGAATCCCCCGAGCTGCGCAAGGTGCGCTTCCGCACCCTGGGCTGCTACCCATTGACCGGCGCCATCGACAGCGACGCCGACAACCTGCCGGCAATCATCCAGGAAATGCTGGTGAGCCGTACCTCCGAGCGCCAGGGTCGGCTGATCGACAGCGACTCGGCTGGTTCCATGGAGAAGAAGAAACAAGAGGGCTACTTCTGATGAACGCCAAGATCGAACTCGACCAGTACCTCGAGCAGCAACAACACAAGGACCTGCTGCGCTTCATCACCTGCGGCAGCGTCGACGATGGCAAGAGCACCCTGATCGGCCGCCTGCTGTACGAGACCAAGGTGCTGTTCGAAGACCAGCTCGGCCAGCTGGAAGTAGATTCGAAGAAGCTCGGCACCCAGGGCGGCGAACTGGATTTCGCCCTGCTGGTGGACGGCCTGGCCGCCGAGCGTGAGCAAGGCATCACCATCGATGTGGCCTACCGTTTCTTCGCCACCGACAAGCGCAAATTCATCGTCGCCGACACGCCCGGCCACGAGCAGTACACGCGCAACATGGTCACCGGCGCCTCCACTGCCGACCTGGCGGTGATCCTCATCGACGCCCGCCAGGGCCTGCTGCCGCAGACCCGCCGGCACAGCTACCTGGTCTCGCTGCTGGGGATTCGCCAGGTGCTGGTGGCGGTGAACAAGATGGACCTGATGGATTACTCGGAGGAGGTCTTCAATCGCATCGAAGCCGATTACCGCGCCTTCGCCGCACAGCTCGGCCTCACCGACATCCAGTGCATTCCGCTGTCGGCCCTCAAGGGTGACAACCTGCTGGAAGGCAGCGCCAATATGCCCTGGTATCAGGGTCCTACCCTTCTCCAGCATCTGGAGAGCGCGCCCCTCGAAACAGCTCGCCCCGGCGCCGACTTCCGTCTGCCGGTGCAATGGGTGAACCGCCCGAACCTGGACTTCCGTGGCTTCGCCGGCAACGTCGCGGCGGGGACCATCCGCATTGGCGAACGCATCCGCGTGCTGCCCTCCGGCCAGCAGAGCCGAGTTGCCGGCATCCTCGGCATGGCCGGCGCACAAGAGGAAGCGTTCCGCGGCCAGGCCGTGACCCTGACCCTGGAGGACGAGATCGACATCAGCCGTGGCGACCTGATCGTGCGGGCCGATGCGCCGCCCGCCGTGGCCGACCAGTTCGAAGCCACCCTGGTATGGATGGGCGAGGAGCCCCTGCTGCCTGGCCGCCCCTATCTGATGAAGATCGGCTGCCGCACCCTCGGCATGAGCTGCGCCACCTTGAAGCACAAGGTCAACGTCAACAACCTGGAGCAACTCGCAGCCAGGACCCTGGAACTCAATGAGATCGGGGTGTGCAACCTGAGCCTGGACCAGCCGATCGCCTTCGACCCCTATGTGGATAACCGCGATACCGGCGGTTTCATCATCATCGACCGGCTGAGCAACCAGACCGTCGGCGCCGGCATGCTGCACTTCGCCCTGCGTCGCGCACAGAACGTGCACTGGCAAGCCATCGACGTGAACGGTGCGGCCCGTGCCACGCTGAAAGGCCAGACACCGCGCATCCTCTGGTTCACCGGGCTTTCCGGGGCGGGCAAGTCCACCATCGCCAACCTGGTGGAACGCAAGCTCCACGCCCTGGGCCGGCACACCTATCTGCTGGACGGCGATAACGTGCGCCACGGCCTCAACCGCGACCTGGGTTTCAGCGAAGCCGACCGGGTGGAGAACATCCGCCGGGTAGCCGAAGTGGCGCGGCTGATGCTGGATGCGGGGCTGATCACCCTGGTGTCGTTCATCTCACCCTTCCGCGCCGAACGCGAACTGGCACGAGGCCTCGCGGGCGACGGCGCCTTCCTGGAGATCTTCATCGACGCATCCTTGGAACTGGCCGAGAGCCGGGACCCCAAGGGCCTCTACCAGAAGGCCAGGCGCGGCGAGCTGAAGAACTTCACTGGCATCGATTCGCCCTACGAGCCACCGCTGGCACCGGACCTACGAATCGACACGGCGAGCGAAACCGCGGAAGCCGCCGCCGAGCGCATCGTCGAGCATTTGCTGTCGCTCTAATCGCGCGCGCGGCCAGCGGTGGGGTGTGCCATGCGCACCGGGATTTCCGCACGGAGGTTCCGGTGCGCACGGCGCACCCTACCGCATCCCGACGCCCTGCCACGGCCACTAGGCCGAACGGACGATTTATCCACAGCGCGCGACGCCAATACTCAGCCGATCCAGCCCGACAACCACAACAAGCGAGGCGAGGATGGACGACCTTCGACATGCCCATGAACTGGCGGGAATCAGTGCCGCCGAACTCAGCGAACTGCTGGCACTGAACTACCGCGGACCGCAGGAACCCACGCCCTGGGCCAGCCTGCTGGAAGCGCTGCGCCGGCGCTTCGACGCCAGCTACCTGACCCTGGTGCTGCGCAATCCCGCCCACGAGCGGCCGGGGCTGATCGTCAACGCCTCGATCCATGGCCCGCATTTGCCCGGCGAGCCTTCATACAGCGAGCATTACTACGCCATCTGCCCCTTCCTGGACTGGCCCGTTGAGCAAGTGGTCAGCGCCGACCAGGTGCTGGGGACCGAACACTGGCTCGCGCACGACTTCTACCGGAGCTACCTGCAGCCGCTCGACCTGCGTTACGTGCTGGTGGCCAACATGCAGACGGCGGCTGGTATGCACTGCGCCCTGTTCGCGTGCCGGGGGCATTCAGGACGGGATTTCGACGCCGCGGAAACGGCCCTGGTACGCCTATTACTGCCGCACCTGCAACAGGCCGTGGACCTGCACTCGACAGTGGACCAGCTGGACTCGGAGCGCCGCCTCTATGCCGTGACCATCGACCGGCTGCTGGTGGGCACCGCCATCCTCGACCAGACGGGCAAGGTGATGAACAGCAACCAGGCCGCCCAGCGCCTGTTCGCCGCCCGGGATGGCCTCGAATGCCACCAGGACAAGCTGCGGGCCTTCGCCGGCCAGGACAACCGCAACCTGCAGCGCAACATCCAGACCATGCTGCAGCACCACCAGCACGGCCGGGACGACTGCATCGAGGTATTGACCCTGACGCGCCCCACCGGCGAGGTGCCGCTCAACCTGCTGCTGCGCCCCATCGCCCTGAACTACGAGGGCCAGGGCAACGCTCGCCGGCCGGCAGTGGCCGTGTTCATCCGCGACCCCGGCGACTCGCCGCAAGCCTCGCGGTGTCTGCTGCGCAGCCTGTTCCAGCTGACCCGTACGGAAACCGAAGTGGCGATGCTGATGATGGATGGCCTGACCCTGGATGAAAGCGCCGAGCGACTTGGCGTATCCCGCAACACCGTGCGCGCCCACCTGCGCGGCGTGTTCGCCAAGACCGGCGCCACGCGTCAGGCGCAATTGGTGAAGACCTTGCTGAACAGCGTGGCTTCGTTGGCGTGATGACCAACAACCGGTGCGCATGGCGCACCCTACCAAAGCAGCGCAGCCTCAACCCGTAGGGTGCGCCGCGCGCACCAATCAGCGGTTCGGTAGCGCGCGGGGCTCAACTGGAGTGAGGGGCTTTCTTCGCGAATGAATTCGCTCCCACACTCTACTTAAGGCGTCGCTCGGTAGGGTGGGCTTCAGCCCACCACCAGGATCAACGCCCCGCTACACCGCCAATCGCCGCAGCGCGTCCTTGGTCACCTTGCCCGCCGCGTTCAACGGCATGGCATCCACCACCTGCGCGCGGCGCGGGACCTTGTAGTTGGCCATCTGCTCGCGGCACCAGCCAAGGAACGCACCGGTATCCAGTTGCTGGCCGGATGCGGGCAGGAGGAAGGCCATGGCCACCTCTCCCAGGCGCTCGTCAGGGATGCCGATCACCGCCGCCTGCGCCACACCCGGATAGCGCAGGATCACCTGCTCGATTTCCGCCGGGTACACATTGAATCCGCCGGTGATGAACATGTCCTTGATGCGGTCGGTGATGCGCAGGTAGCCGTCTTCGTCGAGCACGCCCACGTCGCCAGTGTGCAGCCAACCCTCGGCATCGATGGCTTCAGCGGTGGCTTCAGGATTGTTGAAGTAGCCCTGCATCAAGTTGTATCCGCGCACCAGCAGCTCGCCCGGTTCGCCCGGCGGTACCGGGTTGCCGGTGGCGTCGACACAGCGCACTTCCACGTCGGGGAAGGCGCGGCCCGAGGTGGTCGCCACCCGCTCAGCGGAATCCCCCGGACGGCAGATGGTGACGAAGCCGCAGGCCTCGGTCAGGCCGTAGGCGGTGACGATGGTTTCGAAGCCGAGCTCGCTGCGCATGCGCCGTACCATTTCTACCGGCACCGAAGCCGCCCCGGTCACCGCGACCCGCAGGCTGGAAAGGTCGAAGCGCTCGCGATCGGGGAAGGCCAGGATCGACTGGTAGAGCGTCGGCGGCCCCGGCAGCACGTTCACCCGCTCGCGGGCAACGCGCTCCAGCATCACCGGCACGTCGAACACCTGCTGCGGCAGGATGCAGCAACCGCGCATCAGCGCCGCCAGCCAGCCAGCCTTGTAGCCGAAGCTGTGGAAGAACGGGTTGACGATCAGGTAGCGATCACCCGGGCGCAGCCCGACCATCGCGCTCCAGTCACGGACGATGCGCAGGTTCTGGCCGTGGGCGGTCATCACGCCCTTGGGTTTGCCGGTGGTGCCGGAGGTGAACAGCAGGTCCGACAGGCTGTGCTGGTCCACCTGGCTCTCGCGCACCACCAACTCCGCCGGGGACACCTCGCCCGCCAGCGCCATGAAATCGTCCCAGCCCAGGCAGTCCGGCGCCGCGCCGCGCAGACAGATACGCGTGCGCAGGTCCGGCAGCGCTTCACCGGCCAGCAGCGACGGGTAGTCGGTGCCAAGGAATTCACCGATCACGAACAGCAGGCTGGCGCCGCTCTCGCGCAGGATGAAGCCCGCCTCGCTGCCTTTCATCCGCGTGTTCAGCGGCACCAGCACCGCGCCGACGCTCTGCAGGGCGATGGCGGCGACTATCCATTCGTGGATGTTCGGCGCCCAGATCGCCACCCGTTCACCGGCCTGGATATCCAGCGCCAGCAAGGCGCGGGCGGCCTGACGGCGCAGCTGGTCAAGCTGGTGATAAGAGATGCGGGTGCCGTCTTCCTCGATGGCCATGGACTCGCCGTAACGGGTCGCGGCGGCGGCCAGCAGTTCAGGGATGGTCAGGGCGCTTTCAAGGTCGGTCATGGGCTTTTCTCGGGGCGAGACGGGGCAGCGGCCGGGCGAACCCGGCCGTGGTCAAGGCAAAGAAATCAGGCTTGTGGCGGTGCGAAGCGACGGCCGGCGGAGAAGCCACCGTCCACCGCGATCATCTGGCCACTGACGAAGGAGGCGTCGTCGGAAGCGAGGAACAGCGCCACGCTGGCCACTTCGTCCGGCTGACCGGCACGGCAGAGCATGTGCTGCGAGGCGAAGTAGGCATGGAATTCCTTCTGTTCCTTGACCATCTGGGTCATGGGCGTATCGATCAGGCCGGGGCAGAGGCCGTTGACGCGGACATTGGCGTGGCCGTAATCGATGGCCATGGAGCGGGTCAGCTGGGTGATGCCGCCTTTTGCAGTGTTGTACGCGGCGTTGCCGTCGCAGCCCTGCAGGCCGAAGATCGAGCCGAAATTGATGATCGAACCACTGCGCTGGGCGAGCATCTGCGGCAGCGCGTAGCGGCTGGTGAGCATGGAGCCGGTCAGGTGGATATCCAGGACCCGGCGCCATTCCTCGGTAGTGGTCTCGGTGATGCTGCCACGGCTGGCGATGCCAGCGGCGTTGACCAGGGCGTCGATGCGACCGAAGCGTGCAACCACCTCTTCCATGACGGCCTGCACACGCGCTTCATCGCACACATCGAGGCTCATGAACACCGGTGCCGGGCTCAGCCCTTCCAGGCTCGCGGCGACATCCGCGCGAGGCTCGCCCAGATCCAGTCCGATGACCTGCGCGCCTTCGGCGGCGAAACGACGAACACAGGCGAGACCGATACCCGATGCAGCTCCGGTGATGACCGCGACCTTGTTAGACAGACGTGCCATGGGAAACCTCGTTGCTTGTTCTTGGAATGGGGTTTTCGGCGGAGTTTACCGTCGCCAGGGGCGGTAGTGATCGTCCGATGGGACTACCACTCCAGCCCTTGTGGGAGCGAATTCATTCGCGAAAGCCAGTAGCGGCCGTAGGGTGGATCACGCTTTACCGATCCACCATCGGTGCCCACCGGAAACACCGTCGGTGGAAGTAAAAAGCGACTTCCACCCTACAGATAGCCCGTGCCCTGCAAATAAAAAACCCGGCCGAAGCCGGGTGTAAAGGCACAGACATACACGCTCAATACCACCGGTGAGGGCGGTAGTCCCCGGCTGTCACCCCGGAAACTTCAGTTTCAGCCGCGCGCTGCCGGGACGGCCCTGGCACGCCAGGGTCCAGCCTTCGGCGAGTTCGGCGGGGCTGAGAATATCGTTGCGGGAGAGCACCACTTCGCCCTCCTCCACCTTGCACATGCAGGCGCCGCAGAAACCTTCTTCGCAGGAGTAAGGCGCGTCGAGACCGGCATTGCGCATGCTCTGCAGCAGGGTCTCGCCGGATTGCACGGGCACCTCGGCAAGCTGGCCGTCGAGCTCCACCAGCAACTGCTCCGCCTCGACGCCAGCGGCAGTCGGAACGGCCTCCTGGGCATCCGGATCGGGCGGCGAGACAAAGCGCTCCACATGGATGCGCTCGCGCGCTTCCCCCAGCCCCAGCAGCGCACCTTCGACGGTGTCCATGAAGGGCCCCGGCCCGCAGATGTAGAACTCCGCACCGGCGTGGCCGCGCACCAGTTGGCGTACTTCACCCGCGCTGAGGAAGCCCTGCACCGAATCCAGCACATGCACCACTTCCAGCTGCTCCACATGGGCCTTGGCCAGTGCCTTCAGCTCGTCGCGGAAAATCACCGAAGCCTCGTCGCGATTGGCGTACACCAGCTTGATCCGGCGGTCGGTGGTCTTCAGCGCCGACTTGAGGATGGAGAACACCGGCGTGATCCCCGAGCCACCACCAAACAACACCAGGTCATGCTCACCGGGGCGCAGGTGGAAGTGCCCGGCTGGCGGCAGCACCTCCAGCAGGTCGCCGGGGCGTACCTGGTCGTTGAACCAGTTGGACACCCGACCGCCTTCCACCCGCTTGATGGTGACCTTGGGCAGGGTGTCGCAATCCGGCGAACTGGACATGGAATAGCAGCGCGTCAGCCGCTTGCCACCGAGCACCACGCGAAAGCCCAGGTACTGCCCCGCCTTGTACTGGAAGCGCGCTTCCAGGTCGGCGGGAATCCGCAGCACCAGCGAACGGCTGTCGTGGGTCTCGCTGATCACCTCGGCCACTTCCAGCTGGAAGGTGCCGGACTGCTGCGGCTCGATCACAAGTGGCTGCACGCTACCCATCACACTCTCCGGATCAAAGCAGGCCGCTGATGGTCTGCGCGTTGTCGATGCGCAGCTCGCTGCCATTGATGAAGCGCGATTCGTCGGAAGCGAGGAAGAGCACCAGGCTGGCGATGTCGCGCGGCGCGCACATGCGGTTCTTCGGGTTCTGGTCCAGTACTTCCTGGGGAATCGGCTGACCACCGGCCAGGGCCTGGGTCATCGGGGTGTTGATGCCGTCCGGGTGCACGCTGTTGCAACGGATGCGGTAGCCCTGCTCCTTGCAGTGCAGTGCCACCGAACGGGTCAGCGCGGCCACTGCGCCCTTGGAGGCGGAGTAGGCGCAGAACGCTGGCATGCCGCCCAGTGCCGCTACCGAGGACATGTTGACGATGGAGCCGCCACCGCTGTCCTTCATCGCCGAAATGGCGTACTTGCAGCCGAGGAAGTAACCGTCGCTGTTGATGCGCTGGACCTTCTGCCACAGCTCCAGGCTGGTGTCCTCGATGCTGGCCATGGCCAGGATGGCGGCGTTGTTCACCAGCACGTCGAGACGGCCGAATTTCTCCAGGGTGAGCTTGATGACGTTCTGCCAATCGGCCTCGCTGGCGATGTCCTGGCGAACGAAGATCGCATTGGCGCCGATCTCGGCAGCCACCTGGCGGCCGGCTTCTTCATTGAGATCGGTGAGTACCACCTTCGCCCCTTCGCTGGCCAGCAGCAGCGCGTCTTCGCGCCCTACACCGCTGGCGGCGCCAGTGACGATACAAACCTTGCCTTCGACTCGTTTCATTGTTGTTCTCCTTGGGAAGCCAGAGCGGCACGAACCAGACCCGCCACATACACGCCGACCCGCCGTCCAGAGTGGACGCAGTCGGCCAGGGACAGGCCGGACACATAGAAATTGGAGGCCACGCCCACCGCATTGCGGCCGGCGCTGAACAGGCCGGGGACGGGCTGGCCGTCATCCGCCAGCACCTGCCCGCTGCGTTCGCACACGGTCAGGCCGCCGAGGGTGATCACGGGACAGGGGAAGAGCTTGCTATCGAACGAGAGGTCCAGGGCGTACCAGGGACCTTCGTCCAGGGGCGCGAGGAACGCTTTTGATTTGCCCAGTTCGTCGTCGCGATCCCCCCGCGCCGCAGCGTTGTAGGCGGCGACCGTGCGTTCGAGGTTCGCTTGCGGCAAGCCGCTGCGCTCCGCCAGCTCGGCAAGGCTGCGGCCACGGCGGGCGTTGAACAGCATGTTGAGCACCGCAGGCAAGCGCTGGAAGGACCAGACCTTGCCCGGCCCGACCTGCGCGTAGGCTTCCTTCATCAGCGCACGGTTGAGGATGAGGATGGCGCGGCCGCCCTGCTCTTCCACCATGGCGTGGCCGAGCCTGGCGCCGTACACCTCTTCGTTGCAGTAGCGTCGGCCTTCGGCATTGACAATCAGGCCACGGGCCCAGGCCAGCGGCGGATTGATGAAACGCCAGGCGCTCGCCCGTTCCATGCGCGCGGTGCGACCGCCAACGCTCTGGCCAAGGCGGATGCCGCTGCCATCGCAACCGCTGGTCCCCAGTGGCAGTCCGTCGAGGTAGCGCGGCGCATTCACCGTGAGCATGGCGCGGTTGAACACGAAGCCGCCGGCACTGAGCAGCACGCCGTGGTGGGCGCGAATCAGCCGACGCTTGGCGTGGGTCAGCTCCAGCGCACGCAGCTTGCGGCGCCAGCGATCGGCAAGCGCCGGCGCATAAGGATGGATGGCATCGGTCCAGCGGCTCAGGCGCGCATGTTTTTTTGCCGCGCGGCTACCCGCCGGCAGTGCCCAGGCTTCGACGCCGAGCACGGCGCCGGAGTCGTCCAGTACCAGTCTGCGCACCTCGCTCTGGCGCTGCACGCGCACACCGAGTTGCTGCGCACTGGCAGCCAGCGGACGAAACAGGTTGATGCCTGACATACCCGAGCCGAGGGCTCGATGGCCACGGGGCGCCGGACGGGCCTGCGCGGCATAGCTCGGTACTGCCTCGTTACCGGAGTAGTAGAGGAAATACTGGTCGCTGGGGTAAGAGGTTTTCAGCGGCGGCACACTGCCCTGGAAGGCTGCGCCGTGGCGTTCCAGCCAGGCCAGGTTGGCGACGCTGTTCTCGCAGAACCCGCGCAGGGTCTCGGCTGAAACGGCATCTCCGACTTCCTGGCGCAGGTAGTCGAACATGGCCTCGGGCGAGTCCTCCACACCGGCTTCGGCCTGATGTGGGGTACCGCCACCGGCATAGACCACACCGCCGCTGCGCGCCGTGGCGCCACCGCCAGCGAAACGCTCCAGGGCAAGCACGGAAACGCCTTGGCTGGCAGCCTCGATGGCGGCGCAGACACCGGCGCCCCCAAAGCCGACCACCAGCAGGTCGGCGCTGTCATCCCAGTTCAGCTGCGCGGCGTCACGTACCCGCAGCGGCGTTTCGGGGCTTTGCTCCATGGCGGTCATGGCGTGCCCTCAGTTCGCTACTACCAGGGACGATGCCGTGGTGGTGTAGGCGCCATTGAGATAGACCAGCGGACTGATCTCGACACTGTTGTGAATCTCCACGATGCGGCCGATGAAGATGGTGTGGGTGCCATAGCTGAACTTGCCGTCCTGCTGGCAGAGGATCGCGGACTGGGCATCGCCCAGGTAGGGAATGCCACCCTCGCTGCTGCGCCAGTCGCCCTGCTGGAAGCGCGCTTCACCCTTCACCGGGCCGCTGCACAGATGGGAAAGCCCTTCCTGCTCCAGCCCAAGGATGTTCACACAGAAGTCCGCACCGGCATCCAGCACGGCATGCAGCGATGCGGTCTTGTTCACGCAGATGAGCAGCGACGGCGGCTCGGTGGAAAGCGAATCCACCGCAGTGGCGGACATGGCGAACCGCTCCTGGCCATTGCTGGTGGTGATGATGGTCACGGACTTGGCCAGACGACGCATCGCCTGGAGCATCTCGCCTTTCAGATCGGCCTGGCTCATCGCACTGCCCTCTTGTTGTTCTGGAGTGCTGCCGATTTTTCGCCAGGCCCCCGGGGCAGTCATCGTCCGAGGGGACTAGTCAGAACGCCGTTGCAGCGGCCGCTTTTCCTGTAGGGGCGAATTCATTTGAACTTGGGAAACCACGTCCTGAGGACGTGGTCATGAGTCATCGGCTCTGCCTGTGACGATTCGAATGCTCGGGCTAGCAGGATGAAGGCGATCGGGTAGGGTGCGCCGTGCGCACCGGCGGTTTGGCCTGGTGCCGAAGCTGGTCCTGAAGTCGGTGCGCACAGCGCACCCTACGGTCCAGAGCGGGCGAAAGAGGTCGGCGTTGTGCTCGGTGGTGGATTCGCCCCCGTCCAGGGGGCTACCGCAAGTCCACGTTCTACGAACGTGGATGTTTACTCGCCAAGCAGGCCGAAGGACTGCCCTGAAACCTCCAGGGGGCAGCTGCGCTGCCCTTGGCGAATGAATTCGCCCCTACGAAGAGCGGTCCCCATGGGACATCCCCGCCATATGGTCCGTTTGAAGGATGCCGCCCCGCTTGCCCGTTGTTTGAATGCCCGGCGATAGGTGGAAAAGCCTTCAACAGGAGAACAACAACATGCTCGACCACGACCTGATCCGCCAACGCCTGAAACAACGTGCCAAAGAGCTGGTGCCGGTGCTGCGCGAACGCGCGCCACTGGCTGCAAAGAACGGCCAGCTGCCGGAAGAGACCATCCGCGATTTCCACGAAGCGGGCTTCTTCCGCATCCTCCAGCCCGCGCGCTGGGAGGGCTACGAGCTGGAGCCGCGTGACTTCTTCGAAGTGCAGATGACCCTTGCCGAGGGCTGCATGTCGTCCGCCTGGGTGCTGGGCGTGGTGGCCATCCACAACTGGCAGCTGGCGCTGTTCGACGACCGCGCGGCGCAGGATGTCTGGGGCCAGGATTCGAGCGTGCTGATCTCCTCCTCCTACATGCCGGTGGGCAAGGTCACCCGCGTCGACGGAGGCTACCGCCTCAGCGGCCGCTGGGGTTTCTCCTCGGGCAGCAAGCACTGCCAGTGGGCCTTCCTCGGCGCCATGGTGCCACCGGAGAAGGAAGGCGACGGCCCGGATTACCGCACCTTCCTGGTGCCACGCAGCGACTACAGCATCCTCGACAACTGGGACGTGATGGGGCTGGAAGCCACCGGCTCCCACGACGTGCTGGTGGAGGACGTGTTCGTGCCCGAGCACCGCACCCACCGCTCCATCGACGGCTTCCTGCAGAACAGCCCGGGCAACGCGGTGAACACCGATCCGCTGTTCCGCCTGCCCTTCGGGCAGATTTTCGTGCGGGCGGTTTCCTCTTCCACCATCGGGGCATTGCAGGGGGCCATCGACCTGTTCATCGAGGCCAACAAGAGCCGCGTCGGCGTGAACGATGGCCGCAAGATCATCCAGGACCCCGGCGCCCAGACCGCGCTGGCCAACGCCATGGTCACGGTGGATGAATGCCGCACGGTATTGCTGCGCAACTTCGACCTGATGATGCAGCGCGCCAAGGCGGGCGAAGGGCTGACCATGGCCGAGCGGGTGAAGATGCGCTACGACTCCGCCATCGTCCCCGACAAGTGCGCCCAGGCGGTGGAAGCGCTGATGTACAACAGCGGCGCCTCTACCATCTTCCGCCAGCACGGTATCAACCGCGCCTTCCGCGATATCCACACCGGGCGCGCCCACGTGGCCAACTGCCCGGGCAAGTACGCCCTCAACCTGGGCGGCGTCGGAATGGGGTTGGACAGCACCGACTTCTTCCTCTGAAGCATCGGATGCACGGCGAATCGTAGGGTGGATGACGCTCTTTTCATCCACCATCACGACTCGGTCCAGCACCGCCGGTGGACGTAAAAAGCGACGTCCACCCTACGTATCGAGCCACGATCCGCCTTTCGTCACGACGCCCGCCCCGCGCGGGCGTCGTGCTGTGCGGGGGCATCAAGATGATTAGTCTGTTTGGGGGATTCAGCGCCGTTTTCGATCCCACACCATGCGCTCAAGACCTGGGTTCTCCGGGTTGACCGAACGAAGAACAAGAAGGGCCAAGCGCATGAAATTCTCCCTGATCTACGAGGCACAGACGATCGACTCCAGCCGCGAGGGCGACCGTCGCATCTTCGACGAAACCGTCGAGCAGGCCGTACTCGCCGACAAGCTCGGTTTCGACACTTTCTGGTGCGTGGAACACACCGCGCTGACCAACTACTCCCACATGTCGGCGCCGGAAACCATGCTGGCCTTCGTCGCCGGCAAGACCGAGCGCATCGGCATTGGCCACGGCGTGGTCTGCCTGCCGCCGGCCATGAACCACCCGGTAAAGGTGGCCGAGCGCATCGCCACCCTCGACCTCCTGTCCAAGGGCCGCGTGCACTTCGGCGTGGGCAAGGGCGGCACCCAGCAGGAGGCCGGCACCTTCGGCTACGACCTGGCGACCCTGCAGCCGCAGATCGACGAAGCCATGTACCTGATCCCGAAGATGTTCGTGCAGGACGAGATCGAACATAACGGCGACTTCGTGAAGATCCCGAAACGCCCGATCCATCCCAAGCCCTACCAGGACCCGCACCCACCGATGTACCTGGCCTGCACCAACACCGAGTCGCTGAAGAACGCCGGCGGCCGTGGCATGGGTGCACTGGTGCTGGGCTTCGGCGGCCCCGAGGAGATCGCCAAGAAGGTCGCCGTGTACCACGAGGCCTGGGACAACCGTGACGAGAAGAACCAGGTGGGCTTCCGCCCGAATCGCCACATCGCCGCCCTGTGCCCGGCCATCGTCCTGGACGACAACGAGAAGGCTCGCCACATCGGCATCCGTGGCCAGCGTTACTTCATGGAATCCCTGGCCTACTGGTACGCCGGCGGTGAGCGTCCGGACCCGGAGAAGTGGAAGGACGACACCTTCGTCGACGGCAACGGCCAGGCGGTGATCAAGTCGCGCTTCGCTTCCGAGGAGGTGAAAGTCGACTTCTCCGACCCGACCATGGCGATGATGAACCCCAACCATGCCTACGGCACCGTGCAGGACTGCATCGGCTACGTGCAACGCCTGATCGACGCCGGCGCCGACGAAATCCTCTTCATCTGCCAGATGGGCACCGTGCCACAGTGGGCGCAGCTCGAAACGCTGAAGAACATCGGCGAGCACGTGATTCCCTACTTCCGCAAACAGAAGGACTGACCTGAGCAGCGGAGTGAGGAATAAAAAACGGGCCTTCGGGCCCGTTTTCTTTTTTGCGGCGCTGGATCGGCGGAAAGCCGTGGCGCGGATATTCCCGGCTTGCGCCTGCTTTCTTCAGCGCCGCCAACCATCACGTGCGCTATTCAGGCAGAACCGCAATGGCCTCGATCTCCACCAGCACTTGCGGATGGAACAGCGACTCGACACCGATCAATGCACTGGCGGGAGGCCTGCTCCTATCTATCCAGCGGTCGCGCACGGCGCGGATACCTTCCAACTGTCGGGGCTGATAGCCACGGACGTAGATAGTCAGGCGTGCAACGTTGGAGAAGTCCGCATCCGCTGCCTTCAGCGTCGCGCTCAGGTTCTCCATTACCTGCTGCATCTGGCCCTCCAGCGTCGTGGCCACCACCGAGCCGTCCAGCCCCAATGGAACGTGTCCGGAGAGCAGCATCAGCCTGCCCTTCTCCACCAGCATCGCCTGGGAAATTCCGGGTATTACGGCGCCTGGCGGATTGACCGCGCGCATTGATACGGCCCCCTGCCCCGCGCCGACATGACCCGCACAGCCACCGAGGACCGGGGCCAACAGGAACCACAACGTCCTCATGTTCATTCTCCGCTGGCCTCCAACGCACCTATGAGCTGGTCGACTTCGATGGACTGGCCGAAGTGATGCACTACCTCCGCAAGCACATGGTGTCGCTGTTCCGAGGTGAAGGCCGCCGTCGCATCGGCCACCAGCACGGCGTTGTAGCCCAGGTCGTGGGCGGCTCGCAGCGTTGATTCCACGCAAACGTGCAGAGCGAAGCCCGCGATCAGCAGCGTGTCGATCCCCTGATTGCGCAGATAGCTGTCGAGATTGGAGCCAGAGAAGGCGCTGGCGCCCTGACGGCCCGATATGACGAACTCACCCGCCTGCGGGATGAAGGGAGCCATGAAGGACGCACCCACGCCTCTGAATGTACCTACCCGCGGGATGGCTTCCCTCAGGCCGGAGCCGGCCTGGCCCAGTTCCGGATAGCCCTCGGTGAAATTCAGCCCCGCATGAATGACCGGCAGACCGGCTTTCCTGACGCCGGCCAGCAAGCGCCGGCTGGCCTCCACCGCCCTGTCGAACTGCTCGCGGTCCTGCATCAGGTGATGCAGCTTGCCGCTTGGGTCGAGCCACTCATGCTGATATTCGACCAGCAACAATGCCGCCTTGCCCTCACCGCCCAATCGCTCGGGTTCGACCCCCGAGCCCGAATCCCGGGCAGCCACGCCCCCGGCCGTGGAGAGCAGGGCCAGCAGTACAGCCAAGCGAGGGAGAGCAAAGTTTTTTCGAGTCGTCATGGATGTTTCCCTTTCGTCCGGGGGCGACCCTGCCTGCACCAGCGCACGTCTCGCCCGAAATCTTCACTACCGAACCCGGCGGCACTCGCCTCCGGGCAATCGGAAGCCTAGGAAACATCTTTCCTTGCAACTATAGTCACGATCTCAATATCAAATTGCATAGTTGCAATCATGCTGGATGATCTGGCTTTTTTCGTTGCTATCGTCGAAGCGGGGAGCCTCAGCGCCGCTGCGCAGCAGGCTGGAATGCCTGCGTCGACCCTGACCCGTCGCCTGCAGAAACTGGAAAGGTCGCTGGGCTGCCGCCTGCTGCACCGCAGCGCCCGGCGCATGCTGCCGATAGCCGAAGGGTGGCAGTACTACGAGCAATGCCGTCCCCTGGTCCAGGCTCTGCTGCAAACCACCGCGCGCCTGGACGACACGCTCAACCAGGCGGCAGGCGTGCTGCGGGTTCTGGCTCCCGTCAACCTCGCCAACGGTCTTCTGGCCCCGGCCTGGACAGGCTTCCTGGAGCGCTACCCGGCAATCCGCCTGGAGCTGCAACTGAGCAACAGGACCGAGGACCTGGTTGGCAGCCATGGAGATCTGGCCATCCGGACGGGAGTGCAAAACGACTCCTCGCTCAATCAACGCAAGCTGGGAGCGATAGCAGCCCGGTTGGTCGCGGCGCCCGCCTATCTCGCCAGGCGCGGCCTCCCCGAGCAGCCTGAACAGCTGGCGCTGCATGATCTGCTGGTGGCCGAGCCGCTGGCGTTCTGGTCGCTTCGACATCGCTCCGGGACCGGGCAGTTCAAGTTCAGCCCCACGGCGCGAGTGCGCGTGAACGACCTCCAGCTGGCAGTGAATGCCGCCCTGTCCGGCCTTGGCATCCTCTTCTGCCCGCTGAATCTCTGTCATGCGGAACTGGCGAGAGGCGAACTGGTGGAGGTACTGCCGGACTGGCAGGCCCCTTCCCGCGACATCTACGCGATATGGCCACAACGGCGCTTCGTGCCCGCGCGCGTACGGGCACTGATCGAATACCTGGTGGAGTTTGCTGCCGGAGAACCGCTTTTCGTCACTGGGTAAGGCCCGGACCTCATACCGAGGATGACGCGTCCTCACCGCGCGCCCCAGCCACATGGGGAACGGGTCAGCGGGCCCGTTTTTCTTTTCGTCTGGCGATGCTACTTGTAGGGGCGAATTCATTCGCCAAGCAGCTCGAAGAGCTGCCATTGGAAATCCGCACGGGGCACGACCACCCTCACCCCCGGCCCCTCTCCCAGAGGGAGAGGGGTGACTCACGCCGGCACCGCCCTGCCCTGGCACATCTCCTATCGGGGCACTCTTCCTGTGGGGGCGAATTCATTCGCTGCAGATCGAAGATCTGCCGTAGGTTGGTCCGAGGAACGAGGCCCAACGTTGCGGCCTCTATCGTTGGGCTTAGCTTCGCTCTAGCGGAACGCCGCCCGCCACAACCTACCTACCCTCCCAACCCCTGCAGGCCCTAGCCCGATTTCTTCACAATCGCCTCGGCAATGCTCGCCGGCACCTCGGCATAGCGAGCGAACTCCATGGAGAAGCTGGCGCGGCCCTGGGACATGGAACGCACGTCGGTGGCGTAGCCGAACATTTCACCCAGGGGTACTTCGGCGCGGATGATCTTGCCGGACACGCTATCGTCCATGCCATGGATCAGGCCACGGCGGCGGTTGAGGTCGCCCATGATGTCGCCCATGTAATCCTCGGGTGTCACCACTTCCAGCTTCATCACCGGTTCCAGCAGGACTGCGCCGCCTTTCTGCGAGAGCTGCTTGGTGGCCATGGAGGCGGCGATCTTGAACGCCATCTCGCTGGAGTCCACGTCGTGGGAGGAACCGTCGAACACCGCCGCCTTCAGTCCGATCAGCGGATAGCCGGCGAGCACGCCGTTCTTCATCTGCTCCTCGATGCCTTTCTGGATGGCCGGGACGAACTCGCGGGGCACGACACCACCCACCACCTCATTGACGAAGACCAACCCCTCCTGCCCTTCGTCCGCCGGGGCAAAGCGAATCCAGCAGTGGCCGTACTGGCCGCGGCCGCCGGACTGGCGAACGAACTTGCCCTCGATCTCGCAGGTCTTGCGGATCGTCTCGCGGTAGGCCACCTGGGGCTTGCCGGTATTGGCCTCGACATTGAACTCGCGCTTCATGCGGTCGACGATGATGTCCAGGTGCAATTCGCCCATGCCGGAGATGATGGTCTGTCCGGTTTCCTCGTCTGTCTTGACCCGGAATGACGGGTCTTCCTGGGCAAGCCTGCCAAGGGCGATACCCATCTTTTCCTGGTCGGCCTTGGTCTTGGGCTCTACCGCGATGGAAATCACCGGTTCAGGAAAGTCCATGCGCTCGAGGATGATCGGCTTGTTCAGGTCGCAGAGGGTGTCGCCGGTGGTGACGTCCTTCATGCCGATCAGCGCAGCGATATCCCCAGCGCGCACTTCCTTGATCTCCGCGCGGTGGTTGGCGTGCATCTGCACCATGCGGCCGACGCGCTCCTTCTTGCCCTTCACCGAGTTGAGCACGGCATCCCCCGAGCTCAGCACGCCGGAATAGACGCGAACGAAGGTCAGGGTGCCGACGAAGGGGTCGGTGGCGATCTTGAAGGCCAGGGACGAGAAGGGTTCGGTGTCGTCGGCGTGACGTTCGTCTTCCTTCTCCGGGTCGTCCGGATGGGTGCCGCGAATCGAGGGGATTTCAGTGGGCGCCGGCAGCAACTCGACCACGGAATCCAGCACCAGCGGCACGCCCTTGTTCTTGAACGACGAGCCACACACGGCCGGCACCACGTCGCAGGACAGGGTGCGAATGCGCAGGCCGGTCTTGATTTCCTCCTCGGAAAGATCGCCGCTGTCGAGGTACTTGGTCATCAGCTCCTCATTGGCCTCGGCCGCCGCTTCCAGCATCACGTTGTGCCAGTGATCGGCCTCTTCTCGCAGTTCGGCGGGAATCTCCTCCTCGCGGAAACTGGCGCCCTGGTCGGCGTCGTTCCAGTAGATGGCTTTCATGCGGATCAGGTCGATCTGGCCGTTGAAGTTCTCTTCCTGGCCGATAGGCAGCTGGATCGGCACCGGCGTGTGGCCGAGGCGCTTCTTGATCTGCTCCACCACCCGCAGGAAGTCGGCGCCGGCGCGGTCCATCTTGTTCACGTAGGCAATGCGCGGCACGTGGTACTTGTCGGCCTGGCGCCAGACGGTCTCGGACTGCGGCTCCACGCCATCGGCGCCACTGAACACCACCACCGCGCCATCCAGCACGCGCAGGGAACGCTCGACCTCGATGGTGAAGTCGACGTGGCCGGGGGTGTCGATGATGTTGATGCGGAACTTGTCGAGCTGCTTGCGCGAACCGCTCCAGAACGCCGTGGTGGCCGCCGAGGTGATGGTGATGCCGCGCTCCTGCTCCTGGACCATCCAGTCCATGGTCGCGGCGCCGTCATGCACCTCGCCCATCTTGTGGTTGACCCCGGTGTAGTAGAGAACCCGTTCGGTGGTGGTGGTCTTGCCGGCATCCACGTGGGCCACTATGCCGATGTTGCGGTAGTGGCTGATGGGGGTTGTACGGGCCATGGCGATCACCTCCGTGCGGGTTATGGGTTATGGCAGGGCCGCACGCACTCCGGCGGTGCCACCGGCACCGGGTTCGAGTACAAGGGTTGTGGGCGAATGGCCTGCTGCACGGGAATGGCAGTCCCCAAGGCCGCACGTCCCCTCCCCTAACGCTAGCACCGCCTCGACCACGCTACTGGCCACTCATCCGCTAGTCCGGGTGGACGATGCCGCTCCGCGCGCCAGGCCGCATGGTCTGGGCGCCTCCATAAAAACAAGGACCTTGCCGTGGAAAAGATCATCTACACCCTGTGGCGCGCCCCGCAGGACAGCGTCGAAAACTTCTCGCAGAAACTGCGCGGCGTAGTCGCCGAACAGCTGTTCACTCTGGGCGCACGAGGCCTGCAGGTGAACCTGGCGGATGCCGACGTCGCCCCTGCCGCCGGGCTGCGCCAGGAGAACAACCGTCCGCTGCCGGACGCCACCCTGTCGCTCTGGGTCGACAGCGCCAACGCCGACGTCCGCCGCCCGTTCGATGACGTCCTCAACGCCGTTTCCAGCCGGCTGGCGGCCTATCTGGTGTGCGAATCGGTGGCGATTCGCAATACCCGTTTCCCGGCCCATCCCGGCCAGCGTACCCACGGTTTCTCGCAAATCGCCTTCCTCAGCTGCCCGCCGCGCCTGACGCGCGATGCCTGGCTGGATATCTGGCGCACCCATCACACCCGGGTCGCCATCGACACCCAGGACAACTTCCTCTACGTGCAGAACCTGGTGGTGCGTGCCCTGACCCACGGCGCCACGCCAGTGGATGCGATAGTCGAGGAGGCCTTCCCGCCGGCCGCCATGACCAACCCCATGGCGTTCTTCGATGCCGCGGGCGATGAAGTGAAATTCCAGAAGAACCTGGCGGCGATGATGGACAGCTGCAATCGCTTCATCGACTTCGACAAGCTCGATGTCCTGCCCACCAGCCAGTACCTGCTCAAGGCAGCCGCCGCGCTTTGAGCCCAAGGGGAGCGGCCGCTGGTGCTGCTCCCCTTCAAGGGCTGGACGCTTTACAGGCCGCCGAGCAGACGCCGGAACTCCTGCTCCGAATAACCACGCAATGTCTGCGTCCTGACATTGCCCAACTGGCCCGTCTTGAGCAGCAAGGTGGTCGCCGCTTCCTCATCCCCCTCGACTATCAGCACCAGGTCGTAGCTGCCTACCGTCCAGTAGACGGTCTTGACCGAAAGACCAAGCTGCTCGGCCAACCCTTTGAAGGCGACGAAGCGATCCGGGGAATCCTTGACGCTGCGAATACCCTGGTCGGTGAAGCTCGCCAGCGTGATGAACGTAGCCATACGCGCGCTCCTGTTGGAGGGCGACGGTCGGGATTGCGGAAGTCACAGCACTGGAAGAAGGCCGCCACTCTTCCCGCCATGCATGCCCATCCGGCGCAACGCGCCACGGGCCCTGTCGACAGCGAGCTTCCGACGACCTCCACAAGGTAGGAATAGCACTCCCGGAACGGCGCGCATGACCACTGATCCACTGTCCGCCGGGCAGGCGCGGGAGGCCGACCTATACTTTCAGGCCCGGAAGGCTCGAGGGCCTGCCGCGATAGCCGCCAGGCACTGGCGGGCCCAAACAGCCAGACAAAGGAGGACGTACATGGCAATCCGCATTGGTGACGAAGCACCCGACTTCACCGTGGACAGCACCGAAGGCACCATCAATTTCCACCAGTGGATCGGTGACCAGTGGGCCATCCTGTTCTCCCACCCGAAGGACTTCACGCCGGTCTGCACCACCGAGCTGGGCTACATGGCCAAGCTCAAGCCCGAGTTCGACAAGCGCAATACCAAGGTCATCGGCCTGTCCGTGGACCCGGTCAGCGATCACCGCAAGTGGGTCGGTGATATCGAGGAAACCCAGGGCCATGCGGTCAACTACCCGATGATCGGCGACGAGAATCTGGTGGTGGCCAAGCTCTACGACATGATCCACCCCAATGCCAGCGCCGGCCCCCGCACCGCAGTGGATAACGCCACGGTGCGTTCGGTGTTCCTCATTGGCCCGGACAAGAAGGTCAAGGCCATGTTGGTCTACCCGATGAGCGCCGGCCGCAACTTCGACGAAGTGCTGCGCCTGCTGGATTCGCTGCAGCTCAACGCCAAGCACACGGTGGCGACACCGGTGAACTGGCGCCCCGGTGAGGACGTGATCATCCCCACCTCGGTCTCCGACGAAGACGCGAAGAAGAAGTACCCGGACGGCTACAAGACCCTGAAGCCGTACCTGCGGGTCGTCGCCCAGCCGAAATGACCGGTCGCGCCCTCCCCGGGAGGGCGCGCCACGGGCTGCCATACTGTCCTGCATGGTCAGGGCAACGTTCCGATTCTACGAAGAGCTCAATGACTTCCTGCCCGCCGAGCGGCGCCGGCAGGCCTTCAGCTGTGCCTGCGCGCGGGCGGCTACGGTCAAGCACATGATCGAGGCGCTGGGCGTGCCGCACACCGAAGTCGAACTGGTGCTGCTCAATGGCGAGTCGGTCGGTTTCGAGCGGGTGATTCTCGATGGCGACCGGGTGGCCGTCTATCCCAAGTTCGAAACGCTGGACATCAGCCCCCTGCTCAAGGTCCGCGCACGCCCGCTGCGGGTACTGCGCTTCGTAGCCGACGCCCACCTGGGCGGCCTCGCCAGCCTGTTGCGCATGTGCGGTTTCGACACCCTCTACGACAACGGCTTCGAGGATGGCCAGATCGCCGAGATTTCCGCCCATGAAGGGCGCATCGTGCTGACCCGCGACCGCGAGCTGCTCAAGCGCCGCATCATCACCCACGGCTGCTACGTGCATGCTCTGAAACCCTCGCTGCAACTGCGGGAGCTGTTCGAACGGCTGGACCTGGCCCGCAGCGCCAATCCCTTCAGCATCTGCCTGCACTGCAACCATCCGCTCCAGGAGATCGCTCCGGAGCTCGCCCGCCCCCGTGTGCCGCCCCGCATCGGTGCGCTCTATTCGCGCTTCCTCAGCTGTACGGCCTGCGACCGGCTGTATTGGGAAGGCTCCCATTGGCGCAGCATGTGCACGCTGCTCGCTCCCTTGTTGGCTGTGGATAAGTCCAGCGAAGGCTGAGCCCCGCATACCCACAAAAACGGTGGATGAAGCTGTGGATAAGCTGTCGGGAGATGGCCAGGCGCCAGGTCTGGCGGGGGGCTGCTTGGGTTGGGTCAATTTCTGAGCTATTACAAGCGGTTAGCTGTAGCGCGGACTTCGCCGTAGGGTGCGCCATGCGCACCGGTTCCTCGCCGGGCGCGAAGTGAGTGTCAGCCGGAAACACCGCTGGTGCGCGCGGCGCACCCTACGAGGGGTGCTTACTCATCCTGGAAACATCCGCGCCCGTCTCGACTGCTGCCCAACAGGCGTTGCCGCCGGCTGGCGGATCAGCGCCGCGCGCCATTCATTGGCGGTGGCCGGATCGGCGTCCTGCAGCAGGTTCACCTTGCCCGCCACCAGCGTCGCCACCGGCACGCCATCGCGGAACAGCAGGCGATTGCCCGCCACCGCCGGCACCTTGGTGCCGTTGAGCAAGGTCCCCAGCAGATTCAGCGGATCGCAGGCCGAGAGGCTGGTCAGGTGTCCAGCCAACGGACGCTTGCGCACTTCGCGCAGCAGTCCCACGGCTTCCGGCAGGGCGAACTGTTCGCCGGAGACGCCGGCCACGAAGCGCCCGCCCCGGATCTCGCCGCGCGCTTCCAGACGGTGGTAGACCCGCAGCAGGTCGCGCCAGGGCGGCAGCCAATTGGCCTCGCGCTCAAGCAGGCGCCAGCCCACCACGCCATATCGGCGCAACAAGGTCCGGGCCACGTGTTCCAGGGCATCGGCCGGAACCTTGCCAGTGCCCTCTTCGGCCTTGCCGCGCAGCAGTGCCCAGCGCCCGGCGTCCTGCATGTTGGCCAGGGCCAGGCGTGCACGGCGGTCATGCCGGCTGCGCCGGGCCGCCGGCAGCAACAGCGAGCGCAGGCCGGCGAAACTATCGGCATTGGCTAGGCCCAGAGCCACCAGTTCACCGAGGCAATCCTCCAGCTCACTGCGCAGCAGATGGGCCTCGTCCATCAATTCGTCGAAGAACAACGCGCCCTGCCCGGCCAGCACCTGGCGCACCCGCTCGGCACGCGGCGAAGGTTCGGGGGTCGGCGCATCCTGCAGGCAGGCACGCCAGAGCCCCAGGTTCTTGCGCGGCAGCAAGAGGATGGGCGTACCACGCACCGGCCCTGCGGCCTTGCCGCGTCCACCCAGACGGCACCAGACCACCCGGCCGGCACGGCAGAGATCGTCCAGCCAGTTGATCCCGTAGTCGGCCACCCGGCTGGGAAGAATCTCGCTTTCCCAGGCAGCGGCGGCGGCCTCGAAACCTTCCAGTTGCCCCAGCACCATCGCCAGGGCTTCGGCGCCACGGACCTGGGTTGCCGGGGCGATGCGCTGCCAGTCGAACAGGAAACGCATGAAATCGGCCCGCTCCACCGGCTCGATCTCGCGGCGCAGGCGCTTGACGGTGTAGCGATGAATGCGCGCCAGCAGATGGCGCTCGCACCATTCCTCTTCCACCGTGCCCGGCGTGAAACGACCGCGCAGCACCTGCCCTTCGCGCTCCAGGCTGGCCAGGGCAACGCCGAGCATCGCAGGAGACTGGCGCAGGTCGCTGGCCAGCCGCGCCAGGAACAGCGGGCCGAAGCCACCCATGCGAGCGCGCACGACCTCCACCAACGCCGCCTCGGCTTCCCAGGCAGATGTGAATCCCTCCGGCGCGGCGATAGCCGGATTGAGCACGGCATCGGGATAAATCGCGTGAAACTGTTCCAGACGCTCGGCCGCCACCCACATTGCCGGTTTGCCTTCCAGTTGCAGACAGCTCGCCCGACGGGCCTTGGCCAATTGCGCCAGCCAGCCGGACCAGCCGTCATTGGCCTGCACCTCTGCGTGGGTGATACAGGCCAGGGCGAGCAGCGCTTCGTGCATCTCGTCGGCATCGCGCACCTGTGGCCAGGCTTCTTCGGCCACCGCGGCGATGGCTTCCAGATCCAGCGCCCCCAGATCGTCGGCGGACTCCGGATCACTCCAGCGGCGCTGCTGCACAGCCTGGGTACGTCGCTCTTCCAGCGGAGCGTCATCGAGGTAGGCATAGGGCCGCGCCCCGAGAATTTCTGCCGCCAGGGGGGATGGCGCCGGCAGGTCGCGGGCGACCAGTTGCACCTCGCCACGCTCCATGCGTCGCAGCAGGGCCAGCCAGCCCTCGGCATCCATGGCCTCGTGCAGGCAGTCATCAAGGGTCTGGGCCACCAGCGGGTGATCGGGAATCTCGCGCTCGCCCACGAGGTTTTCCTGGCAGGCCACCTGGTCGGGGAAGACGCTGGCCAGCAGGTCTTCGCTGCGCATGCGCTGGATCTGTGGCGCAACCTTGCGACCGCCGGAGTAGCGTGGCAAAGCCAGTGCCGCAGAAGCGTTCCAGCGCCAGCGCACGCCGAACAGCGGCGCATCGAGAATGGCCTGGATCAGGATGTGTTCGGCACTGTTGGAATGCAGATAGCGCCAGACTTCCTCCAGCGGGAAGCTGTGGCTGGTGGCGAGCGATAGGATCAGCGCATCTTCCGTGGCCGCCGCCTGCAATTCGAAGTTGAAACTGCGGCAGAAGCGCTTGCGCAACGCCAATCCCCAGGCCCGATTGAGACGGCTGCCAAAGGGCGAATGGATGATCAGCTGCATGCCGCCGGATTCATCGAAGAAGCGCTCCATCACCAGCCGCTGCTGGGTCGGCAGCGCCCCCAGCGCAGCCCGTGCCCGCGCCAGGTACTCGACAATCTGCCGCGCCGCCGCCTCGCTGAGGCCGACTTCTTCGCGCAATGCCTCGATCGCCCGCTCGCTCTGCTCCCCTCTCCCGCTTGCGGGAGAGGGGCCGGGGGTGAGGGTGTCCTGGTCCGGCTCGGACTCCGCTAACGAGTCCTCCACCATCCCCCGCAACCTCGCCACCCCTGCCGACAACTCATCCGTACGCCCCGGCGCTTCCCCCAGCCAGAAGGGAATGTTCGGCGGCTGGCCCTGGGCGTCCTCCACCCGCACCCGCCCCGGTTCCACGCGAAGGATGCGATAGGACTGGTTGCCCAGCTGGAACACGTCGCCGGCCAGGCTCTCCACGGCGAAGTCCTCGTGCACGCTGCCCACCGGAACGCCCTGGGGTTCCAGCACCACCGCGTAGTCGGCGGTCTCGGGAATCGCGCCACCGGAGGTGATGGCCGTCAGGCGCGCGGAACGGCGTCCGCGCAGACGGCGATTCACCGCATCGCGATGCAGGTAGGCGCCACGCACACCCTGGCGGCCGTTGAAGCCCTCGGAGAGCATCTTCACCAGGGCATCAAACTGCGCCCGCGCGAGGTCCTCGTAGGGCATGGCGCGAGTCATCAGCCGATACAGCTCATCCTCGCCCCACTCCTGACTGGCCACTTCGGCCACCATCTGCTGGGCCAGCACGTCCAGAGGCGCATGGGGGATGACCAGTGCGTCCAGTTCGTCGCGGCGCACACAATCCAGCAACGCCGCGCATTCGATCAGGTCGTCCCGCGATTGCGGAAACAGCCGCCCCTTGGGCGTGCCGCCGACGCTGTGGCCGGAGCGGCCGACTCGCTGCAGGAAGGCGGCGATGCTGCGTGGCGAGCCGAGCTGGCAGACCAGTTCGACATCACCGATATCGATGCCCAGCTCCAGCGACGCCGTCGCCACCAGCACCTTGAGATCACCCCGCTTGAGCCGCTGCTCCGCATCCAGCCTGAGTTCCCGCGCCAGGCTTCCATGGTGTGCGGCGACCGCGGCATTGCCGAGGCGCTCGGAGAGGTGGCGGCTGGCGCGCTCTGCCAGCCGGCGGGTGTTGACGAACACCAGGGTGGTGCGATGGTCGGCCACCAGCTCGGCCAGCCGGTCGTAGACCTTCTCCCAGGCTTCATTGCTCAGCACCGCTTCCAGCGGCACGGGGGGCACTTCGATGGCGAGGTCGCGCTCGCGGCTGTAACCCACGTCCACCAGGGTGCAGGCATCGCGCCCCTGGCCCATGAGAAAGGCCGCCACGCGCTCGATGGGCTTCTGCGTGGCCGACAGGCCGATGCGCTGCAAGCTGCGCCCGCACAGCGACTCCAGACGTTCGGCGCTGAGCATCAGGTGGCTGCCGCGCTTACTGCCGGCGATGGCATGGATTTCGTCGATGATCAGGCTGCGACACCCGGCCAGCATGGCGCGGCCGGATTCCGAGCCCAGCAGGATGTAGAGCGATTCCGGCGTGGTAACCAGGATGTGCGGCGGGCGCTTGCGCATGGCGTCGCGCTCGGCCTGGGGCGTATCGCCAGTGCGCACGGCGGTGCGGATATCCACATCCGCCAGGCCCTGCCGCGCCAGCTCGGCACGAATGCCGGCCAGCGGTTCTTCCAGGTTGATTCGGATGTCGTTGGACAACGCCTTCAACGGCGAGACGTAGACCACCGTGCAACGATCCTGCAGGCCGCCGTGTTTCAGCCCCTCGTGGACCAGTTCATCGATGGCCGAGAGAAAGGCGGTAAGTGTCTTGCCCGAGCCGGTGGGTGCGGCCACCAGCGTACTCGCCCCAGCCCGGATGGCCGGCCAGGCGAGGGCCTGGGCCGGCGTCGGGGCGGGGAAGCTGGCGCGGAACCAGGCGGCGACAGCCGGGTGAAAGCCCTCCAGCGCGGCCGGTGCGGATCGGCGAGTCGAAGTCATGGCACTCACTATGGTGGGCGCCCGACAGCGACTCAAGGAGGCCGGACCGATGGTCGCCCGCCACGGCGGCAGGTCGTTGCCCGCAGACGGCAAGCGCCTGCCGCCGGAGTGGCACACCAGTACCTCGAAGCCCAGCAAGCATGGGCCTTTCAGCCAGCTGGCCCAAATAATGCTGAACAGGCGGTCAGATCGCGCAGAGGAACTGCCATGACCACCATTTCCAGCAACTCGGCCCTGGCCAGCTATCTGGGGCTCGCCTCCAGGAGCAATGCCAGCAACACGGCCGACACCGCTCCCACCAGCACCAGCGCTGGCAAGAGCGAAGACAAGTCGACCACCACCCAGGACCCGGTCGGCGACCTGCGGCGCTACGCCAACGCCCTGATCGCCCAGAGCCGTGGCGGCCTGTTCCGCGCCATGAGCGGCGGCGGCAACGCCATCAGTGGCACCCAGACCGGCAGTACCCGACCGACCGAAACCACGCAGCCCAGCACCGACGCCAACAGAATCCAGCTTCCCGACGTGTCGGAACTGGAACGCGACGATGCGCTGAAGCTGAAAGACAAGGTGCAGAAGCTGATCGATGCCGGCTTCGACGAGAAGGACAGTGGCATCGGCTTCATCGGTTACGACGGCGACAAGCAGACCACGTCCCTGACCACTTACCGCGACTGGTTGCAGGCCAAAGGCGGGGTCAGCATCTACGTCTGACGGGGCACGCCGCTTATCGGCTGCACCCCCTCGGCCCGCAATGGACCATTGGCTGGCCACTAGACTGAAAGTGTCCTGCGATTGCGGGACACGGAAGGAGCCTCTCCAGCCATCACAACCCGGCTGCCGCGGCTCCTTCCATTGCCCCTACGGCTCCCGTCGCCGCATTTCGCTGTCGCTCCGGCCAGATGGTTGCCCACTTGCCAGAGGAGCACAGGCGATGGACGAATCCAGACTCAACGACTTCATGGGCAAGCTGGTTACCGACATGGGTGGCGCAGCGATGCTCGCCAACATCATCCTCGGCGACGAACTCGGCCTCTATCGCGCCATGGCCGACAGCCAGCCGGTCACTCCTGAAGAACTGGCCACCCGGACAGGCTGCAACGCTCGCCTGCTGCGTGAATGGCTGAGCGCCCACGCCGCGTCCGGCTACATGGAACACGACAACGGGCGTTTCCGCCTTCCCGAGGAACAGGCCCTGGCCCTGGCGGTGGAAGACTCGCCGGTGTACGTGGCGGGCGGAGCTTCGGTCATCGCCGCCCTCTTCCATGACAAGGACAAGGTGGTGAAAGCCATGCGCGGCGATGGCGGACTGGCCTGGGGCGATCACCATCCCTGCATGTTCAGCGGCACCGAGCGCTTCTTCCGGCCCGGCTACCGCGCGCATCTCGTAAACGAATGGTTGCCAGCCCTGGATGGCGTCGTCGACAAGCTCAAGGCCGGTGCCAAGGTAGCCGACGTCGGCTGCGGCCACGGTGCCTCCACCGTGATCCTGGCGCAGGCCTTTCCCGCCTCGCGCTTCATCGGCTTCGACTACCACGGTCCCTCCATCGAAACCGCGAACCAGCGGGCGAAGGACGGGGGCGTGGCGGACCGAGCCACCTTCGTCCAGGCCAGCGCCAAAGACTATCCGGAAGACGGCTTCGACCTGATCTGCTATTTCGACTGCCTGCACGACATGGGCGACCCGGTAGGTGCGGCCAAACACGCCTGGCAGACGCTGAAACCCGGTGGCACCGTGCTGCTGGTCGAGCCCTACGCCAACGACCAGCTCGACGACAACGCCACCCCGGTGGGTCGCCTGTTCTACTCGGCCTCCACCTTCATCTGCACGCCCAACTCGCTGTCCCAGGAAGTGGGCCTCGGCCTTGGCGCCCAGGCCGGCGAGGCACGCCTGCGCAAGGTGTTCGAAGAGGCCGGTTTCAGCCAGTTCCGCCGAGCCACGGAGACGCCGTTCAACCTGATCCTGGAAGCACGCAAGTGAGGTAGCCGGTGGGCGGCAACCCGGCCGCCCACGACTCCACGGGCTTGAACATCTCCAAGAAAGTCCTTGTCAGACAGACAGTAATCTCGCTATTACGCTGAATCATGACTGCCGAAGCTATCCTGCAATAAATCCTTAACCTCGTAGTGCCCAGATAAGAAACACCGCCTCAACCTGCGCCATGGATCACGGCGCCCCGCATTCCGCCGCGTCGGCCGACCGGCCCTCCGGCATCGTTGCAAGGAAATTCCGCATGCCCAGAAGACAAGTCATCAATGCCCAGGTCAGCCCCAAGGGCGCCCTCGACACCCTCTCCCAGTTGGAAGTGCAGCAGCTCAGCGAAGCCGGCTCCGGCCGCATGTACCAGCTCTTCCGCCAGTGCGCCCTGGCCATCCTCAATACCGGCGCCCATAGCGACAACGCCAAGACCATCCTCGACGCCTACAAGGACTTCGAAGTCCGCATCCACCAGCAGGACCGCGGCGTACGCCTGGAACTGATCAACGCCCCTGCCGACGCCTTCGTCGACGGTGAGATGATCGCCAGCACCCGCGAGATGCTGTTCAGTGCCCTGCGCGACATCGTCCACACCGAGAACGAACTGAAGAGCCACCGCTTCGACCTGGACAGTTCCGAAGGCATTACCGACTACGTGTTCCATCTGCTGCGCAACGCCCGCACCCTGCGCGCCGGCGTGGAGCCGAAGATCGTCGTGTGCTGGGGCGGCCACTCCATCAGCACCGAGGAATACCAGTACACCAAGAAGGTCGGCCACGAGCTCGGCCTGCGTCATCTGGACGTCTGCACCGGCTGCGGCCCAGGTGTGATGAAGGGCCCGATGAAGGGCGCCACCATCGGCCATGCCAAGCAGCGCACCCACGGCGGTCGCTACCTCGGCCTGACCGAGCCCGGCATCATCGCTGCCGAAGCGCCCAATCCGATCGTCAACGAACTGGTGATCCTGCCGGACATCGAGAAGCGCCTGGAGGCCTTCGTTCGCGTCGGTCACGGCATCATCATCTTCCCGGGCGGCGCCGGTACGGCCGAGGAATTCCTCTACCTGCTGGGCATCCTGATGCACCCGGACAACCAGGACCTGCCCTTCCCTCTCGTGCTCACCGGGCCGAAGAGCGCCGCCGCCTACCTGGAGCAGTTGCACGCCTTCGTCGGCGCCACGCTGGGCGAAGCCGCGCAGAGCCGCTACAAGATCATCATCGACGACCCGGCTGCGGTCGCCATCGAGATGGCCCAAGGCCTGAAGGCGGTCAAGCAGTTCCGCCGCGAGCGCAACGACGCCTTCCACTACAACTGGTTGCTGAAGATCGACGAGCGCTTCCAGCACCCGTTCGAACCCACCCACGAGAACATGGCCAGCCTCGAACTGCGCCGCGACCTGCCGCCCCACGAGCTGGCTGCCAACCTGCGTCGGGCCTTTTCCGGCATCGTTGCCGGTAACGTGAAAGACAAGGGCATTCGCCTGATCGAGCAGTACGGCCCCTACGAAATCCACGGCGACGCCGCGGTGATGCAGCCGCTGGACGACCTGCTCAAGGCCTTCGTCCGTCAGCACCGGATGAAACTCCCTGGCGGCGCGGCCTATGTGCCTTGCTACCGGGTGGTGCAAAGTCACGTGGCGGAGCTGGCAGGCTGAGTTCCCACGGAAACACAATTGCGGATTCGGTCCGCAACCTTGTAGGGGCGAATTTATTCGCCAAGGGCAACGCAGTTGCCCCTAACGCTACTGGGCAGGCCGTTGGCCTGCCTGGCGAATGAATTCGCCCCTACAGGAAAAGCCATCGGCGCTATTCCGGCCCCCCAAATGGTGACCCCCATCATTCGCCCCAGGACGTGACACGAGGCACCACGGTCGCGGGATGGCCCGCTCGGGGCTAGGCTCTCCGGGACGCTCGACAGGGGGAAAAGCGCCATGCGATCCAGCCTCGCCACCGGTGTGACACGCCGGGAAATCTGGGCCTGGGCGATGTTCGACTTCGCCAATTCCGGCTACACCACGGTGATCATCACCGCCGTTTTCAATGCCTACTTCGTCGCCGTCGTGGCCGAAGGCAAACCCTGGGGCACCCTGGCCTGGACCACTACGCTGGCCATTTCCTATGCCCTGGTGATTCTCACCGCGCCACTGATCGGTGCCTATGCAGACGCCACTGCACGCAAGAAACGCCTGCTGCTGTTCAGCACCCTCGGCTGCGTGATTTTTACCGCCGCGCTGGCCCTGGCCGGACCGGGCGCCATGGCCCTGGCGGTGTTGTTCGTGGTGCTGTCGAACTTCTGCTTCGGCACCGGGGAAAACCTGATCGCCGCCTTCCTTCCCGAACTCGCTCGCGATAATGCACTGGGCCGGGTGTCCGGTTGGGGCTGGGGGCTGGGTTACATCGGCGGGCTGGTCAGCCTCGGTGCCTGCCTGGGCTATGTCAGCTGGGCCCAGGGGCAGGGACAGACTGCCGCACAGTTCGTGCCGGTGTGCGTGGTCATCACCGCCCTGCTCTTCGCCCTCGCCAGCACGCCGACCTTCCTCTACCTGAAGGAGCGCAGCCAGCCGCAACCTGCCGTGACGGGCGGCGCCTGGGCACGCTTCGCCCAGACCATGCGCGAAGCCAGACACTACCGCGACCTGATGCGGTTCCTGGCCTGCACGGTCTGCTACCAGGCGGGTATCGCCGCGGTGATCAGCCTGGCCGCCATCTACGCCAACCAGGTGATGGGGTTCAACACCCAGGACACCTTGCTGCTGATCTTCGTCGTCAACATCACCGCTTCGATCGGGGCCGTGCTGTTCGGTTGGCTGCAGGATCGCATCGGCCATCGCCCCACCCTGGCGCTGACCTTGCTGGGCTGGCTGGCCATGGTCGGCATGATCTGGCTGGCCAGCGGCCCGACCCTGTTCTGGGCCGCCGCCAATATCGCCGGCCTGTGCATGGGTGCCAGCCAGTCGGCGGGGCGTGCCATCGTCGGCCTGCTAGCCCCGCCCACGCGGCTGGCGGAGTTCTACGGGCTCTGGGGCCAGGCGGTGAAACTCTCCGCCATCCTCGGCCCAATGACCTATGGCCTGGCCAGTTGGCTGTCCGGCGGCGACCACCGCCTGGCCATGCTGATCACCGGCAGCTATTTCGTCGTCGGGCTGCTGCTTCTGGCCAGCGTGCGCCTGGAGCGCGGGCGACGCGCAGCGCTGGCCGGTTGAGGCTTTACACGCCAAACCAGTTCAACGCCGCCGGGCTGGTGTTCAGGTAGAGATGCTTGAGCTCGCTGAACTCCTCCAGCCCGGCCCGCGACAGCTCACGACCAATCCCGCTGGACTTGTAGCCACCCCAGGGCGCCTGGGGGAAGGCGGCGTTGTAGTCGTTGATCCACACCGTGCCGGCCCGCAGCTGGCGAGCCACGCGATGGGCCTTGGCGAGGTCGCGGGTCCAGACACCGGCAGCCAGGCCGAAGGGCGTGTCATTGGCCAGTTGCAGTGCCTCGGCCTCACCCTCGAAGCGCTCCACCGTGATCACCGGGCCGAAGATTTCCTCGCGGGCGATACGCATTCCCGCGCGCACCTTGCCCAGCAACGTGGGCTCCAGCCAGAAGCCCCGCTCAAAACCCTCGCCCTGCGGAATCCGCCCGCCGGCCAGGAGCTGGGCGCCTTCTTCCAGCGCGCCGTTCACCATGCCCAGAACCTGATCGCGCTGGCTGGCGGAGATCACCGGCCCCATCTGCGTACCGTCGGCCAGCCCGTCGCCCAGGCGAATGCGCCGCACCCGGTCGGCCAGCGCCTGGACGAAATCATCATGGATGCCAGCTTCCACCAACAGTCGAGAACCCGCCGAGCAGACCTGGCCGGCGTTGAAGTAAACGGCGTTGAGCGCCTGGTCCAGCGCCACTTCGAAATCGGCATCGGCGAAGACGATGTTGGGATTCTTGCCGCCCAGCTCCAGAGCCACCCGCTTGAAGTTGCCACTGGCCGCGCGCATCACTTTGCCGCCTGCCGTTGCGCCTCCGGTCAGGGACACCAGGTCGACATCCGGGCTCGCGGCCAGCCGCTCGCCGATCTCACCCGGGCCGGTGAGCAGGTTGAACACACCCGCCGGCAAACCCACTTGCTCGATCAGCTCGCACAAGCGCAAGGCGGTCAGCGGCGTCAGGCTGCTCGGCTTGACCACCAGGGTGTTGCCGGCGGCGAGGGCCGGGGCGACCTTCCAGGCCAGTTGCAGCAGCGGATAGTTCCAGGGCGCGATCAGTGCGCAGACACCCACCGGCTCGCGCTGGTTGAGGCTGATGACATGGGCGGGCGCGTGGGTGTTGACCGTCCCGCCCTCGCCTTCCAGCAAGGCGGCATAGAAGCGGAAGGTTGCCACCACACTGGCCACGTCACCCTGGCTCTCGCCGAGGGTCTTGCCGGCATTGAGGGTTTCCAGGCGTGCCAGGTGCGCGCCATCGACCTCGATTGAGTCGGCGATACGCCGCAGGATCGCGGCCCGCTCGCAGACACCGAGCCAGGGCCATTCACCCTGATCGAAGGCACGGCGCGCAGCATCGATCGCCAGGTCGGCATCCGCCGCAGCGGCGACCGCCACCTGTGCCAGCTCCACCTCGTTGGCAGGGTTGAGCACTGCTCGCAGTCGGGGTTCGACGGGATCACGCCACTGGCCGTCGATGAAGAGTTGATGGTTCGCCATGGGTATCTCCTGGGTTCGGATTGAAGGTGGCGTCACTGTCAGCCAGCCGGCCAGGTGGTGGTTGATGGAATGCGGCGAAACCCTGGCGCATTGCGTCGGTTGAACGAACGCGCCAGCAGAAGTCGTTCCGCATCAAGTCGCCCGACTCCGGCTCCCTAGACTCGAACCCAGCAACCCACCCCGCATGGAGACCCCATGGACAAGCTCGATCACTGGCAGGCGCGGATCGACCTCGCCTGCGCCTTTCGCTGGGCCGCCCGCCTGGGGCTGCACGAGGCGATCGCCAACCATTTCAGCCTGGCGGTGTCCGCCGATGGCCGGCAGTTCCTGATCAACCCCTACGGCAAGCACTTCTCGGAAATCCGCGCCAGCGACCTGATCCTGGTGGACGCCGACGACCCGAGCACCCTCGACCGTCCCGACGCCCCGGACATCACCGCCTGGGCCCTGCACGGCGCCCTGCACCGCAACCAACCCCAGGCACGCTGCGTGCTGCACACCCACTCGAAGTACGCCACCGCCCTGGCCTGCCTGGCCGACTCGCACCTGCCGCCAATCGAGCAGAACTGCATGCGCTTCTTCGAACGGGTAGCGATAGACGAGGGCTTCGACGGCATGGGCCTGGGCGATGAAGCGGAACGGGTCAGCCGCCTGCTCGACGGCAAGCCGGTGCTGCTGATGGGTAACCACGGCGTGATGGTCGCCGCCACCAGCGTGGCCCAGGCCTTCGACGACCTCTACTACTTCGAGCGCGCCTGCGAGACCTACATCACCGCACTGGCCACCGGCCGACCGTTGCGCATCGCCAGCGACGAGGTGGCGCGCAAGACGGCGCGGCAATGGCTGGAGTATCCGGACTTCGCCGAGAAGCACTTTGCGGCGCTCAGGCGGATGCTGGATCGGGAAGAGGTGGAGTATCGGTTGTAGCCCTCTCCCCCGGCCCCCGCTCTGCGCCCCGGCCTGATCGCTTCGCGCTCAGTCGTTCATCGGCACCAGAAGCGGTGCTTCTGAAAGCGTGCCTCTTCACCCCGCAAGCGGGCGAGGGGTGACTCACACTGGCAGTTCCGCGCACTACCTGTAGGGGCGAATTCATTCGCCAAGCAGGCCGAAGGTCTGCCCTTGGGAGTTCGAGCGGGGCCTACTCCCCTCACCCCAACCCTCTCCCGAAGGGAGAGGGAGCTGTCCGCGCTCGGATTGGAATCTCTGTGGGGGCGATTTCAATCGCTAAAGCAGATCGCAGATCCGCCCTTCCCTACGCCCCCTGCCGCGTCAGCGGCTGGCGCATCACCGGGGCGGTCCAGGTCTGGCTGCGGTCTTCGCTGGGAGGACAACCGAAGCGGGCGCGGTAGGCGCGAGAGAAATGCTCCAGGGAACCGAAGCCGGAGCTGGCGGCCACCTGGGCAACGCTGAGGTTGGTCTGTTGCAGCAGGTTGTGGGCACGGGCCAGACGCAGGGCGATGTAGTACTTCAGCGGCGAGAGCCCGGTGTGCTGCTTGAACTGGCGCTCCAGTTGCCGGCGCGACAGGCCGACGCGGCTGGCGATGGCCTCGCAGTCCAGGGGTTCTTCCAGGGTCTGTTCCATCAGCCTGACGGCGCGGCGCAGCTTGCCCTCGTGCAGCGGTTCGCCCTTCTGGCCATCGTCCAGCTGGCTCTCCGTCGGCGCACGCACCTGCCCCACCAGCAGGTGCATGCCGATCTCCCGGGACAGGTCAGCGTCGACCCGGCTGCCCAGCCAGGTCAACATCATGTCCAGGGTGGCGGCGGCACCGGCGCAAGTCAGACGCTGGCGATCCAGGCAATAGAGCTGGGCGCGGGAGCGCACCTTGGGATAACTCTCCTGGAAACCCGGCAGGTTGTCCCAGTGCACGGCGGCGTCATAGCCGTCCAGCACACCAGCGGCGGCCAGCAGCTCGGTGCCGGTTTCCACTCCCACCAGCACGGCGCCGAACAGCGCCTGCTTGCGCAGCCAGCTCTTCAGCAGGTTATTGCGGCGGTGCCGGTGCACATCGAAGCTGGCGATGACGAAACAGAGGTCGAACTCCTGCTCCGGGCTGATGCCCGCCTCCACCTGGCTCGACAGGCCATTGCTGGCCTGTACCGGCTGGCCGTCCAGCGACAACAGGGTCCACTGGAACAGCGGCTTCTGACTCAGCCAGTTGGCGATGGCCAGCGGTTCGGCGACAGCCGCCAATCCCAGGCTGGGGAATGACGGCAACAGCAACAGGCCGACGCGCAGTGTGCTGTCGCCGGCCAGCGGGCGTTCCCGGGTGTTCAGGCCTTCCACGTTCGGCACCTCTCTTGAGTGCTCTGGTTATCGTTGCTGTCCACGCCAATCCGAATGGGTCCACACCGGAACCCCGGCCGCAGGCAGGGGTGCCTGGCCCCGGATCATATCGCTGGCCTTCTCCGCGATCATCACGGTTGGCGCGTTCGTGTTGCCACTGACGATGATCGGCATGATCGACGCATCCACCACCCGCAGGCCCTCCAAGCCATGCACCCGCAGTTCCGGATCGACCACCGCCTCGGGATCGGACGCCGGCCCCATCTTGCAGGTGCCGCTGGCGTGGTAACCGGTCTCGGTCACGCGCCGGGCCCAGGCGTCCAGCGCCCGGTCACTGAGGTTATCCGGCCCCGGCACCAGCTCCTTGCCTTTCAGCGCACGCATGGCCGGCTGCTCGATGATTTCCCGCACCAGCCGCGCACCGGCACGCATGTCGGCGCGGTCCTGCTCGGTCTTCAGGTAGTTGAACTGGATGCGCGGCGACAAGCGTGGATCGGCGCCGCGCAGGGTGACACTACCGAGGCTGGTGGGGCGCATCAGGTCGATATGGATCTGGAAGGCGTGCGATGGCACGAGGTCGACGCTGCCCGGTTGTACCGCGAGGGGCATGAAGGTGAGTTGCAGGTCCGGGTGCTCGACGCCCGCACGCGAACGAATGAAGGCCCCGGCCTCGAAATGGTTACTGGCGGCCAGGCCGTCGTGGCTGACGAACCAGCGCGCGCCGATCCACCATTTTCCCGGCGCGCGGGTCCAGGGGTAGATGGACACCGGTTGCTTGCACAGGTACTGCACCACCGTGTCCGGGTGATCGTTGAGGCGCCGGCCAACACCGGGCAGGTCATGCACGACCGGAAGGCCATGGGCACGGATTTCCTCCGCGGGGCCAACGCCGGAAAGCAGCAGCAATTGCGGCGAGTTGATCGCCCCGGCGGAGAGGATCACTTCGCGGCGGGCGCGGGCCTGGTGCACCTCTCCGTTCTGCTCGTACTCGATGCCGCAGGCGCGGCGCCCCTCGAAGAGAATGCGCAGGCTGAGCGCACCAGTGGCGACCGTAACGTTGCCACGTTGCAGCGCCTCGGCCAGGTAGCCCCGGGCGGTGCTCCAGCGCTTGCCTTTGCGGGTGGTGCGATCCACCGGACCGAAACCTTCCTGGCGGTAGCCGTTGAGGTCGCGGCTCTGCCCGTAACCCGCGTCCACGCCGGCCTGGACGAAGGCGGAACAGAGCGGCGTGTCGATATTGCCCGCAGTCACGTGCAGGTGTCCGGCGTCGCCATGGTAGGCATCGGCGCCGTGCTCATGGTTCTCAGCGCGGATGAAGTAGGGCAGCACTTCCTGGTAGCTCCAGCCTTCGCAGCCCTGCTCAGCCCAGCTGTCGTAGTCGCGGGCATGGCCACGGATGTAGACCATGCCGTTGATGGACGAGGAGCCGCCCAGGGTACGCCCGCGCGGGGTACCGATGCGGCGGTTGTCCAGCCAGGGCTCGGGCTCGGTGCTGTAGCTCCAGTTGTAGCGACTACCGCCAACGACGATGCCCACGGCCGAAGGCATGTCGATGGTCCAGCTCTGGTCCAGCGGCCCGGCTTCCAGCACCAACACCTTCACACCGGGCTCGGCGCCCAGGCGGTTGGCCAGCACACAGCCGGCGGAGCCGGCGCCGACGATCAGGTAATCGAACTCGGACATGGCACGTTCTCCGGAAGCGGGCTCAGGCCCGCTCCTCGCCGTGGATGCCCTGGAACACCAGGCGGTGGAAGTGATGCACCAGGTGCTCGCTCTCGTTACTACGCTGGGCGTCGATCATGTAGCGGCCCTGGTCGTAGCCGAGGGAGTGCAGCCCCTTCTGCACGGTGATGTTGAGCTCGATGTCTTCCGGCCCCAGCTCTTCGTTCATCCAGCGCATGCAGGCCTTGCTGACCTCCGCTGTCTCCTCGTTCGAGCTGTAGTAGCCGAAGCGCAGCAGGGAGCGCTCGGCATCCAGCGGAATCATGATGAAAGTGCCGAGGAACTCGGAGAACGGGAAGGTGTAGAAGGTGTTGTTCGGCCACATGCCGATGTTGAAGAAGCACTCGTTCGGGTTCAGGTCTTCCCGCAGTTTGACCCCGTAGGCTTCGCCGGCCTGGAGGTTGGCCGGGGCGATGTAGGTCCACCAGTTGTCGCGCTTGGTCAGGCGGTAACCCTTGAAGTCGATCAGCTTGGCCAGGTCGATGTGGCAGGGCCCGGACAGCTTGAAGTGATAGCCCTCGATGGAGTTGTCCATGATCACCTTCCAGTTGGCCGGCACGATCACGTCCTGCTCCTCGATCAGACGCATGCGTTCAAGGTCTGGGAACACGCGGTGCATTTCCTCATCGGCACCGGGGAACAGCTCGGCCAGGGACGGCGCATTGGGATCGAGGTTGAAGTAGATGAAGCCGCCCAGTTCCTCCACCCGCACCTGCGGGATGTTGAATTGCTGCAGCTCGAAGTCCTTCATGCGCTCGCAACGCGGCGCACTGCGCAGGCTGCCGTCCATCTCGTAGCACCAGGAGTGGTAGGCGCAGCGCACCACGCCGCCGGTGGCGCCGCGACGGCCTTCCAGCAGGCGGTTGCCGCGGTGCTGGCAGACGTTGTGGAAGGCACGGATCTCGCCCTTCATGCTGCGCGCCACCACCACGCTCTGATCGAACATATCCACAACCACGTACTGGCCCGGCTCGCGGAACTCGCTCTTGTGCCCGGCAACGTGCCAGGCGTGCATGAAGATGCGGTCGCGTTCGGCCTTGAACAGGCTCTCATCGAGGAAATAGCGCGACGGCAGGGTGAAGGCGGTTTCGGGGTCCTGCTCGGCCCAGCCTTCGATGGAAGTTTGCAGCTTGATGGCTTCGACAGATTGCATGATCGGTACTCCTCCCAGGTGTTGTTCGTGCGGCTCGGCGGCCTGCTTTGGGAGCCAATCTAGGGGAGCGGAATTCGGCGGAATTGACGTCAAGCGACGAGTTGCCAGCGCAAAAGATCAACACCCTCCCCCGCTGTTCCTGGCTGCGGCAGAAGATGTCGTTTCCCATCAAGTGGCAGGTTCCACCCCTCCTATGCTCGGGCAGGCGAAGGGGCCTGAAGAGCCCCACAGCATCCCGCTGACTTCTGCCGTAGCCGCCCGATAGGAGCGTCAACCATGTCGAAGAAAGTCCTGTGCCTGCTCGCTGCATCCCTGCTCACCAGCTACTCGCTCACCACTCCGGCGGCCGAGCCCGCCAGTTGCCAGACCGTGCGCATGGCGGAGGTCGGCTGGGCCGATATCTCCGCCACCACCGGCCTGGCCAGCACCTTGCTCAAGGGACTGGGCTACAAGCCACAGACCCAGCTGGCTTCCATTCCCATGGCCTACATGGGCATGGAGAAGAACAATATCGATGTCTATCTGGGCGCCTGGATGCCCTCGATGGAAGTGATCGCCAAGCCCTTCCTGGAGAAAGGCAGCGTGGAGAAAGTGCGCACCAACCTGCTGGGCGCCAAGTACACCCTGGCGGTGCCGGAATACACCTTCGATGCCGGCCTGAAGGACTTCAAGGACATCGGCCGTTTCCGCCAGCAACTGGAGGGGCACATCTACGGCATCGAACCCGGCAACGACGGCAACCTGCTGATTCAGGGGTTGATCGACAAGGGCCAGTTCGGCCTCAACGGCTTCAAGCTGGTCGAGTCCAGCGAGGCCGGCATGCTGGTGCAGGTGCGCCGCGCCGTGCAGGCACAGAAGCCGGTGGTATTCCTGGCCTGGGAGCCGCACCCGATGAACACGAAGTTCGCCATTCGCTACCTCAGCGGCGGTGACGCCAGCTTCGGCCCCAACTTCGGCAGCGCAGTAGTGGATACCCACACCCGCAAGGGCTACAGCGCGGAGTGCGGCAATGTCGGCGCCCTGCTGAAGAATCTGGAGTTCAGCCTGGCCATGGAAAACCAGATCATGGGCGCCATTCTCGACGAGAAAGAACAACCCGAAGCGGCTGCCAAGGCCTGGTTGAAAGCCAACCCGCAGGTGCTGGAGCAGTGGCTGGCGGGGGTGACGACCTACGACGGGGCGGAGGCGCTGCCGGCGGTGAAAGGAAGCCTGGGGCTGTAGCCCGTAGGGTGCGCTGCGCGCACCGCATCGGCGCTCGCAGCAACGCCTGTTTCGCGAATGAATTCGCTCCCACAAGGTGCGCACGGCGCACCCTACAGATGCGAGATGCTCCTCAAGAATTCTCCGCCGTCTAGACTGCTTCCATTCCCACCGAAAGGAAGCGCCATGCCTGACGCCACGGAAGTCCTGCTCGATTTCGCCAGTGCCCTTGCCGTCGGCTTGTTGATAGGCGCCGAACGCGGCTGGCGCGAGCGCAACAAGGAAGCGCTGCGACTGGTTGCCGGCATCCGCTCGTTCGGTCTCACCGGACTGCTCGGCGGATTCGCCTCCTTCCTTGGCGAGCAGTTCGGCACGGCGGTCTGGGTGGCGATCTTCGCTTGCTTCGCCGTGCTGGTCATCGCCTCCTACTTTGGCGAGTTGGTGTATATCGGCGACCTCGGGCTCTCCACCGAGCTGGCGTTGCTGATCACCTTCCTGCTCGGCAGCCTGGCGGTTGCCGGCCACCACGTGCTGTCCGGCGCCGGTGCAGTCGTGGTTGCGCTGCTGCTTAGCCTGAAGGATGCCCTGAACCACGCCCTGCAGCGGCTCAGCGAGGAGGAACTGCTGGCCGCCCTCAAGCTGCTGTTCATCTCGGTGGTGCTGCTGCCGATCCTGCCCAACAAGGGCTACGGTCCCTGGGAGGTGTTCAATCCCTATGCCACCTGGTGGATGGTGGTGCTGATCGCCGCGCTGGGCTTCGCCGCCTACTTCGCCATCCGCCTGGTGGGCACCCAGCGCGGGTTGCTGCTGACCGCCTTGCTCGGCGGCACCGTGTCCTCCACCGCCATGACCATCACCCTGTCCCACCTGCAGGAGCACCGGGCCCTGCGCCCGTTGCTGGCGGCGGGCCTTCTGGCTACGTCGGCGCTGATGTTTCCCCGCGTGCTGCTTGAGGTAGGGCTGGTGAACCCGGCCCTGCTGTCGCGCCTGGCCTGGCCGCTGGGTATCGCGGCGCTGGTCTATGCAGCGGGGGCACTGTTTTTCTGGCGAGTCGCGGCCAACCGCGAATCGCCCAACGCGGAGCCGCCGCTGAAGAACCCCTTCGAGTTGGGCCCTGCCCTGCGCTTCGCGGCCCTGCTGGCGCTGATCCTGCTTCTGGTGGAGGCCGCCCGGCGTTACCTGGGGGACGTTGGCGTCTACCTGGTCTCGCTGCTTTCGGGCCTCACCGACGTGGATGCCATCACCCTGTCCCTGGCGCGGGGCGCCAACCGTGAACTGGAGGCCGAAGTCGCCGTGCGCGGCATCTTCCTGGCGGTGCTGAGCAACAGCCTGGTGAAGGCCGGATTGATTGCGGTAATCGGCGGCAAAGGGCTGGCGCTGCGCACCTTCCCCTTCATCGGTGGCGGCCTGCTGGCGGGTACGGTGGCCTTGCTGATGGTTTAGGGATTCAGCGCTTGAGGAAGCCCTTCAGCAGCTCACCAACACGCTCGCCCAGTTCCTGGTTGGCCGAGAGTTGCAGCCCTCGCGCCAGCTCGCTGTCCACCACCTGTTCCACCAACGGACGCAGCGCGAGCAATTGGCGATTGAGCTCGTCCAGTTCGCTGACGTGGGGCAGGCTGTTGGAGAGTAGCGGGTTGACCAGATGCGCGACGATCATCCGCACGATGCCGGCCGAAACCGGCTCCACCTGGCGGCGGATGGCGGCGAACTGGTCCAGCAACACGTCCAGCGGAATCCCGGAGCGGTAAAGCTGCACACCCGCGCCGAACACCCGTGGATTGAGCACCCGCAAGTGATCGCCGGCGAACTCGATCAGTCCCAGTTCGCGGGCGCGGTCCATGTTGTCGTCGGTGAGGTCGGCGCCGAACAGCGCCTGCACTTCGTCGAAGCCCAGCCGCGTGGGCTCCACCAGGTTCCAGGCGCCGACTATGGCCTGCTCCAGCCCCAGCACATGGGCGAGGTCCCGGCCCTGCTCCCTGGCGTCCAGCAGCTCGCGAATGCTGGCGATGCTGTAGCCACGCTCCAGCAACTGGCCGATCAGCCGCAACCGCGCCAGGTGCTCGCCGTTGTAGATACCCACCCTCCCGCGACGCTCCGGCGGCGGCAGCAGGCCGCGGTCCTGGTAGGCGCGCAGATTGCGCACGGTGGTACCGGCCTCGACGGCCAGTTCATCCACCGTGTACTCGGCGTCTGGCGCGCCATGGGCCTCGGCGGACGGGTTGAGGAGCTTGGCGAGAAAGGAGGGGACATTTTTCATGGGCCGGATCATATCGCCGCCCCTCTTCCCCCAACAACAGGGGCCGGAATGGCCCAACCATTGGCTGGACTTGCCATGCCGAGCTGCGTCGCGTAGCGCCAGAATCCTCTAAGAACCGCTCTGATCCGGGCTTCTCCAGCATCAGGTAACGCGGTAACAGCCCTTTCGATGACTACGGCCAGTCTCTGGCCAGGGGCGGATTTCCTGTTCAAGAATGACCGTGACATCGAGTGATGTAACAGTCATGACACGGAGATCCCCATGCCAGTCCTCATTGCCCAAGACCGCGCCGAGCCCTCCCGGCAGGTGACCCGATGAACGCACCAGCGCTGGAACCCCAACGCTTCACCGTAATGGGCGACGGCGTTGAACTGGCCGCTTACCGCTGGGGCAATGCCAGCGGCCCGACCCTGCTGCTGGTGCATGGCTACCCGGACAATCATGCCGTCTGGTTGCCGCTGATCCGTGAGTTGGCCGTGGATCACCAGATCATCGCCTACGACGTGCGCGGCGCCGGTGCCTCGGACATCCCGCGCAAGACCCGGGACTATCGACTGGCCAGGCTGGCCAATGACCTGGAGGCCGTCGTCAGGGTCGCCAGCCCGGATCGCCCGGTGCATCTGGTGGCCCATGACTGGGGCTCGATCCAGTCCTGGGAAGCGGTGACCGAACCTCGCATCCAGCCGCTGCTGGCTTCCTACACGACGATCTCCGGCCCTTGCCTCGACCATGTGGGCCACTGGATGCGCGCCCGCCTGAAAGAAAGACGCGTGAGTGCGCTCGGGCGGGTGATCGGGCAACTGGTCAGCTCCTGGTACATCGGTTTCTTCCACACCCCGCTGGTGCCGGAACTGCTCTGGCGCACCGGACTCGCCCGCGCCTGGCCGACCCTGTTGCAGCGGCTGGAAGGTGTACGCGAATCGCGCCCCAATCCGACGCAGGAGTCTGATGGCCAGCATGGCGTCAAGCTTTACCGCGCCAACTTCATCACCAGCCTGTTCCGACCGCGCCTGCGTCGCACCGATGTGCCGGTGCAGTTGATTGTCCCCACCCGCGACCGTTTCGTGCGCCCGCAGCTCTTCCAGGACCTGCAGCATTGGGCGCCCCGGCTGTGGCGCCGCGAAGTGGCCGCCGGGCACTGGCAACTGATGGCCGACCCCACTCGCCTGGCGGGTTGGCTCCGTGAATTCGTCAGCCACCTGGAAAGTGGTGACACCAGCCGCGCCGTGCAGCTGGGCCTGCCTGCCTGAGGAGTCTTCCGTGAACCCACCGCATCATCGCCTCGAGCAGCGCAAGGTGCGCTTCGATTTCGCCGACACGCCGTTGCACTGGGTGCCGGGCGAGCCGGAGGCCTCGCACATCATGAACACCCTGCACCTGATCCTGCCGGCGGGGGAATTCTGGTTCTGCCGGGTCTACAACAAGGCCCTACCGCTGATTACCGATGAGCAGCTACGCGAGGACGTGCGCGGTTTCGTGCGCCAGGAAGCGCAGCACGCCCGCGCCCACGACAGTGCGCTGGCGCCCTATCTGGAACGCCACGGCATCGACCCGACGCCCTTCACCCGAGGGATCTACTGGCTGTTCGAGAAGGTGCTGTGTGATTACCCCCTGGGCGAAAGCACCATTACCCGCTGGCTACAACCCTGGTGGCTGCGCCAACGGGTCGGGCTGATCGCCGCGGTGGAGCATTTCACGTGCGTGCTGGGCAACTGGATCATCACCACCCGCAGCCTGGACGCTGCCGACCCGGTGATGCTCGACCTGTTGCGCTGGCACGGCGCCGAGGAAGTGGAGCACCGCTGCGTGGCCCACGACCTGCACGTGCATCTCAAGGGCAGCCTGCTGATGCGCTGGCTCTACATGCTGGTGGCCAGCGGCGCGCTGATCTTCCTGTTCAGCCGCTCCATGCACACGCTGATGCGCCAGGACCCGGCCACTCGCAGCCACCGCGGCTTCCTGCGTCTCTGGCGCGCCCTGGGCAAGCGCGACATGCTGCCGCCGATGGGCAGCATCGGCGTGGCGGTACTGCGCTACTTCCGACCGGACTTCCATCCACGCACCGAAGGGGACCTGCAGGTGGCGCTGGATTACCTGGCGAGTTCGCCGGCGGCGCAACGGGCGGCGGCGGAGGTGGCGAGCTAAGACTGGGGCAAATTCATTCGCCAAGGGCCGCGCAGCGGCCCCGTAGGTCGGTCCGAGCCTGCGAGGCCCAACACGTCCAGACGCCGAGCAAACCCCGCCAACCCTCTCCCAGAGGGAGAGGGGGCTGTCCGTGCCGGCGTTAGCCTGGGCACTTCCCTGTGGGAGCGAATTCATTCGCGAAATGGCAGAGCACCGTGCCAGCCGGTGGCAACCCTCACCCCCGGCCCCTCTCCCTGAAGAGGAGAGGGGTGACTCCCGGCCCACCTCCGGCGCAATTCTGTAGGGGCGAATTCATTCGCCAAGCAGGCCGCAGGCCTGCCCTACGGGCTCACCCCTCGAACTGCTCATCCAGCAGCGGCAAACCGGCCGCCCTTTCCAGCAGATCATTGGGAATGCTCTTGCTGGCACGGGCGCCGAGCAGCTTGAGGTTTTCCACGCGGCTGATCAGGTTGCCGCGGCCATCCACCAGCTTGTTGCGGGCATTGGCGTAAGCCTTGTCGAGCTGTTGCAGACGGCTGCCCATTTCATCCAGGTCCTGGACGAAGGCGACGAACTTGTCATACAGCGCCCCGGCGCGTTCGGCGATCTCGCGGGCGTTCTGGCTTTGCCGCTCCTGGCGCCAGAGGCTGTCGATCACCCGCAGGGTAGCCAGCAAGGTGGTCGGGCTGACGATCACGATGTGTTGCTCGAAGGCTTCCTGGAACAGGCCCGGATCAGCCTGCAAGGCGGCGGCGAAAGCCGCTTCGATGGGCACGAACAGCAGCACGAAGTCGAGGCTGTGCAGGCCCTCCAGGCGCTGGTAATCCTTTACCGACAAACCTTTCAGGTGACTGCGCAAAGACAGCACGTGTTGCTTCAGTGCCAGGCTGCGGGTCGCTTCGTCTTCGGCGGCGATCAAGGCCTGGTAGGCAGTCAGGCTGACTTTCGCGTCCACGACGACCTGCTTGTCTCCCGGCAACTGGATCAGTACGTCGGGCTGGAAACGCTCGCCCTCGGCGCTCTTCAGGCTGACCTGGGTCTGGTACTCGCGCCCCTTCTCCAGGCCGGCATGCTCCAGTACCCGTTCCAGCACCAGTTCGCCCCAGTTGCCCTGGGTCTTCTGGCCCTTCAGGGCGCGGGTGAGGTTGGTGGCTTCATCGCCCAGGCGCTGGTTGAGCTGTTGCAGACGCTCCAGTTCCTTGCCAAGGGAGAAACGCTCGCGGGCTTCCTGTTGATAGCTTTCTTCCACCCGCTTCTCGAAAGCCTGGATGCGCTCCTTGAGCGGGTCGAGCAACTGGCCAAGACGCTGCTGGCTGGTTTCGGCGAAACGCTGCTCGCGCTCATCGAAAATCTTCCCGGCCAGTTCCGCGAACTGCGCACGCAGATCATCGCGGGCCGCCTGCAAGTCACCGAGGCGCTGTTCATGGGCCTCGCGCTGCTCGCGCAGTTCAGCCTCCAGACCGGCGCGATCAGCATCCAGGCGGCGCAGTTCGGCATCCTTGCGCTCGCGCTCCTGGTTCCAGGCCAGCAACGCTTCGCGGGCGCTCTGGCGTTCCACGCCGAGCAATTCGGCCTCACGCCGCAGGGCCGCCAGCTCGGCCTGCTGGGCAGCATTGAGGTGGTTGAGTTCACGGTTCTCGTCGCGACTGTCATCCAGTTGCACGGCGAGGCCGTCCTGGGCCAGTTGGGCATTGGCCAGGCGCTCTTCAAGCAGCGTCTGTTCGGTTTGCAGGGCAGTGAGCTTGCGTTGCTGCTGCCAGGCCAGACCCAGCAGGGGCACGGCGGCAGCCAACAGGCCGATCAACAGGTTGGGGATATCTAGGGGCATGAGCGGCTCCGCGCTGGAATGCCGGGAGTATACCCAGCGGCGCGGGGCGCGATCAGGGCGACTCGATCAGGGTTGCAGCGAGAGGCTGCCGAGCAGGCGTTTGGCTTCGTGGGAACCCTGGGCGGCGGCCTGTTCCAGCCAGTGTCGGGCCTGTTCCGGCTCGTTGATGCGCGGCTGGCTGCACAGGCGACCCAGTTCGAGTTGCGCGCGGCGGTCGCCAGCGCGGGCGGCTTGGCGCAGCAGGTCCAGGCCGATGCGGCGGTCACGCTGGTTGCCGCAGTCGCGGCAGAGCATCTGACCCAGGCGGCTCTGCGCCGCGACCACGCCTTCTCGCGCCGGTTGTTTGAGCAGGTTGCCGGCGATGCGTTTCACGCTAGGCGCCTGGCCCAGGCGCGGGCTGTCCAGCAACCAGAGGGCGACGCGGGTCGGCAGGGTTTGCTGATTGGAAACGGATTGGGCGGGGACGCGGTACTTCATGAAACAGGGCTGGTGGCCGGAAAGGCGCGCAACTCTACTCCTTTTTTTTGGCAGGTAAAGTCTTGCAATTGCCGCAGGTCGCGTTCTAGAGCAACTGCTCGGGACAATCCACAGAAGCTGTGGATAACTCTGTGAAGAAGATGCTCGAAACGTCACCAAGTGCTCATGGATCGTGGCCTCCGTTCAAACTGATGATTTTTTCACCAATTATAAAATTCCTTATTTTTCATGTAGTTACGTATAGATCGCTGAGAATCAAGCGCTTACGGAGCTTTTCGAGGGCGTTTTGCGATGCTGCTTCCCGACTGTGCACAACTTGAACCTGTCAAGACCTGGCTTGCCCCGTTGCGGGGCATTTCCCTTTGAAAAGCGTCTGGAGCCTGTGTTGCACGGGCGTTCCAGGCGGCGACGAATGGCACGAAAAAGGGTCTGTGGGCCCCTTTCCGAAGCTGGTACGAACGTACTTCTGCGCCAACTCTGTGCACAAGTTCGTCCCCGACTTGTACGGACCCCTTTCCCGCCGCCCCATGAAGGCTCTTAGAATGCTCAGCCTCCCCTTCGAACGCGCCTGCCCATGGACAAGATCCGCATCCACCGCCTGATCCTCGACAAGCTCGCCGTCGACCTGCAGCTGCTGCAGCGCGCGGCGCAAACCGCCTATGAGGCGGCAACCCATGAGGAGAACGTCGCCGAGAACAAGTACGACACCCTCGGCCTGGAAGCCTCGTACCTGGCCACCGGACAGGCGCGCCGTGCCGCCGAGATCAAGCAGGCGCTGGGGCTGTTCGAGAACCTCAACCTGCGCCCATTCGACCCGGCGCGCGGTATCCAGCTCAGCGCCCTTGTGCTGCTGGCGGCGGAAGACGGCAGTGAGCAACGGCTGTTCCTCGGTCCCGAGGCCGCGGGCCTTAAAGTGGTGGACGAAGGTGAGGAAATCACCGTGATCAGCCCCCGCTCGCCGCTGGGCCAGGCCTTGCTGGGTAAGGCCGAAGGCGCCGAGGTGACCCTGACCATCGGCAATAGCCGGCAGACCTTCGAGGTGCTGGAGGTACACTGATTCCTGCCGCCCCACGCTTCGGAGGCTCCATGGCTCGCCCACGTCGCATCCTGCGCATCAGTTTCAATCCGCTGGTCCTGACCCTCAGCGTCGCCCTTGGCGTCTGGCTCGGTTTCATCGCCATCGGCCTGACCACCTACCTCGGCTACCAGCTCTACATGGCTGATGGCGAGGCCCCCACAGCCCAGGTATTCACGCCGCCACCCGCCCCCCCGCAACCGGCACCCGAGCCTGCGCCAGTGCCGCAAGGCTCGGGCGAAGAGCGCCTGCAGAAGTACGAGGAGAACTACAACGCCACCCAGCGCGCGGACAACGAGCGCCTGGAACGGCTGGAGGAGCAACGTCGGCTGAACGACGCCAAGTGCCAGTTCTGGACCGAGCAGTACCGCAATGCACCGACCGCCAAGGCCAAGCGCAACATGGACCAGGAGTGCGGATAGGCGTCTCGTCCGGTTCCCTGGTTCAAGCCGACCAAAGGCAGTCTGGTTCAAGCGGCCGTCACATTGGCCCGGCTAGACTCAGGGCGTGCGCTCTCCACTTTGGCGCCAGAGGCGGTTTGCAATGGGTCCCGAAATCTTCATAGCCCTGATGATCATGGGTTGGCTGCTGGCAGCGGTCGCGCTGCTGTGGGCCATGCTCAGAATCTCCCACCATCACCACCATCATCACAGCCGGCCTTCGCCGCCCCACTCCGCCCGCTCGTTCCGACGGCACAAGGCGAAGCACACGCCGGTTACTCCGCACTGAACTTCTTGTTACGCGAAGGGGCGCAAACGCTCCCTTGGCGAATGAATTCGCCCCTACAAAATCCGCCAATGTGCCGGCATTTTTGGCGAACTGCGCGTTTGTAGGATGGGTGGAGCTTGCGATACCCATCGCCCTTTCCCTGTGGGAGCGATTTCAATCGCGAATGAATTCGCTCCCACAAAAGAATGGCCTGCAGAACACCCCGTTGTAGGGGCGATTTCAATCGCCATGGGCAGCGCAGCTGCCCTAAAGAGGTCAAGGCCGGACCTGCGGCCCGGTTGGCGAATGAATTCGCCCCTACAGAAAAGCGGCGACCTCGATGGTCAGCTCATAGGCAAATCGCTCCCACAGAAAATTCTGGAATACGGCAGCGATCTGCATCGATCTAGTGGAAATCCCGACTCCTGATATCGAGACCGCTGAGCAAGGGGGTCAGGTCGCTCAGGCGACGGGCGATGAGGTGGCGAACGCCGTCCACCGATTCCAGCCGGCCTTCCACCTGCAGGAGTTGCGAGCTCAGCAGCACCCGGCGCTGGCGCTCGGCGAGGTCGTGCCAGACCACCACATTGACCATGCCGAACTCGTCTTCCAGGGTCACGAAGATCACCCCGCTGGCCGTCTGCGGGCGCTGGCGTCCGACTGCCAGGCCGGCAACACGGGTTTGCTGCCCGTGCTCCAGTGCCAGCAACTCCCGCGAGCTGCGGCAACGTCGCTTGCGCAGTTCGCCACGTAGCAGGGCCATGGGGTGCGGTCCGAGGGTGGTGCCCAGCGTGGCGTAGTCGGTCAGCATGTCTTCACCCACGCTGGGCAGCGGCAAGGGCACCTGGGTTTCCTCCTGCTCCGGCAGATCGGCGAAGAGCGGCGCCTGCATCTCCACCCCGGCTACTGCCCAGCGCGCCCGATGGCGGTGTCCGGCCAGGCCACGCAGGGCACCGGAGTCGGCCAGCAGTTCGCGGGCACGGGCATCCAGACGGGCGCGCTGGATGAGGTCGCCCACGCTGCTGAACGCCCTCGTCTGCCGCACCTCTTCGATACGCCGCGCATCGTCTTCACGAAAACCACGCACCATCCGCAGACCGAGGCGAATGGCCAGTTCGCCCCCCTGCCCCGTGGGCTCCAGGGAACAATCCCAATCGGAATGCCGCACATCCACCGGGCGCACTTCGAGGCCATGGCGGCGGGCGTCCTGCAGCACCTGGTCCGGGCTGTAGAAACCCATGGGCCAGCTGTTGATCAGGGCACAGGCGTAGGCGGCCGGTTCATGGCATTTCAACCAGCAACTGGCGTAGGTGAGCAGAGCGAAGCTGGCGGCATGGGACTCGGGGAAGCCATAGCTGCCGAAGCCCTTGATCTGCTCGAAGATCTGATCGATGAACGCCTGTTCATAGCCCTTGGCGCGCATCCGCGACGTCAGACGCTGGCGGTGGTGCTCCAGGCCGCCGTGACGCTTCCAGGCCGCCATGTTGCGGCGCAGCTCATCCGCCTCGCCAGGGCTGTAGTCGGCAGCGACCATGGCCAGTTGCATCACCTGCTCCTGGAACAGCGGCACGCCCAGGGTGCGCTTGAAAACGGGGATGAGCTCGTCCTTGGGGTAGGTCACCTCTTCCTCACCCTTCCGCCTGCGCAGGTAGGGATGGACCATGTTGCCCTGGATGGGCCCCGGCCGGACGATGGCGACCTGGATCACCAGGTCATAGAACGTCTCGGGTTTCAGGCGCGGCAGCATGGACATCTGTGCCCGTGACTCGATCTGGAAGACGCCGATGGTGTCGGCACGACCGATCATCTCGTAGGTGGCCGGGTCTTCCTTGGGCAAGGTGGCCAGGGTCCAGCGGGTGCCGCGGTAGTGCTCGATCAGGCCGAAGCAACGGCGCAGCGCACTGAGCATGCCAAGCGCCAGCACATCCACCTTGAGCAGGCCCACCAGGTCGAGGTCATCCTTGTCCCACTGGATGACGGTGCGCTCGGCCATGGTGGCGTTCTCCACGGGCACCAGGCTGGCCAGCGGTGCTTCGGAAATCACGAAGCCGCCGGGGTGCTGCGACAGATGACGGGGAAAGCCGATCAGCTCGTTGGTCAGGGCCACCACGCGGCGCAGCACCGGACTCTCCGGATCGAAGCCGACCTCACGCAGGCGCTCCGCCGACGGGGGCTTGTCGCTCCAGCCGCCACAACAGTCAGCCAGCGCGTTGACCTGGTCCGGTGGCAGGCCGAGGGCCTTGGCCACATCACGCACGGCACCCGCGCCGTGGTAGGTGTTGACCACGGCGGTGAGCGCAGCCCTGCCCCGGCCATAGCGATTGAACAGGTACTGGATGACTTCTTCGCGGCGCTCGTGTTCGAAGTCGACGTCGATATCCGGCGGCTCGTTGCGCTCCCGTGACATGAAGCGCTCGAACAGGAGTTCGGTGAAGACGCAGGGGTCCAGTTCGGTTATCCCCAGGGCGAAGCACACCACCGAGTTGGCCGCCGAGCCCCGCCCCTGGCAGAGGATGTGCCGGCTGCGGGCGAACTCGACGATGTCGTACACCGTGAGGAAGTAGCTCTCGTAACCCAGCTCGACGATCAGTTCGAGCTCCTTCTCCACCAGCGCTCGCGCCTTCTGTGGGACACCGTCCGGCCAGCGCCTGAGCATGCCCTTCTCCGTTTCCGCGCGCAGCCAGCTGCCTGGGCTGTGGCCTTCCGGCACCAGCTCGCGGGGGTACTGGTAATTCAGTTGTCCGAGGTTGAAAACGCAGCGACGGGCGATGCGTATCGACTCGGCCAGCAGGTGGGCCGGGTAGAGGCCGGCCAGCACGTCGCGAGGGCGCAGGTGCCGCTCGCCATTGGGGAACAACCGGTACCCGGCCTCCGCCACCGTGCAGTGGTGGCGCACGGCGGTCATGCAATCCTGCAGCGCCCGGCGGCCACGGGCATGCATGTGCACATCGCCCGTCGCCACGGGCGGAATACCGAGACGCTCGGCCAGGGCCAGCAGGTTAGTCAGGCGGTTGGCGTCGTCCGCACCTTGATGCAGCTCCACCGCCAGCCACAGGCGGTCGGGGAAGCACTGGTGCAACCAGAGGCCATCGCGATCGTCGTTTTCACGTTCGGGTATCCAGAGGGCCAGCAGACCGTCCATGGGTTCGGCCAGGTCATCACGCAGCAGGCGGTACTCCCCCTTCTTCGCCCGCCGTCGGGCCTGAGTGATGAGACGGCAGAGGTGCTGGTAGCCCGTCAGGTCCTCCACCAGCAGTACCAGCCTGGGGCCGCCGTCGACGCGCATTTCGCTGCCGATCACCAGGGGCACTTCGGTTTCCTTCGAGGCCTGCCAGGCCCGGACGATGCCGGCCAGGGTGCATTCGTCGGTGATCGCCAATGCCTCGTAGCCATGGTCCTTGGCGCGTTGGAACAGCTCCCCGGCACTTGAAGCCCCGCGCTGGAAGCTGAAGTTGGACAGGCAATGCAGCTCGGCGTAGGCGCTCATGCGAACCAGCCCTGCAACGACAGCGGCCCCTCCCCGTTCACCCTGCGGAAGGCCCAGCCACGCTGGCCATTGCGGGTTTCCACCAGGTAGTAGTCGCGGCGCACATCGCCACCATCCCACCAGCCGGATTCGATCCGCTCGGGGCCGGCGAGAATGCGCACGGACGACTCCCGCAGGACCACGGGTTCGCGCAGCAGCCAGCCGGGACGGGGCGGACCGGGCGGGAACGGTGCCGACGGCGCTTCGGCATCCAGTTGCCAGGCGCATTCGGGACGGTGATCGGCACGGGCCGCCAGGCTATGCACCGCATCGTCCCCCAGACGTGCCCGCAGGCGTTCACGCAGTTGTTCCCAGGGCAGGGATTGCTGCGGGCGCTCGTCGAACAGCTCGCGCCGTTCCGGCACGAAAGCCGGCAAGTCCCGCGCCTGCAGGCGGAAGGCGCGCACCGGGGCCGGCACCTGCAATTGCTCCAGGCGTCCACGTGCCAGCTCGAAGAGCATGGCCGCCTCACGCTCGGCACTGAGCAACCCCACCGGTACCAGGGTATCGGCGAGATCACGGTGCTCCAGAGAGAGCGTGAAACGCTGCACACCGCTGTCGCGCCCAGCGAGGAAGGCGGCCAGGTCAGCGGTGAGGCGGCGCAGGGGGAAGAGCAGCGCCTGATGGGATTCCACTTCGAAGTTCAGCTCGATGCGCAGGTCGAACTCATCCGGCGGCCGGTAGTACTCCAGCGCCAGCGGACGCTCGCCGAGCAGGGTATCGAGGTGCTGTAACACGTCTCCCGGGAAGCGTCGGGCCACCGTATCCCGTGGCAGCGCCAGCACCTGTTCCAGGTTGCGCAGCCCCATGCGGGCAAAGGCGGTGGCGGTCTCCCGCGACAGCCCGGCGCGATCCACCGGCATGCGCCCAAGCGCCTCGCGCAGATCATCCTGACTCGTCACCGCCAGGCCATCGTAGGCATTGGCAAGCATCCGCGCCGCCGCCGGATTGGGCGCAGCGACGATGCGATGGCGAAAACCAAGCGCCGCCAGCTCCCGTCGGAGCCGTGCCTCGAAACGTGGCCAGGGACCGAACAGGGCGAAACTGGATTCCACCTCCAGCAGCAGGCAGCGCGGGTAGCGCAGGCTGACCTGGGAACTGAAGCGATAGGCCCAGGCGGCGAGCAACTGTTGCCAACGCTCGACCTCCGCCGGGTCGTACTCGACCAGGGCGAAATCACGGGTCAGGGCATGGGCGGCGGTGAGTGACTGGCCAGGGCGCAAACCCAATGCCCTGGCCTTGGGATTGAGGGCGCGCAGCACGCGACGCTGCGGCGTGCCGGTCACCAGCACCAGGGGCGCTTCGGGGTCGGGGTGGCCGCGCAGTACGCCATCCAGCGCCAACTGCGGCAGCAATATGCAAGCCCAGCGCATGCGTCATCGGGCCAGGGCGATGGGGGCCGCGGGTGGCAGGCCGCCCCGGCACTTGAGCACCCGCAATTGCGCCGGCCACCCATCGACGGCGATGCGCACGGCCGCCGGTGACGGGTTGAGGGCGGCCTCCAGGGGGCGATAGGCGAAGGCCAGTGTCTGCCCGGTTTCCGCGGCGACCTGCAAACGGCGCAGGGCGCGATCGTCAACCTGCTGCGGCCAGCAGAGCACCGCGCCGCAGCTGCCGGAACGCAGGCATTGCTCGGCCGCCCAGAGGGCATCGCGACCGCTCGCCTCCACCAGCGCCAGCCAGCGCAGGTCCACACCAGCCGCCTGCCAGGCCTGTGGATAAGGGATATGCGGGGGCGCCACCAGCACCACGCGCTCAGCACTGGCAGTCAGCCGCGCCAAGGTGGGCCAGAGCAGGCGCAGTTCACCCAGGCCCGTGGCTGGGGTGAGGATTTCGCTGAGTGCGGCTGCGGGCCAGCCACCGCCGGGCAAGACCCGATCCAGGGCGGCCAGGCCAGTGGGTTGCTCGCTGCTGGACGGCAATGCGCCGGGCTGGCCTTTCCAGACCCGCCGCTCATTGAGCAGGGCATCGAGGGCAACGACAGCGCCCATCAGTCCCGCTCACTGCCAGAAGAGAAAAACGGCAGCCCCGGGGCGGGGCTGCCGAAAGGGCCAGGAACAATCATCAAGGCCATTGGGGGAAATCCTACGAATACTGTATTTATATACAGTAAATCGCAGAGATTTCCCACGGTCAATTCAGATAAGACAGAAGGCCTGCGAAAGCACGAATGCCCCGCAGGCCAGACGCCTCTCCGTCATTTCACGTAGTGATTACCCCAGCGCTCGGCCTGGCGCACCGACTGCTGACGCAGGGTGGTAGCGCCTTTCGCCTGTTCCGCGGCCGCAGCGATCTCGTCGTCGATAATCTTCGTCGACAGCGACAGCCAGCTGGTGGCAAACGCCATAGCGTCGCCGTTGATCTCCAGGGCGTTCAGGTCGATGTTGGCGGTGGTGTCGCAGCCCTGGTGGTAGCACGGGTCGAAGGGTTGACCGGCAGCGCCGCCGTACCTTTGTGCCTGCTCCTCGCTCTTGATGTCTTCGGCGCCCGTGAACAGGCCACCGAAGGGAATGCCCACCTCGAAGAACTGCGCATAGTCGGAGCGGAAGTCGATCTGGGTACCTTCGAACGGCTCGCTGCGAAGCGTGAAGTAGGCTTCGAACAGGCGCTCGATGGCAGCCGAACCGGCCGGGCCCTGCAGGCCAAAAGAAGAGCCGTCGCCGTCATAGATGAAGTTGCCGAAGTTCGGCGAACCGATCATGTCGAAGTTCAGGTACGCCTTGATCTTCTTCCGTTCCTCATCGCTCAGGCTGTTGACGTAGAAGGTCGACCCCACCAAACCGGACTCCTCCGCACCCCACCAGGCGAAACGCACCTTGTTCTGCGGGTGCGCCTTGCGCAGCAGTACGGCCATTTCCAGCAAGGCCGCGCTGCCCGAGCCGTTGTCGTTGATGCCGGGGCCCTCGAACACCGAGTCCAGGTGAGCGCCGGCCATCACTACGTTCTTCGGATCGCCACGCCGGGTCTCCGCCACGAGGTTGAAGGTCTGCGTCTTCTCGCGAATCACATCCGCCACCATGTGCAACTGCAGACCAGGGGTCTGGGACCAGGCCACGCCGTTGTCATAGGTGGCGAACAGCACCGGAATGCCACCCTCGTAGGTGTCGCCCAGGGTGACGTTCTCCAGGCCCTTGCGGTCCTCGGTGTTGCCCTGGTTGAAGATGATCACGCCCGCTGCACCCGCGGCAGCGGCGTTCTCCGCCTTCACCTCGAAGCTGCAGCTGCCACGCTGCACCAGGGCGATGGCGCCACTGGGGAAGCCGGCGAAATCTTCCACCTCGCAGCCGCTGGTGGAGGTGTTGCCGGCGCCAAGGGACAGGTCAACCGGCACCACCTGGGCGCTGACGTCACCAGCATCGGTCTGCGACAGGTAGTTGAAGTCCTCCTCCCAGACGTATTCCGCCGGCTGCGGCGTCAATGCCTGCAGGGTGCCCGGCCCCTTGGGAAAGTAGGCGGTGAAGGGGAACGGCTGTACCCGCACCTGGTAGCCGGCGCGCTCCAGGGTCTGCTTCACGTAGTCGATCGAGGCCTGGTAGCCCGGCAGGCCGGCGGCGCGATTGCCATCGTTGAGCGTGGCGATGTCCTGCAACTCCTGCAGGCGCTGCATCACGTTGCTCGCCTGCAGACATCGCGGCAAGCCCACGGGCGTGCCGACCAGCACCGGTGATTTGCAGAGAGCGGGGTTGGGTTTACCAGGACTCCAGTAATCGCCGAAGGCATCGCCTTCAGGCGCCGGGGCGGCAAGGGTGGAAGTGGAAGCGGCGAGAATCAGGGAACCAACAACACGTCTGACGTTGTTCTTGTGAGTCATGACTTCAATCCTTTTGAAGTGGTTGTAGGCGGCCTGCCGTGGCATTGCGCCACTGTCCTGTACGGCATCCTCGGGAGCAGGCCTGAGAGAACAGACTGGCGCAAGGTCATTCGGTTCTTCCTGGCACGTGTAAAAAACGTGCACTTTGTCGCCTTTTTCGCAGCAGATTGCCGGAGATAAGCCATTGAATAGCCATCAAATAGATGGCCACCTCATATCACCAGCGCGTATGGCAGGTGTGCGGGTTCTATGCTGAAGGCATCCCCCAATGCAGGAATCAGTCATGTGCGGCCGCTACGTCAGCCCCTCCGAGCGCGCCATCGAAGACTATTGGCACATCGGCGCGCGGGACTCAGGGCGCTGGATCCAGAGTTTCAACGTGGCCCCTACCACTCGCGTACCGGTACTGCGGCTCGACAGGCAGAGCGAGCTGGAGCTGATAGATGCCCGCTGGGGGCTGATACCGTCCTGGTGGAAAGAGGAAAAGCCACCGTTTCATGCCTTCTTCGCCCGCAGTGAAGAAGCCGCCGGCAAGCCACTGTGGCGCCAAAGCCTGCGCAGCCAGCGCTGCCTGATGCCCGCCCAGGGCTGGTATGAATGGAATCCCCAGGAACAGGTGCGCAATGCCAGCGGTCGCCTGGTCCATCAGCCCTACTACGTCTACAGCCCGAATGACCCGGTGCTGGCGATTGCCGCCATCTGGGCCTCCTGGGCAGGGCCGGATGGTCAGGAAGTCACCTCCTGCGCCCTCCTCACCCGAGACGCCGCGCCCTCCATCAGCGCCATCCACCACCGCATGCCCGTGATACTCCCCCCGGAACAGTTCAGGTCGTGGCTCGCGCCCGGCACGGCGGAAGAACAGGTGCAGCACGCCATCGGCCAGGCGCGGGGAGACTTCACCGGGCACGCGGTTTCCACACGCGTGAACAGTGCCCAGAACGATGATGAGGGATTGATCGAGGCGATTACCGAGCCGGAGTCATGAGGGGGAGTTACTCGCCAACCACCAGTCGCAATCGCGCGGGCTCCGCTGTTCGGCTGTCGATGTATGAATAGAGCGTCGCGTATGCGCTGATCGCAATGCGCTCGCACAGAATGAGCCGCTTGAATTCCACCATCTGGTCATCCGACCAAGGGACTACTGCTTCTTCCAGGAAGGCCACCATGGCGATGTGCGCGGCAGATACGTTGAGCGAGAGCTGACGCAGCTCCGCCCAGTAAACCGGTTCGATCACGAATCGCTCCTGGTGCATCACATAACCAGATGCACTTGATTAGCAATAGCGCAGCTGGCACCGATGCGCCAGGAAGCCGGCGAAATTCTGACGGAGAGACACTTCCCTCGAAATCACACGTTTTCCCCCCGTCACCCAAGGAAAAACGGGAATACACTTATCCGGGACAGGCAGTGGCCACCTGGGCGAAGGATGCCCTCTCCTGTCGTGGCCTCCGCTCCAGGCGCCCTGCCTCAACGGCCAGCCAGCAACGCGCCGACTGGCCAATTGCACCAGCCTGGAGCAACAGCCATGAACCACACATCCCCTGGTCTCTGTTCAGCATCCATTCGTAGCGGCAGCATCCTGATACTTTCCACCCTGCTGATTGCAACAGGCTGTAGCACTCACAACCCCGATATCAGATCCAGCCGAGACGGAACCTCCGGCGTCACCAGCAAGGCGAGCCCCGACTACCTGAACTGCGTAAAAGGCGAAATCCGCCCGGACGCCCAGACCTTCACGTCGGAAGAAAACGGCAAGACGCTGCTGTTCGTAGGCAACACCGACCCCGCCAAAGCCTCCGGCCTGGTCGAACTCTCCAGTGGCCAGGGCCAGAACCAGTACTCCGTCTTCCAGCGCAATGCCTGGCAGGACAAAGGCCGGCTGATCAACGCCGCGCGCATGTGCTCCAGCGCGTGACGGTGTTTTTCAAGAGCAAAAGCAGAAACCCCGCAGGCCAGAGGTCTGCGGGGTTTTCATTTATGGGGCTACAACTGCCAGAGCGGGTCGTTCGCCATCAATGCCGCCGCCCAGTCGGCGAATGCCCGCACCCGGGCCGACAGATGCCGTGAATAGGGATACACGAGACTGATCGGCATGCTGCCCAGTGCCCAGCCAGGCAGCACCTCGACCAACCTTCCTGCCTGAAGGTGCGCACTGGCTTCCGCAAGCGGCACTGAAACGATGCCAAGCCCTGCCAATCCCGCCGCCCGGTACGCACCGCCATGGTTGAAACGCATCGCCGGCAACTGCTCGACCGTGAAGCTTTCGTCGCCCCGCCGGAGGACAGGGGTCATTTGCTTGCCCGAGCCTGGGAAGGTGAAACCGAGATACCGGTGCTGCAGCAAATCGACCGGGTCGAGTATCGGCGCCGAGTCGCTCAAGTAATCCGGTGACGCACAAAGGCAGAAGCGCATCTGCCCTACGGGGCGGCACACCAGCCCCTGATCGGTGACTGGCCCGCCCCGGAACGCGCAGTCGATGCCTTCCTGCACGAGGTCGATCACGCGCTCGCTGCAACCGATGTCCAGCTGGATCTGTGGATGCAGCGTGGCGAAGTCCGGCAGCGACGGGATGATGAGACACGTACCGACCGGGGAAGGCATCTCCACCCTCACCCTCCCCCGCGCCACACTCCGGCTTTGCGCAACCGAGGCTTCCAGGTCGTCGAGGTCATCCAGAACCACACGCGCGCGCTCATAGTAGGCGGCGCCATCGGTGGTCGGCGTCACCCTTCTGGTGGTCCTGTGCAAGAGTTTCACGCCCAGAAGCGATTCGAGCCCCTGGATCTGCCCGGAAATCGTCGTCTTCGCCACGCTCAGCGACTCCGCTGCGCCCGTGAAGCTTCCCACTTCGACGATGCGGCAGAACGCGCGCATCGCCTCCAATCGATCAAACGCCATGACTGTCCGACTTTCCGCACAATGAAAACGATCTGACCCAGTTTATCCAGACCTTATCCCCTAATAAAGTCACTCCAACCCCGAAGTCCTTCGGTCACCTGGAGATGAAAATGAGCTCGAAACGCCTCAACTATTACCAAGCCGCTCCTCAAGCCATGAAAGCCATGATGGGCCTGGAGAAAGCCGCTTCCGAATCCATCCTCCCGCGCTCCCTGCGCGAGCTTGTGCGTATCCGGGCCTCGCAAATCAACGGCTGCGCCTACTGCGTCGACATGCACACCACTGACGCAAGCAAAGAGGGAGAAACCCTTCGGCGCCTGATGGCAGTGAGCACCTGGAAGGAAACGCCGTTCTTCGACGAGCGCGAGCGTGCCGCCCTGCTGTGGACCGAGACACTGACCCTGGTTGCAACCGCCCATGCACCGGACGAGATCTACGAAGAAGTGGCCGCCGTGTTCAGTGAACAGGAGTTGGCGGAACTGACTTTCGTCATTGCCGCAATCAATGCCTGGAATCGCTTTGGTGTGGGTTTCGGCATGCAGCCGGAGTAAACGGCTTTGGTTGGCTGAACTAGCCCCCAATCAACAGCCGCAAGCGTTCGAGACAGGCAGAAAAGAAAAGCCCCGCAGGCTCTCGACTGCGGGGCTTTTCTGGATATGGCAGGAAGATAGGAATTTGAATCATCCCGAGGGCTGGCTCAGTACGTCGCAAACCTCAGTTCAGGGTTTCCAGCGACTCCCCGTGTCGATTTTCGACAGTTCGTGCCTGTGATTTCGACAGTTCTTCGACACTCTTGTCGCTCTCATAGGGCTGGCCAACAATCGAAACCAAAGCTTCGATACCCGCCTGGAGCGCCCCGCTAAACACAAAAATAGAAATCACAGTTTCGTTTTCACAAAAAGAGCGGTCCTATCCCCTAAAACTGAAGCCATAGTTTCGATTTGGCTTGACTGCGCCTTACCCCCTCCTACAATCGAAACCATAGCTTCGAAATGGATATCCCAAATGGACCAGCACTCGTACGTCCCCGTTCGCACACCGGAAGATCTCGGAAAGGTCGTTCGCGAGGCACGGAAAAAGCAGCACATTCGCCAGGAGGACATGGCAATGCTGCTTGGTAAAAGCCACGTGCATTTGCGTGATATCGAAAAGGGCAAGCCAACAGTCTCCCTGGGGAGCGTTCTGCAACTGCTCGATGAGTTGGGCATTCGGGTCTATCTGGACGTGCCGAAGCCATGAGGCAGTTGGAAGTCACCATAAACAACGAGCATGTCGGCAGCCTGATCGACCAGAACGGTGTATGGGCGCTCGAGTATTCATCTGACTGGCTGAATAACCCCCGATCATTCGACCTCTCACCCACCCTTCCCCGCTCTGCAGGGCGGGTCGTGGATGGCTCTACGGAACGCCCTGTTCAGTGGTTCTTCGACAACCTGCTGCCAGAAGAGCAGGCCCGTCAGTTGCTGGCCAGCGACGCGAAAATCGAGTTTGCGGATGCCTTTGGACTCCTGGGCTACTACGGTGCTGAATCGGCGGGAGCCATCACGCTTCTGCCAGGATTCGAACCAATACCCGATGGCGGACTCCAGCCGCTCCCTGACGACGTGCTCAGCCAGCGAATCAGGAACCTCCCCCGGGTATCGCTGACCACTGGAGCACCCAAGCGAATGTCGCTGGCAGGCGCCCAACACAAGTTGCCTGTCGTGGTCCTGGACGGCGTGTTGTACGAGCCAATCGGCAGCCGACCCTCAACTCACATCCTCAAGCCGAACCACCCTGAAACAGATCAGTACGACAATAGCGTGGCCAATGAATGGTTCGTTATGTCTGTCGCCCAAATGGCCAGGCTAAACGCTGCCCCCGTCGCTATTCACCGCGTCCCGGAGCCGGTTTATCTGATTGAGCGTTTTGACAGGCAAGTAATCGATGGCCAACTGAAACGCCTGCATGTCCTCGACGGTTGCCAGTTACTGGGACTGGATCGCCAGTTCAAATACCAACAGGCCTCAATGACGACGCTTCGGCACATCGTCAGCCTCTGTCGTCGGAAAGCCGAGGCACGAATCCAACTATTCAATTGGCTGGTTTTCAACATCCTGGTCGGCAACAACGACGCCCACCTGAAGAACCTCTCTTTTTACGTCACATCGGACGGCGTTGACCTTACGCCCCACTACGACCTGCTCTGCACAGCGATATATACCGCAAGCAAGGAATCGGCCCCCTGGCTGGACGCTGAGCTGGTATGGAAGGTGGAAGGCATGCGAACACACGCCGAAGTGACCAGGGAGCATGTGCTCTTCATGGGCAGCTACCTCGGACTATCGAACAGGATTGCCGCCAAGCTGATGGATGAGCTTGTGAAGGCAACCCTGGGGGCTGCCGATCATCTGCTGCAAGCTCTGCCAGAGCGCTTCCTTGCCGGTGAGAGATACCTGCTGCGTCGAATTGTGCATGGCGTCATGCGAGACATGGCTGCAAAGCTGCGTACGCCCTGACTCACGGGGAACGCCAAGGCATGAAGACCAAGCCCGTTATCCCCCGGGCTCTGGCCTACCTGAGTGAAGCGACTGAGCAAGCCGTACTGGGGTTTTCGACACTCTGGGGCGAGCCAGAAAGCAAAAACCCCTGAAACTCTAGGAATTTCAGGGGTTTAGGCTATTGAATATGGCGGGAAGATAGGGATTTGAACCCTAGGTGCCATTGCTGACACAACGGATTTCGAATCCGTCCCGTTCGGCCACTCCGGCATCTTCCCGAACGGCGCGCATGATACCAGCTCATCGGCCATTGGCGAAGCCCGTAGGGGAGATTTTTTCGCGTGGTTTCAGATGGTTGCGGTGTGAGAGGGATCGCTACGCCATCTTTGGCGAACGAATTCGCCCCTGCAGCGAGGGGCGAATTCCGGGAGGAGCGATCAGGAAGTGAGCTTGGTCAGGGCTTCGCGGTACTTGTCGGCGGTTTTCTGGGCGACATCCGCAGGTACGGCCGGGGCCGGCGGTTCCTTGTTCCAGCCGGTGGATTCCAGCCAGTCGCGCACGAACTGTTTGTCAAAGCTCGGCGGGTTCTTGCCTTCGACGTAGCTTTCCACCGGCCAGAAGCGGCTGGAGTCGGGGGTCAGCACTTCGTCCATCAGGGTCAGGGTGCCATCTTCGTCGATGCCGAACTCGAACTTGGTGTCGGCGATGATGATGCCGCGGGTGGCGGCGTACTCGACGGCGGTGCTGTACAGGGCGATGGCAGTGTCGCGGACCTTGGCGGCCAGTTCCTTGCCGATGATGGCTTCGCACTGTTCGAAGGAGATGTTCTCGTCGTGGTCGCCGACAGCGGCCTTGGTCGAGGGGGTGAAGATGGGTTGCGGCAGCTTGGAGGCTTCCTTCAGGCCGGCCGGCAGCTGGATGCCGCAGACGGTGCCGGTCTTCTGGTATTCCTTCCAGCCCGAGCCGACGATGTAGCCACGCACGATGGCTTCCACAGCGACGGGTTTGAGGCGCTTGGCGACTACGGCACGGCCTTCCACCAGGGGCAGTTCAGCGGCGGGAACGACATCTTCCACCTTGTCGCCAGTGAAGTGGTTGGGGACGACGTCGGACAGCTTGTCGAACCAGAAGTTGGAGATGGCGGTCAGGATCTTGCCCTTCTCCGGAATCGGCTGGTCGAGGATCACGTCGAACGCGGAAAGGCGGTCAGTAGCGACCATCAGCATGCGCTTGTCGTCGATTTCGTAAAGGTCGCGAACCTTCCCCGAGTAGATCTTCTTCAGGCTGAGGGTGGTGGGTGTGCTCATGTCGTTTTCCGCCTTTATCAAACGAAACAGGCGAAACCCGGGGGTTTCGCCTTGTTGTTTCCACGATCCGCCGCTGGGCGGCGTACCTCTTGCTCTTAGCCGAGGTTTTCCTGGATCAGGGTCAGCACGCGGCGCGCCACATCGGCGGGGGCCACGGTGTTGATGTCCTTCTCCACGGTCACCTGAACGGAATCGCCAACGCGGGTCAGGCGGACCTGGTAGCGTTCGGCACGGGCTTCGATTTCTTCTGCGCTGGAGTCGCTACCCCAGAGGCTGCTGAAGAAGCCGGGCTTCTCGTCTTTCTTCTCGGCGCCTTCGGCGAGGTTGATGTAGTACACACCCAGGCTGCGGTTGATGTCGTCGACGCGGACATCGCCGTTTTCCAGGGCGCGACCGACGCTGGACCAGGAACGGTCGAAGTCGGCGCCGAGGCTGAGCATGGGGTTGCCGTTACCGTCTTCGGACAGGGTCACGCGGCTCGGCGCATCGAAGTCGCGGGCGGCGAGCAACGACACGGATCCGCCTTGCTCGGAGCTGCGGGCCATGCTGGCAAGCATTTCGTCCAGCAGAGCGGCTTCCAGGCTCGCGTTGTCGGAACGGCTCGGCCAGCCAGTATCGGCGGTGCTGCCAGCCGGACGGCTGACAGTGGTCACGAAGATTTCGCTGGTATTGCGCTGCACGCCCGGCTCGATACGTACGCGAGCGCGGACTTCGCTGTCCGGCTCGACGCCGCTCACGCGGCTACCCAGGCGACGGGCCAGGGAACCGGAAAGCTGGTCGAGACGCTGCCAGTCGGTGCTGAACTCGCCGGTCTGCGGACGCTCGTCGGCAATGCGGAAACCACCGTTCTCGAAGAACTGGCGGGCCACAGGCCAGACTTCAGCCGGGACACGCTGGGCAACCACCCAACGGGAGTCGCCGCTCTTCTGCAGGCTGTAGTCGCTGACTTCACCCTTGCCCTGCAGGGCCTGCGGACGGGGGACTTCGTATTCACCTTCAGCGCGGGTGTCGGCAACGTTCATCGGTACCGGCAGCAGCGGGTCGAGAGGCTTGGCATCAACGTCCGGCGGGAGCTGCATGGGAGCCGTCTGGCGAGATTCCAGGTAATCGCTGCCGCGATCACGGAAATAGCCATCTTTGCCCCAGAGCCAGCCGCAACCGCTGGTGCTGGAAATGATCAGGGCGAGAGCGGAGAGTCCGGCCAGTCGCTTCATGCGGAATGTTTCCTTGGATTAGGCAAGTACGCCGGACTGGCGCATGGCTTGGCGCAGAGGCTCGTGGCAACGCGGGCTGAGCCAGGTCAACGGCAGACGAATGCCGTCGGGCATCAGACCCATTTCGTGCAGGGCGAATTTCACCGGAATCGGGTTGGACTCGATGAACAGTGCCTTGTGCAGCGGCATCAGCTTGTCGTTGATGGCGCGAGCGACTTCGGCATCGCCACGCATGGCGGCAGCGCAGAGGTCGGCCATGGCGCGCGGGGCAACGTTGGCGGTAACCGAGATATTGCCCTTGCCGCCCATCAGCATCAGTTCGACGGCAGTGGCGTCGTCACCGGAGTAGACGAGGAAATCTTTGCTGACGCGGTTCAGTACTTCCTGGCCGCGCTGCAGGTCGCCAGTGGCTTCCTTGATGCCGATGATGTTGCTGATCTTCGACAGGCGCTCAACGGTTTCCGGGAGCATGTCGCAGACGGTGCGGCCCGGTACGTTGTAGAGGATCTGCGGGATGGCGACGGCTTCGGCGATGTGGCGGAAGTGCTGGTACAGGCCTTCCTGGGTCGGCTTGTTGTAGTACGGGGTTACCAGCAGGCAGGCATCGGCACCGACTTTCTTGGCGGCGGCGGTGAGTTCGACCGACTCACGGGTGGAGTTGCCACCGGTGCCGGCGATGACTGGGATGCGGCCATTGACCTGATCCACGACGCGACGGATCACTTCGACGTGCTCGTTGACGTCAAGCGTGGCGGACTCGCCCGTGGTGCCGACGGCGACTATGGCGTTGGTGCCCTCTTGAAGATGGAAGTCGACGAGTTTGGAGAGGCTGTCCCAGTCCAATTGACCCTGCGCATCCATGGGCGTAACCAGTGCCACCATACTGCCCGCAATCATGCAACCGCTCCTGCCGGAAAAAGAGAGCCGTAATGGTACTGTCGGCTCTGGCCTTGCACAAGGTGAACGCAAGCGCCGTCAGGCGGTTACAGCATTTCCCTCGGCGACGCTTTTCGCTAACCTTCCCCGTTTGAACAGTGTGGCTCCGGCCGCCCTCCCCTCGCTCTAGGAATGCTGCATGTCCACCACCCCGCCCCGCGAACAATTCCTTTTGATCAGTGCCCTGGGCCGCAACCCGATGGAGCTGACCAACGTGCTGTGCCGCGCCAGCCAGGAAAACCGTTGCGCCGTGGTCAGCAGCCGCTTGACCCGCCACGGCGAATTCAGCGCCCTGGTGCTGCAGGTTTCCGGTAGCTGGGACGGCCTGGCGCGCCTGGAAGCGGGAATGGCCGCACTGTCCAAGCGGCATGGGTTCACCGCCAACGTGACCCGCAGCAGCGCCATGGAAACACGCCCGCAGGCGCTGCCCTATGTGGCCTATATCAGCGCCGCCTATCGCCCGGACATTCTCAATGAGCTGTGCCAGTTCTTCATCGACCACCGCGTCGAGTTGGAAAACCTGACCTGCGACACCTATCAGGCGCCTCAGACCGGCGGCACCATGCTCAACGCCACGATCACCGTCACCCTGCCCGCCGGCACCCAGATCAGTTGGCTGCGCGACCAGTTCCTGGACTTTGCCGACGCCCTGAACCTCGACGCCCTGATCGAACCCTGGCGCCCGCAACACCCCTGAGGAGCAAGCAGACATGGCCGTTTCCCTGAATCAATCCGTCGCCGATTTCACCGCCCAGGCCACGAATGGCCTGGAGGTCAGCCTGTCCGCGCTCAAGGGCAAGCAGGTAGTGCTCTATTTCTATCCGAAGGACAGCACCCCCGGCTGCACCACCGAAGGCCAGGGTTTTCGTGACCAGCATGCCGCCTTCCTGGCTGCGAACACCGCCATCTTCGGTGTCTCCCGCGACGGCATGAAGTCCCACGAGAACTTCAAGTGCAAACAGGAATTCCCCTTCGAGCTGATCTCCGACAAGGATGAATCGCTCTGCCAGCTTTTCGACGTGATCAAGCTGAAGAAGCTCTACGGCAAGGAATACATGGGCGTTGACCGCAGCACCTTTCTCATCGACAAGGACGGGGTGCTGCGCCAGGAATGGCGAGGCGTGAAGGTACCCGGCCACGTCGACGCCGTGCTCGCCGCCGCCCAGGCACTGAACAAGGGTTGATCCCGCCCCAATGAAAAAGGCCGCAATCGCGGCCTTTTTTCATTTATCCGATCAAGGAATGCGTTGTCCGGGCGCATCCACCCGGCTCAGCCTCACTGCACCACTGCATTTCCAGGGCCGGCTCGAGGCCAGGCATCCAGTACGGCTTTGAACAGGGTTGCCAGGGGAATGGCGAAGAACACTCCCCAGAAGCCCCAGAGCCCACCGAACAGGAGCACGGCGCAAATGATCGCTACCGGATGCAGGTTCACCGCTTCGGAGAACAGCAGCGGCACGAGGACGTTGCCGTCCAGGGTCTGGATCACGGTGTAGACCACCATCAGGTAGATGAACTGGTCGCTCCAGCCCCACTGGAACAGCGCGATCAAGGCGACCGGCACGGTCACCACCACAGCACCGATGTAAGGCACGACCACCGAGAGCCCTACCAGCAGGGCCAGCAGCGCCGCGTAATTCAGGCCGAGCCAGACGAACGCCACGTAGGTCACCGCACCACAGATGACGATTTCAATCACCTTGCCGCGAATGTAGTTGGCGATCTGGATGTTCACTTCGTCCCAGACCTGGGTCATCAAGCCGCGTTCGCTGGGCAGGTAGCCGCTGAACCAGCGCCCGATCAGCACCCGATCCTTCAGGAAGAAGAACACCAGGATCGGCACCAGGACCAGGTAGATCATGATGTTGACCAGCAAAGGCAGGCTGGACAGGGAGAAGGTCAGCGCCCACTGGCCGAACTTGGCGACTTCGCTGCGGGTCACCTCGATGGCCTTGAGCACCTGCTCATCGGTCACCAGATGGGGATAGCGCTCGGGCAGGAGCAGCAGCAACGACTGCCATTCGCCAAGCATCCCTGGCAGCTCCTGGAATAGCTTGCTCAGTTGCTGCCAGAGCAACGGCACCAGGACACCGATAATCAGGGCCAGTGCACCGATGAACAGGGCGAATACGATCCACACTGCCAGGGACTGTGGCAGTCGCAGGCGCTCCAGCAGGTTGACCAGGCCCTGCATGAGGAAAGCCAGGACCATTCCCGCCAGCACGGGCGCCAGCATATTGCCGAGGGTAAGAACGACGGTGAAGCCGAGAACGAGGACCACAGCCAGCACAACGGCTTCTTCGTCAGAGAAGTAGCGCTGGACCCAGTCGCGAAGCACCTTGAGCATCAGAATTCCTTGAATGGCCCGCCAAGGCGGGCCCGGGTCAGGCCTTGCGCAACCAGTAGCGGAAGACGCCGTCTTCGACCTCTTCGCGCAGCAACTGGTGCCCGGCCAACTGCGCGAAAGCACGGAAGTCACGCTGGGACCCGGCGTCGGTAGCGATCACCTTGAGCACTGCGCCACTGTTCAGGCGATTGAGCTCGAGCTTGGCCTTGAGCAGGGGCAACGGGCAGTTCAGTCCGCTGGCATCCAGCTCGACGTCGAAATCGTCGGTTCGACTGGAAGTGTCAGTCATGGGAAGTCTCCGGGAAGGCGCCTGGCGGGTCGTTCAGGAAGGTCGCGGGGCGGAAATACTTGAGCGGGCGGTTAGGATACCGAAGGCAGAGCTTCGCTGGCCAGCCAGCAGCGCTGGAGGCTACAGTTAGGCCTTTGCCGCCAACGAGCCCAGTGCATGAATCTTCTGCGCCCCACTCTGCTGACGCTTGCCTGTTTTCTCGCTCCACCCCTCATCGCCGATGATCTGCCATCGCTGGGGGATTCCAGTTCTTCCATCGTATCCCCGGAACAGGAACATCAGCTTGGCCGCGCCTGGCTGAGCCTGCTGCGCGGCCAGGTGCCGCAACTCAATGACCCGCAACTGAAGGACTACGTGGAGTCCAGCGTCTATCGACTGGCCGAAACCAGCCAATTGCAGGACCGCCGCCTGGAGTTCGTTCTGCTCAACAGCCCGCAATTGAACGCCTTCGCGGCTCCGGGCGGGATCATCGGCGTCAACGGCGGCCTCTTCATCTATGCGCCTACCGAAGCCGAGTACGCCTCGGTACTGGCCCACGAATTGGCGCACTTGTCGCAACGCCACTTCGCCCGTGGCGTAGAAGCCCAACAGCGTATGCAGATTCCAGTGATGGCCGCGATGCTTGCAGGTATCGTCGCCGCCGCCGCCGGCGCCGGCGATGCCGGCATGGCGGCGATCATGGGTACCCAGGCCGCCGCCATCCAGGAACAACGCCGCTTCTCCCGGCAGAACGAACAGGAGGCCGACCGCATCGGCCTGCTCAATCTGGAAAAGGCCGGCTACGACCCTCGCGCGATGCCGCGCATGTTCGAGCGCCTGATGCGCCAGTACCGCTATGACGCCAAGCCGCCGGAATTCCTCCTGACCCACCCGGTGACCGAAAACCGTATCGCCGATACCCGCAACCGCGCCGAACAGCTGCCGCCAGGCGGCGTTGAGAACAGCCTGCGCTACCAGCTGATGCGCGCCCGCGTGCAGCTCATGTTCGAGGAGACCCCCGGTATCGCCGCCAAGCGCTTCCGCGCCCAGCTCGAGGAAGACCCGAAGCTGGACGCCGCCCGCTATGGCCTGGCGATCGCCCAGATCAAGGGCGGCCAACTCAACCAAGCGCGTGACAACCTGGCACCGCTCCTGGCCAAGGCGCCCAACGAGATCGTCTACAACCTGGCGCAGGTGGACCTCGACATCACCGCCAATCGCCTGCCCGATGCCCAGCAACGCGTTGACCGCCTGCTCGCCCAGTACCCCAACAACTACCCGCTGAAACAGATGCGCAGCGACCTGCTGATCAAGCAGAACAAGGCGAAGGACGCGGAGAAGGTACTCGACGGGCTGCTGAAGAGCCGACCGCACGATCCGGATGTGTGGTACCAGGTGGCGGAGGTACGCGGACTGGCTGGGAACACTATCGGCTTGCACCAGGCCCGTGCCGAGTACTTCGCTCTGGTGGGCGACTACGACCAGGCCATCGAGCAGTTGGACTTCGCCAAACGTCGTGCCGGCAGCAACTTCCCCCTCGCTGCGCGCATCGATGCCCGCCAGCAGGAAATGGCCGACCAGCAGAGGATGCTCAAACAGATGATGCGTTGATCGAGGCTGCTCCCTCGATTGGCCCAGACACAAAAAAGCCCGGACAAGTCCGGGCTTTTTCATGGGGCGGAATCAGGCGTTACCGGCCTGTTTCATGCGTGCAGCCTGGGTGAAGTCCAGCATGCGCTTGAGCGGTTTGATCGCCTTCGGGATCAGCGCCGGATCGACGAAGATTTCGTTCGTACCTTCGCGCAGGCATTGCAGGGTGCGTTCCAGGGTGTTCATGGCCATCCACGGGCAGTGGGCGCAACTGCGACAGGCCGCACCATTGCCAGCGGTCGGGGCCTCGATGAACTGTTTGTCCGGGCACAGCTGCTGCATCTTGTAGAAGATGCCGCGATCAGTAGCGACGATGAACATCTTGTTCGGCAGCGTCTGCGCCGCCTTGATCAGTTGGCTGGTGGATCCGACCGCGTCGGCCAGCTCGATCACAGCCTCAGGAGATTCCGGGTGCACCAGCACCGCAGCATCGGGGTACAGGGCCTTCATATCCTGCAATTGCTTGGCCTTGAACTCTTCGTGAACGATGCAGGCACCGTCCCAGAGCAGCATGTCGGCCCCGGTTTCACGCTGGATATATCGGCCCAGATGCTGGTCCGGCGCCCAGATGATGGTTTCGCCGTTGTCCATCAGGCTCTCGACGATCTCCAGTGCGCAACTGGAAGTCACCACCCAGTCGGCACGGGCCTTCACGGCTGCGGAGGTGTTCGCGTAGACAACCACGGTGCGTTCCGGATGCTGATCGCAGAACGCCGAGAACTCATCGACGGGGCAGCCCAGGTCCAGGGAGCAGGTCGCTTCCAGGGTGGGCATCAGAACGCGTTTTTCCGGATTGAGGATCTTCGCGGTCTCACCCATGAAGCGCACACCGGCAACAACCACGGTCTTTGCCGGATGCTGGTTGCCGAAGCGGGCCATCTCGAGGGAGTCGGAGACGCAGCCACCGGTTTCCTCTGCCAGCGCCTGGATGACCGGGTCGCAGTAATAGTGAGCCACCAGCACCGCGTCACGGGCCTTCAGCTCAGCAGCAATGGCGGCACGGTAGTGCGCCTCCTCCTCAGCCGTCAGCGGTTTGGGCTGCTTGGCGGCGAGGTGGGCCTGGACCAGAAAGCGTTCGGAAAGCTGTGTCATGGGAGCTGGACCTGCGAGCGCGACGGCGCGAAGACGATTATACATCCGCCTCTGTAGCCAAAGGGCCACGGGGGGCGGCGGATGATAACGCAGATTTGGCGGCGCTGGGACACGGGTGGCAAGCGCCATCCATCAGGTACGCCCGAGGAATTTCCCGAGCGACTCAAAGCCCGGAAACGAAAAAGCCCGCCTTGAAAGGCGGGCTTTTGAAGATGGTGGGTCGTGTAGGATTCGAACCTACGACCAATTGGTTAAAAGCCAACTGCTCTACCGACTGAGCTAACGACCCAACGCGAGGCGCATGATACTGATTTTATTCAGGAATTCAACACCTCTCGTGAAAAAATTTACTGATAGCGGGTCGGGTCCACTACTCCGGCTGCAGTGAAGCCCGCCGCACGCAATCGGCAGCTGTCGCACTTGCCGCAAGCGCGGCCGTCATCGTCAGCCTGATAGCAAGACACGGTAAGCCCGTAGTCGACGCCATGACGCAGGCCAGCCTGGACGATCTCTGCCTTGCTCAGGTTCTGCAGCGGCGCCTGGATACGGAAACCATCACCCTCCACACCCGCCTTGGTGGCCAGGTTGGCCATGCGTTGGAACGCCTCGACGAACTCGGGGCGGCAATCCGGGTAGCCGGAATAGTCCACCGCATTGACGCCAATGAAGATATCCCGCGCACCCAGCACCTCGGCCCAACCCAGGGCCAGCGACAGGAACACCGTGTTTCTCGCCGGCACGTAGGTCACCGGAATGCCTTCGGTCGGGCTTTCAGGCACATCGATGGAGGTGTCGGTCAGGGCCGAGCCGCCGATGCCGTCCAGGTTGAGGCCGATCACTTTGTGCTCCACCACGCCAAGCTGGCGGGCTACCCGCTCGGCGGCGTTCAGCTCGGCGCGGTGCCGCTGGCCGTAGTCGAAACTCATGGTGTAGCAGGCATAGCCTTCGGCACGGGCCAGCGCGACGACGGTGGCCGAGTCCAGGCCGCCGGACAGCAAGATGACCGCTTTCTTCTCGCTCATGGGATACCCCTCGAAATCGGCCTGCCCCGCGCGCAAGTCACGGGGAGGCAAGGTGCGCAATCGAGCCGGATCAGTGACCCGGTTCGTCGTTCCAGAGAATTTTGTGCAACTGCAGCTGCAGGCGCACGGGCAGGTTGTCGGCGACGATCCAGTCCGCCAGGTCGCGCGCGCTGACCTCCTTGTAGCTAGGAGAGAACAGCACCTCGCCGGCCCGCTGCTCGAGGCGATACTCGATCAGCTTGGACACCGCCCAGTCATAGTCCTCGCGAGAGCAGATGACGAACTTCACCTGGTCATTGGCCGTGAGGTGGGCAATGTTTTCATAGCGGTTGCGGCCGACTTCCGCCGAGCCAGGAGTCTTGAGGTCGACGACCTTGCTCACTCGCGGATCCACAGCGGACACATCGAGCGCACCACTGGTCTCGATGGACACTTCGTAGCCAGCGTCGCACAGGCGTTGCAGCAGCGGGATGCAGTTCGGCTGGGCCAGCGGCTCACCGCCGGTGACGCAGATATAGCGCGGCTTATAGGCGGCGACGCGCTCAAGAATAGCGTCGAGCGTCATGAGCTCACCGCCACTGAAGGCGTAGGCGGTGTCGCAATACTGACAACGCAGGGGGCAGCCGGTCAGGCGCACGAAGACCGTCGGTAGGCCGGCGGTACGTGTTTCCCCCTGCAGCGAGTAGAAAATCTCGGTAATTCGCAGGGTTTGATGCATATCAGCCACGGGCGTGACGGCGAAACAGGCCATCCGCCTCCGTTGCGGGAATGAAGGTTGGGGGCGGCGATTCTAACGAAAAAACCCGCGACTGGCGCGGGTTTTCGTGATCCGGAGGTCGGGCGTCAGGGCAGGCGCTGGAGGTCGCGCTGGGCCAACTGGGCGGCCGAGCTGCCTGGGAACTGGCTGATGACTTGCTGGAGAATGCTCTTGGCCTTGTCGGCATTGCCGAGGCGCTGCTCGACGTCCGCCAGCTTGTACATGGAGTCCGGCACTTTCGGGTGCTGCGGGTAGGCCTGGCCAACCCGGGCGAAAGCCTGGCTGGCGCCTTGCAGGTCACCCTTGGCGAGGTTCACCTCGCCCAGCCAGTATTGCGCGTTGCCGGCGTACTGGCTGTTCGGATACTTGCGCAGGAAAGCGGTGAAGGCCTGGCTGGCCTTGTCGAAATCCTTTGCCTTGATCAGGTCGAAGGCAGCGTCGTAGTAGAGCTTTTCCTTCGCGGGGTCGCCCGGTTCGCTGCTGGCAGCTGGTTGCTGCGCGGGAGCGGCCGCGGCGCCGTTGGTCGCAGGTGCGCCAGCGGCAGGGGAAGTCGGGGATACCGGTGCGCCGGCTGCGGCACCACCGGAAAGTCGGCGATCCAGATCCTGGTATCGCTCCAGGCTTTCCTGTTTCAGGCGCTGGATTTCGTACTGCTGCTCTTCAAGCATGCCACGCAGGCGAGTGATCTCTTCCTGCATCTGCTGCAACTGCATGAACAGCTCGCCCTGCGCGGAGACAGGGGCTGCGGGAGCCCCCGTTCCCGCGTAGGCGGCACCAGTCGTGCCGTAACCGGCCGGAGGGTAACTGCCGCCGTAACCGGCGTCGTTATCCACAACGGGAACCTCAGCCAGCGCAGCAAACGGCAGGCTGGAGAGGGCCAGAATGGTCAGAGCACGACTGGACTTGCGCATCGCGAATTACTTACGCAGTTCTACGCGACGGTTTTGCGCCCAGGACTGCTCGTCGTTGCCAGTGGCAACCGGACGCTCTTCGCCGTAGGAAACCAGTTCAGCCTGAGCCGGGGAAACGCCCTGCAGAACCAGGTAACGCTGAACGGCCTTGGCACGACGCTCGCCCAGAGCCATGTTGTACTCGCGGGTACCGCGCTCGTCGGTGTGGCCTTCCAGGACAACGCGGTTGCCGTTGGCCTTCAGGTCCTTGGCGTGTACGTCCAGAGCGCGCATGGCTTCCGGCTTCAGGTCGGAGCTGTCGTACTCGAAGTAGAAGGTGGTGATAGCGCGCAGAGCGGCTTCTTCGCTCATGCTGCCGTCTACACCGCTGCCACCGGCGTTGTAGCCAGCGTTCGGGTCAACAGCGCCTTCACCGGTGCCTTCGCCGCCTTTGGACGAGCAACCAACAGCTACGGCCATGGCCAGAGCGAGAGCGGCAAACTTGCCGAATTTCAGCATTTCCATCATGTAACTCCTAATGAACCCCAGGTGTGTTTAGCAAAGGTATTTTTTAAAGACCGCTTCAGTTCAGGTACGGCGACCAGGAAGGTTCGCGAATGTCGCCCTGAACTGTGGGAATCGGGACTCGTACGCGCCCGTTTGTAGACACGAGCATCAGCACGCCGCCCCCCTGCTGGCGAGTTGCGTAGATTAGCATGGTGCCATTAGGCGCAACAGTGGGCGAGTCGTCCAGGGAGGTGCCGGAAAGGATGCGCGGAGCACTGCCCGAGCGGGTCAGATCCTGTGCAGCCACCTTGAAGTTGGTGAAGCCATCCTGACGATGGATCATCACCAGCATCTTCTCGTCAGCCGAGAGCTTCGGGTTGGCGTTGTAGTTGCCCACGAAGGTCACGCGCTGCGGCTCGCCGCCGTTGATGTTGGCCTTGTAGATCTGCGGCTTGCCGGCACGATCCGAGGTGAAATAGATGGTCTGGCCATCAGCGCCCCAGAACGGCTCGGTGTCGATGGACATGTTGTTGGTCACGCGACGCATCTGGCGGCTGCCCAGGTCCATCACGTAGATCTCCGGGTTGCCGTCGCGGGACAGCACGAATGCCAGGCGATTGCCTTCTGGCGACCAAGCCGGCGCACCGTTCAGGCCTTCGAAGTTGGTGATCTGCTCGCGGCGGCCGGTATCGATGTGCTGGATGAAGATACGTGGACGACGTTGCTCGAAGGACACGTAGGCGATGCGGCGACCATCCGGTGCATAGCGCGGCGACAGGATGGGCTCGCGGGACTGCAGCAGGGTTACCGCGCGCTGACCGTCGTAGTCGGAGCGCTGCAGGGTGTAGCGGGTGTTGTTCACCGAGAAACGTTCGGCGGTCACGTAGAGCATACGGGTGGAGAACGCACCCTTGACACCAGTGAGCTTCTCGAACGACTGGTCGGCGATGTAGTGCGCCATGTCACGCAGCTGATCGGTCGAGCCGCTGACGTTGCCGGCCATTACCTGTTGTTCGGTCGTGACGTTGAACAGCGCGAACTGCACTTGCAGACGGCCACCAGACGGAACGACGCTGCCGACCAGCACGTACTGGGCGCCCAGGGCTTTCCAGTCGCGGAAGATCACTTCGCTGGCCTGGGTCGGCAGGCTGATCATGTTCTGCCGCGGGATCGGCTCGAAGTAGCCGGAATTGCGCAGGTCATTGCCGACCACTTCGGAGATGTCGGTGGGCAGCACGGTGCCGCCCTGCCAGCCAAAGGGCACCACGGCGATCGGGGTCGCCCGATCGGTACCGCTGGTGATTACCAGCGGGTCGGCGGCCTGGACGGAGCCGACCAGCATGGCCACCCCGATCAGGACGATACGAATGAGGGTATTCACAGACCTAAATCCTCCGGTTTGAAGATGATGCGGCGCTGCCTGTACATCTGGTCAAAGGTAGCGCGATCCAGTTGTTGCATCTCTGGGATACGCCCCACGCTGCGCACGGCACTCACGGCCGAGCTGTCGAAGGGCGCATCACCGCTGGAGCGGGTGACACTGGCGTTGGTGATGGTGCCGTCCGGCAGCATCTCGATCATTACCTCTACGCTCATGCCGTTACGTGCCGATGGCGGGCGACGCCACTGCTCGCTGACCAGCTTGATGATCAGATCGTCGAGACTGCCCGCGACCTGGTCGCCGACTTCGTCAGCCAGAGCCTGCTGGTGGCCCACATCCTCGGACAGGAGTTCGGCCAGTGCGGCGGCCTTCTTGTCCTCGGCGGCCTTGCGTTTGGCTTGCTCAGCCGCTTTCTTCTTCGCGGCATCGGCGGCAGCCTTTTTCTTGGCATCCTCGGCAGCTTTCTTCTTCGCAGCTTCAGCAGTCGCCTTCTTCTTCGCCTCTTCAGCGGCCTTTTTCTTGGCCTCCTCAGCGGCTTTCTTCTTCGTCTCTTCGGCCGCCTGCTTCTTGGCTTCCTCTTCGGCTTTCTTCTTGGCGAAATCAGCCTGTTTCTTCTCTTCGACCTTCTTCGCGTCTTCGGCTTTCTTGGCTTCGGCTGCCTGCTTGGCCTCCTCGGCCTTCTTCTCCGCCTGCTCGGCCTTTCGAGCTTCTTCGGCTTTCTTTTGTTCCGACGCCTTGGCCGCAGCCGCTACCTTCTGTTCCTCGGCCTTCTTCTGCTCCAGCTGCTCGGTCTCATACTGAGGAGCAGTGGTCTGCTTCTTCTCGCCAGCGATTTTCTGGTTGGTCTGGGTAGTGGCCTGGCTCTGGGATTTGAGCTGGTACAGGGTGGCCTGCACGATCGGACGGGACGGCGGCAGTTCCGGGGTGAAGGCGAAGCTGACGAACAACATGCCGAACATCAGGACGTGCAGAGACACAGCCCAGACGGTCGGCCAGAAGTAACTTTCCGAGGAGGAGCGTTCGCTCTGCTGCTGCATCAGGGCGCCTCGGTGATCAGCCCGACGTTGGCCACGCCGGCCTTCTGCAGGCCGCCCATCACCGCCATCACGGCGCCGTAGTCGACCGTCTTGTCACCACGGACGAAGACCTGGACCGTCTTACCCTGGCGGCTGTTCTCGGCCATGATGCCGGAGGCTGCCTGGACCAACGCATCCAGGGAGACCGAGGTCTCGCTCTTGCGGGTCTGGTCGGTCTCTACTTCTTCACCCATGTTCCAGTAGTAGGACTTGTCGGCCTTGATCGAGATGGTCAGGACGCGGGCATTGTTGTCCTGCGGCAGGGCCTCGCTGGAAACCTTCGGCAGATCAACCTTGACGCCCTGGTTGAGCATGGGCGCGGTGACCATGAAGATCACCAGCAGCACGAGCATGACGTCGATGTAAGGCACGACGTTCATCTCGGCGACCGGTTTGCGTTTTTGGCGGATTCTGGCCATGGCTTGAAACCTTTCCTCTCAGGGGCCCGGCGACTTACTCGTCGCTGGTGTGCACTTTGCGGTGCAGGATGGCCTGGAACTCGTCGGCGAAGGTGTAGTAGCGACCGATCAGGGTCTCGCCACGAGCGGAGAAGCGGTTGTAGGCGATGACCGCCGGGATCGCGGCAAACAGGCCGATCGCGGTGGCGATCAGGGCCTCGGCGATACCGGGCGCCACGGTTGCCAGGGTCGCCTGCTGCACCTGGGCCAGACCGCGGAAGGAGTTCATGATGCCCCACACGGTACCGAACAGGCCGATGTACGGACTGGTGGAACCCACGGTGGCGAGGAACGGCAGGCTCTGCTCGAGCTTCTCTTCCTCACGGGAAATGGCGACGCGCATGGCGCGGGCCACACCTTCCATCACCGCATCCGGGTCCACGCCGGCTTGCTGGCGCAGACGGGAGAATTCCTTGAAGCCGGCGCGGAAAATCTGCTCGACGCCGCAGTCCGGATCAGGATTGCTGCCAGCCTGGCGGTACAGCTTGGACAGGTCGATACCCGACCAGAAACGCTCTTCGAAGGTTTCCAGCGACTTCTTGGCGGCGCGCAGCATGTTGCTGCGCTGGAAAATCATGATCCAGGAGGTGACCGATGCGGCCACCAGGATCAGCATGACCAGCTGCACCACGATACTGGCGTTGCTGATCAGGCTCCACATGGAGGTATGGTCGACGACGTTGGCTTCCACGCTTAATCTCCTGCTGGGAATAGACCCGGGTCGGCGGCGAAGGCTTCACGTAGCGCTTCGGGGATCGCCCGGGGTTTCAAACTGTCGGCACGTATACAGGCAATCAGGAACTGCCCTTCGCATAGCAATGCGTTATCGGTGGCTCGCCTGACCTGTTGACGAAAACGCAGGCTGGCACGGTTCAACTCCATGACCTCGGCACTGACGTCCAGTACGTCGTCCAGCTTCGCGGGCGCCAAATAGCGCGCTTCGGCCGAATGCACGACGAACAGCAGGTTCTCCCCGGCCAGCTCGGACTGGGCAAAGCCCAGACTGCGCAGACGCTCGGTTCGAGCCCGCTCCATGAACTTGAGGTAATTGACGTAGTAGACGATGCCGCCGGCATCGGTGTCTTCGAAATAGACACGACAACGATGCTGAAACGGCTGGGCCCCATTTTGCGCGCGCATACTCTAGTGCTTACTCCTAAGGTTGCCAATCCGGCCAGGCAACTGTTTTTTCATGGCTACCCCTGCCGAGCGCTTCGACCACAGTAGCGGCTATTCGTCACCCGAGCTGAAAAGATCGGCGGTCGGATTGTCCGCCATGCGCTTGGGGAGGTTCAGGCCGAAGTGTAAGTAGGCGTGACGGGTCACTACCCTCCCCCTCGGCGTACGCATGATGTAGCCCTGCTGGATCAGGTAGGGCTCGAGAACGTCCTCGATCGTATGGCGTTCTTCGCTGATGGCTGCCGCCAGGTTGTCGATCCCTACCGGTCCGCCATCGAATTTGTCGATCATGGTCAGCAGTAGACGCCGATCCTGGTGGTCGAAGCCACGCTCGTCGACGTCCAGCAGGTTCAGCGCCTTGTCGGCGATGACGCGGGTAATCTCGCCCTGACCACGCACTTCAGCGAAATCACGCACCCGGCGCAGCAGCCGGTTGGCGATACGCGGGGTACCTCGTGCACGGCGCGCGATCTCGAACGCGCCCTCGGGCTCGATATGCAGGCCGAGGATGCCGGCGGAACGAGCAACGATGGTGGCCAGGTCCTGGGTGTTGTAGAACTCCAGTCGCTGGACGATACCGAAGCGATCGCGCAGAGGATTGGTCAGCATGCCGGCCCGCGTGGTGGCGCCAACCAGGGTGAACGGCGGCAGATCCAGCTTGATCGAACGGGCCGCTGGGCCTTCGCCGATCATGATGTCCAGCTGGAAATCTTCCATCGCGGGATAAAGCACTTCTTCCACAATGGGCGAGAGGCGGTGGATCTCGTCCACGAAGAGCACGTCCCCCGCTTCCAGATTGGTCAGCAGCGCTGCCAGGTCGCCCGGCCGCTCCAGCACAGGGCCGGACGTACTCTTGATGGCAACGCCCATCTCGCTGGCGATGATGTTCGCCAGGGTGGTCTTGCCAAGGCCGGGCGGGCCGAAGATCAGGGTATGGTCGAGGGCCTCGCTCCGCCCCTTCGCAGCCTGGATGAAGAGCTCCATCTGCTCACGCACCACCGGCTGGCCGATGTAGTCGGCAAGCTTCAGCGGGCGAATCGCACGGTCGAGCTGCTCGTCGCGATCGCGACTGCTGGCGGTGATGAGGCGGTCGGCTTCGATCATTCGGACTTACACCATTCCTTTCAGGGCGCGGCGGATCATTTCTTCGCTGGACAGCCCTTCTTCCTTGATCGCGGACACCGCTCGGCTGGCCTCTTGAGGCTTGAATCCCAGGGCGATAAGGGCGGCGAGGGCATCATTCTCCGCACTGGAGACTGCCACGCCAACCCGGGGTTCGACCACCAGGGTGGCGATGGCCGGCATGGTTTCCCAAGCCTTGAAGCGGTCCTTGAGCTCCACCAGCAGGCGCTCGGCGGTTTTCTTGCCCACGCCAGGAATCTTCACCAGCGTGGAGGTGTCCTGGGCCTGTACACAGCGCACCAGTTCATCTACCTCCAGGCCGGACATCAGCGCCAGGGCCAGCTTCGGGCCGACGCCGTTCAAGCGGATCAGCTCGCGAAACAGCTCTCGCTCACGCTTCTCGAAGAAGCCATAGAGCAGGTGGGCGTCTTCGCGCACGACCAGATGGGTGTGCAGCGTCACCGGCTCACCCACCGACGGCAGGCGATAGAGGGTGGTCATGGGGACTTCCAGCTCGTAACCCACGCCGTTGACGTCGAGGATCAGATGCGGCGGTTGCTTCTCCGCCAGGTTGCCGCGCAAGCGTCCAATCACGAATTGCGTCCTTTGAATTGATTACAGACGAAGACGACCGCCCCGCCGTTTGGCGGTGGCCAGGCCGTGGGGAATCAGGCTTTGTCGGTGGTGTGCATGGCACAGGGCGATGGCCAGGGCATCGGATGCGTCGATCTGCGGTTTCTGCACCAACTTGAGCAGATGCATGACCATCATCTGCACTTGCTGCTTGTCGGCGCCGCCGGTTCCAGCGATAGCCTGCTTGACCTGGCTGGCGGTGTACTCGGCGATTTCCAGGCCAGCTTCGGCAGCCGCGACTATGGCCGCACCACGAGCCTGGCCGAGCTTGAGCGCGGAATCGGCGTTACGCGCCATGAATACCTGCTCGATGCCCATGGTCACCGGCTCGTAGGCGCGGATGACCTCGCTCACGCCGCGAAAGACGATCTGCAGGCGCTCGTACAACACGCCAGCGCCGGTACGGATGCAACCCGAGGCGACGTATTCGCAGCCGCGCCCGGTATCGCGGACCACACCGTAACCGGTGATACGCGAACCGGGGTCGATACCAAGAATCAGGGTCATGCCGCCGCAAGCTCCACGGAGCCGACCCGAGGGCCGGCACACTGTCTATTTATCCAGCCGCGAGTATACGGAGTGGCCCGCCAACAAAAAAGCCGGAAGCGCGCGGGGCGACTTCCGGCTTCCGGATCACGCTAGCGCTAGAACCTGGTCACGATCATGCGAGCTAGAGCCATGCAAGGCCAAAACAGGAGAGGAAGCGGAGTTTACGAGCTGTAAATGAGCATTCCGAGCCTGTTTTTAACGCCGCAGGGCCGACGCGCAGCTGATCGTGATCAGGTTCTCAGCCGAGCTGCTCCATGATCTCGTCTGGGATCTCAGCGTTGTGGTAGACGTTCTGGACGTCGTCCAAGTCTTCCAGCATGTCGATCAGTTTCATGACCTTCTGCGCGGTCTCCAGGTCGGAGATGGGGGCAGCGATCGACGGAATCATCGCCACTTCCGCTTCATCGCCCTTGAAACCGGCGGCGGTCAGCGCTTCATTCACCGAAAGGAAGTCGGCGAACGTGGTGTAGACCTCGACGGAGCCGTCTTCTTCAGCCACGACGTCATCGGCGCCCGCTTCCAGGGCCGCTTCCATCAGGGCTTCTTCGTTCACGCCGGGCGCGAAGCTGATCTGGCCCTTGCGGTCGAACATGTAGGCCACCGAACCATCGGTACCCAGGTTCCCGCCGCACTTGCTGAAGGCATGACGCACTTCGGCCGCGGTGCGGTTGCGGTTGTCGGTCATGGCTTCAATGATGATGGCCACGCCACTCGGCGCATAACCTTCGTAGCTGAGCTCGACCATGTTGTCGGCTTCGTTCGAGCCGGCGCCGCGCGCAATCGCACGGTCGATGGTGTCGCGGGTCATGTTCGCAGTCAGCGCCTTGTCTACGGCCAGACGCAAACGCGGGTTATCCGCCGGGTTGCCACCGCCATGCTTGGCGGCGACGGTCAGCTCACGAATGAGCTTGGTGAAAATCTTGCCGCGCTTGGCGTCCTGACGTTCTTTGCGGTGCTTGATGTTGGCCCACTTGGAATGACCAGCCATAACTCACTCCGTATTTTCTGAACGGACGGCGCCGTCTGGCGCCGCCTCGGGTTGGTTCTGATTACTCGGCCTTGGCCTGTTCGCGCAGACGGATGTTCAGCTCGCGCAGGGCCTTGGCATCCACGGTGCCCGGCGCCTGGGTCATGACGTCGCCGGCGCTCTGGGTTTTCGGGAAGGCGATCACTTCGCGGATCGACGCTGCGCCGGTCATCAGCATCACCAGACGGTCCAGACCGAAGGCCAGGCCGCCATGCGGCGGTGCACCGTACTTGAGCGCATCGAGGAGGAAGCCGAACTTCTCTTCCTGCTCCGCATCGTCGATGCCAAGCACGCGGAACACCGACTGCTGCATGGACTTGTCGTGGATACGGATGGAACCGCCGCCCAGTTCGGTGCCGTTCAGCACCATGTCATAGGCACGGGACAGGGCGTCGGCCGGGTTGGCCTCCAGCTCCGCCGGGCTGCACTTGGGCGAGGTGAACGGGTGGTGCAGCGAAGTCAGGCTGCCGTCGTCGTTCTCTTCGAACATCGGGAAGTCCACGACCCACATCGGCGCCCACTCCTTGGTGAGCAGCTTGAGATCATGGCCAACCTTGATACGCAGGGCGCCCAGCGCGTCGCAGACGATCTTGGCCTTGTCGGCGCCGAAGAACACGATGTCGCCATCAACCGCACCGACGCGGTCGAGGATCACATTGAGGTTCTCTTCGGGGATGAACTTGACGATGGGCGACTGCAGGCCCTCGACGCCCTTGGCGCGCTCGTTGACCTTGATGTAGGCCAGGCCTTTGGCACCGTAGATACCGACGAACTTGGTGTAGTCGTCGATCTGGCTGCGCGGCATGGAAGCGGCGCCCGGCACGCGCAGGGCGGCGACGCGGCCTTTCGGATCGTTGGCCGGGCCGGAGAAGACCTTGAATTCCACGCCTTTCAGCTGGTCGGCAACGTCAACCAGTTCCAGCGGGATACGCAGGTCGGGCTTGTCCGAGCCGTAGCGGCGCATGGCTTCTTCGAAAGGCATGTGCGGGAACTCGTCGAACTCGACATCCAGCACTTCCTTGAACAGCTGGCGCACCATCTTCTCGGTAATGCCGATGATGTCGCTCTCGTCCAGGAAGCTGGTTTCGATGTCGATCTGGGTGAATTCCGGCTGGCGGTCGGCACGCAGGTCTTCGTCGCGGAAGCACTTGGCAATCTGGTAGTAGCGGTCGAAGCCAGCCACCATCAGCAGTTGCTTGAACAGCTGGGGCGACTGCGGCAGGGCGAAGAAGTGGCCGGGGTAGGTGCGGCTCGGCACCAGGTAGTCGCGGGCGCCTTCCGGAGTCGGGCGACCCAGGATCGGGGTTTCCACGTCGAGGAAGCCGTTCTCGTCCAGGTAGCGACGGATGCTGCTGGTGATGCGCGCACGCAGTTTCAGCTTGGCAGCCATTTCCGGACGACGCAGGTCGATGAAGCGGTAGCGCAGTCGGGTTTCTTCGCCTACGTCGGAATATTCGTCCAGCGGGAACGGCGGGGTCTCGGCCTGGTTCAGCACTTCCAGCTCGTAGCCCAGCACCTCGATGGCGCCCGACGCCATGTTGGCGTTACGAGCACCTTCCGGACGCAGGCGAACCTTGCCGGTGATCTTGACCACGAATTCGCTGCGGACGCGGTCGGCACGGGCGAAGGTTTCTTCGCGATCCGGGTCGAATACCACCTGGGCCAGGCCTTCGCGGTCACGGATATCGAGGAAAATGACCCCGCCGTGGTCGCGGCGGCGGTGTACCCAACCGCAGAGGGTGATTTCCTGGCCGTCCAGGCTCTCGTTCAGTTGGCCGCAATAGTGGCTGCGCATCATGGTCGTGTTTCGCTTCTCTTGAGTCGTGAATTCGTCCGTCCGCCAAAGGGCGTCGGAGCATCCGGCGGAGGTGCAACCCCCTGCCGGACAGGCCGGGGTTCGCGGCAAAGAGCGGGATTATATAGCGTAAATTGCTACCGCGCAGCCGCCCTCCCCGCCACCCCGCGAGCCCTGATCGGTAGCGGGTTCCCTTGCTCGGCCACCGGGCAGTGTCTAATCTCGCCAGCACTCGCCCGACGGACGGACGGACGCGAAGCACACAAGGAAGGAGTGGAGATGCAGTCGCTTGCTGGAAAAGTTGCAGTCATCACGGGCGCGGGCTCCGGCATCGGCCGCGCGCTGGCCAGCGAGCTTGCTGCACTGGGTTGCCACCTCGCCCTTGCCGATGTCGATGCCGATGGCCTGGAGGCCACTGCCTCGAGCTTACGTCGCGACGGCCTTCACCTCTCGACCCATAACCTGGATGTCTCCGACCGGGAAGCCGTGCACGCCTTCGCCGATAGCGTTCTGGCCCAACACGGTCAGGCGCACCTGGTGATCAACAATGCCGGCGTGGCCGTATCGCAGACCATCGCGGAACTTCGCTACGACGACTTCGAATGGCTGATGGGCATCAACTTCTGGGGCGTCGTCCACGGCACCAAGGCCTTCCTTCCCCACCTGTTGGCGCAGGGCGAGGGCCACATCGTCAACGTGTCGAGCATCTTCGGCATCGTCAGCATGCCTACCCAGGGCGCCTACAACGCCAGCAAGTTCGCGGTGAGAGGCTTTACCGAGGCACTGCGCCAGGAGCTTTACGGCACCGCCATCAAGGTGAGCTGCGTGCATCCCGGCGGTATTCGCACGAACATCGCTCGCTCGGCGCGCTTCTACCAGGGCATCGACGGCAAGACAGATGCTTCGAAGGCGGCAGCCCGCTTCGACAAACTGGCACGTACCTCGGCGGAACAGGCTGCGCAACAGATCATCAAGGGCATACGGACCGGCCAGCCACGCATCCTGATCGGCGCCGATGCTCGCCTGCTCGACCACATCCAGCGCCTGATGCCCACCAGCTACCCCCGCCTGCTGACCAAGTTGCTGAAGAAGGCGTGAACCCCGCGCAAGCCAATGACTTCTAAGCATGGCTTTCATTGATAGAAGGCAAGACTGTCCCGTAACCACCCCGTGCTAGGCTTTGCCGACCACGTGCCCGGTCCGGGCCGCAAGCTACCGAGAGGAGAACTGGTATGGAAATCAACATCGGAATCGCCGAACAGGATCGCGCAGCCATCGCCGAGGGCCTGTCCCGCCTGCTCGCCGACACCTACACCCTCTATCTCAAGACCCACAACTTCCACTGGAACGTGACAGGGCCGATGTTCAACACCCTGCACCTCATGTTCGAAGGCCAGTACAACGAGCTGGCACTGGCTGTGGACGCCGTCGCCGAACGAATTCGCGCCCTGGGCTTCCCGGCCCCCGGCACCTACGCGGCTTATGCACGACTCTCTTCCATCAAGGAAGAGGAAGGCGTGCCGTCTGCCGAGGACATGATCAAGCAGCTCGTGCAGGGCCAGGAAGCGGTGGTACGCACCGCCCGCGGCATCTTCCCGCTGCTGGACAAGGTCAGCGACGAACCGACCGCCGACCTGCTGACCCAGCGCATGCAAGTTCACGAAAAGACTGCGTGGATGCTGCGCAGCCTGCTCGCCGCCTGACCTCCAGGCAAATCAAAAAGGCCCGGGAAACCGGGCCTTTCGCTATGCGCGAAAGCCCGCCTGCTCTATGCTCTGGCAATTCGACATCTCCCAACAGTGAAGTGCATGAGCCAGCCTCCGAAATCGCCGTCGCTGCTTGAGCTTTTCCCCGAAGAAACCCGTGAGGCGGCTGACCTGCTGAAGCAGGCAGTACCGCACATGGTTCGCCATGCGATTCCGCCGAATCCGATGCACTACGCGCTCTGGTACACCTACAGCAAGGGTGTGCAGCCGGACCTCAATCGCCGCCTGGACAAGATCACCAAGGACTTCGACGTCTTCCCGCCGGAATCAGCCCTCAAGCTGTTTCGCGAATACATCATTCGTGGCGAACTCGAAGAGGCCCGGCAGGGACAGCAACAGGTCATCGACCTGGTCGACGATATCGAGGGTGATGTCAGCCGCAGCGTCAGCGGCAGCCACGCTTACCAGAACAGCCTGGCAGCAGGCCTGGCTGCGTTGCACGAACCCATAATCGATGACCTGCCCAGCGTCCTGAACCATCTCCAGGAAAGCACCCAGTTGATGCAGGAACAGCAGGAACAGTTCCTCTATCGCCTGCAAGCCGCCCAGGCGGAAATCCAGCAGCTGCGCAATCAATTGGAACGCGCACAGCTGGCCGCCACCCTGGATGGCCTGACCCAGGTGTTCAATCGCCAGGCGTTCACCCGCCTGTTGGAGCAGTCACTGAAAAGCGACCAGGAAGGCCTGGCGCTGGTCATGCTGGATATCGACCACTTCAAGCAGTTCAACGACCAGTTCGGCCACCCACTGGGAGATCGTGTGCTCCAGCATGTGGGCCAATTGCTTCGAGAACTATTGCCGCCGCGCGCCATGGCTGGCCGTTACGGTGGCGAGGAATTCTGCGTCGTGCTGCGTGACTGCCAGGGACTGGATGCTGCGCGCACCTTCGCAGAACAATTGCGCAGCAAGATGCAGGCGCTGCGCGTGAAAGTCCGCCGCACGGACCAGGTGCTCGACACTATTACCGCCAGCTTCGGCCTGGCCCTGGCGGAACCGGGCGATACCCTGGAGAGTCTCATCACCCGAGCTGACGACGCCCTCTACCAGGCTAAACGCAATGGCCGTAATCAAGTGCATCCACCAGCGTCTGAAGCAGCGCTAACCGCTTGATTTGAGTAGCCCTCTCCTTTGCTGTTAAATACAGCCGGTGCCGCGCGTCGATCCAGAGACCTGCGGCATAGGCCGATGCCCATGCCTTTTTCATCCCGCATGGCCCGGCTCTTCCGTTAGAGATTCCGTTTCCAAGGTGAATCCATTGAACATCCTGAAAATCGTCCATCTGTTGACGGGCGCTGCCGCTTTGCTGCTGTCCTTCATCCCCAGTCTGCGAGCCGAAGCCCTGCCCTACCTGCAACAACCCGATGCCCTCTACCTGGCCTTCTGCGGCCTGCTCAACCTTCTGCTGGCTCCTGTGGTTCCGGCCTGGGCAAGAGGTCTGCGTAACCAGCTGCAAAGCCTGGTTTCCGCCCTTCTGGTACTGGCGGTCGTCCTGCAAACCCTGATTCTTCTGGCGCCCCTCCCGGTAATCGGCGAGCAACCCGCAATTCTCATCAGCGTCCTGGCCGTGATCGTCGCCGTGGCGCTGCACCTCTGCATCAACTTGCGCAAGGTCACCCAGGCACCGCTTCTGCCCCAGGACATGTCCAACCGTGAAACCGGGACAGTGAAGTGGTTCAACACCTCCAAGGGCTTCGGTTTCATCTCCCGGGATTCCGGCGATGACATCTTCGTCCACTTCCGCGCCATTCGCGGTGAAGGCCACCGTGTCTTGATCGAAGGCCAACGCGTGGAGTTCTCGGTCATCCAGCGGGACAAAGGCCTGCAGGCCGAAGACGTGATTGCCGCACTTCCCAGCCGACGCTGAAGCAGAAATGAAAAAGCCCGCCGATTGGCGGGCTTTTTATTGGCTGCTCAGTAATGCGGTGGCGGAGCCTCGTCATCACCTGGACCGAACTGGCTGAGCAGCTCTTCCTGGCGCCTGGCCAGTGCTGCCACCTGCAGCTGCAAGCGATCCACCAGCCGTTGCTGCTCAACCAGAACATCATTCAGCGTCTGGATAGTGTCATCCTGGAAAGCGAGTCGGCTCTCCAGGTCAGCGATACGCATTTCAAGCGTCATGACTCACTCCCCCACGAACTGGAAATCATCCGCCAGCACTAAACGAAGCTTGGCGCGAATGGCTGCTACCTGCTCGGGCGCGTAGGCCACGGCCGGCTGACGCCCCCAGACTGGCGCAGGCCAGGCAGCATCCTCACGACGACGCACGATCACATGCATGTGCAGCTGGCTGACCACATTGCCCAGGGTCGCAACGTTCATCTTGTCAGCGCCGAAGGTGTCCTTGAGGGTTTCCGCCAGGAAGGTGGTTTCCTGCCAGAGCTGCCGCTGCTCGTCGACACCGAGCTGGAACAGCTCGCTGACTTCTTCGCGTCGCGGCACGAGGATGAACCACGGGTACTGTGCATCATTCATCAACAGCAGCCGGCACAGGGGAAAATCACCGATGGGCAGGGTGTCCTGCTGAAGTCTTGGGTCCAGGGCGAACATACTGGCCTCTCCTGTTCGACTGTAGGAAGTTCGAGATTAACACCGCGTCCCGGCCAGGCGACCGAAACGAGGCCGCGCAGCATAGCCAAGGCTCACGCCGAGCGGAACTCACCCCTACCCTCCTGCCTATATAAAGGAAGAGGGGGTCACCACACGCACCACAAGCGCTCACAAGCTGCGTTGCGTTACTTCTCGCCACACCCCGGTTACGCCCAACCACCAAAGACAAGGGGTTACATACCCTTCAGCCCACTGCGCAACTGCCTGTCAAGAGTCACCCACCATGCGGAATGCCTCATTTAAGGGCACATCTTTTTGGTAGCGATCACATAAGGATCAGGGGTTAGCGGAGCTGGAACGAGCGCACCAGCTGGGCGAAGGGTTTTTTCTCTTCACCACCTGCGTTTTGTGCACGTTTGTTGCTTGGGAGGTGCCAGGTCACACGCGAGGCCGGGAAATACGCCACGGGCGCCCGCTCGCAAAGTGCCCCGGATACATAGGGGATGAAGGGATGCAAGAACGAACCTATAGATATGCGACACAGGTCTTTTCGATTTGCGACAGCACTGTGAAGAAATCGTAAGGACCCGGTTTCAACTATCGCCAATATTGTCGCCGTGCTATAAGTTAGCGCCGACACAAAAAGAAAGAACCGCCTTCAATCAATAAAGAAAGCGGCGAGAATCTTCAAAACCAAAGGAGCAATCACAATGCAAGTGATGAAGTGGAGCGCACTGGCTCTGGCCGTGACCGCCGGAACTACCCAACTGGCGTTCGCCAGCGCCCAGGACGAATCCAAAGGGTTTATCGACGATAGCAACCTGACCCTGCTGAACAAGAACTACTTCCTCCATCGTGACTTCCGAAATAACGGCGTCAACAACGGTGGCAACGCTACTGATCAGAACTATCGTCAGGAATGGGCCCACGGCATCAGCGCGATGTACGAATCCGGCTTTACCCAAGGCAGCGTGGGCTTTGGTGTCGATGCTCACGCCATGCTGGGCCTGAAACTCGACAGCGGTCGCGGGACCGCAGGTACCGGTCTGCTACCAGTCGGTTCCGATGGGCGCGCCCAAGACGATTACTCCTATGCTGGCGGCGCCGTCAAAGCGCAGATCTCCAATACCCAGTTGAAATACGGCAACCTGTTCCCGACTGCTCCGGTATTCGCCACCGGTACCGCACGCCTGTTCCCGGGCTCCGCCGAAGGCTTCCAACTGCTGAGCAGCGAGATCGAAGGCCTGAACATCGATGCCGGCCACTTCACCTCCATCCGCGACGGAAGTGCTTCGACCAACCGTCACGGGATAATCAGCCTGGGCTACGCTGGCGCCTTCGACATCCAGGAAGTGAACTATCTGGGTGGCTCCTATGCTATTAGCGACAACCTCAGTGCATCCGTGTATGGCGCCAAGCTCAAGGATACTTGGAACCAGTACTATGCCAACCTGAACTACAATATCCCCCTGTCCGAGAATCAGGCGCTGAATTTCGACTTCAACCTCTACGACACCAGCGAGACTGGTGATGAGATGCTTGGCAAAATCGACAACACCACCTGGTCGCTGGCTGCTGCCTATACCTTGGGGGCGCACAAGCTCACTCTTTCCCATCAGCGGGTCGATGGCGACACCCCGATGGACTATATCTCGATGGACGGCGCCAACTTCGGTGACTCCATCTTCCTAGCCAACTCTGTACAGTATTCCGACTTCAACGCACCGAATGAGAAGTCCTGGCAGGTTCGCTATGATCTGGACATGACCACCTTCGGCGTTCCCGGCCTGAGCTTCATGGCCCGCTATCTCGTCGGCAAAGATGTTGACGGCACAGGCGCGGATGTGAACGGTGCATACAACCAGTTCTACGGTGCAGATGGCGAAGAATGGGAGCGTGACCTGGAGGCGAAGTATGTAGTCCAGGAAGGCGCTGCGAAGGATCTGTCTTTCCGTCTACGTCACGCAACCTGGCGTAGCAACAACGATATGGGCGGCACTTACTCCGGTGGCAGCAGTGCTTTGGATGAAATCCGCCTGATCACTGAGTATCCGCTGGATATTCTGTAAATCAATCGAGAACAAGTCGCTAAAAAAGGAAACCCGGTTAACACCGGGTTTCCTTTTTTCAACCACCTTAGAAAAAGACTCTCCTGATTCTCGAGAACGTAACCCGAGATCCAGCAACTGCAGATCATCTGCTTATTCGGAAAATAACTGACATACCTTGACTAAGCATCTCGACTTTATCCACTCTCATCGCCCAGCGACGTAAGCCAAAGCCCCATCTCAGTGGATCGTGTTGCATCCCGACTTATCACGAACCTCATCAGCACAATGGTCAGGCCCAGCGCGTTTTTTGCTCGCAGCCGAAGGGCTTTTGCCGCAACGAACTGAATTTCGACTCGCTTCATGAAGCGCACCAGTCACATCTCACTATGCCGGCTATTTGTGACTAAGCTCCAAAAATTTCCCCCATCGTCAATCAGGTCTCGTCCGTAGACTAGTCAAAGGCAGCAATTTACCGGCAGATTCACTATATTTTTCCAGGCGCTCCGTATCGGAGCGCCTGCGCACAACTAATGGTAAGAGCAGGCAGCACAGCTCTGCCGCTAGCCATGAAACACATCCTGCAAAGCTGGACCTATGATTCGGAGCATATAAAACCGATGCAATCCGCCGCACCGACACCCTCGTCAAACTAGGAGATCTACAATGAAAAAAACAACATTCGCTGTAGCGATAGGCACTAGCACTCTCAGTTTAGGCATCAGCCACCAGGCATCGGCGGAGTTTTTTGACGATAGTAAAGCGAGCTTCGAAGCACGCAACTTCTACTTCAACCGCGACTTCCGTCAGGACAACGCTCCCCAGTCCAAGGCCGAAGAATGGGCCCAGGGCTTTCTCCTGCGCTATGAATCCGGCTACACCGAAGGCACCGTTGGGGTTGGCGTCGATGCCCTCGGCCTGCTCGGCGTCAAGCTCGACTCCAGCCCCGATCGCAGCAATACCGGCCTGCTCAAGCGCGACCGCGAAACCGGTCGCGCCCAGGACGATTACGGCGAACTCGGTCTGACTGCCAAGTTGCGCGCCTCCAAGAGCGTGCTCAAGGTCGGCACCCTGCTGCCAAAGTTGCCGGTGGTCCAGTACAACGATTCGCGCCTGCTGCCACAGACCTTCAAGGGCGGCCATCTGAACTCCCTGGAGCTCGACGGCCTCACCTTCGATGGCGGCCAGCTCAAGCAGGTCAACCAGCGTGATTCCTCCGACTACGAGGACATGACCATTGCCAGCGGCGCCGCCCGCGCCATCACCTTCCGCACCGGCACCACCAGCGACGAATTCAATTTTGGCGGCGCCACCTACAAGTGGACCGATAGCCTCTCCACGGGCTACCACTACGGCGAACTCGACGAGTTCTACAAGCAGCACTACTTCACCGTCCTGCATGTACTGCCGCTGGGCGACAAGCAATCGCTGAAGAGCGACCTCCGCTTCGCCCGCTCCACCGATGAAGGCACCAGTAACGTCGACAACAAGGCCTTTGGCGCCATGTTCACCTACACCCTCGGCGGCCACGCCTTCGGCCTCGGCTACCAGAGCATGAGTGGCGATACCGGCTTCGCCTACATCAACGGCACCGACCCCTTCCTGGTGAACTACGTGCAGATCGGCGACTTCGCCAACAAGGACGAGAAGTCCTGGCAGGCCCGCTACGACTACAACTTCGCCAGCATCGGTATCCCCGGACTGACCTTCATGACCCGCTACCTCTCCGGCGACAATATCGACCTGGGCGTGGGCCGCGAAGACGGCAAGGAGTGGGAACGCAACATGGACATCGCCTACATCTTCCAGGAAGGCGCGCTGAAGAACTTCGGCGTGAAATGGCGCAATGCGACCGTGCGCTCCACCAACTTCGGCAGTGACATCGACGAGAACCGCCTGATCCTCAGCTACACACTGCCACTGCTCTGAGATGCTAAACAGGTCATCATAAAGTTCGTGAAGTTGAAACACGACAACTCGCTTAGCCAGTACTGCCGGAAGCCAGGATTCATTCTGGCTTCTGCGCCCAAGACCACTATCAGTAAGCGTCCAGCCAAGTCACCTTCCGAACTCCAGCATTAAGGGCG
>NZ_BDMA01000029.1:0-10350 GCF_002003485.1 Metapseudomonas resinovorans
TGTAATCGCGCTGGCTACGTCGTACACCTTCTGCCATGGAGCTCTCCTGAAAATAAGGGCAAAGGTGTAAACCTTATTCAGGACGGGACACCGTTCACGAAAAAGCCCCGCATTCGCGGGGCTTTTTTATTGCATCGTCAGAGGGAGCCGCCGTTGTCGTCGCCCGGTTCGCCACCGGCATGTTGGCCGTGATCGTCCCCGACGTCATGGTCGGCGCCATCATCCGCGCCGTGACCCACGCCGTGAGCTTCGCCGACATCATGGTCCGCTCCGTCGTCTGCGCCGTGGCCAATGCCATGGGGGCCGCCATCGTCGTGACCGGCACCGTCGTCAGCGCCACGGTCGCTGTGGGAACTACCCTGGCCGCTATTGCCGGAATGACCGCCGCCGTCACCGCTATGGCCGCTGCCGCCGTGACCACTACCACTGCCGCCATGGCCTCCGCCACCGCTACCACTTCCACCGCCATGGCCGCCACCGCCGCTGCCACTACCGCCATGGCCACCACCGCCACCGCTACCTCCACCACCGCCTCCGCCGCTGCCGCCACCTCCACCTCCACCACCTCCCCCACCACCGCCGCCTCCCCCATCCTTGGCATAGGCAACCGATGAGCTGGAAAGATCGTCCGGAACAAAGGCAAACGACAGGCTCAGTACCGAGCAGATCGCCACCGCCAATACGCACTTCTTCAGCACCATGACCCGCCTCCGCTTGTTGTCCTCGACTATGTTCTGAACACTAGCCGTGAACCCCAGCGAACGTAACAGGATATTTCAGGCAAGCTGACCGGCGGCGAAATGCCCGGAAAACTGCGCCAGACCACCGATAACTTCCTCGACGACCTTCGCCGGCGAACGCAGCCAGGCGCTATGGGGATTTTCCGAGGCCGGCCTTGGAGAATGCAGCATGCGGACCTCGGGCTGTTCCTGGATCAATGCCGCCAATCCTCGGGTCGAGGCTTCCGGCGCAAAGGGATCGCCATGAATGCCAATGAACAGAGACGGTGTCGGGTTGCTGTGTGGATGGACCAGATCCAGGCCGAGGTGATCGAAGCTGCCCGTCCACGCTACCCGCCCCCAATCGCGCATCAGGCTGCGTGCTTCGTGGCCACCAAAGCCGATGGTCTTGCCAGGCAGGTAGCCGAACAGGGCTGTCAGCAGGTTGAAGCACAGCGCCACCGACGGGGTGAGCAAGCGCTGCCGGCCTTCCCAGTTACGGAAGTGGATATTCCCGCAGGCCACGCCCACCACAGCCACATCGGAATGCGGATTCGCTGCGGCGAACAACGTGGCGATGTGTCCGCCCAGGCTGTGGCCCAGAAGCACCAGTCGACCCTCTGAAAAATGCGCCCTGGCGGTGGCCAGCAGGCTCGGCACGAATTCATCGATCAGATCGCGGTAGCCATAGTCGAGCCGCCGGTTCGGGCGCGGGCCGCTTTCCCCCTGACCCGGCCAATCAACCACCAGCACCTGGTTACCGGCAGCGACCAAGCCCAGGGCAAAGTTTTCGTACTTGCGCGCGGCAACGCCCATGGCCGGCAGCAGGATCAGCACGGGGCCGGGGACGGAGGATCGATAGACGCGATAGGGGCACTCGAATCGCCCTGCGGAAAAGCGGAAAGCCTCGGTCACTTTGTTCTCCTTGTTCTGATCGAGAGGCGCGTGAACAATCTAGAGCAAACGCTCTAGCCACGCCATTGCAGAACCTCGGCCTTCGGCAAGACTCAGAAGATCAGGCGCGATAATCTCCGCCACACATAAACGGATTAAGGAACAGCTGAACCATGGGTCGAGTCGTTGCCGCCGCTGTATATGCCAAAGGCCGGAAAGTCACCGACATAACCCTCGATGAAGGCCTGCAATGGGCCAGCAAGCCGGGGCATTTCGTCTGGATCGGCCTGCATGACCCCGGTGCCGAGGAACTGAGCAACCTGCAACGGCAGTTCGACCTGCATGAACTGGCGCTGGAGGACGCACTCACCCGCCACACCCGGCCCAAGTTGGAAACCTTCGGCGACGCCCTGTTCCTGGTGGTGTATTCGCCCATCGAAGTGGAAGGCGAGTTGCAGTTCATCGAAACGCAGCTGTTCGCCGGCAACGGCTACATCATCAGCGCCCGCTACGGCGAGTCCGCCCCCTACTCCCGCGTTCGCCAGCGCTGCGAGGCGCGCCCGCTGCTGCTCGAGCACGGCGAGGACTTCGTGCTCTACGCCCTGCTCAGCTTCGTGATGGAGAACTACCGGCCGCTGATGGACAGCTTCCACTCGGAGCTGGAAGAGATCGAGCAGGCCGTGCTGGAACGCCCGCTGGGCCACGCCGACGTCGAACGCATCCATTGCCTGCGCCGCGACTTGCTGCGCCTGCGCCGCTACATCGGCCCCATGGGGGAGATCTGCGAAGAGCTGCAGCGCCTGGACTTCCCCTTCATCGACAAGCACATGCGGCCCTACTTCCGCGACATCGCCATTCACGTCAAACGCCTGCTGGAAGACCTCACCGGCCTGCGTGAAATGGCCGACCACGCCATCGAGATCGGCCTGCTGCTGGAGTCCTCAAGGCAGAGCGTGGTGCAGCGCAAATTCGCTGCCTGGGCGGCCATTCTCGCGTTCCCAACGGCGATTGCCGGCATCTACGGGATGAATTTCCAGTACATGCCGGAGCTGACCTGGCATTACGGTTACTTCGGTGTGCTGGGCGTGGTGGCCACGGGATGTACCGCGCTTTACGCCAGCTTCAAATACTACGGATGGCTGTGAAACCCGACCCGTGCAACGCCGAATCCAGCCCATGAAAAAGCCCGCCATTGGCGGGCTTTTATTGTTACGGTGCGACCGTCAGGCTGCGCGGTCGCGAGCGATGAATCGCATCATCCACTCGGCAACAGCGGCGCCCTGGTGATCACGATCCAGACCGCTCACACCCTGGTTGTAGACCTCATCGCCAAGGAAGTCCTTGCGCAGGTCCAGGATGGCACGGGAGTAGTCAGCAACGAACTCGGGGTGCCCCTGGAAGCACAGCACCTGATCGCCCACGGAGTAAGCGGCGTTCGGGCAGAAATCACTGGAAGCCAGCAGCGTGGCGTTCTCAGGCAGTTGGGTGACCTGGTCCTGATGGCTGATCAGCAGTGTCAGATCGTCCAGCAGCGGGGTCATCCATTCCGGCTTCTGCTTCAACTGGTAGCTGTGGGTGCCAACACCCCAGCCCTGGGTCGCGCGCTCGGTACGGCCGCCCAGCAACAAGGCCAGCAGTTGATGGCCGAAGCAGACACCCAGCAGCTTGTCACCGGCCTCGTAGCGAGCCAGCAGGAATTCCTTGAGCTTCACGATCCACGGATCGGCCCCGAAGGAATCAGCCTTGCTGCCGGTTACCAGGTACGCGTCGAACGTCGCATCGTCAGGCGGGTAATGCCCCTGCACCACGTTGTAGACACTGAACTCCGCGGGAATCGGTTGTTTGGCGAACAACTGCTCGAACATCAGGCCGTAGCCTTTGTATTGGTCGATCAGTTCGGGGCGGAGGATGTCAGTTTCGAGAATGCAGATGCGAAGTGGCATTAGCTCATGGTTCCTGAAATGCAGAGAGGCTCTATGTGGGGGAAATGTGCGTTTTATTTAACACAGTGACGGTGTGATTGAAATACCGTTTGATCCGTCCGCCCATAGCTACAGCCTAACGGCGCGATAGCCAGCCACAGGTGCCCCGCAATCCCTGCCGATTCTTCCGGGCCACGCCGCTCTAGTTCGCGGCGCTCGACGTCTCGTCAAGTAAAATTGACGCCTCTCTCGGGAACTATTGCTCCCGTCGATACTTACCATGCTTGAAGGTCGTTTTTTCATCGAAAGGATTTTCGCGACGCTACGCACCACCCAGTCCCCGGTCGCGGAGTCCAGCCATGAGCAACCTCACCGTCAAATACGCACGCAACGGCGCCCTCGCCAGCCTCGGCCTGTATTTCATCGTGGTGATGGTGGTTCTCGCTGTCAGCTTCGGTTACGAGCGCGGCCGCATCGGGGTGAGCCCCACGGACGGCTCGATGAGCTTCTACCAGCAACTCAGCCAGAGCATTCCCGTGCTGCTGGCGAGCCAGAAGAAGCCCAGCGGCAAGACCCAAGGCTGACACCCGAACAGGCCGACGACGATGAAGCAGCACAAGAACCGCCTCTATTTCCTTGCCGCCCTGGCGTTCATGACCAATGGCTTTTCGCTGATCGGCTGCGCTCACGGCTCGGTGGGTGCAGTCGCCAAGAACATCGAGGCCAACCACAACATCGCCCGCGCCATTGCCAACGAACGCGCCCTGGGTGTGCAGTCCGGCAACCCGCCGAGCGAGCGCGAATGGCAGTTGCCGGCCGCCTTCGACGTGAACTCGCTGAAGTGCTACAGCAGCCTTCTGGCGTGAATGTCGGCTGAACCCGGCCAGTTCAGTTAGACTGCCGCCCCGATTTTTCACTCAAGGGTTTGCCACCGTGTTCATCAAGGCATTACGAGTCGGCCTGGGCCAGCTGATCATCTTCCTCGACCTCATCACCCGTCCGCGCAAGCAGCGCCGCAGTCCGGAAGCGCAATCCCGGGTCGCGGAAGAGGCCTCCAGCCTCGCGCTGTATCAATTCAACGCCTGCCCCTTCTGCGTGAAAACCCGCCGCGCCATGCATCGGCTGAACGTGCCGGTTGCCCTGCGTGACGCAAAGAACGACGAAACCCACCGCGCTGCCCTGCTGGCCGGTGGCGGCAAGGTCAAGGTGCCTTGCCTGCGCATCGAAGAGAACGGCGAGAGCCGCTGGATGTACGAATCCAACGACATCATCCGTTATCTGGAAAGCCGCTTCGCCAAGGTGTAACCCCACACCGCGGACACAAAAAAACCGGCTCGTAGCGAGCCGGTTTTTTTATGCGGAGCTGAAACCTAGAAGTGTTCGCCCCGGTCCGCCTTGTCCAGCAACAGTGCCGGCGGCTCGAAGCGCTCGCCGTACTGTTCGGCCAGGTAGCGGGCGCGGGCGACGAAGTCGCGCAGGCCGTACTGGTTGATGAACTGCAGCACGCCGCCGGTCCAGGGAGCGAAGCCGATGCCGAAGATGGAGCCGATGTTGGCATCCGCCGTCGACAGCAGTACGCCTTCCTCCACGCAGCGCACGGTCTCGATGGCCTGGATGAACAGGATGCGGTCGCGCACATCCTCCTGCGGGATCTGCTTGTCGGCCTTCTCGAAGCGCGCCTTCAGCTCCGGCCAGAGCTGTTTCCTGCCCCCGGCCGGGTAATCGTAGAAACCGCCACCTGCGGCTTTGCCAGGACGCTTGTACTCGTTGACCATCAGGTCGATCACAGCGAAGGCCGGATGCTGCGGCAGCGCCTTGCCCTCGGCCTTGAGGTCTTCAGCGGTCTGGTTGCGGATGTGGGTCATCAGGCCCATGGAGACTTCATCGGAGATCGCCAGGGGACCGACCGGCATGCCGGTCTTGCGCGTCTCGTTCTCGATCATCGCGGCGGAAACGCCCTCGCCGAGCATGGCGATCCCTTCATTGGTGAAGGTGCCGAACACGCGCGAAGTGAAGAAGCCGCGGGCATCGTTGACCACGATGGGCGTCTTCCTGATCTGCAGGACGTAGTCGAAGCCACGGGCCAGGGTTTCATCCGAGGTCTTCTCGCCACGGATGATCTCCACCAGCGGCATGCGATCCACCGGGCTGAAGAAGTGCAAACCGATGAACTTCTCGGGCTTGGACACCGCCTGGGCCAGGCCGGTGATGGGCAGGGTCGAGGTATTGGAGGCGATCACCGCATCCGGCAGCGCGGCGGCCTCAGCAGCAGCGCTGACCTTGGCCTTCAGCTCGCGGTTCTCGAAGACGGCCTCGATGATCAGGTCGCAACCCTCGAAATCGGCATCGCTGGCGGTGGCTTTGATCCGGGCGAGGATGGCATCACGCTTCTCGGCCGCCATATGGCCGCGGCTGACGAGTTGGTCCAGCAGGCTCTGGGAATAGGCCTTGCCCTTTTCCGCAGCCTCCAGCGATACGTCCTTCAGCACCACGTCGATACCGGCGATAGCGGAAACGTACGCAATGCCCGCGCCCATCATGCCGGCACCGAGCACGCCCACTTTCTTCGTCACGTAAGGAGCCGGGCCTTTGGGCCGCGAGCTGCCGGCGTTGATCTCGTTCAACTGGAACCAGAAGGTGCCGATCATGTTTTTCGCCACCTGGCCGGTGGTCAGCTCGGTGAAGTAACGAGCCTCGATCAGCTGGGCGGTGTCGAAGTCGACCTGTGCGCCTTCGACGGCGGCGCACATGATTTTCTCCGGCGCCGGGAAGCAGCCCTTGGTCTTGTCACGCAGCACGGAAGGGGCGATGGCCAGCATCTGCGCCACATTCGGGCTGGACGGTGTGCCGCCGGGAATCTTGTAGCCGGCGGTATCCCAGGGTTGCGCAGCCTTGGGATTGGCGACGATCCAGGCGCGGGCCTTGGCCAGCATCTCGTCCGGGGTCTGCGCAACGTCGTGGATCAGGCCGGCCTTGAGGGCCTGTTCCGGGCGCACCTTGCGCCCTTCGGCGAGGTACGGCAGTGCCTTCTCGATACCCAGCAGGCGCACCATGCGCACCACGCCGCCACCGCCCGGCAGCAGGCCGAGGGTCACTTCCGGCAGGCCGAGCTGCACGCTGTTGTCGTTGAGGGCGATGCGGTGGTGGCAGGCCAGGCAGATTTCCCAGCCGCCGCCCAGCGCCGCACCGTTGATGGCAGCCACCACCGGCTTGCCGAGGGTTTCCAGACGGCGCAGCTGGCTCTTGAGGCCCAGTACCATCTGGTAGAAGGCATTGGCGTCGGCCTTGGTGACCTTGATCAGTTCATTGAGGTCACCACCGGCGAAGAAGGTCTTCTTGGCAGAGGTGATGATCACCCCGGCAATGCCGTCCTTCTCGACTTCGAGGCGCTCGACGGTGCTGGCCATGGCCTCGCGGTACACCGCGTTCATGGTGTTGGCGCTCTGGCCGGGCATGTCCATGGTCAGGACGACGATATTGTCCTGGCCTTTTTCGTAACGGATGGCGTCAGTCATTTTTCTTCTCCGCCTCAAACCTTCTCGATAATGGTCGCGATGCCCATGCCGCCGCCCACGCACAGGGTGGCGAGGCCATAGCGCAAGTTGCGCGCTTCCAGCTCGTCCAGCAGCGTGCCGAGGATGGCGCAGCCCGTGGCGCCCAGCGGATGGCCCATGGCGATGGAGCCGCCGTTGACGTTGACCTTCTCTTCCGGCACGCCCATGTCCTTCATGAACTTCATCACCACCGAGGCGAAGGCTTCGTTAACCTCGAACAGGTCGATGTCAGCCACGCTCAGGCCAGCCTTGGCCAGGGCCTTGCGTGTGGCCGGCGCGGGGCCGGTGAGCATGATGGTCGGGTCGGTGCTGGTGACGGCGGTGGCGACGATGCGTGCGCGGGGCTTCAGGCCCAGTTCCTTGCCCTTGGCGGCGGAGCCGATGAGCATGGCGGCGGCGCCGTCGACGATGCCGGAGCTGTTGCCCGGCGTATGCACGTGGTCGATGCGCTCGACTTGGCTGTACTTGCGCAGGGCGGTCGCATCGAAGCCCATCTGCCCCATCATCTCGAAGCTCGGCTTGAGTGCGCCCAGGCCTTCCAGGGTGGAGTCGCCACGGATGAACTCGTCATGGTCGAGCAGGACGATGCCGTTCTGGTCGGTGACCGGCACCAGGGATTTCTTGAAGGCGCCTTCGGTACGCGCACGCGCGGCCTTCTGCTGGGAGCGCAGGGCGAAGGCGTCGACATCGTTGCGGCTGAAGCCTTCGAGCGTGGCGATCAGGTCGGCACCGATGCCCTGGGGTACGAAGCTGGTATGCAGGTTGGTTTCCGGGTCCATCGCCCAGGCACCGCCGTCGGAGCCCATGGGCACGCGCGACATGGATTCCACGCCGCCGGCCACCACCAGATCCTCGAAGCCGGAGCGCACCTTCATCGCCGCCAGGTTCACCGCTTCCAGGCCGGAGGCGCAGAAACGGTTGATCTGCTGGCCGGACACGGTCTCGTCCCAGTCGGCCACCAGCGCTGCGGTCTTGGCGATGTCGGCGCCCTGGTCGCCCACTGGGGTCACGCAGCCGAGAACGATGTCATCGACCTGGCTGGTATCCAGGTCATTGCGCTCGGCCAGGGCGCGGAGCAGCCCGGCGATCAGGTTGACCGGCTTGACGCTGTGCAGAGCGCCGTCCTTCTTGCCCTTGCCGCGGGGCGTACGCACCGCGTCGTAAATGAATGCTTCGGTCATGGCGTCCTCTTGAGGCAGCTAGGCGGCACATCGGGTGCCCGTTGTTCTTGTCTGTCGACCACCGGTGCTCCGGCAGGCTATGGCTACCTTATCGCTATAGGCCATGGGCTCAATGACGGAAAAGCTCAGCCCTATTGACCGCTGCGCTCAGACGAACGGTCGGCTGATGGCCACTTGCTGGCGAAGGTGAAAGGGATGTGTCTGGCTTCGGGGCTGGTCGATAGCGATCAGCCACCCTCAATAGCCGCGCATTACTAGCAGCAGCGCGGTAGTTACCAACCGGTATAAGCGGAATGTGATGCCGGCCCTAGAGTTTGAAATGCAAGCAGCCGCTGCCGGGTTTTGCCGGAGTGGTGACTCGTCCAAAAGCCACGGAGGAAGGTGAGGTTCAGGGCCGGCCGTAGGGAGCCCAGACCGACGCACCTCCAACAACAAAAAAGGCAGTTGGCCATGTTCAAACAGCCGAAAATGCGGCAAGCGAGCCTTATCGTCTTTGCCACCACCGTCATTCTCATCCTTCCCAACCTGACCCGGCTGGTCAGCTGATCGTCAATATTCACCCTCAACTGGTCGTCCTGTGCTGCGTAGCCGCCCCTGCGGTCAACGCAGCGCGGGTAGCCACGCCTTGACTGTTTGGACGTCGAACCAGGCTCTGGTCATGACGAAAAACCGCGATCCCGTTGGCCTGCGCCACCTCCGATCAATTGTGCTAGGTTCGCTGGACATGCCTTATCCAGGAGCCGCCATCATGCGTACCCTGCTTGCTGTTCTCGCCTTGGCCCTGAGCCTGCCGGCCGCCGCCGGTGATACCGACCAGGCCGCCGCCGTCGAAGCCATGCACCAGCCCAATGCCGTGTTGATCGATGTGCGAACCCCGGAGGAAGTGGCCGGAGGCGCCATCCCCGGCGCGCACAATATTGGCTATGAGGAAATCGCCCAGAAAATTGCCCAGGTCGCCCCGGACAAGGACACACCCATAGTGCTCTACTGCCGCAGCGGCCGCCGATCCGGCATCGCCCAGGACAGCCTGAAGGACCTGGGCTACAGCCGGGTGATCAATGGTGGCGGCTACCTGGACCTGAAAACCGCCCTGCACAAGGACTGATCGATGCGCCATGCGCTTCTCGCCCTGCTCTTCTGCCTCACCCCGCTCCACGCCGCCGAGCTGACCCTGGACCTGCCCGGCGGCAACCGCACCTGGGACACCGCCGCCCTGCTCGCCCATCCCCAGGCGCAGGAGGTGACCATTGCAGACGACGTCTCCTACAAGACGACCATGCGCTATCGCGCCGTGCCGGTGGCGGCCTTGTTGGAAGGCATAAAACCTGACGAGCACCTGCAGGCCGTGGCGCTGGACGGCTTCGCCGCCGAACTGGCCGCAGCCCCGCTCTTGAACGACAAAGGCGCCCGCGCCTGGCTGGCCATCGAAGATCCGGCCAAGCCGTGGCCGCCACTGGCTGCCGGCAAACCCAGCGCCGGGCCCTTCTATCTGGTCTGGACCAACCCCAAGGTTGCCCGCATCGGCCCTGAGCAATGGCCCTTCCAGGTGGCGCGCATCCGCTATCTGCCTTCCGTGGCCGAGCGCTTCCCGGCCCTGCTCCCGGCCGATGACGCCAGCGCCGAGGTGCAGGCCGGTTTCGCCCAGTTCCAGAAGAACTGCCTGGCGTGCCATCGTCTCAATGGCGCAGGCGATGCCCAGTTCGGGCCGGACCTGAACATTCCCCACAACCCCACCGAATACTTCGCTGGCGATTTCCTCCCTCATTACATCCGCGATCCGCAGAGCCTGCGTCGCTGGCCTCAGGGCAAGATGCCGGGGTTCTCGAAGGAAGCGATTACGGATGAAGAGCTGGGGCAGTTGATTGGGTACTTGAAGCACATGGCGGGGAGGAAGGTGGCGCAGTAGGTTGGCTCTGGCACAGGCCTGTAGGGGCGAATTCATTCGCCAAGGAGGCCGAAGGTCTCCCTTCGAACTCCCTGCATCCCTCACCCGCCCTCACCCCAACCCTCTCCCAGAGGGAGAGGGGGCTGGCCTGAAGTGGCCTAATGATTCTGGACACCCCGATAGGGCGTTAAGCTG
>NZ_BDMA01000030.1:0-519 GCF_002003485.1 Metapseudomonas resinovorans
CACAGCTACAACAACTACCAGACACCGGTACAGCGCGAAGCGCTGGCTGGATAAACCTAAACCGGTGTCCAGTTTTACTTGACCACTTCACCGTGCCGGCGTTCAGGCCCGGCACTTGTAGGGGCGAATTCATTCGCCAAGGGTCGCGCAGCGGCCCCGTAGGTTGGCGCAGAGCGCAGCGAAGCCCAACACCTCAGACTCCGAGCCCACTCCTGCTTCCCTCACCCCAACCCTCTCCCAGAGGGAGAGGGGGCTGTCCGTGCGGGCGTTCGGCCTTGGCACTTCCCTGTGGGGGCGAATTCATTCGCGAAGCAGGCCGCAGGCCTGCCAGTCCCTTACAACAGCGTCAGGGTGTAGCTCAGGATCAGGCGGTTCTCGTCCTGGTCGCGGGCGGCATCGCTGCGCAGGGCAGCGTTGCGCCAGGACAGGCCGAGGCCTTTCAGCGGGCCGCCCTGCAGCACGTAGTCGAGGCGGAAGTCGCGTTCCCACTCGCCCTGGTCGCTGCCCTGGGTCTCGATG
>NZ_BDMA01000031.1:0-31685 GCF_002003485.1 Metapseudomonas resinovorans
CACAGCTACAACAACTACCAGACACCGGTACAGCGCGAAGCGCTGGCTGGATAAACCTAAACCGGTGTCCAGTTTTACTTGACCACTTCACTCGCTCCTACAAATAAGCGCCATGCGTCGGCTGATCACTGCAGCAACAGGCTGAACTCGGTGCCTCTGTAGGAGCGAGCTCTGCTCGCGAAAGATGGCGCTCGGCCCGTTCGCGAGCAAGCTCGCTCCTACGGGTCCGGCGGTGATCGTTCAATACGGCAATTGCGAATCGTCCGGCACCAATCCGCCCAGATCCACCACCTGAGAACGCGCGTATGCGCGCTGCTGGAGCTTGCGACGCGCCGCTTCGGGCAGGTCGGTGTAGTTCATCACGCCGCGGCTCACCAGCACCTGCACCAGGTCTTCGACCACCCGTACCAGTTCCAGATCGGAGTGCTGCAAGGACAGCAGGTGATCATGCAGGCTGCGGCTGGCGAACCAGCTCTGCACTTCCGGATCCGTTGGCCGGCATGCTCTGGGTCATGTTGTCGAAGGGCTCGTGCTCCACCCTCAACACCCTGCCCTTCTCATCGCGCTGAACGAAAACCATAGGTCCCTCCCCCGCTCCACTCCAGATTCGGGCCCGCCCGCAGGCGGGCCCTCGCTTGCAATCAGGCGTCCACTTTCAGCGAGCCATCATCGAGCATGTGCGTGATCACCGACGCGGTGTCCGGTGCCCCGTACGCCGCCATCAGGTTCACGCCTTGCAGCACGACGGTCTGACCGGTTCCACCTGTGGCGGCGGCATTGCTGTCCACCGTGATGGTGGTGTTGGCGCCGAAGGCCATGGTCAGGTAATCGTCCAGGCTGCCCACATTGCTGTGCTCACCGGTCAGCAGTTGCGACAGGTCCAGCTTGTCCACCCCCGGGGTGAAATCGGTGATGGTGGTGATGCCGCTTTCGCCCGGCAGCCACTTGAACGTGTCCGCCCCGCCATCGCCGGTCAGCTGGTCATTGCCGCCGTTCCCCGCCAGCACGTTGTTGCCGCTGTTCCCGGCCAGCACGTCATTGAAGTGCGAGCCGAGCAGGTTTTCGACATCGATCAGCGTGTCCAGCCCGCCGCCGCCGGTGTTCTGCTGGCCAACCAGCGCCAGGTTCACCGCGACACTCGAAGCCGCATTGAAGTACGACGCCGTGTCGCTACCCAGGCCACCATCGAGGATGTCATTGCCAGCCCCTCCCACCAGCACGTCGTTCCCCGCCAGTCCGGTCAAGTGGTCATTGCCGCTCGTACCCTGGATCACGTCACCGCTGGCGGTGCCGACGAAGGTGGTGCTGGATTCGAGATTCACCTGCAGTACCTGGGAAGGTGCGGTGTCGCCATCGGCATCGCGAATACCCACCTGGAAGCTCAGGCTGGTGTCCAGCGTACTGGTCTCTCCCGTGATGAAGCCCACATCGGAAACCTTGAGCACATCGTTGTCGGTGGCCGATGAGGTGAACGACACCCGGTCGCTTACATCCGAAGCTCCACCGCTGCCAATGGTGGAGTTGAAGTTGATGGCGGAGGAGGAAGCGATGCCTTCGACACTGGTGAGAATCTGCGCCCCGTAGATCTGCCAGTTCTCGCCCGGGGCGTTGAAGTCGTTCTTCTCGATGACGATGGCACCATCGTTGTTGTCCAGCGTGATGCCATAGGCCGCCAGCGCCACGCTGTTGGCCGTCATGATGTCAGTGCTGCTCACCACCAGCGCGCGGGTGGTCTTCGCGCCACCGGCACCGACCAGTTTCAGCACCACGACCAGGTCTTCTCCGTTCACCCCATCGAACTTGAGGAACATGCCTTCGGCACGGGCACTGGGTTCCACACCCAGGTTGCCTTTTGGATTGCTGGTGTAGAAATTGAGGTCCAGGACTTCACCCTTGCCCATTGTGTCCCCGCCCACACCATTGGCCGCGTTACTCACACTGACCCACGAGGTGGCCTGGTTGAAGAGTTCGCCATCGGTGAAGGTGGAGGTGCTGGATGTCCCGGCACGCAGGTTGTTTTCATTCGTACCGCCGCCAGGCTCCGCATAGCTGGTGTACTGCACGTAGAAGTCGTTTTTCAGCTCCACCACCGCAACCATCGGCTGGGTCGAATCCGGGACCGTGCTGTTGACCTCGTAGCCCGAGATGCTAATTGAGGTGCTGGTCTTGAAGATGGTGAAGCCCTGGATCGGCTCATCCAGCGCGACACTGTAGGTGCCGTTGACCTTGTCGAAGGTCAGGGTGCCGTTCGCCTGCTCCAGCGTCCCGGGATTCGCCGCGTTCGGCGCGTAGTTGAAGGTGATGTCGAAGGTGGCGCTGCTGGCCGACTCGGACACCCAGGTCACCGCAGTCGACGAAATCGCCACGCCACCTACAGTGCCGGTCAGGCCGATGGCGGTGAAGTCCGAGTCGGATGCCGAGAAGGGTCCACTGCCACGGGTGTCGCCGCCTGTGCTGTAGACGAATACACCCGACGCGCCCGCAACGCTGTCGCCATTGGAGAACACCAGGTTCGAGGTCTGCAGGATGGCGGGGATGTCGTCTTCCACCTGGATCAGCAGGTCGCCCGCCAATGGCAGGTTGCCGCTGGCATTGCTGGCCTGCAGCGCCCCCGTCAGATTGAGGGTGAGGATCTGGTCGTCACCTCCTGCACCATTGGGATGGTCGAGCGCGCCCAGCAGGGTAAAGGTGTAAACGCCGTTGCTGGCCACCTGCAGGGTGAACACCGTATCGGTGCCGGCCTTGGCCACCAGGGTGTCGCCCACGCGTGAATAGGTGATGGTTACGCCATCCGACGTCAGCACGGGCATCGCCTGCGGTGTGGCGGCCAGACCGAATTGCGCTCCAACCGGCGTACCGACCAGCAGCTCACCGAGATTGCCGGTCACCACAGTGATCTGGGCGTCACCGTCAGTGATTCCGCCAGGCAGCTCATCCTCGTCCACCCGGCCGATCACTGGCGAGGTGTCTTCGATCCGCACCGTCAGCGAGGCGCTCGACGGGTCGCCGTCCTTGTCGATGATGCTGTAGGTGAAGCTCTCGCTGGTGTCGGCGGCCACATTCTTCGGCGCGACATAAGTCCACGCGCCCGTGGTGAAATCGAAGCTCAACTTGCCGCCGCCGGGTGTGGTGATCGCACTCAACTGGCTGCCGGAAAGGCTGCCTCCCGTACTCAGGGCGATGGTGCTGGCGCCATTCCAGGTATAGGTGGTGGTGCCGATCTGGATGGACTGGATGCGGCCGGCACCATCGGCACCGAAGGCATCATCGTCCCCGCCACCCACTGCGTTGTCGCTGCCCCGCAGGACATTGCCGGATACCACGCCACCAACGATCTGGCTGGCCAGGGTTTCGACCAGATCCTCGAAGGCGGTCACCATGATGGGCGAGCCGGAGCCATCGACGTCCACATCCTGCAGTCGCGGAGTATTGATGCCGTTGCCTACGCCGATGGTCGTGACGTTGATGCCGTTGTTATCGACGAAGTTGTTCCACTGGGTCGCCACGGCCGAGGTCAGGGATGTGTCGCCCGGACCGGTCTGCTCGTTCGGATTGCCATCACTGATGAAGAAGACCTGGTTGCTCCAGCTCGACAAGGGCGTGAAGACCGCCATGGTCTGCTGGATGGCCGCAGTGAAGTCAGTGTTGCCGGAGAACGGCCGCTCACCGCCTTCCGCCGGATTCAGACTGTTGACCAGGTTGGTGAACGCGGTGACATCAGTCACCACCGGGTAGGACGCGGCGGTACCGGAGAACGCCACCAGTTGGATGCGCACGTCGCCATCGGTGGTGTTGAACAACGTTTGCCCGGCATTGCGCACCGCATCCAGCATGGTGTTCAGCTCGGTGTCGTCGATACTGCCGCTGAAGTCCAGCACGAACACCACGTTGAAGTCCTGGCCGCTGCCTTCGGCTACATCGGCGCTGTCGTTCTTCCCGCTCGGCGTATCGTCATCGACCTTGATGTCCAGGGTGCCGTTGGTGGAGTCGCCGTCCTTGTCGGTGACCTTGTAGGTCAGGGTGAACAGCTGGTCATTCTCCTGGCCGCCCAGCGCATGCTGGATCGGCGCGAGCTGGGTCACGCCGTAGGCTCCGGTGGAGCTGTTCAGGGTCACCTCGATGACGGTGGTGGTGCCCTGCTTGATCAGCAACGTGGTGCCGGACTTCACGTAGCTGAAGCCATCGGGTGCACCCATGGTCTGCCACTGGACATCACCGGCACCGTCGACACCGAAGTCAAAGCCGACGCTGCCCGTGGTATTCGCCGAGTCCGGGGCGTCGCCGGAACCATTGGCAATACCGCCGGGAAGGGCGTCGTCGTCCAGTTGCACCACGGCATTGCTGGTCACCGTCGGTGCGTCGTCACGGAAGCTGATCGCGCTGCCCAGGTCGAGCGTTGCGCTGTCCTTGTCGCCGTCGCCATCGGTGATGGTACCGGTCAGGGTGATCAGGTCGGCGCTGGACAGGCCTGCCACCTGATCAGGGCCAGTGTCAGGCGAATGGATGATTGCCCGCTGCTGGTCGAGGGTCACCGTGCCATCGGCAGCGACGCTCAGGCGGAAGGCGACCTGTCCCCCGCCGCTGACCAGCCCGACGATGTCCGAACCGACCTTGGAGAGCCGGATGCTGTTGCCGGTCGCGGTGTCCCGCAGGCCGCTATCCACCCCCGCAGACTTCACATTCAGGCTGTAGGTGGTGGCGCTGCTGACGGCCGCGCCGTCGGCACCGAACACTGTCGTGAAAGCGCCGGCGAAGTTGGTGCTGGCATCAAGGCTCAGGTTGGTCTCGTCTACCTGCACGCCCAGCGCACCCAGCCCCTTCACGCTGATGTCCGGCACATCATCGATGATGCTGACCGTCAGGATGCCTGTACCTGTGTTGCCGTTGGCGTCGGTCACCGTGAAGGTGAAGGTCTCGGTGAACTGCAGGTTGTTGCCGTTATCGCCCGGATTGATTTTCGGTGCGGAAACCAGCAAGTAGGCGTAGGCGCCCGTGCTACTGACCACCAGTTGGCCATATTGGCCATTACCCGCCCCGACACCCAGGCTGAAGCTGTACGGGCCATTGCCGCCACTGCCCACCAGGGTGCCGCTGGCGAACTCGTCGTTGCTCGACGGTGCACTGCCGAAGCTCAGGGCTGCTTCGCGCACGTCCTGATCCGAGCCGGCCTGCACACTCCCCGTCACCGTGTAGTTGGACACGTTGATGGTCAGCGTCGTGGTGCTGAGGTCGCCGTCGGCATCGACGATGGTGTAGGTGAAGGTATCCACTGCACCCGCCTGGCCTACCGAGTTGGCGTGGCTGGTGTAGGTGTAGCTGCCGTCGGCATGCAGGACCAGGGTGCCCAGGCCGGTATTGATGGGATCGCCGACACTGCCGGAAGCAGCGGTCGTGGTGTCACCACCTGCGCGCACACCCACTACACCGGTGGTCGGCGACGGACGTCCATCGGCACCGAACACATCGGCCACCGAACCCAGTCCGGCGCCACTGACCACATTGCCGTTGACGCTGCCGCCCTCGTTGAGCGACGCACTGTCAGCCTTGGCCTTCGGCAGGTCGTCGACGATTTCGATGGCGACCGATGCCGAGGCACTGGCTAGGCCATCACCCACGCTGACCTGGAAGCCGTCCGTTTCCGGACCAGCTGCATCGGTGGTCGCTTCCGTGAGTGTGTAGCTGAAGTTGTAAGTGCCATTGCTGTAGCCGGTGATCTGCACCGTGCCGTGGTCCGTGGTGAAGCTCTGCCCGACCAGGCTGGCAAAGCCGCTGGTGGTGAGGTCAACGCTGAGGCTGCCGACGTTCAGGGTCTTCAGGTTGGCCAGCCCGTCGGAATCGCCCACGCTGAAGCTGCCGGTGGTGACAGTGCTGCCATCCCCGGCGCTGGAGCCATCGGGCAGACCTTTCTCGTAGACCTTGGCCAGGTCGCCGCCAGCGTTAGGCGTGCTGACATCGACCGTGGGGATGTCGTTGCTGCCGGTGATGGTGATGGTCAGCGTCGAATTGCTCGGATCGTTGTCGGCATCCCGCATGGAATAGGCGTATTGCAGGGTGACCTGCTCGCCCTGGTCGAGACCCTCCACCGCCGCCGAACCATTGGCCAGCGCGAAGCTGTAGCTACCGTCCGCGTGCAGGGTGACGACGCCGTAGGGCGTATTGACCAACAGGCTGCCGTTATCCCCCGGCGTGGCACCGGCCACACCATTCCAACTGGTGAAGGACTTCGGCTGATCCGCGCCGCCCACGTCGTTGTCCAGCACATTGCCGTTGACGCTGGACGGGCTGCCGTTCTCGGTCACGCCACGGCTGTCGGGGTTGGCGCTTGGGGTATCGTCGACGATTTCGATGCTGACATTCGCCGAGGCACTGGCCAGGCCATCGCCCACGTTGACCTGGAAGCCGTCCGTCTCCGGACCAGCTGCATCGGTGGTCGCTTCGGTCAGCGTGTAGCTGAAGCTGTAGACGCCATTGCTGTAACCGGTGATCTGCACTGTGCCGTGGGCGGTGCTGAAGCTCTGTCCCACCAGGCTGGTGAAGCTGCTGGTAGTGAGGTCCACCGTCAGGCTGCCAACGCTGAGGGTCTTAAGGTTGGCCAACCCATCGGAGTCGGCGACGGTGAAGCTGCCGGTGGTGACCGTGCTGCCATCCCCGGCGCTGGAGCCATCCGGCAGCCCCTTCTCATAGACCTTGGCCAGGTCTCCGCCAGCGTTAGGCGTGCTGACATCGACCGTGGGGATATCGTTGCTGCCGGTGATCGTGATGGTCAGCGTCGAACTGCTCGGGTCGTTGTCGGCGTCCCGCATGGAATAGGCGTACTGCAGGGTGACCTGCTCGCCTTGGTCCAGGCCCTCCACCGCCGCCGAACCATTGGCCAGCGCGAAGCTGTAGCTGCCATCGGCGTTGAGGGTCACCAGGCCATAGGGGGTGTTCACCAACAGGCTGCCGTTATCCCCCGGCGTGGCACCGGCCACACCATTCCAGCTGGTGAAGGCTTTCGGCTGATCCGCACCGCCCACGTCGTTGTCCAGCACATTGCCGTCGACGCTGGACGGGCTGCCATTCTCGGTCAGGCCACGGCTGTCGGGGTTGGCGGCGGGCAGATCGTCGACGATTTCGATGCTGACATTCGCCGAGGCACTGGCCAGGCCATCGTCCACATTTATAAGGAAGCCGTCCGTCTCCGGACCAGCTGCATCGGTGGTCGCTTCGGTCAGCGTGTAGCTGAAGCTGTAGACGCCATTGCTGTAGCCAGTGATCTGCACCGTGCCGTGGGCGGTGGTGAAGCTCTGCCCGACCAGACTGGCAAAGCTGCTGGTGGTGAGGTCTACGCTGAGGCTGCCGACGTTCAGGGTCTTCAGGTTGGCCAATCCATCGGAGTCGGCGACGGTGAAGCTGCCGGTGGTGGCAGTGCTGCCGTCCCCTGCGCTGGAACCCTCCGGCAGGCCCTTCTCATAAACCTTGGCCATTCCGCCCTGGGCATCCGGGGAGCTGACATCCACCGTGGGGATATCATTGCTGCCGGTAATGGTGATGGTCAGCGTCGAATCGCTCGGGTCGTTGTCGGCGTCGCGCATGGAATAGGCGTACTGCAAGCTAACCTGCTCGCCCTGATCCAGTCCCTCCACCGCGGCTGAGCCGTTGGCCAGCGCGAAGCTGTAGCCGCCGTCGCCATGCAGGGTCACCAGGCCATAGGAGGTGTTCACCAGCAGGCTGCCGTTATCCCCCGCTGTGGCACCGGCCACGCTGTTCCAGCTGCTGAAGGCTTTCGGCTGGTCGGCACCACCGACGTCGTTGTCCAGCACATTGCCGCTGACACTGGACGGGCTGCCGTTTTCGGTCAGGCCACGGCTGTCAGGATTGGCGACGGGCAGGTCGTCGACGATCTCGATGGTCGCGGTGGCCGAGGCACTGGCCACGCCGTCGCTGACGGTGACCAGGAAGCCATCCGACTCCGGTCCGGCGCCGTCGGTAGTGGCCTCGGTCAGGGTGTAGCTGAAGCTGTAGGTGCCATCGCTGTAGCCAGTGATCTGCACGGTGCCATGAGCCGTGTTGAAGCTCTGCCCGACCAGGCTGGCGAAGCTGCTGGTAGTGAGGTCCACCGTCAGGCTGCCAACGCTGACGGACTTCAGATCGCCGATGCCATCTGGATCGCCAAGACTGAACGTGCCATCAACCTGGGTGCTGCCATCCCCGGCGCTGGAACCATCCGGCAGGCCTTTCTCGTAGACCAGGGCCAATCCACCCTGGGCATCCGGGAAAGCCACCTCAACCGTGGGGATGTCGTTGCTGCCAATGATCGTCAGCGTCAGGGTCGAGTGACTGGCATCGCCGTCGGCGTCACGCATGCTGTAGGCGTAGTGCAGGACCACCTGCTCGCCCGGGGCCAGCGCTTCCACGGCGGCCGAACCATTGGCCAGTGCGAAGCTGTAGCTGCCATCGGCATTCAGGGTGAGGACGCCATAGGGGGTGTTCACCTGCAGGCTGCCGTTATCCCCGGGTATGGCCCCGGCCACGCTGTTCCAACCGGTGAAGGCCTTCGGTTTATCCGCGCCGCCCATATCGTTGTCCAGCACATTGCCGCCCACGGTAGCGGGAACGCTGCCTTCGACGATGCTGGCGCTGTCGGCATAAGCCGTGGGCGTATCGTCGTCCACGTTGATGATGAGGTTGCCCATGGCGCTGTCGCCGTCGGCGTCGGTCATCTTGTAGGCAATGCTGAAGCTCACATCGTTTTCGTCATACCCGTCCGGATGCATGATCGGGTTGTTCTGCACGACGCTGTAAGCACCGGTCGCCCAGTTCAGGGCCAGGGTAATGACCGTCAGGCCTCCCTGTTTGATCAACAGGTTGTCGCCGCTCTTCTCATAGCTGAAGCCTTCGGGCGCACCGCTGGTAAGCAGCATGATCGAACCCGGACCATCCGCCCCGAAGCTGTGCCCCAGCGTGCCGGTGATGTTCGCGGTATCCGGCGTGACGTCGCCAATGCCGTAGGCATTGCCGTCTGAAAGGGCGTCGTCATCCAGTTGCACCGCGAGATTGCTGCTGACCACGGGCGAGTCGTCATCCACCTTGATGTACAGCGACCCGTCGGCACGGTCGCCATCGCGGTCGACGATGTTGTACTCGACTTCGAAGGTCAGGTCGTTCTCGTCATACCCCTCGGGGTGCATGATCGGCGCGTTCTGGGTAACGGAGTAGGCACCGGTGAACCTGTCCAGAGTGATGGTGATGACCGTGACTTCACCCTGCTTGATCAGCAGGCCGCCGTTGACCTCCACGTAGGTGAAGCCATTAGGCGCGCCGCTGTCCTGCAACTCGATCTCGCCGGGGCCGTCAGCGCCGAAGTCATGGGCGATGACGCCGCTGGTGTTGTTGGTGTCCGGCGTATTGTCGTCCACCCCGCCCGGGTTGCCGCCAGGCAGAGCGTCATCGTCGAGGCTGACTTTCACGTACGGGTCGATGCTGGGTGCGTCGTCCCTGAAGCTGATGGCGTTACCCAGGTCGAGGGATGCGCTGTCCTTGTCGCCGTCACCGTCGGTGATGGTGGCGGTCAGGGTGATCAGGTCGGCACTGGCCAGGCCCGCAGATTGATCCGGCCCGGTGTCGGGCGTATGGAAGATCGCCCGCGACTGTTCCAGGGTCACTGTGCCGTTAGCGTCCACGCTCAGACGGAAGGCGAGTTGTCCCCCGCCGACCACGCGCCCGACGATGTCCGAGCCTTCCTTGAACAGCAGGATGCTGTTGCCCGTCGCGGTGTCACGCAGGCCGCTGTCCACCCCCGGCGCCCTCACCTCCAGGGCGTAGGTAATGGCATTGCTGGCGGCAGCCCCATCGGCGCCGAAAACCGGCGCGAAGGCGTCTGCGAAAGTACCGCTGTCGGTGATGCCGAGCGTGGTTTCGTCCACCTGCAGATCGAGCCCTTCGGTCCCCTTCACGCTGATGTTCGGCACATCGTCGATGATGTCGATGGTGAGGGTGCCGATGCCGGTGTTGCCGTTGGCGTCGACCACCTGGAAGGTGAAGGTTTCCGTGAACTGCAGGTTGTTGCCGTTATCGCCGGGATTGATCTTGGGCGCGGAGAGCAAGGTGTAGGTGTAGGCGCCATTGCTGCCAACCACCAACTGGCCGTACTGGCCGTTGCCGGCTCCGACACCCAGGCTGAAGCTGTAAGGCCCGTTCCCACCGTTGGCAACCAGGGTGCCGCTGGCGAGTTCGTCGTTGCTGGCCGGCTCGCTGCCAAAGCCGAGGGCGGCCTCACGCGCATCATTGTCCGAGCCAGCCTGTACGCCACCCACCACGGTGATGTTGGACACATCGATGGTCAGGGTCGTGGTGCTGAGGTCGCCGTCGGCATCGACGATGGTGTAGGTGAAGGTATCCAGCGTGCCGGCCTGGGCCAGGCTGTTGGCGTTGCTGGTGTAGGTGTAACTGCCGTCGGCATGCAGCACCAGGGTACCGAAGGCGGAGGTGATGCTGTCGCCCACACCGCCGGCAACCGGCGTCGACGTGTCACCGCCGGCGCGCACGCCCACCACACCGGTGGTCGGCGACGGGCGACCATCGGCGCCGAAGGCATCGGCCACCGAACCCAACCCCGCGCCCGTGACCACATTGCCGATCACGCTGCCGCCTTCGCTGACCGAAGCGTCGTCGGCCTTGGCCTGCGGCACGTCGTCAACGATCTCGATGGTCACCGTGGCCGAAGCATTGGCCAGGCCATCTCCCACATTAATAAGGAAGCCGTCCGTCTCCGGACCGGTGGCATCGGTAGTCGCCTCGGTCAGGGTGTGGCTGAAGCTGTAGGTACCGTCGCTGTAGCCGGTGATCAGCACGGTCCCATGGGCCGTGGCAAAGCTCTGCCCGACCAGGCTGGCGAAGCCGCTGGTGGTGAGGTCCACCGTGAGGCTGCCGACGCTGAGGGTCTTCAGGTTGGCCAGGCCGTCGGAGTCGGCCACGGTGAAGCTGCCGGTGGTGACGGTGCTGCCATCCCCTGCGCTGCTCCCGCCCGTAAGCCCTTTCTCGAATACCTGAGCCAGGCCGCCCTCGGCATCCGGGCTGCTGACTTCGATGCTGGGAATGTCGTTGCTGCCGATGATGGTGAGGGTCAGTGTCGAATTGCTCGGATCACCGTCGCCGTCCTGCATCGAATAGGCGTATTGCAGGGTCACCTGCTGGCCTTCGGTCAGCGCCTCGACTGCCGCAGAACCATTGGCCAGCGCGAAGCTGTAGCTGCCATCTGCATTCAGGGTGACGACGCCATAGGGAGTGTTCACCAGCAGGCTGCCGCCTTCGCCAGCAGTCGCACCGGCCACGCCATTCCAGCTGGTGAAGGCCTTCGGCTGGTCGGCGCCACTGGCGTCGTTGTCCAGCACGTTGCCGGCCAGGCTCGACGGCTCGCCGTTCTCGGTCAGGCTGCCGTTGTCCGGATTGGCGGTGGGCACGTCGTCGACGATCTGGATGCTGACATTAGCCGAGACTGGAAGGCCCAGACCGTCGCTCAGCCGGAGGATGAAACCGTCCAACTCGTCACCCGTAGCGAGATCGGTAATGGGCCGGGTGAGCGTGTAGCTGAAACTGAACGTCCCCGTGGAAGCGTCGAACCCGGTGATCTGCACGGTGCCATGCGCCGCTTCGAAACCCCGTCCGATCAAGCTGCCAAACGGGTGGGCCGCGTCGATCTGCAGGTCCAGGCCGCCAACGGCCAGGCTCTTCAGCTTATCCAGCCCGTCAGGGTCCCGAATCGTGAAGGTGCCATGCACCACGTTGCTGCCATCGCCTTCGCTGGAACCGCCGGGCAGGCCACGTTCGAATACCTGGACCACGCCGCCGCCGAGATCCGGGAAATTGACCTCGATCGTCGGCACGTCGTTCTGGCCGACGATGGTGATGATCAGATTTGCGGAGCTCTGGTCACCGTTGCTGTCCTGGATGCTGTAGCCGAAGTCGAGGTTGACGGTTTCCCCTTCTCCCAAGCCTTCCACCTCCGGCGTGCCATTGGCCAGCTGGAAGCTGTAGCTGCCGTCGGGGTTAAGCGTCACCACACCATAGGGCGTGTTCACCACCAGGCTGCCATTGGCGCCGCTGATGGCATTGGCCGCCTGCCAGGAAACGAAGGTCGCGGGCAGGTCCGGACCACCGTCGTCGTTGTCCAGCACGTTGCCCTGAACGCCTTCCGAGCCTTCGCTGACGCTCTGGGTGTCATCCACGGCGATGGGAACGCCGTTGACCGGCACTTCTGCCGGTACGGCCAGCGGAATGTCGGGAATGCCGGTTTCCGGTTGCGGGAACTCCACACCGAAGGCGATGGGGCCGGTGGGGAAGCCGATGGAGGGGTCCACGGCACCGGCCGTCTCGCCCAGCAGTACGAACGAGTGGCCGCCGCCGGCGTTGCCGCCGCCAGCGCCGCCACCGGGACCGGCAGCAGTGGCTTCAGCGGCCTTGGTCGGGTCGACACCGGCTTCGATGGCAGCCTGGAGTTTCTCGACGTCGGTCAGGTCCTGCTGGCTGGGCGCAGCCGGTGCGCTGTCGGTGCCGGGCTGCGTCGCATCGGGCGCGCCGGCCAGCAGCGTGTTGTTCAGCGGCATGCTGCTGTCGCGTCCGAGCACCAACTCCTGGCCGTTGGCCAGGACCACCGCTACCGCGCCCTGGGCGCCGGTGACCAGTTGCTCACCTGCGAAGACCCGGTCGCCTTCGGTGAGCAGGCGGCGCGAACCATCCGCAGCTACCGCGAACACGTCCCCGACGACCTGCCGAACGACCCCGATTGATCCAGCCATGACTCCTTCCTCCCGCACCGCGTGCTGCCAGTCGGACAGCGCCGATCCCAGTCAATGAGGGGTCACAGCACATCCGAACCGGACTACGGGAACGTGAAGAAGCATCAGAGGAAGCGGCGCCAGCCAAAAAACCACGCAATGTCAATAAAACGTCACGCAGCCCGCCGACGGCCTTTTACGCCGGACTTACCCCGCCCTGAGTTTCTTGATTTGTGCTTGACCGCATTACGCAATCGCAGGTGGGTCTGGAAAGGCCCAAAACATGCGATCTGCTGGCAAAAAGATGTCTTGGATTTCCGACGAGTGCATAAGATTTTTTCCTGATAGCCCATGTGAAAAATTCTTCTTAGGTAGGCGAAAAGTTGTTCTTAGCTCTGATGTTACAAGCCTGAAACGGTTTGCGATGGATTTTCGCCAATTTTACGGCGCCAGGACGCAATGTATTAACAAGGAGAACGACAAGAAATGCACACTCTCACCCCCCTGTGGTCCGGCATCCTGCTTGCCGTGGCAACCACGCAAATCCACGCCATGACGCTCACGGATGCGATCCAGAGCACCCTCGACAAGCATCCCGAGCTCCTCGCCAGCGCCCAGAATCGACTGGTCGCCGACGAAGAAGTCAAAGTCGCCAAAGGTGGATACTTACCGACCGTCGACCTGATAACCGGTGTGGGGCGGGAGCAATCCGACAGCCCGACCACCCGAGCCCTCGGCGATCACAACAAGGAAACCCTGAATTTCCGCGATGCCGAGTTGCGTCTGCGGCAAATGCTGTTCGATGGATTCAACACCCCCAACGAGGTGGATCGCACCCAGTCCGTGGTCAATTCCCGCGCCTACTTCACCTTGGGGACTGCAGAAAGCCTGGCGCTGCGCACCGTCGAGGTTTACCTGGAAGTGCTCAAGCGCCGCGAGATGGTGGTCCTGGCCAGGAACAACCTGATGGCCCACGAGCGCATCCACGACCAGATCGGCCTGCGCAGCGAACGCGGCGTGGGTAGCACCGCCGACTTCGACCAGGCCGAAGCGCGCCTGGCCCTGGCCAAGAACAACCTCTACACCGAGGACGTGAACCTGGCCGATGCGGAAGCCAACTTCTACAGCGCCGTCGGCCTGCCCGCCGACGAACTGGTGGAGCCGACCAGCGTCAAGCCCGAGATGCCGGCCGACCTCCTGGCGGCACGTCAGGGCGTGATGGATACCAACCCCCTACTGAAATCGGCCCAGGCCGACGTACAGGCCGCCGAGAGCCAGTACGAATCGGCCAAAGCGCCCTTCTACCCGCGCCTCGATGCCGAGCTGGCCACCACAGCCGATGACAACGTGCAAGGCGACGAGGGTCACTACAACACCTGGCGAGCCGGCGTGGTGATGAATTACAACCTGTACAACGGCATGCGCGACAAGGCCCGGCTGCAAGCCGCCGCCTACCAGGTCAACCAGTCCATGGACATCCGCAACAACGCCCTGCGGGTGCTCAACGAGAACCTCTCGCTGGCCTGGAACGCCATGGAAAACGCCCGCAAGCAGACCCCCGAGGCTCGCTCCTACGCCGACTACACCGCCCGCGTCCGTGAGGCTTACCAGCAGCAGTTCGGCCTGGGCCAGCGCACCCTGCTGGACCTGCTGGACAGCGAGAACGAACTCTTCACCGCCAACCGCCGCTACGTGGAAGTGCGCTACACCGAAGAGTTCTCCATGTACCGCGTGATCTCGGCCATGGGCGACCTCCTGCGTCGCCAGAAAGTCGTTGTCCCGGCAGAAGCCGTCGCCGTCTCCGAAGTGAAGAGCGAAGCCCGGCTGCCAGACATGAAATGAGCCAGCATGGGAGTCCAGGATCATGACCACCATGGAGCGGACTGACAGTCCCCGCGACCCGCACCAGGGTCATGACGACCCCTTGCTCGATGGCTTGCTGATCCTCTGTCGCCTGCATGGCCGACCCGCCAGCCGCGCCAGCCTGAGCAGCGGCCTGCCGCTGCCGGGCCAGCGCCTTTCCGCCGAACTGCTGCCTCGCGCCGCGGCTCGAGCCGGCCTGCAAGGTCGCCTGCTGCGCCGCGAACTGGCGGCCATCTCGCCGCTCAACTTGCCGCTGCTGTTGCTGCTCAAGGGCGGGCGCAGTGCCGTGCTGACCCGACTTGATGACCAGCGCGCATTGATCCTGCCTTGCGAAGCCGACGGCGGCGAGCAATGGGTTCCGCGCGAGATCCTGGCGTTGGAGTACGGCGGCCAGGCCCTGTTCGCGCGTCCGCGCCACGAACTGGAGGAAGCTCACGCGCCGCTGGTGCCACGGGTGAAATCCTGGTTCCGCGATACCCTGCGCCTGTCCCGCTGGCTCTATGCCGACGCCATGCTGGCGAGCCTGCTGATCAACCTGCTGGGCATGCTGGTGCCGCTGTTCGTGATGCAGACCTACGACCGCGTGGTGCCCAACCAGGCCACCGCGACCCTCTGGGTGCTGACCATCGGCCTGTTGATCGGCACCGGCTTCGACCTGCTGCTGCGGGTGCTGCGCGCCAACCTGCTGGACAGCGCCGGCAAGAAGACCGACGTGGTGCTTTCGGCCACGCTGTTCGAGCGCATCATCGGCATGTCGATGAAGGCGCGCCCCGCCACCATCGGTGGGTTCGCCCAGAGCATCCATGACTTCCAGGGGCTGCGGGAATTCCTCACCGCCGTCACCCTCACCAGCCTGATCGACCTGCCTTTCTCGGTGCTGATGCTGCTGGTCATCGGCCTACTCGGCGGGCCGCTGGTGGTCATCCCGCTCCTCGCCTTCCCACTCACCGCGATCTTCGCCTGGATCATCCAGACGCGGCTGCGCGACACGGTGCAACGCAGCCTGACCCTGGGCGCCGAACGCCAGGCGCTGCTGATCGAAACCCTGTCCGGCCTGGAAACCCTCAAGGCCTGCGGCGCCGAAAGCGAGCGCCAGCACCGCTGGGAACACACCCATGGCGCCCTTACCCGGCTGGACAGCCACGCACGTTTCCTGTCTGCCCTGGCCACCAACGGCACCCTGTTCATGCAGCAGTTCGCCGGCCTGGCGGTGATCGTCGCGGGCGTCTACAGCATCATCGCCGGCAACCTCAGCGTCGGCGCCCTGGTGGCCTGCTACATGCTCAACAGTCGTGTGCTCTCGCCCCTCGGACAGATCGCCGGGCTGATCACCCGCTACCAGCAGGCGCAACTGACCATGAAGTCCACGGACGCACTGATGGCCCTGCCTCAGGAACGCGAGGCCATTCAGCAGCCGCTGGAACATCAGGCGTTCAAGGGCAATCTGGAAGTGCGCCATGTCGAGTTCCGCTACCCGGGGCAGGCTGCGTCGGCGTTGAACAAGATCAGCCTGCGCATTACCGCTGGCGAACGTATCGGCATCATCGGCCGCAGCGGATCGGGCAAGAGCACGCTGGCACGCCTGATGCTCGGTTTTTATGCGCCGGACGAAGGGCAACTGTTGCTGGACGGCATCGACCTGCGGCAGACCGATATCGGCGACCTGCGCCAGCAGATCGGCTACGTCAGCCACGACCTGCCGTTGCTGGCCGGCAGCCTGCGCGACAACCTGACCCTGGGTGCGCGCCACGTCCATGACGACCGCATGCTGGAAGTAGCGGAAATGACCGGTGTCGCCGAACTCGCCCGGCAACACCCGCAAGGCTATGACCGCCCGGTGGGCGAGCGCGGCCAACTGCTATCCAGCGGCCAGCGCCAGGCCGTGCTGTTGGCTCGCGCGCTGCTGCTCGATCCGCCACTGCTGGTGCTCGACGAGCCCACCAGCGCCATGGACAACTCGAGCGAGGAACAACTGCGCCAGCGCCTGTCGATCTGGTCGGCGGGCAAGACGCTGGTCCTCATCACCCATCGCAGTTCGATGCTGGCGCTGGTGGACCGCCTGGTGGTGCTGGACAACGGCCAGATCGTCGCCGACGGAGCCAAGGACACGGTCATCGACGCCCTGCGCAAGGGCCGCATCGGTCAGGGCAACGCCTGAGGAGACACAGCATGGCCAGCGCAGAATCGCCCAACTCCTACTTCGGCCGCCGCGATCGCAGCGACGCCGAGTTCATGCCGGAAGTGGCCGGCGCCATGGCGGAGGATTCACCGCGGGCAACCCGCGTCACGGTCTGGGTGGCCTGCACCCTGCTGCTGGTGGCGCTGGTCTGGGCGCATTTCGCGGTGCTCGACGAAGTCACCACGGGCGAGGGCAAGGCCATCCCCTCCAGCAAGGTCCAGATCATCCAGAACCTCGAAGGCGGCATCGTCTCGGAGATTCTCGTGCGCGAAGGCCAGGTGGTGGACAAGGGCACCGTGCTGCTGCGTCTGGACGACACCCGCTTCCGTTCCAACAAGGGCGAGAGCGAAGCCGACCGACTCGCGCTGACGGCCAAGGTGGAGCGCCTGTCGGCGGAGGCCGAAGGTCGCGAAATGGCGCTGCCCGAGGAGATCACCCACGACGCGCCGCAACTGGCTGAAGACGAGAAATCCCTCTTCCAGGCGCGCACCGCTCGCCTGGAAAGCGAGCAGCGCATCCTCAGCGAACAACTCAGGCAGAAGAAACAGGAGCTGGCCGAGTTCCGCTCCAAGAGCCAGCAGTACCGCTCCAGCCTCGGGCTGATCCAGCAGGAGCTGAACATGTCCCAACCGCTGGTGAAGGCCGGCGCCATCTCCCAGGTGGAAATCCTCCGCCTGCAGCGCAGTGCCGTGGAAACCCGAGGTGAACTGGAGGCCACCAACCTGGCCATTCCTCGCGCTGAATCAGCGGTGTCCGAGATCGAGCGGAAGATGGAAGAGAGCCGTCTTTCCTTCCGCTCCGACGCCTTCAAGGAGCTCAACGAAGCGCGCACTGAATTGTCGAAGATCACCTCCACCAGCAAGGCCATCGACGACCGCGTCAGCCGCACCACCGTTGTCTCGCCGGTGCACGGCGTGATCAAGCAGCTCAAGGTCAACACCATCGGCGGCGTGGTCCAGCCCGGCAGCGACCTGGTGGAAGTGGTGCCGTTGGAAGACAGCCTGCTGATCGAGGCGCGAATCCGACCGCAGGACGTGGCCTTCCTCCATCCCGGCCAGAAAGCCATGGTCAAGTTCACCGCCTACGACTACACCATCTACGGCGGGCTCAAGGCGGGCCTGGAGCTGATCAGCGCCGACACCATTCAGGATGAGGAAGGCAAGAGCTTCTACCTGATCCAGGTGCGCACCGATAAGAATCACCTGGGCAAGGACGACCACCCGCTACTGATCATCCCCGGCATGGTCGCCACGGTGGACATCATCACTGGAGAGAAGAGCGTGCTGGATTACCTGCTGAAACCGGTGCTGAAAGCGCGGCAGGAGGCGATGCGGGAGCGTTGAAGCATTTGTGGGAGCGAATTCATTCGCGATTCGGACCCACGGGCCATCGGCCCTTCGCGAATGAATTCGCTCCAAGCCCCGTAGGGTGGAAATCGCTTTTCATTTCCACCGATCGGAGCCCTGCCTTACACCGATGGTGGATGAAAAGAGCGTCATCCACCCTACGCACGACCGGCGATTCCGAGCGCCCGTAGGTTGGCGCAGAGCGAAGCGAAGCCCAACGCGCGAAGTCCGACTCTGGATCGTTGGGCCTCGCGTAGCTCGGACCAACCTACTGGGAGTGGTTCTTCTGGACATTCCGTAGATTGGAGTAGCCCGTAGGGTGGAAATCGCTTTTCATTTCCACCGATCGGAGCCCGACATGACACCGATGGTGGATAAAAAGAGCGTCATCCACCCTACGACTGCGGCTATTTGTGGGAGCGAATTCATTCGCGATTCGTACCAACATGAAGCAGGCCGTGCCAATGCCCGGTATCGGCGCTCGTCACGAGTCGTGATTTTTCCTGAAGGTCTCCTCCCCCATCGCTTCGATCTGCCCCTGGATCAGCGCTTCGAACGGCCGTAGCAGGTCGTCGTATCGCGTGGGCGCTTCGAGGATGTCGAGGGCGGCAACGATGGCTTCGAGGGTAGAAAGCGCCCCGGCCATCGGCGCCTTGCGCAGGCGGTAGCGGGAGGTCAGGCCCTCGGGCAGGGTCACCCTGGGCAAGGCTTTCAGTTCGGGGTTGAGATAGAGCAGCTTGCGCGCCTTGCGCCAGGTGCCATCGGGCACCACCAGCAGGAGGGGGCGCGGGTCGTCACTGGCCACTTCTGCCACGGGGCGTGCGTCATCGCCGGGGAACAGCAGGCAGGCACGATAGCGGGTATCGGCGAATGTCTCGGCCAGATCGGTGAAGCGCTCGCCCACGCGCAGCTCTGCATTCGCCAGCCCCAGGGCGGCCAGGCGCGCGGTATTCAGCGCATGGTTCACCTCGCTCGGATGCTGCAACAGCAGCACGCGGGTGCGGCTCGCCAGGTGCGGAATCAGCGGGCACAGGCAGTGGGATTCGGGGCGCTGGCAGCGCGGGCAACTCGGGCGGGGCATGAGGGGTCTCCTGGGAGACGCATTTTGCCACAGGGCATCCGGGTTACATCCGTGAAACTCAGCGCAGGTTCAACTGCGCCCGCAGCAGGTCGCGGAAGGTGAGGATCAACGGTTCCTTGGCCCGCCCCCGGCGCAGGATCATCGAGAATGGCGCCTGGTAGCCGAAGGTCGCCGGCAGCAGCGCGCGCAGGCTTTTCTGTTCGACCCAGGGCTGCGCGTAGTGCTCCGGCAGGTAGCCGATGTAGGCGCCGGACAGCACCAGGATCAACTGCGCCTCCATGGACTCCACGGTCGCCGCACTGTGCTTGAAGCCATGGCGCGCCAGTTCCGCCTGGCTCCAGTAGCCGCGCCCGACCATGCGCTGCTGGGTGATGAGCTCGGCGGGAATGCGCCGTTCGTTGTAAAGCGGGTGGCGTTCAGAGCAGTAGAGCCAGTGCTGCTCACGATAGAGCGGCTGGTAGACCAGCCCATTCATCCGTGTGGAGAAGGCGCCAATGGCCAGGTCCAGGCGGTTGTCGAGCACGCCGAGTTGCAGGTCGTAGGGGCTCATCACCGACAGGTGCAGGTGCACCGCCGCATGCTCCTGGCTGTAGGCACCGATCACTTCCGCCAGCGGCAAGGCCGGGTCGCTCACAGTGGAGTCCAGCACCCCGAGATTCAACGTGCCGCGCAGCTCGCCCTTGAGGGACGCGGAGTAGCGCTCGAAGCTTTCCAGTTCTCCCAACAGACGCAGGGTCTCCTGGTAGTACAGCTCACCCTTGCTGGTCAGGCTGAACCCACCGCGCCCGCGATGGCAGAGGGTCAGGCCCACTGCGCCTTCCAGCTGGCTCATGTAGGTGCTGATGGCGGAAGTGGAGAGATTGAGCTCCTGCTGCGCCGCGGCGAAGCCCTGGTTGCGGACCACGCTGGCGAAGATGCGCAGGAGTTTCAGGTCGGGCATGGGGGTGGACATGGGGACACTCTCGGTTCCAGGTGCAAACGAACGATGTAGGGGCGAATTCTTTCGCCAAGCAGGACGCAGTCCTGCCCCTTCCCTGGAGCCGATCGGGGCCGCTGCGCAGCCCTTGGCGAATGAATTCGCCCCTACAAGAGACCACGCCCCTGTCGGCAGGTGGCCATCTTACCCGCTCCCGATAGTTTAGAAATCCTTGAAGTAATTATTTGCCGCCAGCGATTTGTTCGTGATGGCACTGTCACCAGAATCCGCCAACTACCTACAACCACAACAACCGTGAGGCCACCCCGTGGACAAAAAACTCCATCAGCCCCTGGGCGGCAATGAGATGCCCCGTTTCGGCGGTATCGCCACCATGATGCGCCTGCCGCACATCCAATCCCCTGAAGAACTCAATGCCCTGGATGCCGCTTTCGTCGGCGTTCCGCTGGACATCGGCACCTCCCTGCGTTCGGGTACCCGCTTCGGCCCGCGCCAGATCCGCGCCGAATCGGTGATGATCCGCCCGTACAACATGGCGACCGGCGCTGCCCCCTTCGATTCGCTGAACGTGGCCGACATCGGCGACGTGGCAATCAACACCTTCAACCTGCTGGAAGCCGTGCGCATCATCGAGCAGGAATACGACCGCATCCTCGCCCACGGCATCGTCCCGCTGACCCTGGGTGGCGACCACACCATCACCCTGCCGATCCTGCGTGCCATCAACAAGGTGCACGGCAAGGTGGGCCTGGTGCACATCGACGCCCACGCCGACGTCAACGACAACATGTTCGGCGAGAAGATCGCCCACGGCACCACCTTCCGCCGCGCCGTGGAAGAAGGCCTGCTGGATTGCGACCGCGTGGTGCAGATCGGCCTGCGCGCCCAGGGCTACACCGCCGAAGACTTCAACTGGAGCCGCAAGCAGGGCTTCCGCGTCGTGCAGGCCGAAGAGTGCTGGCACCAGTCGCTGGCTCCGCTGATGGCCGAAGTCCGCGAGAAAGTCGGCGGCGGCCCGGTTTACCTCTCCTTCGACATCGACGGCATCGACCCGGCCTGGGCGCCCGGTACCGGCACCCCGGAAATCGGCGGCCTGACCACCATCCAGGCGATGGAAATCATCCGTGGCTGCCAGGGCCTGGACGTCATCGGCTGCGACCTGGTCGAAGTCTCCCCGCCCTACGACACCACCGGCAACACCTCGCTGCTGGGCGCCAACCTGCTCTACGAAATGCTCTGCATCCTGCCGGGCGTAGAGCGTCGTTGAGTCCAGCCATGAGCGAACAGCAACACGTCCTGGAGGCCGCCAGCACGCTGGTGGCCGCCTTCGCCGCGAACGATACCGAAGCCTACTTCGCTGCCTTCAGCGAAGACGCCAGCTTCGTCTTCCACACCTGTGACAAGCCGCTGCCCACCCGCGCGGCCTATCGCGAGCTGTGGGAAAGCTGGCAGCGCGACGGTTTCGAGGTGCTGGCGTGCGAATCCCTCAACCCCGTGGTGAGCCTGCAAGGCGACGTGGCGATCTTCTACCACGACGTCGCCACGCGCCTGCGCATCCAGGGTGAAGAAATAGAAAGCCGTGAGCGGGAAACCATCGTTTTCCGTCGGCAACAAGAAAGCGGCCACTGGTTGGCCTGTCACGAGCACTTGTCGGCCATGCCGGCGCATCTGCCGCCGACCTGACAAGGCTCCCTGGGAGAGTAAGAAATGCATAACAACAACAACGATCACGCAGTCACCCGAATAGAAACCCACGGTGTCGAACAGATCCCCGATCACGAACGGGATGCCGGCCCCCTGGACTTGTTCCGCCTGATCTTCGGCGGCGCAAACACCTTCGCCACCGCTGTACTCGGCAGCTTCCCGGTGCTGTTCGGCCTGTCTTTCGAGGCTGGCTTCTGGGCCATCCTGCTGGGCGTGCTGGTCGGTTCGCTGATCCTCGCTCCCATGGGCGTGTTCGGCGCGCTGAACGGCACCAACAACGCTGTGTCCTCGGGCGCTCACTTCGGCGTGCATGGTCGTATCGTTGGTTCCTTCCTCTCCCTGCTCACTGCAATCGCATTCTTTTCCCTGTCGGTCTGGAGCTCCGGTGACGCCCTGGTGGGCGGTGCCAAGCGCCTGTTCGACCTGCCGGAAACCGACCTGACCCTCGGCCTGGCCTACGGCCTGTTCGCCGTGCTGGTGCTGGTGGTGTGCATCTACGGCTTCCGCTTCATGCTGCTGGTGAACAAGGTCGCCGTGTGGGCGGCCAGCGTCATGTTCCTGCTCGGCGTGGCCGCCTTCGCCGGTCCGTTCGACGCCGCCTACGCCGGTTCCGTGAACCTCGGCCAGGAAGGCTTCTGGGCCGCATTCATCGGCGCCGCCCTGCTGGCCATGAGCAACCCGGTTTCCTTCGGCGCCTTCCTCGGCGACTGGTCGCGCTACATCCCGCGTGACACCTCGAAGCAGCGCATCATGCTGGCCGTGATCGCCGCGCAGTTCGCCACCCTGATTCCCTTCCTGTTCGGCCTGGTCACCGCGACCATCGTTGCCGTGCAGGCACCGGATTACATCGCTCAGAACAACTACGTCGGCGGCCTGCTGGCCGTATCCCCGGCCTGGTTCTTCCTGCCGGTGTGCCTGATTGCGGTGATCGGCGGCATGTCCACCGGCACCACTTCGCTCTACGGCACCGGCCTGGACATGTCTTCGGTCTTCCCGCGTCTGCTCAATCGTGTGCAGGCCACCGTGATGATCGGCGTGCTGTCCATCGGCTTCATCTTCATCGGCCGCTTCGCCTTCAACCTGGTGCAGAGCGTGTCCACCTTCGCCGTGCTGATCATCACCTGCACCAGCCCCTGGATGGTGATCATGATCCTCGGCCTGATCATCCGCCGCGGCTTCTACTGCCCGGACGACCTGCAGGTCTTCACCCGTGGCCAGTCCGGCGGCCGCTACTGGTTCACCAACGGCTGGAACTGGCGCGGCATGGGCGCCTGGATCCCGAGCGCCGTAGTGGGCCTATGCTTTGTGAACCTCCCGGGCCAGTTCGTCGGCCCGCTTGGCGAGCTGGCCGGTGGCATCGATATCAGCCTTCCGGCCACCCTGGGCACGGCCGCCCTGCTGTACCTGGTACTGCTGGCGATCTTCCCGGAACCGGCCGCCGTCTACGGTCCCAAAGGTCCGCGTTGGGTCCCCTCGGGCAAGACTTCCCAAGCGTCCACTCAGGTTTTGCCTGAAGCCGCGTAACAACGAAGAAACAGCTCCACCTTTTTTGCGACTGCCTAACAACAACAACCACTGCAAAACGCCTTGAAGGAGTTACACGATGACCAATCGTCCGCTGAAACTGTTTGCCCTCGCCGGTCTCTTCGCCGCCACCCTCAGCGGTGGCGCGATGGCCGCCGACAGCAAACCTTCGTTCGTGAGTTCGGGAAGCTTCCAGGTCTGTTCCGACCCGACCTTCCCGCCGCTGGAGTTCTTCGAGAAAACCGGTGACCGCGAGCCCAGCGGCTTCGACGCGGACCTGATCCGCGCGCTGGCCAAGCACTGGGGCGTCAAGCCGCGATTCATCGTCACCGAGTTCACCGGCCTGCTGCCGGGCCTGGATGCCAAGCGTTGCGACGCCGTCATCAGCGGCACCCTGATCACCCCGGAGCGTGTGCAGAAACTGAACGCTGTGCCTTACCTGGCCAGCGCCACCATCGTCTTCGGCAGCGGCAAGGGCGATATCAAGCTGAACACCCTCGACGACTTGTCCGGCAAGGTGGTGGCCGTTCAATCCGGCACCCGCTACGTGACCATCATGGAAAAGCTCAACGCCGACCTGAAGGCCGCTGGCAAGACCCCGGCCGTGCTCCAGACCTACCCGAAAGGCAGTGACGTCGCCCAGCAAGTGCTGGTCGGCCGCGCCGCCGCCGGCCTGTCCCAGGACACCGAGCTGGCCTACCGCGAGCTGCAGACCCCGGGCCAGTTCAAGACCCTCTACGCATTCCCCGAGAAGGACATCTTCGGCGCCTACATGCGCCCCAATCCGGAAGACAAGCAGGCCGTCCAGGACGCCGTGTCTGCTCTGAAGGCCGATGGAACCCTCAAGGCCATCGCCGAGAAATGGAAGCTCGATCCAGCCAACCTGGAAACCGCCGCGCAGTAAGCACGGCCAACCGCCCGCCCCTCTCTCGCTTGCGGGAGAGGGTGCAACGGCACGCTTTCATTCACGCAGGACACGTACATGAACTTCGATGTGACTGTCTTCTTTGACGCCCTGACGTCCTGGCACTTTTTCCGCGGTGCCTGCATCACCCTGATCCTGGCGCTGGTGTCCCACTCGGTGGGTATCCTCATTTCCATTCCTTGCGCCCTGGCCCTGGACGGTCCGCCGAGTGTCTGGCGCAGCTCCCTGCGCGGGGTTCTCAGCGTCTTCCGTGGCGCGCCGACCCTGCTGCAACTGCTGTTCGTGTGGAACGCCCTGCCGCAATTCTTCCCGGTGTTCCGTGAAGAATGGTTCACCCCATTCATCGCGGCCTGGATCGCCCTGTCGCTCAACGAAGCCGCCTACCAGGTGGAGATCAACCGCGCCGCACTGAAGGCCGTCGACAAGGGCCAGTACGCCGCGGGCCACGCCCTCGGCCTGTCGCGCTGGCACACCTTCCGCTACGTCATCATGCCCCAGGCTGCGCGCATCGCCGTGCCGCCGACGGCCAACGAATTCATCACCCTGCTGAAGATCACCTCGCTGGCCTCGGTCATCTCCCTGCAGGAACTGATGGCGGTCACCTCGCAGACGGTCTCCACCACCTTCCAGTTCTCCGAGTACTACGCCGTCGCCCTCGTTTACTACCTCGTCATGGTCTACACCCTGACCTGGATGCAAAGCGGCCTCGAACGACGCCTGTCCTGGGATGCCCAGGGCGGTGCCAGCAGCAAATCCGTCGGCCTGGTGCAACGCACCCTGGCTCGTATGCGCCGTATCTGAGGAGCCCGCCATGAACGAAATCATCCGTCTGCAGAACGTCGGCAAGCACTATGACGATTTCCAGGTACTCCAGGGCATCAACCTGTCGGTACGCCAGGGCGAGAAGATCGTCATCTGCGGCCCGTCGGGCTCTGGCAAGTCGACGCTGATCCGCTGCATCAACCGCCTCAATCCCCATGACAGCGGCACCATCACAGTCGAGGACCAGGACATCTCCACCAAGTCCGGTAGCGACCACGTGCGCCGCGAAGTCGGCATGGTGTTCCAGAACTTCAACCTGTTCCCCCACATGACGGTGCTGGAGAACTGCACCCTGGCACCGATGAAGGTGCGCGGCATGGGCCGCAAGCAAGCCGAGGAGCTCGCCCTGCGTTACCTGAACCGGGTGCACATCGGCTCCCAGGCCCACAAGAAGCCCGGCCAGCTTTCCGGCGGCCAGCAGCAGCGCGTGGCCATTGCTCGTGCCCTGTGCATGAACCCCAAGGTGATGCTCTTCGACGAGCCCACCTCGGCGCTGGACCCGGAAATGGTCGGCGAAGTACTCGAAGTGATGACCGAGCTGGCCCAGGACGGCATGACCATGCTCTGCGTGACCCACGAAATGGGCTTCGCCCGCAAGGTGGCCGACCGCGTGGTGTTCATGGACGCGGGCCAGATCGTGGAAACCGCGACCCCGAACGAGTTCTTCGACAACCCGCAGCATCCGCGAACCCGCGCATTCCTCTCGCAGATCCGTCACTGATGAACGCACAGAACGAAGCCATCCTGCGTCGTGACCTGGCGGCCGCCTACCGGCTGGCCGCCCTGTTCGGCTGGGATGACACCCTCTACACCCATTTCTCGGTGCGCCTGCCGGGCGTGGAGCCGCGTTTCCTGATCAACCCGTTCGGGCTGATGTTCGAGGAAATCCGCGCCAGCGACCTGATAGTGGTCGACATGCACGGCCGTGTGGTGGAAGGCAACGCCGACTACAACATCGCCGGATTCACCATTCACAGCGCGGTGCACATGGCCCGTGCCGATGCCCACTGCGTGATCCACACCCATACCCTCGCGGGTATGGCGGTGGCCGCCTCGGACAACGGCCTGGCCCAGCTCAACCAGATCAGCGCCGAGTTCCATCAGCGCGTCGGCTACCACACCTATGAAGGCATCGCCCTGGACCTGGGTGAGCGCGAGCGCCTGGTGGACTCCCTCGGCGACAACATCGCCCTGATGCTGCGCCACCACGGGCTGCTCAGCGTCGGTGCCAGCGTCGCCGATGCCTTCTACGTCATGTACTACCTGAACAAGGCGTGCGAGATACAAGTCGCCGCCTCGTCGCTGCGCGGCATCCGCGAGATGCCGAACGAGCTCAGCGTGCACGCCTGCGAGCAGTTCCAGGCCTGCGAATGGCAGCGCCAGCTGGTCTGGGAAGCCTGGCTGCGCAAGCTCGAAAGGGAATGCCCGGAATACAAGGACTAGGACGAATTCAAGAGGCGCAGTGTGAAGCGTTGCGCGCCTTGCAACACCTGTCGCGGCCTCAAAGTCGTGGCAACAACAATAGATAGAGAGACCTGAAATGGCTTTGGATATTTTCGTAGTACTGATCTATGCCGCTGGCATGCTGCTGCTGGGCTGGTACGGCATGCGCCGCGCCAAGTCCCATGAGGAGTTCCTGGTCGCCGGCCGTAACCTGGGCCCGGCCTTCTACATGGGCACCATGGCCGCCACCGTTCTCGGTGGTGCGTCCACCGTCGGCACCGTGCGCCTGGGCTACGTCCATGGCATTTCCGGTTTCTGGCTCTGCGCCGCCCTGGGCGCGGGCATCATCGTGCTGAACCTGTTCCTGGCCAAGCCCCTGCTGAAGCTGCGCATCTTCACCGTTACGCAGATCCTGGAGCGGCGCTACAACCCGATGGCCCGCCAGGCCAGCGCGGTGATCATGTTCGCCTACGCGCTGATGATCGGTGTGGTCTCCACCCTGGCCATCGGCACCGTCATGGAAGTGCTGTTCGGCCTGCCGTTCTGGATTTCCGTATTACTCGGCGGCGGCGTGGTGGTGGTCTACTCCACCATCGGCGGCATGTGGTCCCTGACCCTGACCGACATCGTGCAGTTCATCATCAAGACCGTCGGCCTGATGTTCCTGCTGCTGCCGATCTGCCTGTACCGCGTGGGCGGCTGGGACGAACTGGTGGCCAAGCTGCCGGAAACCGCCTTCAACTTCACCACCATCGGTTATGACACGATCATCACCTACTTCCTGATCTACTTCTTCGGCATCCTCATCGGCCAGGACATCTGGCAGCGCGTGTTCACCGCGCGCAGCGAAGGCGTGGCCAAGTACGCCGGCACCGTCGCCGGTGTCTACTGCGTGATCTACGGCCTGGTAGGTGCCCTGATCGGCATGTGCGCCAAGGTGCTGCTGCCCGACCTGGACAACGTCAACAACGCCTTCGCCGCCATCGTCCAGGCCTCGCTGCCGGACGGCATCCGTGGTCTGGTGATCGCCGCTGCCCTGGCCGCGATGATGTCCACCGCCAGCGCCGGCCTGCTCGCCGCCTCCACCACCATCACCGAAGACCTGCTGCCCAAGCTGCGTGGCGGCAAGGAATCCAGCCTCGGCATGACCCGCCTGTTCACCCTGCTCACCGGCATCGCCGTGCTGGTCATCGCGCTCATCGTCAACGACGTGCTCGGCGCCCTGACCCTGGCCTACAACCTGCTGGTCGGCGGCATGCTGATTCCGCTGCTGGGCGCCATCTACTGGAAGCGCGCCACCACCGCAGGCGCCATCGCCAGCATGTTCCTGGGCTGCGTCACCGCCCTGGTGTTCATGTTCACCGACGGCCTGGAAGCCAACACCCCGATCTACTACAGCCTGGCCGTGGGCCTGGTGAGCTTCGTGGTGGTCAGCCTGCTGTCCCGTCGTTCGGAAACTGCCGGCGAACTGGCCTGACATGCACTGCCGCCTCTCCCCGGAGGCGGCATTTCCCGCCCCGGTCCGGCACCCGCCGACCGGGGCTTTTTTATTCGGGGCAAGAGAACCTAACCTTGTAGGGGCGAATTCATTCGCCAAGGGCGGCGAAGCTGCCCCCAGCTGTTATGCAGGGCAGACCTGCGGTCTGCTTGGCGAATGAATTCGCCCCTACAGATTTGCCCATGGCATTCCATGCACGGAGCACCCCATGAAAATCGTCAGCCGCGACCAATGGTTCGAAGTCGAGCACCGCTACGATGGCATCAGCCTGATCAGCGAACCCTTCGTGCGGCCCTTCTACCGCTGCAACATCTGGCATATCCAGGGCCGCGACCGTGACCTGCTGGTGGACTCCGGCTCCGGCGTGGTCAGCCTGCGCGAACAATTGCCCTGGCTCACCCAGCGGCCATTGCTGGCGGTGGCCAGCCACACGCATTTCGACCACATCGCCGGCCACCACGAGTTTCCCGAGCGGCTGGTTCACCCGGCGGAAGCGGACATCCTGGCCACCCCCACCGGGGCCAATACCCTGGCGACGGACTATGTCGGCGATGAGATGTTCGAAGCGCACCCGGACTGCCCGCTGTGCTACGCCGAGTACCAGGTGAAGGCGGCGCCGGCTACGCGGCTGATCGATGAGGGCGATGTGCTGGACCTGGGTGATCGGGTCCTGGAGGTACTGCATACCCCCGGTCATTCACCGGGCGGCATCAGCCTGTGGGAAGCGAAGACGCAAACTCTGTTCAGCGGCGATATCGTCTATGACGGTCCGCTGATCGATAACGCCTACCACTCGAATCTGGAGGATTACGCGAAAAGCCTTACACGGCTGCGCGACCTTCCGGTGCGCACCGTGCATGGCGGTCATTTCCCCAGTTTTTCCGGTGAGCGTCTGCGCCAGCTGGCGGACAGCTGGCTAAAGGCCCACGAGTAAACCGGTTACCTTTTCTGGCGGCGCTGCTCGGCGAGACGGCGCTGCTCTTCACTGCGGACCGGAATGGGTTGCAGGCGCGGTGCCTCGATCAGGCCCAGCGCGACACCCAATTGCCACATCCACGCATCTAGCCGCTTCTTCATCTCGACCCCCTTTCCTGGGAAGTTGGTCGGGTGGCCCTTGCTTCTTGAACCACCCTCGTCTGGAGCTTAGTTGCTCCCGGCAAGATCCAAAATACGCCCACCGGGAAATTTCCTACTGATCTGAATCAAACCGCTGAACGGTATCCGAGAAACGTCTTACCGGAGAATCGGCGCTTACTTACTGAAATTTCAGTGCAAATGCCGATGTATCTCGATTCGCTCGCGCAGTTCCTCTCCAGAACACAACGTAGGGTGCGCTGCGCGCACCAGCTTGCCGGTGAGCAGATGCATCGGTGCGCACGGCGCACCCTACTCGGGAATCGGCGACTGTCACGCATCGCTTCGCCCCTGCTGCAGATCGATCCAGGCGCGCAGGTTGGCGCCAAGCATGCCCTTGCGCCACATCAGCCAGGTGGTGGCGCGATCGAACGGCGCGCCCAGTTCATGCACCCGTACCTCTTCCCGACCCGGCAAGCTGTTCAACATCGAACGCGGCACCAGGGCGATGCCGCCGCCAGCAATCACGCAGGCCAGCATGCTGTGGTAGGACTCGATTTCCATGGGCGGCGACATCGGCACCCGCGAAGCCACGAACCAGCCCTCCAACCGTCGCCGATAAGAGCAGCTTTGGCGAAACGCGTAGACCTCCAGGCCCGCTACATCTTCGGCCGAGCGCACCGGTCCATGGCTGGCCTCGGTGATCAGCACCATTTCTTCCTCGAACATCGGCAGCCCGTCCAGCTCGGCGAACTCCACCGGGCCGTCCACCAGCGCGGCATCCAGGCGCCCGCCCAGCAGGCCGTCCAGCAGCTCACCGCTGGGCGCGGTCTGCACCTGCAAGTTCACCGACGGCCAGGTGCGGTGGTAACGCACCAGCATGGGCGGCAGGTGGATCGCAGCGGTGCTGAACATCGAGCCGATGACGAAATCCCCCGCCGGCTCGCCGCCGCGCAAGGCCGCCTCGGCCTCCGCCTGCAGGGCGAACATGCGTTCGGCGTATCCCAGCAGCACCTTGCCCGCCGGCGACAGGGTCAGGCGCTGCCGTTCACGCAGGAAAAGCTCCACCCCCAGGTTCTCTTCCAGTTGCTTGAGGCGCGTGGAGAGATTGGACGGCACCCGGTGCAGACGGGACGCGGCGCGGGTAATGGAGCCCTCCTCGGCCACGGCCTGGAAAATGCGGAGCTGGCTGAGTTCCATGGATTCACCATTCAACAAAAGAGAACAACTTCGTTCTGTTTTATTCGTTTTTCATGAACAACACCAGTGCCTAGGATGGAATCCCGATGATCTGCTCCGGAGTCCTCCCCATGTCCCCGCTGATCCGACTGCTTGCCTGCTTCACGGCCCTGTTGGTGGCCATGGGGGTCGGCCGCTTCGCCCTCACCCCGCAGCTCCCGCACCTGATCGCCGAAGGTCAAGTGAGTCTGACCGGTGCTGGCCTGGTGGCGGCGGCCAACTACCTGGGTTATTTGGTCGGCGCGTTGGATGCATTCCGCGCCAGCTCGCCGCGCCAGGCGCGATTGCGGCTGGTCCTGGGCCTCTGGGCCACCGTCCTGCTGACCCTCGTGTCGGTGCCGGTCGAAGGCTTCTGGCCCCATGCATTGCTGCGCTTCGGCCTGGGCGTGACCAGCGCCTGGGTGCTGGTAGTCGTGACCGGCCTCAGCCAGCGCATCGCCGCCGAAGCCATTCGGCCGCGCTTGGGCAGCCTGGTGTTCGCCGGCCCCGCCTTTGGGGTGATGCTCACCGGGCTCCTGGCCCTTGAACTGAACCTGCAAGGCCAGGGTTCCGCCGCCATCTGGCTCGCCTTCGGCGGCCTCGCCCTGGTGCTAACCCTGATCGTCCAGCCGCTGCTGCCACATCCGCAGACGCCCACCACGGCGACCGCGCAACCCGCACGGCAACGACCACGCGCACTGTATGCCCTGCTCGCGGCCTATGGCCTGGTGGGCCTGGGCTACATCATTCCCGCCACCTTTCTTTCGCAGATGGCCGCCGCGCGTTTCCATGGGCAATGGCAGGCGGACCTGTTCTGGCCCGCCTTCGGACTTGCGGCTGCGCTCGGTGTATTGCTGGTAAGCCTGCGTCGTCAGCGACCGGGTGGTACCCGCCGCTGGCTGGTGGTCGCGCTCTGGTTACAGGCAGCGGGCACCCTCGCCTGCGCCCTGCCGGGCATGGCCGGACTGGTACTGGGGGTGATCCTCAGCGGCGGTCCCTTCCTCGCCGGCATGCAGCTGGTGATGCAGTACGCCCGCGAACTGGACCCGCACGGCCACGCCCGCAATGTCGGCCTGCTGACCGCCGCCTTCGCCTTGGGGCAATTAGCTGGGCCGCTGCTGGCGGCGGTGAGCAGCCATGTCAGCGGCGACCTGCAACCGGCGCTCTATGTGGCAGGAGCAGGGCTGGTGCTAGCGGGGGGATTGATGCTGGGATCCCGGGCTGATGCAGGGAAACCTGTGGGAGCGAATTCATTCGCGAAATGAGGCTACAGGCCCTCACCCTCTCCCACCGGGAAGAACCGTAGGATGGGTAGA
>NZ_BDMA01000032.1:0-314 GCF_002003485.1 Metapseudomonas resinovorans
AGTTCGAGCGGTCAGCCCAGCAAGAACCGCATCGCATCCGCCGCGCTCTGCTGCGGAATTTCTTCCATCGGAATGTGCCCGACACCGGGGTAGGTCTTCACCTGGATTCCCGGTAGGTCGCGTTGCCACAGCGGCACGTGCTTCGGCGAAATCCAGCGGTCCTTCGCCCCATGCGGATGAGAAAAACGGCCCTTTAGGGCCGTTTTCGTTTGAACACGTGGTGATTGGTAGGGTGCGCCGTGCGCACCAGGAAGTCCGCACGGGCAACTCGGTGCGCGCGGCGCACCCTACGGTGAAGTTCGAGCGGTCAGCCC
>NZ_BDMA01000033.1:0-21516 GCF_002003485.1 Metapseudomonas resinovorans
AGTGACCGAATAAGTCGCTGCTATCGAATAACGCTCCATTATTTTATCAGAAAAAGTGACCACAACTTGGCCAGATTTATCTCACAATTGGTATGTAAATACGTGGTATGTAAACAAATACGAAATCGTAGGAGCACATCATGGCCCGTGGCGGCATCAACAAGGCCCTGGTTCAGAAGGCGCGGCAGGCCATCCTGGCGCGAGGGGAACACCCGAGCATCGATGCCGTACGGGTCGAGATGGGTAATACCGGGTCGAAAACCACCATCCACCGCTACCTGAAAGAACTGGAAGAAGCCGATCACGGCCGGGGGGCAGCGCCGGCGCCGCTCAGTGATCAACTGGCGAATCTCGTCGCCCAGATGGCGGCGCAGTTGCAGGACGAAGCCCGCGCCGCCGTGGCCCAAGAACGTGAGCAATTGGCCCAGGAGCGACGCGGTTACCACGACCGGATTCACCAGCTGGAAATCCGCAACCATCAGCTTGAAACATCCTGCGCCGGTCTCACCGAGCACTTACAGGTCGCGCAGCAGGGATTGCAGCAGGGGCAGCAGTTACGCCAGTTGGCGGAGGTCGAGGTGGCGCGGCTGCAGCAGGCGGAGCGCGACCAGGAAGCCCGCCTGCAGGACCGCGAGGGGCAGATCCGTTCGCTGGAGGAGAAGCATCAACATGCCCGGGATGCTCTGGAGCACTACCGGCAGGCCAGCAAGGATCAGCGCGAGCAAGATCAGCGCCGGCACGAAACCCAGGTACAACAACTGCAATTGGAGCTGCGGCAGTTGCAGCAGACCCTGATCATCAAGCAAGACGAACTGACCCAACTGAACCGTGACAACGCCCGATTGCTGGCCGAGGCCCGCCAGCAGCAGAAGGACGTGCAGGCCTTGGAACGGCAACTGGAACAGAACCAGCGAACCCTGGCCGACGGGCAGCGCACCTGGGCCCACGCCGAGCAGGCGAACAGTGCCTTGCGGGAACGCTGCGATACGCTACAAGGTGAAGTAACACGCCTGAGCGAAGCCGGGGCCTCCCAAGGTCAGCAGGTGCAGGGCCTCCAGGAACGTCTGGTCGAGGCCCTCACGCAATTGAAACTCCTTGGCAATCCTCCCGGGGATGCCGGCAGCGCGAATCACACCTGATCCGGCGGTGCCGGGAGCGGGGGATCAGTTACTCCTTCGCACGACGCGTCGCCACGCCTACTGGCGCCCCCGGATGCCCTGAGCACCGCCGCTGGGCTCGGGCGTCGATGGCTGGGAGTCCGCCTGCCCTTGCGGGGCGGCGCCCTGGCTTTCGAGATAGTGGATCAGCACCTCGACGTCCTCGTCGCCCAGGCGCAGGTTGGGCATCCGCACTCGGTTGTACTTCATGAAGAGTTCCATGGCGGTCGGGTCGTTCTGGTCCAGCATCTGGTCGGGTGCCTTGATGAACCGCCTGAGCCAGTCCTTGTCGCGGCGGCTGGTGATGCCCTTGAGGTCCGGCCCCAGGGAGTCGCCCTGGCCGATGGTGTGGCACGCAGAGCAGGCACTGCGGAACAGAAAGCGGCCCGCCTCCGGGTTTTCGATCGGCTTAGCGCTGGTGTAGCTCGGTCCCGGGGTAGCCGGCTGCTTCTGCCAGCCCAGGAGGAAACTGCTGATCTTGGCCGCCAGGAATTGCGGGTTATCCACGGTGGACTGGCGCATCCACTGGCCGGTTGGCTCGTTGCCGATCATCAGACTGGACAGGTGGCCGTCCGGACTGGAGGCATCGCTGCGAGACCACAGACCCAGTTTTTTCTGCACCAGGGTGATGTCATCTTTCTTCCCGGTGAGGAACAGCCAGCCAGGTCCGACATGGAACTTCTCCGCATAGGCCTTGAGCACGCTTGGCGTATCGCGCTCGGGGTCGATGGTGATCGTGTAGAAGAAGATGTCCTTGCCCACGCTGTCACCCAGCAGTTTTTGTACCCGGACCAGGTTGGCCGTGCTGAGCGGGCAGGTGTCCTTGCAGTGGGTGTAGATGACGTTGATCACCACCGCCTTACCCTTGAGCAAGTCATCGTAGAACCGCACGGTCCTACCGTCCTGGGTCACCAATGGCACATTGGGGAAATAGCCGGGTCCCCAAGGCTGGGCGCCAACGGCGGGGCCGCCCGCCAGCATGGCCCAAGTTGCAAACATGCATGCCCAGCTCACTCCACGCATGGTGCTCACTCCATTAGGTTCCCCATTCAAACCCGCCCACTGCCAACGACCTGCATGATCGAAACGCGGTCAGATGAATCTCGGTCGGGTCCATAAAGGCGGGGCCTAGGGGGAATCGGGATCATCACTATCAGTCGGTATAGGCCTTGCCTGGGAGGAGATCAAAGCCCGAGGTGAGCTGGGTGAAGGCCTGGACGTCGGACAGCGCGTTCGGCGGCAGCCGGGCCGCGACATAGGGCGCATCGGCGCGGGGCCACTGGTGAAATGGCGCGCTGACGCCCGCGTCCTAGGCCAATCTGGAGATGGAGTAGGCATTCATCACCGACACTCCCGGCCTTCTCCGCATTCTGAGGCGTTCAGATATTTCCTGCCGGCCAGACGCTCGGGCAGCCAGATGAGCAATGGCGTCGCCCCCAGTGCCAGGAACAACCACAGCCGGGAGAGATACTCGCCGTTTGGGTCAGCCCCATAAGCCAGCAGCGCACCCAGCGTGAGCATCAGGAAATACGGCCCGGTGATGTAGCAGTGCAGTCGGCGACAGCGCGCGGCGTTGACCAGGCAGGCGCCACCCATCACGACCAGCGCGGCGCTTGCTGCCAGGAACAACGCAGGGCGTCGATCCGCCAGAACAACCGCTAGCGTCGCCACGACGGCCGGCAGTCCCCATAAGCTGATTACCTGCCAGGTCTTGCGTAGGCTGTCGCAACTGCCGAGATCGCTTGCCGTATTGTTCATGCGTCAACCTCGCGCGCTCATTACCCGGCGCAGCAGGACAGTTGCTTGACATCCTTGGCGAAGGTCTGCGCGGCGAGTTTCAGGCCCTCCACCATCGTCAGGTAGGGGAACAACTGGTCGGCCAATTCCTCCACTGTCATCCGCGCCCGGATGGCCATAGCTGCGGTCTGGATCAGTTCGCCCGCTTCCGGAGTCACTGCCTGCACGCCCAGCAACCGACCGGAGCCTGCCTCGGCGACCAGTTTGATGAACCCCCGCGTGTCGAAGTTGGCCAGCGCGCGCGGCACGTTGTCCAGGGTCAAGGTGCGGCTGTCGGTTTCGAGGCCGACGCGGTGTGCCTCTGCTTCGCTGTAGCCGACGGTGGCTACCTGAGGATCGGTAAACACCACGGCCGGCATGGCGTCGAGACTGAGCTTCGCCGCGCCGCCGATCATGTTGAGTGCCGCGCGGGTGCCGGCCGCCGCCGCCACATAGACGAACTGCGGCTGGTTGGTGCAGTCGCCGGCCGCGTAGATGTCCGCGGCACTGGTGCGCATGCCTTGATCAATCCGGATGCCACCGCGTTCGTCCAGTTTCACGCCGACGCCTTCCAGATTCAGGCCTTGAGTGTTGGGCGAACGCCCGGTGGCGATTAGCAGTCGCTCGGCGCGCAGCTCGCCATGGTTAGTACCCAAGATGAACTCACCGTCGACGTAGGACACCTGGCTGGCTTGCGTTTGCTCTAACACTTCGATGCCCTCCACACGGAAGGCTGCCGTCAGCGCTTCACCGACGGCGGGATCTTCGCGGAAGAACAACGAACTGCGTGCCAGGACCGTGACCCGGCTGCCCAGCCGGGCGAAGGCCTGTGCCAGTTCTACCGCGACCACTGAAGAGCCGATCACGGCGAGCCGCTCCGGAATGGTGTCGCTCGCCAGCGCCTGGTCCGAGGTCCAGTAGGGGGTGTCCTGGAGACCGCCGATCGGCGGAACGACCGGGCTAGCGCCGGTGGCAATCAGGCAACGGTCAAAGGTTACGATGCGCTCGCTACCCTCGGCCAGTTCCACGCTAAGCGCGTGGTCGTCTTGGAACCGGGCGGTGCCGCGCAGCAGAGTAATCGCCGGGGTGTTTTCCAGAATGCCTTCGTACTTGGCGTGGCGCAGTTCGTCGACACGACCCTGTTGCTGGGCGAGCAACCGCTCGCGCAGGACGGTCAGGCTCGTGGTAGATAGTCCGGCGTCGAACGGGCTCTCGCGGCGCAGATGGGCCACATGCGCGGCGCGAATCATGATCTTGGACGGCACGCAGCCGACGTTGACGCAGGTGCCGCCGATGATGCCGCGCTCGATCAGGGTGACGCGCGCACCGCCTTCCACCGCCTTGAGCGCGGCCGCCATGGCGGCTCCACCGCTGCCGATGACCGCGACATGGAGCCTGTCGTCCTCTTTCCCGGCGCCGGTGCCGCCGCTCAACCAGCCCCGTGCCTTGTCGAGCAGGCCTGGACGGGCTGGTGCCGTGGCGTCTTTGAATGCCGCACGATACCCCAGCGCCTCGATGGTGGTCTGCATCTGCTCACGGCTTACGCCCTCGTCGACATTCAATTCCGCCTTCCCGCGGGCGTAGGACACCTCCGCCCGATGCACGCCCGGAATCCTCTCCAAGGCCTCTTTCACGTGCGCGGCACAGGAGGCGCAGGTCATGCCAATGATTTTCAGCTCGGTCATAACATTACTCATCAGATCGGTCTCTTGTCGGTTTCACTGGTTGGGCGGCGTCGCGCAGGCATCCAGCCCACAACGGCGCTAAGCGGGCGACACGAGATTCCAGAGGCCCCCCCAAAAAAAACATGAGGACCAGGCCGAGATAGAGCAGCTAGCCGCTCCGCCAGCCGTAAGCCAGCATCAAGAACACTGCGGACAGCACCAAGGCCGGGCCGATCAGGCCAAGTGCAGTCCGTTGCAACAGCCGATGGTTGAGCCAGTCAAGGGCATTGACGAACAGGGCCAGCCCGGCAGCGTGGTGATGAACAGGCCGTCCCACTGACTCAAGAAGCCCAGACCGATCGCGGCCCCTAAGCTGGCAAGGGCGGGAAAACACAAGGCGCAGCCCATGGCGGAAACCAGCACGCCGAGGGAACCAGTTTTGTCGGCGATCCGTGTGACCGAATTGAAAGGGTTTGCCATCGGAATGCCTGCCTACTGCTTGACGCTGGACGGGTAGCCGGCGTCCTCGGTCGCCTTGGTCAGCGCCTGGACATTGGTCTTGGCGTCATCGAAGGTGACGATGGCCTCGCGGTTCTCATAACTCACTTCGGCCTTGGTCACGCCCTCGACCTTGATCAGCGCCTTCTTCACCGTAATCGGGCAAGCGGCGCAGGTCATGCCCGGCACCGCCAGAGTGACGGTCTGCATGGCTGCCCAGACAGGCGTGGCAACCAGTGTGGCAAGGGCGATGGAGACGAGCAGTTTTTTCATGGCGAATTCCTGATCAGTAGAACAAGGGAAGGATGTAGGGGAAGCCGAGCGCAACCAGCACCAAGGCCGCCACCAACCAGAACAGCAGCTTGTAGGTGGTGCTTACCTTGGGCGTCGCGCAGACTTCCCCAGGTTTGCAGACTGGAGCCGGGCGGAAAATGCGCCGGTAGGCGAAGAACAACGCCACCAGCGCTGCGCCAATGAAGAGCGGGCGGTAAGGTTCCAGCACGGTCAGGTTGCCGATCCAGGCCCCGCTGACCCCCAAGGCAATCAGGACCAAGGGCCCAAGGCAGCAGGTCGAGGCGAGAATCGCCGCGAGCCCCCCGGCGACGAGGGGCGCGCGCCCGTTTGACGGTTCAGACATGTATTTCCCTTTTCGAGCGTTTGATCGATGGTTTAAAGTTACTTCCGTAGTCAAGTACGGACTCAAGCACTATGGCGAACATTGCGGGAAGCCTGACCATTGGCGCCTTTGCCAAGGCGGCCGGGGTCAACGTGGAAACCATCCGGTTCTATCAGCGCAAGGGGCTGCTGCCCGAGCCAGACAAGCCCTACGGAAGCATTCGCCGTTACGGCGAGGCGGATGTGGCTCGGGTGAAATTCGTCAAATCCGCGCAGCGGCTGGGCTTTAGCCTCGATGAAGTGGCCGGGTTGTTAAGATTGGAGGACGGCGCTCTGTGTGACGAAGCGCGCGTGCTCGCCGAGCAGAAGCTTGGGGATGTGCGAGGGAAACTCGCGGATCTGCAGCGAATTGAGGGGGTGTTGGCACGACTGGTACACGACTGCTGTGCGAACCATGGGACTGTTTCTTGTCCGCTGATCGTTTCGCTGCATGGGGACAATCAACCGCGCTGACTTCGCGCGTAAACCGAGGATTTCCCGCTGCGTACGACGCCCTGTTGATCGGCTTGCGCTTGGAATTAAAAGCGGCGCTCATTGAGCGCCGCTGAATAGCCAAAGGAGCGCTTGCCAAGGCACTAGGTTGGTACTGCTATTTGCCCTTGCGCCTCAGTGGGGCAGGCTCACGTCAGCCTTGTCGCGCATGGAGGCAATCCGCTCGAACGCTCGGTCGCTCCCGCCCTCGGCCCATATGGTGGATGACAGCAGAGTCGCACCCACTATCAGCAGCAGTCTTAGGTGTTTCATAACAGCGATCTCCTCTCAGGTTTTCGATCCACGATTCGACCCTAATTCCGTAGTTAGGTACGGAATCAAGGAGAGATGGAGACGTAGAAACTCGATTACGACGCTGAAAGGAGATGGCAGGGGTTATGCGCTTTCTTTTCCATTGCTCTCCATTCCCCAATTCCCAATAGGGCATCAGAAAATCAATCACTTATACGATCCATGGTGGAATTTTTGCTTTATCTCGGCATGACTCCAATCTCGGTTGGCGTGTCCATAAATGCGGGGCCTGCGGGGAATAGGGATCATCACTCTCAGTGGGTATAGGCCTTGGCTGGGAGGAGATCAAAGCCCGAGGTGAGTTGAGTGAAAGCCTGGACGCCGAACAGCGCGTTCGGTAGCAGCCGGGTCGCGACATAAGGCGCATCGGCGGTGCCACTTATGAAAGGGCTCGGAGACTCCAAGGGCTGTATCGCCCTCAATGGGAAGCATGCTGTTCGGACCCTGCTGCTGACAATCGGCCAGTCTGACCCTTGCAGGGCGCCAACCTATCCGCCGTAGCCTTAGCCGTAAATGTACTAATTTTCGCCTTATCTCGATGCCCACATTTGTGGGTCAAGCCACCTTTGGCCGAACAAGATAAAATGATATTAAAAACAAAGCATTACCGGGGAAGTGAGTGAATTTTCCCCTTATCTCGGCATGACCCCAACTGGGCCTTCGATACCGTGCCGCAGCCGGGCCTGGGCAATCGCCGTGGCTACCAGCCCCGCGGCAAGGTGCTCGGGGGTAGCAGCTCCATCAACGGCATGATCTACATCCGTGGTCATCACAGCGACTACGACGAATGGGCCGCCCTCGGCAATGCCGGCTGGTCCTTTGCCGAGGTGCTGCCGTACTTCCGCAAGAGCCAGCTGCATCATCGCGGCGCGAGCGATTTCCATGGCGGAGAGGGTGAACTCTATGTCGGCCAGGTCGAGGCGCATGCCGCCACCCACGCCTTCATCGAAGCCGGGCAGAAAGCCGGCCATCGCTATAACGCCGACTTCAATGGCGCCGAGCAGGAAGGTATCGGCCAGTATGACGTGACCATCCGCGATGGCCGCCGCTGGAGCACCGCTACGGCCTTCCTCAAGCCCATCCGCGACCAGCGCAGCAATCTCACCGTACTGACCGGCGCGCATGCCGAGCGCATCCTGCTGAAGGGCAAGCAGGCAAGCGGCGTCCAGGTCCGCATCAAGGGCAGCTCACTGTCGCTGAAGGCGCGCCGGGAGGTGCTGCTCAGCGCCGGTGCTTTCGGCAGTCCGCAACTGCTGATGCTCTCGGGTATCGGCCCGGAATCCGAACTCAAGCCCCAGGGCGTTGCCGTGCAACACGAAATGCCCGGCGTGGGCCAGAACCTGCAGGATCACCCCGACGTGGTCCTCGGCTACCAGAGCACTGACAACTCCCTGATGGGCTATTCCCTGGGCGGCAGCCTGAAGATGGGTTCGGCCCTGGCCCAATACCTCGCGCGCAGGCGCGGTCCGCTGGCGAGCAACTTCGCCGAGGGCGGCGGCTTCCTCAAGACGCGCGAAGCCCTGATCCGGCCGGATATCCAGTTGCACTCGGTGGTGAGCCTGCTGGACGACCACAACCGCAAGATGCACTGGGGCCACGGCTTCAGCTGCCATGTCTGCGTGCTGCGGCCCAAGAGCATCGGCAGCGTCGGCCTGCAGTCGGCCGACCCGGCAGCACCGCCGCACATCGATCCGAATTTCCTCGGCGACGACGATGACGTACAGACCCTGCTCACGGGCTATCGCATGGCGCGCGAGATCGTTGCCCAGGCGCCCATGGCGCGCTTCGGTCTCAGGGACAAGTTCAGCGAAGGCCTGCACAGCGACGAGCAACTGATCGAACTGCTGCGCCGCCGCACCGATTCCATCTATCACCCCGTGGGCACCTGCCGCATGGGTAACGACGAACACGCGGTGGTAGATAGCCAGTTGCGTGTGCGCGGCATCCAGGGCCTGCGGGTCGTCGACGCTTCGATCATGCCGACCCTGGTCGGCGGCAACACCAACGCACCCACCATCATGATCGCCGAGCGCGCGGCGGAATGGATCGCGCGTTCCTAATAACAACAACGAGGAAGCACTTCATGCACCGACCCCTGCAACGTCTCGCGGCCGCAGGCCTCTGCTTCACACTGCTGGCCAGCGCAATCGCCCAGGCTGCCCCAGCACCTGCCAAACCGGCCACCGAAGCGACGCGTGCCGCCAACCAGTCCGTGCTGGCCAAGCTGCCCTTCGCCGACCGCGAGGACTTCGCCAATGCCGAGCGCGGGTTCATCGCCAAACCCGATACGCTGACCATCAAGGACGCCAGCGGCAAGGTGGTCTGGGACCTGGAGAGCTACAAGAAATTCATCGCGCTGGACAACCCGGCGCCTGACACCGTCAACCCCAGCCTCTGGCGCAACGCCCAGCTGAACGTCCAGTACGGCCTGTTCAAGGTGACCGACCGCATTTACCAGGTGCGCGGTTATGACGTCTCCAACATCACCTTCATCCAGGGCGACACCGGCTGGATCGTGTTCGACCCGCTGCTGAGCAAGGAAACCGCGAAAGCCGCGTTCGACCTGGCCACCGAGCATCTGGGCAAGAAGCCCGTGGTCGGGGTGGTTTATAGCCATTCCCACATCGACCACTTCGGCGGAGTGCGCGGGATAGTCGACGAGGCCGATGTGAAGGCCGGCAAGGTGCGGATTGTTGCGCCCGAAGAGTTCTCCGAGTACGCAGTCAGCGAAAACGTCATCGCCGGCAACGCCATGGCCCGTCGGGCGGTGTACATGTTCGGTGCGCTGTTGCCGCGCAATGCCCAGGGCGGCGTGAATGCCGGGCTCGGGCAGACCGTTTCGGCCGGTACCACCAGTCTGATCCAGCCCACCGAGTTCGTCTCGAAGACCGGCCAGGAAGTGACCATCGATGGTGTCCGCATGGTGTTCCAGATGACCCCGGGCACCGAGGCACCGGTGGAAATGCACACCTGGTTCCCGCAGTTCAAGGCGCTCTGGATGGCCGAGAATACGACTAACACCATGCACAACATCGTGACGCTGCGCGGCGCGCAGGTGCGTGATGCCCTGCAATGGTCCAAGTACATTGGCGAAGCCATCGATCTCTACGGCGACCAGGCCGAAGTGAAGTTCCAGAGCCACCACTGGCCGGTCTGGGGCAACGCGCAGATCGACGACTACCTGAAGAAGCAGCGCGCCATCTACAAGTACATTCATGACCAGACCGTGCGCATGATGAACCAGGGCATGACCAGCGAGGAGATTGCCGAGGCGATCAAGCTGCCGCCAGAGCTGGAATCCTTCTGGCCGGGTCGTGGCTACTACGGCACCCTCAAACACAACTCCAAGGCGGTCTATCAGCGCTACATGGGCTGGTATGACGGCAACCCGGTGAATCTCGATAAGCTGCCGCCACAGCCGGCGGCGAAGAAGTACGTCGAATACATGGGCGGCTCGGCCGAGGTGCTGAAGAAGGCCAGGGCCGACTTCGCCAAGGGCGAGTACCGCTGGGTGGCCGAGGCGGCGAAGCAGGTGGTGTTCGCCGAACCGGACAATACCGATGCCAAGAACCTGATGGCCGATGCCTTCGAGCAGATGGGCTACCAGGCCGAGTCCGGTCCCTGGCGCTCGGTCTACCTGCAGGGTGCCTATGAATTGCGTAACGGCGTGCCGACCCTGGGCAACACTGTCACGGCCAGCCCGGACGTGATCCAGGCCATGACCCCGGAAATGCTCTTCGACTACCTGGCCGTACGCCTGAACGGCGAGCGCGCCGCGGGCAAGAAGCTGGTGCTCAACTTCAACTTCACCGACCTCGGCAAGCACTACGCCCTGACCGTGGAGAACGGCGTACTTACCTACGAGCCGCAGGCCAGCGACAGGGCCGACGTTGGCCTGACCATGCGCAAGGGCACCCTGGAAGACATCCAGCTGGGCAAGGCGACCCTGGAGCAGAAAGTGGCTTCCGGCGAGCTGAAGTTCGATGGTCGTCAGCAGGCCTTTGGCGAGTTCATGGGGCTGCTCGACAGGTTCGACTTCTGGTTCAACATCGTCACGCCATGAGGCTCGCGATAGTCGGTCTGGCGGCGATGCTCTGCAGCGCCGCCCCGGCCAGCCTGGCCTGCGGCTATGACGGTATGGCAATGGACCTGAGCCTGGCGCACCCGGCGTCGCTGGGGGTGGCGCTTGCAGTTAACCAGGCCTATCAGGACAAGCTGATTGCCAAGCCCTTGCCGCTGCCCGGCGGCTTCGGCATGCGCCGAGCCCTCAAGGCCCTGGATCGCGTTGCCAGCCTGCTTCCGCCGAGCGGCGAAGACTTCAGCTTGTTGCTGGTGGAGCCGGGGCTATGGACACGCTTCGAGCTGCTCGATGGCCATTGGCGGCTCACCCCGCACACCGCCGCGCCGGGCGCGGGAGAAAATGCCGTGTTGGTCGGAGAGGGCGTTCTGCTGGCGATGCTGGATGGCAAGCTGGACGTGCCGCAAGCCGTAGAGCGTGGGCTGGTGCATATGGAAGGCAACGACCTGCAGACAAGGGATTGGCTGTCGGCATTCGCGGGCAGGTCTGGAGATTGACACCGCTGGCTGCTTCAACTCGTAGGATGGGTTGAGCTTGCGATACCCATGCTGTTCGTTGGGGCCGATGGGTATCGCTTTGCTCAACCGCATCCTACGTTGCTGGCGCATGATCTCTGCGCCTGGCTCGCTCCTACAGGTTTTGGGGCTCGGATTAGCCCGAAGCTCCGCCTCAGAACTTATCAACGTCGATGACGGCCTGCGCGAACGCCTGGGGTGCCTCCTGGGGCAGGTTGTGGCCAATGCCACCTTCGATGGCACGGTGCTGGTATTTGCCGGAAAACTTCTTTGCATACACGGGGGGGTCAGGTCGCGGCGCGCCGTCCGCGTCGCCCTGCAGCGTGATGGTCGGCACGCTGATCACGGGGAACTCCGCCAGCCGGCTTTCCAGGGCGTCGAACTTCGCCTCACCTTCGGCCATGCCGAGGCGCCAGCGGTAGTTGTGGATGACGATGGCGACGTGATCCGGGTTGTCGAAGGCGGCTGCGCTGCGTTCGAAGGTGGCATCGTCGAACTTCCACTGCGGCGATGCGTTCTGCCAGATCAGCTTCGCGAAGTCGTGGCGGTACTTCTCATAGCCGGCCTCGCCACGCTCGGTGGCGAAGTAGAACTGGTACCACCACTGCAATTCATTCTTCGGCGGTAACGGCTGCCTGCCGACCTCCTGGCTGCCGATAAGGTAACCACTGACGGACACCATCGCCTTGCAGCGTTCCGGCCAGAGCGCCGCGATGATATTGGCGGTGCGCGAGCCCCAGTCGAAGCCGGCGAGAATCGCCTTGTCGATCTTCAGTGCATCCATGAAGGCGACGATGTCGGTGGCGATGGCGACTGGCTGTCCGCTTCGGGCCGTCTCGTTCGACAGGAAGCGCGTCGATCCATAACCACGCAGGTACGGGACGAGCACCCGGTAGCCGGCTGATGCGAGCAGGGGCACGACATCGACGAAGCTGTGAATGTCGTACGGCCAGCCGTGGAGCAGGATCACCACGCGGCCATCGGCCGGACCGGCTTCGGCATAGGCAACGTTCAGGACGCCGGCATCCACATGATGGAGAGGACCGAGCGAGGTATTCCCGCCTGGCGCGGCTGGCGGCTTCGGTGCATCGGACTGCGCTTGCGCGGTACCGACAAGGAGTTCGGCGGACGCCAGTGTCACCAGTGAAGCGGCCAGGAAACGACGGCGGTTGAAGCTGAATTCATCTGACATGGTTGTCTCCTTTTTTCCGCGTCAGGCTTTCTTTCGGAAGAGTAGGGCGTCGAGACTGAGACGTCCTGCGCCATTGAGCAGCAAGGGCAGGGCGGCCACCAGGTAGATCAGCGGCAGCTTGTAGTTGCCGAAGCCCTTGTCGCTGATGGCATAGCCCTGGGCGAGCTCCCCGAGGGTCGACCAGTGTGCCGGCCAGTGCACGGCGGCGATGGCGACCACCGTCAACACCATCAGGGAGAAGGCGGCGAAGCGAGTACCCAACCCCAGGATCAGCAACAGCGGTGCGATCAGTTCGACCCACATCGACATCTGCCAGCTCAGCTCGGGCGGGAGTAGGTCGAACGGAAAGGGAAAGGAGGACTGGATGTCCGCGAACCAGTTCTGGCCGTTCCATTTTTCCAGACCCGACTCGTAGAACTCCCACGCGAGGAACAGACGCAGGGGAATGTCGGCACTCCAGGTGCCTAGCCGGTCCAGGTGGTTGAACACGAACTGCAAGGGGGAGAGGAGGGCGACGCGACTCATGACGGGTTCCTGTGACAGTGGAAGGCGGTCGGCGGGATGCCGTTCAGCAGATGCTGACAAGGCTGCTTGTCCCGTATGTGTCCGCCACGAGCCCTCATGTATCCCTGTGTAGGGGCGACTCGTTACATCACGTCATCAATGATGTGCAAAGCGCCGTCTTTATCCCGCTTCGCCTGAACCCTAAATTCGCCTCCGACGCCTGCCCATCATGTCGATGGGAGGTCACTGGAGAGCTGTCATGTTCGTCAACGTGCCCATTACCCCTGATTTCACGGAGGCGCAGTCATGCCGTCCGTAACCATCGATTTCGTTTCCGATGTGGTGTGCCCGTGGTGCGCCCTGGGCGCGACGGCGCTGGACCAGGCCATCGCCAACCTCGCCGGTGAAGTCCGCGTCGAGCTGACCTACAAGCCGTTCGAGTTGAACCCGGACATGCCGTCCGAAGGCGAGGCCGCGACGCGACACATGATGCGCAAGTACGGGCGGAGCGCCGAAGAAGTCGCCTCCAGGAACGAGATGGTGATCGCCCGTGGCCAGGCCATCGGTTTCCATTTCGACCTGGAAAGGCGCAGCCACTTCTACAACACCTTCGATGCTCATCGCCTGTTGTTCTGGGCGCTGCAGGAAGGGCGGCAGAGGGAGCTCAAGAAAGTCCTGCTTCGCGCTTATTTCACCGACGGCGAGAACCTGAGCGATCACGAAACGCTCGTGCGTCTGGCCAGCGAGGCCGGGCTGGATGCGGCGCGTGCAGGTGGGGTGCTGGCGACCGGGGCATTCGCCAAAGAGGTCCGTGAGCTTGAAGCGTTCTACCGTGAGCGCGGTATCCATTCGGTACCGGCGCTGGTCCTTAACGGCCGCCACCTGGTGTCCGGATCGCAGTCCGTCGAGTACTACGAGCAGATGCTGAGGCAAATGGCACAGGCCCCGGCCGAGGCCTGATCAATGGGCGTTGGCGGCAGCGGTTGTGCATCGAGGCGCTCACTCGAATAGCGTGAGCGCCTCGACGGCGGATCAGCCGTGCAGGGCGTCCGACATACCGCGTTCGTAGGCTCGTTGGTGCAATTCGGCGACCTCCAGGCTCAGCAGAGCCAGGTCGTGGCGGTGACCATCGAGGTCCTTGACGTGATTGCGCAGCACGGATTCGGGTTGGAAACCGAGCCGTTCAAACACGGCGATAGCTGAACTCTGGTCCACGGTCATCTGCACCGTCAGCTTTTCCAGGCCCATGCCGAGGGCCAGCTTGAAGCTCTCCTGAATCAGCGCGCGTCCCAGGCCACGGCCTTGCCAGGATGGCCGCACCAGAACCCGCAGGTCGCCGACATGGGCCGACCAGGACAGCGCATCGCTGACCACCGCGGAGCAGCCGATCATCTCGCCGTCCACGAAGGCGGCGAGACTGGTGACACCGCTATCCAGAGCGGATAGCCACGCCCTGATGACCTTGGGGTGGCCGAGATCGCGGGGAACGAAAAGGCGGTCGTGAATCGGCACCGCCTGGATGAAGGCATTGAGTGCAGGTGCGTCATCGGGGTGCAGCGGACGAATCTCGATGCTTCTGTCGTTGATCGATAGCGTGCGTGGGTATTTGCGTTGGGCGTTCTGTTTCATACGGAGCGTTTCCCTAACCATTGATCGAGTGCCGGCCACATCCGTTTCACCGCTGCCGGTCCCGCGACCAGGCTCACATGGCCCCCTGGCAGTACCAGCTCTTCCTTGTCCTGCGAGGCGGTCATTTCCAGAAGCGGACGGGCAGCCGCAGGGGGTACCAGGGTGTCGTGCTGGGCAACGACGCTAAGCAGGGGGACCTTGATTCGTCCAAGGTCGACCGGCTGCCCACCGATGCGCAGGGTTCCGTTGCTGAGGCTGTTCTTCCACAGGAACTCCTTGACGGTCTGGCGGTAGTAATCGCCAGCCAGGGGGAGGGTGTCGTCGCCCCATCCGGTCATCATGCGGTAGCCCCTGACATAGTTCTCATCCCACATGTTGTCCCAGAGCCTGAGCTTGCCGGCAATGCGCCCGGCGGGCCTGAGCATGTCGAAGCCATTCATGATCATCCGTCCCGGAATGACGCCGAGGCGTTCTACCAGTTCGTCGACATCGAAGTGGTCGGGATGAGCAAGGCTGCGGTGCCAGGGAATCTGCGACCAATCGACGGGAGGCGTGAAGCACACCAGGTTCTTCAGGGGGCCGTCCGGGTTCAGCGCGGCGTAGATGCTCGAGAGAATGCCGGCCATGCAGTAGCCGACCAGGGTCACGTCCTCGGTCCCGGAGTCCGCCTGTACGCGGCGAATGCAATCCGGGATGAAGTCGAGCACGTAGTTCTCGATCGTCAGGTGTCGTTCTTCCTGGGTCGGCGGGTTCCAGTCCACCACGTAGACGTCGTGCCCACGGTGCAACAGGAACTCGATCAGGCTTTGGCCTTTGGCCAGGTCGAACAGGTAGGCCCTGTTGGTGGTCGCCATGACCAGCAGCAAAGGGACCCGATACACCTCATCCGCAATGGCGTGATAGTGATACAGGCTGAGCGTGCCGCGGCGATGCAGCAGCGTCTTCGGACTGGTCCCGGATTCAGGACGCGGAGAGGAAATGTACGCGAGGCCTTTCAGGCGCCGCTGCACCATTCGCCGGACTTCTGTACGCACCTGGTTTGCAAGAGCACAGTCAAAAGGCATGCTCACTTCTCCTTCCGGACACGGCGGCCAGGGGCACTGGCCTTGGGCTTCCCGGCTCGCGTCCGGGCCTCGTTCAGGGCCTGCTCCGGAGCGATTTCGATGGGAATGCGGGTGCGCGGCGGACGAGTTACCAATGCCTCATCGGGCATGTCCGGCAATAGCCGTTCGAGTTTTTCTTCCACTCGCTGCACGGCAGCCGCCAGCGACGCGACCTCCGTGCGGCTGGGCATATCCAGTCGCTCGAAGAAGCACGCCAGCGACTTGTCCAGGGTGTACTGGACGCTCAGCGAAACCTTGCTGAGACGGCTGAGCGTCTCGGCGAACTCCACCGACTCCATTTTTCGGGTGGCGAATTGGTTGATGCCGTTCTCGACCTTGGTGAGGGTGTCGCGACAGAACTGCAGAGGGTCTGGGAACTTCGCATTGGCCATGACGGACTCCGGATTCAGGGTTTCGTGGGGTAGGTCTGTTCCGCGACCTGTCGTTCGAAACGATTGGAAAGCCGAAGTCGGATAGCGGCCGATGGGGCCAGCCAGGGCCTGAGGATCCACTGCGATGCGCAGGCCAGTTGGGGGGACAGCTGTCGCAGCAGCGCGTCTCTCCAGCCGTGGCTTGCAGTCAGGGTGGCCAGCAGCGAGGCGCCGATCTCGCCAAAGGAGGTTTTGGGCGACTGGTCGCTGATTTCCAGCGTGCGATCCGCAGCGGGCTCACCCGCGAACACAAGCGCCAGGGTCGTCGCGATTCTGTGCAGGGCATCCCGCCCGGCGCCGACCACTGCGTCGAAGTTGAGGAAACCGTGGAATTCGCCCGGGTAGTGCAGGAGCTCCACCGGCACCTTGGCGGCGCGCAAACGGTTGGCATAGTCGAGACCGTCGTCGCGAATCGGGTCGAAGCCAGCGCTGATGACCAACGCCGGCGGCAGGTCGTCGAGATTCGGATTGCGTCGCGGAGAAAGCCAGGGCGCCGTGGGGTCCAGTGTTTCGGTGGCACTGGCGGTTACTTCGCGAATCATGCCCAGCAGCTGATTGCTGACGAAGTAGCCTTCGGCGTTTTCCGCCAGCGACGGAAATTCCTGTTGCAGATCGGTTGCCGGGTAGGCGAGTACCTGGAGGGCGAGCCTGGGCCCCTTGCAGCGTACCCATTCCTGGGCCACTGCCGCGCAGATGTTGCCACCCGCGGAATCACCTCCAATGGCCAGGCGGCTGCTGTCGATCCCCAGTTCGGCTCCGTTCTGGGCAATCCATTTCAGAGCGGCAAGAAAGTCTTCGCGGCCGGCGTTCAGGTCGTGCTCCGGTGCTAGCCGATAGCGCACGGCAACGCTGATGCAGTCGGCGGCAGCCGTGATATTGCGGCAGATGGACTCACCACTGTCGAGGTCGCCTACGATGAAACCTCCGCCATGGCACCAGACGAAGGCCGGCAGCAGCTCGCCGGTTTGGGCTGGTCTGAAGACCCGCAGCGTGATGGAACCGGCAGGCCCTTCGATCTCCACTTCACTGACCGCAGCCACCGGCACCTGCCTGCCCAGTGCCAGCGCGGACAACCGCCAGAGTTGACGGGTCTGCGCCAGCGAATATTTTTCGACCGGGCGCAGGCGCGTCGCCAGATTGACCAGCCGCAGCAGGTTCCTGGCATCGCCATCCAGAGCGGCGCAGCGACGGGTTCGCGGCATGCCCTCGCTGGAGAGGATCACATCTGACGGCTTAGCCGAGGGTTTGGTTTTACTGCCGTGTGCGTTCAAGTAGACGACCTCCGATGGTCTGGGTGAGCGAATGGCTTGCCTGCGCTCACGATATCCAGCCATACGAGGGTCGGAACCACTCTTATGAGGCGGGGTGGCCCACTCTCACCTGGGACGTTTCATTTCTCCGGGATAGCGGTAAAGCCAGCCCTGTAGGGTGCGCCGTGCGCACCGGCGATTTGACGCGGTGTCGAAGCCGAGATCCTGGTGCGCACAGCGCACCCTACGGTCCAGACCGGTTGCTTGGCGGTAATTGCTGGTGTGAGGGGAGGGCAGAAGCGCTCGAGAAAGTCCGCCCCTCATCTCGTCCTCTGGTAATCCAGAACCAGGGTGATTGTTCCATCCGCATTGGATGAGACATAAGGATCAAGTGCTGGAAAACGGACCGCCGTCCGCTCCAATAGAAATTCCCCGGCCTCCTGGATTCGCTCGCGAGTCGGGGTCTCGATTCGGGTGCTGACTCTTGCGAACCCGCTTGCTTCCACATCTGCAGCTGCTTGCTCGAACAGTTCTTCCAGCAGGACCAAGGTCTTTCTATCCATGTCATTGCCCTTCGACGCGAATGTTCGTATCGAGCCTGGGTTGCCGGCATCGACGCTCTACGCCCAGGTTATTGAGAACCCTTGGCGGCCTGATGCTGGCTATGCAAAGGGCGCACCTGAATGGATCGTTGAGAGCCGCAGGCGCGTCGAATGGCGGCAGCGGAATAAGCAGACCGATTTCGAATAGATGAGCATGTGGCAGTTCCAGATCGGCCCCTGGGGATGGAGACCCGATACCGGCGAAGGAAATACCCATCTTCGGGCCAGGACGTACGTGGCCTCGGTGACCAGGGAACAGTGTTCAACTCCAGCATCGCGGGAAAGACGCCCGGTTACGCGTTTCTCCCGCCGCGAACCAGGAGGTCGAGCGGCTGCCGTTAAGCTCGAACGATCATCGAAATGACACGTCGTGAAAGGCAGGACATAAGTGTCTGCATGAATGGCGCGCATGATCAGATGCCGGCACTTGATCCCAGCAAAGGGAAACATTCGCAGCCTGGCCGCAAGACGGCATTCAGTACCCAGGCCGCGTAGGGAACATAGTGAGGTGTCTCAATGACTCGACCCGCAAAGGCGGGTCGAGTCTAGCCAAGGCATGTCGATGTGCGGGTGATCACGGCGACCAATCGCCGGCTCTGGGAGGAGGTGCGCGATGGGCGGTTCCGCGCGGACCTCTACCATCGCCTGTCGGTGTACCCAGTGCATATTCCGCCCCTGCGCGAACGCGGCCGCGATGTGCTGCTGGCCGGCCACTTCCTCGAACTCAACCGGGCGCGCCTCGGCTTGCGCTGCCTGCGTCTGTCGCCAGAGGCCGAGCGCGTGCTGCTGGACTACGACTGGCCGGGCAACGTGCGCGAGCTGGAGCATGTGATCAGCCGCGCGGCGCTCAAGGTGCTCAGCCAGGCCGAGTCGCGTACCGCACTGCTCAGCATCGAGGCGCACTGGCTGGGGCTTGAGTCGCCGGCTGTCCTCCACCTTGCCCCGCCACAGGCCACCTCCGCGCCGGTGCTGGAGCCCATGCAGCAGGCGATGGAGCGTTACCAGCGCCAACTCATGCAGGCCGCCCTGACGCAGCATGCCGGCAAATGGGCCGCTGCTGCCCGCGAACTGCAGATGGACCCGAGCAACCTGCGCAAGCTGGCCCGTCGGCTGAATTTGATCTGATCCAGGAGCCTTACCGATGCTGACCCATCTCGATTCTCAAGGCCGCGCGAACATGGTCGATGTCACCGACAAGGCGGCGACCTTCCGTGAAACGGCGGCGAGCCACGTGTGCGCATGCGCCCGGAAACATTGCGCATGATCGTCGACGGCGAGCACCAGGGGCGCTACTCGCGCAAGGTCTGAGCCAATGAGCTACTCACTGCTTCATGTCGTGCACCTGATTGCGGCCATCGCCTTTATCGGTACGCTGTTTTTCGAGGTGGTGATCCTCGCCCGGGTCAAGTCGCAGCTTGGCGCCGCCACGCTGGTCGAGTTGGAACGGGCGATCGCCCGGCGCAGTCGCACCGTCTTGCACTGGCTAGTGCTGTTCGTCTATGGCGCCGGCCTCGGCCTGGCCTGGCAGCACCGCCAGACGCTGGCCAACCCCTTTGCCAGCAGTTTCGCCGCCCTGTTGACCCTGAAGATAGTGCTGGCGGTCAGTGTCTTTCTCAGCTTTGGCCTGGTCGCGATGTTGCTGCGTAGCGGACGCATGACTCCAGCCCTGTACCGCAAATTGCATTGGGCCGTGTTGGCACAGATGTTCGGCATCGTCCTCCTGGCCAAGGGCATGTTCTATCTGCACTGGTAGGCGATAGCTGCACGTCGGTGCCGAGGAGCTCCTCTCGCCCGGCCACCGGACCTTGCTGGATTGTCTGGCATCCAATTCCCTACCAATTGCATTGCATCTGAAATCCGCCCGGCCAATGACCCGCCTCGCGTCTTGCCTCGACGGCAAAGCTGATTGCGATCAAGTCGCCAGCCGCCTGCTTCCCGGTAAATCAGATGCCGGCGGTTGGGCTTAAGCGATCAAGGGGGAGGAGGGGAGTGCTGGGGGAAAATGGCCAGGTAAGCCCGCGCACGTTCAATCTTCTCGCACGTCAAATACGGGCAGTCCTTGGCTTCGGACCGCTACCGGCAGGGCGCGACGTCATCGTTGTTCTTTTCGAATCTGGGCAGCCTAGAGCCCCTGCATACTGAACGCTTTGGCCGCTGGCTCAACAGAACCGCTTACTGAGGAAAAGTGCGCAGGCTGTTCGGCATTACTCGCGTTATGTTTTAAAATAGCCGGTTGCCGAAAGAACCGTCATGGCCATAGCCATGAAGGGCTTTCATCCTTTACAAGTAAGTGTGGTGAAGATGAACAAGCCTTTCATTTCGCTGTGCCCTGAAATTACTCGGGCACACGCGCTGACGCTGATGGATTGGTTGGAGGATGAGCGCGTCACCTGCTATCTGAGCGATTCGCGTCATGTCTCCCGCTCCATCGAGCAAGCCATCGATCGGACTCAATCGCCGATCTTGACCCATCTATTCAACCGGGGCGGCCGATTCTTCATGGCCTATGACCGGCATGACGCCCCGGTGGGCTTTGTCCGTCTCATCAAGACCGGCTCGAATTGCGAGATAGTCCTGGTCATCGGAGACAGCGACAAATGGGGCCGAAACCTTGGCGCCCGCACGATCCGCGAAGGCATGAAACTGGCCTTCCTCGACATGCGGGCCGAGAAGCTCATCGCCAAGATTCACCCGGACAACGCGCGCTCGCTGAAAGCCTTTCTGCGCAGCGGCTTTCTGCTTGAGAGCGAAACGCCGGCATTGAAGTCATTTTCCATGACGGCGGGGCGCTATCTCCAGTTCTTGCGCGAAGGTGGCGTTGGCGACTCCACTGGGATCTACATCACTGAAATCGACAAGGCCAGGCTCGAGAGTCTGATCGTGCTCGAGCAAGGCCCGGCCGTTGTTGAACTCGAACATGAGCTTGAGCGAGCCATTGTCGTCAAGCCGCAGCAGGTGGCGCGCAATGTCGTCACGATGAACTCTAGGGCCTTGCTGCAGCTGGACGACGAAGAGATCGAAGTGGCCTTGGTCTACCCTGAAGACGCGGACAGCAGTGCCGGGAAGCATTCCGTGTGTTCCGACATCGGCGCCGCCATCCTGGGTTATCAGGAGGGGGACGCCATCGACTGGCGAATTTCTGATCGGACCCGCCGGATTGAGATCAGGAAAGTGCTTTACCAGCCGGAGGCCGCGGGCGATTTCCACCTGTAATTGCGCCTTTAGCTCAGTGTTCGTCCATCAGGCGCGAAGATCCCCCAAAGGACGGGGCCGCGCTTTCCGTGCCTGATGCGGACCGTCTGCCACAGGCCGCGCCGTTCACCGTCTATGGCAGTGCTGAAGCAGACGGCTGACTGGCCTGCTGGATTGGCTGGAAAAAGCGTGACCTGCTCAGACGAAAGCTGAGCACCGAGGCTCGGCGCAGCTTCGCCCTGGAACTGACCGACGAGGGACACGATTTACCGAAACAATCCCTGCCGACGTTCTGCGGGGGGCGGATCACTGCCCAGCAGCCTGGATGATGAGAAATGCCAGGTGCTGCAGGGGATGTGGCCCAGGCCATGGTCGTTGAGTCGGGGGCCGGACGAGGCGCTATAGGAGACCTTTTTTCTGCTAAAATAATGGAGCGTTATTCGATAGCAGCGACTTATTCGGTCACT
>NZ_BDMA01000034.1:0-182436 GCF_002003485.1 Metapseudomonas resinovorans
CAGCTTAACGCCCTATCGGGGTGTCCAGAATCATTAGGCCACTTCACGGACAGCCCCCTCTCCCTCTGGGAGAGGGTTGGGGTGAGGGAAGTGGGGCTCCGCTCGGTGCTTAATCGTGTTGGGCCTCGCAGGCTCGGACCAACCTACGGGGCCGCTGCGCGGCCCTTTGGCGAATGAATTCGCCCCTACAGGGAAGTGCCTGGCCTGAACGCCGGCACGGACAGCCCCCTCTCCCTCCGGGAGAGGGTTGGGGAGAGGGGCTTTTGTAGGTTGGGCAGAGCGCAGCGAAGCCCAACGAGGTCGTTCGCGACTCCGCGTGTTGGGCTTCGCTTAGCTCAGCCGCAACCTACAGTTCGATCGGGTATGAACTAGCCGGGAACCTCATTCCAGAGGCCTTCCCGGTCTTTTCATGCTTGCGATTTAATATTCATAAAAAGCATAAATAAATTGTTATTTATTCTTTTTAATTTTCAGCGCGACTCCGCATAGTGAGCCCCACGGAACGACACCCAGACACAGGAGCAGCACCATGAGTATCCGCCTCGGCGACATCGCCCCCGACTTCGAACAGGAATCCAGCGAAGGCCGCATCCGCTTCCACGAGTGGCTGGGCAGCAGTTGGGGCGTGCTGTTCTCGCATCCGGCCGACTTCACCCCGGTGTGCACCACCGAGCTCGGTTTCACCGCCAAGCTGAAAGATGAATTCGCCGCTCGCGGGGTCAAGGCGATTGCCCTTTCCGTCGACCCGGTGGATTCCCACCACCGCTGGATCGAGGACATCAACGATACCCAGGGCACCCTGGTTAACTTTCCGATCATCGCCGATGCCGATCGCCAGGTGTCCGACCTGTACGACCTGATCCACCCGAACGCCAACGACACGCTCACCGTGCGTTCGCTGTTCATCATCGACCCGAACAAGAAGGTGCGCCTGATCATCACCTACCCGGCCAGCACCGGGCGCAACTTCAACGAGATCCTGCGGGTGATCGACTCCCTGCAGCTGACCGACAACCACAAGGTTGCCACCCCGGCCAACTGGCAGGACGGCGACGACGTGGTGATCGTTCCCTCGCTCAAGGATGAAGACGAGATTCGCCAGCGCTTCCCGCGCGGCTACAAGGCGGTCCGGCCGTACCTGCGCCTGACCCCGCAACCCAACCGCTGATTCATCCGGCGCCTCGCGCGCACTGAACGACCCCCGCCTTACTCACCCGCCAACGGGAAGCAGGCAACGACACCACAAGCAAAGTCATGAGGAGAGCGCCATGCGCACCATCACTTTGCGTCGGAGCCTGGCTGCCCTGTTCGCGGCTGCCCTGGCTTTCGGCGCCATCACTCAAGCACAGGCCGAAACCCTGCGGATCGGCTACCAGAAGTACGGCACCCTGGTGCTGCTCAAGGCCAAGGGCACGCTCGAGAAGCGCCTGGCCGAACAGGGCGTTGAGGTCAAATGGACCGAATTCCCCGGCGGCCCGCAGCTTCTGGAAGGCCTGAACGTCGGTTCCATCGACTTCGGCGTGACCGGAGAAACCCCGCCGGTATTCGCCCAGGCGGCAGGCGCCGACCTGCTCTACGTGGCCTATGAGCCGCCGGCCCCGCAGAGCGAAGCGATCCTCGTGCAAAAGGGTTCGCCCATTCAGTCGGTGAAGGAACTGGCCGGCAAGAAGGTCGCCCTGAACAAGGGCTCCAACGTGCACTACCTGCTGGTGCGTGCCCTGGAAGAGGCCGGCCTGAAGTACAGCGATATCCAGCCCGTGTATCTGCCACCGGCCGACGCCCGCGCCGCCTTCGAGCGCGGCAGCGTGGATGCCTGGGTGATCTGGGACCCCTTCCAGGCTGCCGCCGAGAAGCAACTGGAAGCCCGCACCCTGCGCAACGGCGAAGGGCTTGTGGATAACCATCAGTTCTACCTGGCCACCCGCACCTATGCCCAGAAGCACCCGCAGGTGATCAGCACCCTGATCGAGGAAGTGCGCGCCGTTGGCGAGGACTCCAAGGCCGATCCGGACAAGGTCACCGAACAGGTTGCGCCGCTTCTTGGCCTGCCCAAGGACATCACCTCCATCGCGGTGAAGCGCCAGGGCTACGGTGCCCAGCCGCTGAGTCCGGAGGTCGTCACTGCGCAGCAGAAGATCGCCGACACCTTCACCGCGCTGAAGCTGATCCCGAAAAAACTCAGCATCGCCGACGTGATCTGGACGCCGCCCGCCAAGGTTGCGCAGCAGTGACTTGAACCCCTCTCCCATAGGGAGAGGGGAGGTTTTTAAGGAGACGACTCCATGAGCTTGAACATCTTCTGGTTCCTGCCGACCCACGGCGACGGCCACTACCTCGGCACATCCGAAGGCGCCCGTGCCGTTGACCACGGCTACCTGCAACAGATCGCCCAGGCGGCGGACCGTCTCGGCTTCGGCGGCGTGCTGATCCCCACCGGACGTTCCTGCGAGGACTCCTGGCTGGTGGCGGCTTCGCTGATTCCCGTGACCCAGCGCCTGAAATTCCTCGTCGCCCTGCGTCCCGGGATCATTTCGCCGACCGTGGCCGCGCGCCAGGCAGCGACCCTGGATCGACTGTCCGGTGGCCGCGCGCTGTTCAACCTGGTGACCGGCGGCGACCCGGACGAACTGGCCGCTGATGGCCTGCACCTGAACCATGAAGAACGTTACGAAGCCTCGGTGGAGTTCACCCGCATCTGGCGCCGTGTGTTGGAGGGCGAAACCGTCGACTACGACGGCAAGCACATCCAGGTGAAGGGCGCCAAATTGTTCTACCCGCCGCTGCAGCAACCGCGTCCGCCGCTGTACTTCGGTGGCTCCTCCGAAGCGGCTCAGGACCTCGCGGCCGAACAGGTGGAGTTGTACCTGACCTGGGGCGAGCCGCCGGCAGCGGTCAAGGAGAAGATCGAACAGGTACGCGCCAAGGCTGCCAAGCAGGGCCGCACCGTGCGCTTCGGCATTCGTCTGCACGTGATCGTGCGTGAAACCAACGAAGCCGCCTGGGCAGCTGCTGACCGTTTGATCGAGAACCTCGATGACGCCACTATCGCCAAGGCGCAGGCTGCCTTCGCACGCTTCGATTCCGTGGGCCAGCAGCGCATGGCCGCCTTGCACAACGGTCGCCGCGACAAGCTGGAAGTCAGCCCCAACCTCTGGGCCGGCGTTGGCCTGGTGCGCGGTGGCGCCGGTACGGCGCTGGTGGGCGATGGCCCGACCGTGGCCACGCGGGTGAAGGAATACGCCGACCTCGGCATCGACACCTTCATCTTCTCCGGCTATCCGCACCTGGAAGAGTCCTATCGCGTCGCCGAACTGCTGTTCCCCCATCTCGATGTGGCCCGTCCGCGCACCAATGACGGCCTGGGTTTCGTCAGCCCGTTCGGCGAGATGGTCGCCAACGAAGCGCTGCCCGAAGCCAAGCTGGCATCGCAGAGCTGAGGGCGCGGGGATGAAACTCGAATCCATACTTCTGCGCCTGGCGCCCTGGGCCTTGCCCGTGGTGCTGCTGGCGATCTGGCAGGTCGCGGTGGTCACCGGCCTGCTCTCCACCCGCATCCTGCCGGCGCCGAGCGCGGTGCTGACGGCGGGCTGGGACCTGCTGTCCAGCGGTGAGATCTGGACCCACCTGGCCATCAGTGGCTGGCGCGCGGGTATCGGCTTCACCATCGGCGGCGGCCTCGGCCTGCTGCTGGGCTTCATCACCGGCCTGTCGAAGTGGGGCGAGCGCTTGCTGGACAGCTCGGTGCAGATGATCCGCAACGTGCCGCACCTGGCGCTGATTCCGCTGGTGATCCTGTGGTTCGGCATCGATGAGTCGGCGAAGATTTTCCTGGTCGCCCTCGGCACCCTGTTCCCCATCTACCTCAACACCTATCACGGCATCCGCAACGTCGACCCGGCGCTGGTGGAAATGGCGCGTAGCTATGGCCTGTCAGGCTTCGCCCTGTTCCGCCAGGTCATCCTGCCCGGCGCGCTGCCTTCGATCCTGGTGGGCGTGCGCTTCGCCCTCGGCTTCATGTGGCTGACGCTGATCGTCGCCGAGACGATTTCCGCCAGCTCCGGTATCGGCTACCTGGCGATGAATGCCCGCGAGTTCCTGCAGACCGATGTGGTTGTGCTGGCGATCCTGCTCTACGCGGTGCTCGGCAAGTTGGCCGACGTCGCCGCCCGTGGCCTGGAACGCATCTGGCTGCGCTGGCACCCGGCCTACCAGGCCAAGGGAGGTGCCGCATGACCGCCGCCCAGGCTCCACAACGCCTCAAGCGCGGTATCCCGCTGGCGCTGCGCGGTATCGGCAAGGCCTTTGGCGAGCGCGAGGTGCTCAAGGGTATCGACCTGCTGATTCCGGCCGGCCAGTTCGTCGCCGTGGTCGGTCGCAGTGGCTGCGGCAAGAGCACCCTGCTGCGGCTGTTGGCCGGGCTGGATCAGCCTTCCCGTGGCGAACTGCTGGCCGGCTCGGCGCCGCTGGAAGACGCCCGCGAGGACACCCGGCTGATGTTCCAGGATGCGCGCCTGCTGCCCTGGAAGCGGGTGATCGACAACGTTGGCCTGGGCCTCTCCGGCGACTGGCGCCCGCGCGCCCTGGAAGCCCTGGAAGCGGTGGGCCTGGCCGACCGTGCACAGGAGTGGCCGGCAGCGCTTTCCGGTGGCCAGAAGCAGCGTGTGGCCCTGGCCCGCGCGCTGATCCACCAGCCGCGCCTGCTGCTGCTGGACGAACCGCTGGGGGCGCTGGATGCGCTGACCCGCATCGAGATGCAGCAACTGATCGAGCGCCTGTGGCAGCAGCACGGTTTTACCGTCTTGCTGGTGACCCACGATGTGAACGAGGCAGTGGCCGTTGCCGACCGGGTGATCCTGATCGAGGAAGGCACCATCGGCCTCGATCTGCCGGTCGAGTTGCAGCGTCCGCGAGCCCGTGGCTCGGCGCGCCTGGCTGCGCTGGAAGCCGAAGTACTGGACCGGGTGCTGTCACTCCCGGCCGCGCCACCGGAACCTGAACCCGTTTCCCCTCTGCCCACGCAATTGCGTTGGGCGCTTTGACCCAAACCCATACCCCCGAGCAAAGGAATAACCGCCATGACCATCAAAGCCATCAACGTCCGTAACCAGTTCAAGGGCACCATCAAGGAAATCATCGAGGGCCCGGTGCTTTCCGAGATCGACGTGCAGACCGCCGCCGGCGTCGTCACCTCCGTCATCACCACCCGCTCCGTACGTGAGTTGGAGCTGGGTGTGGGTTCCGAGGTGATCGCCTTCGTGAAATCCACCGAGGTGTCGATCGCCAAGCTGTGATGCTGATCTGTGGGAGCGAATCGATGTTGTAGGGGCGAATTCATTCGCCAAGCAGGCCGAAGGTCTGCCCTGCAAGGCATCAGGGGGGCAGCTGCGCTGCCCTTGGCGAATGAATTCGCCCCTACAAAAACAAACCCCCGCATCTGCGGGGGTTCGTTTTTATCCAGCCTCACTCAACGCTTTTGCGGCGCCGGTTGTTGCTGGGTGATGCAGTGGATGTTGCCGCCGCCGAGGAGGATCTCGCGGCCGGGCACCATCACCACTTCATGCTGTGGGAAGACGCGCTTGAGGATGGCTTCGGCCGTGGCGTCCTTGGCGTCGTCGAATTTGGGCGCAACGATGCCGCCGTTGACGATCAGGAAGTTCACGTACGACCCGGCCAGGCGGATCGACGGATCGCGTTCCTGGGTGCCTTCCACCAGGTCCACGCCCGCGCATTCTTCCTCGGTGGCGTAGATCGGGCCGGGGATCGGCATCTTGTGCACCACCAGCTGGCGGCCCTTGGCGTCGCGGGCGTGCTCCAGCACCTTCATGGCGGCCTGGCAGCGCGGGAAGTTCGGGTCGTGCGGATCGTCGGTCCAGGCCAGCAGGACTTCGCCCGGGCGGACGTAGCAGCAGAAGTTGTCCACGTGGCCGTCGGTTTCGTCGTTGTAGAGGCCAACCGGCAGCCAGATCACGGTCTGCACCGCCAGTTGCTCGCGCAGCACCGCCTCGATTTCTTCACGGGAAAGGTGCGGGTTGCGGTTTTTGTTCAGCAGGCATTCTTCGGTGGTGATCAGGGTGCCTTCGCCGTCCACGTGGATCGAGCCACCTTCCAGCACGAAACCATCGGTGCGGTAGCGCTTGCTGCCTTCGATCTCGAGGACCTTGCGCGCCACCTGGTCGTCGCGGTTCCAGGGGAAGTAGAGGCCGCCATCGAAGCCGCCCCAGGCGTTGAAGGTCCAGTCCACGCCGCGGACGTCGCCATTGTCGTTGACCACGAAGGTCGGGCCGGTATCGCGGACCCAGGCGTCGTCGGTGCTGATTTCCACGACGCGGATGTTTGGTTCGTCGAGGCGCGCGCGGGCGTTCTCGTACTGGCCGGCGGAGACGCAGACGGTCACCGGCTCGAAGCGGGAAATGGCCTTGGCCACAGCGGTGAAGGCCGCTTGCGCGGGCTTGCCGCCAAGGCGCCAGTTGTCCGGGCGCTCCGGCCAGACCATCCAGGTGCGGGTATGGGGTTCCCACTCGGCCGGCATGCGGAAGCCGTCGTCGCGGGGGAGGCTGTTCAGAGTGTTCATCGATCCACCATCGGTATGGAATGGGGCAGGGGCCAGCCTGCTGGCGAACAGTGCATCGCCATCAGGCTGGCCCCTGTTTTAACTGTCAGGACTCGAGGGAGCCGTCCAGGGTCTTGATCGGGGAGTATAGGTTCGGGCGACGGTCGCGGAACACACCCCAGGCGCTGCGCACGTGCTCCAGGCGGTCCAGGTCGAAGCTGTGTACCAGGATGCCTTCCTCGGTTTCGTTCAGTTCCTGGACCTTGGCACCGAACTGGTCGGCGATGAAGGAGGAGCCGTAGAAGGTGATGTCGTAGCCGTCCTGTTCTTCCTTGCCGATGCGGTTGGATGCCACCAGCGGCATCAGGTTGGCGCCGGCATGGCCCTGCTGTACGCGCTGCCAGTGGTCACGGGAGGTGATGTTGGCGTCGTGCGGCTCGCTGCCGATGGCGGTCGGGTAGAAGAGGATTTCGGCGCCCAGCAGGGCCATGCTGCGCGCGGCTTCCGGGAACCACTGGTCCCAGCAGATGCCCACGCCGATCTTGGCGTAGCGGGTGTTCCAGACCTTGAAGCCGGTGTCGCCCGGGTTGAAGTAGTACTTCTCGTGGTAGCCGGGGCCGTCCGGGATGTGGCTCTTGCGATAGACGCCGAGGTTGGAGCCGTCGGCATCGATGATGGCGATGCTGTTGAAGCGTGCGCGGCCGGCCTGCTCGAAGTAGCTGATGGGCAGCACAACCTGCAGCTCACGGGCGATGTTCTGGAAATGCGCGATGGCTTCGTTGGTCTCGGTCGACGTCGCCAGCTGCAGGTAGTCCGGGTTCGGCTTCTGGCAGAAGTAAGGGGTCTCGAAGAGTTCCTGGATCAGGATGATCTGCGCGCCCTTGGCGGCAGCCTGGCGAACCAGTTTTTCAGCGTTGGCGATATTTGCGCCGCGATTCCAGGAACAGGCCATCTGCGTGGCGGCGACGGTAACGATGCGGGACATGAAACACCTCGTCAGTACGAATAAGAGCCGGTTGCCGGATATCTATCGGCAATCGGTGGTTTTTCCGTGCTGGCGGAGTGTGCCGCCGTGCGGATGGCGACTTTATAGCCGATAAAAATCTGCTTTCAAAGCGAGATTTATCTATCGAAGTCGGAATTTCGATTTATTTGCGGATAAATATCGGATTTGTATCGGCTCAGATTTCCCGCAGCGCCGCTCGCTTCGGCAGGTAAGGCGGCAGGTACAAACCCAGGTAGGCATCGAACACACGCATGCCTTCCTCGGCCAGGCGCGGGGTGATTTCGCCGTGCAGCTGCACCGAACGGGCGTAGACGCGGTCGCCCAGTTCCATGGCCAGGGCGAAGACATCGACATCCTCGGGCAGCGCCGGCAGCTCGAAGTGGCGTTCGAACAGGGCATGCATGAGCCGTCCCAGTTCGATGTCGTGCTGGCGGTCGGCCTGGGTGACTTCGGTGAGACCATGCTGGGCGAGGATCAGCTGGCGCGCAGCGGCGTCGGCACCGTAGATCGACAACATCCGTTCCTCCACCAGTCGCGACAGGTCGTGCCAGTGGCGCAGGCCTTCGTGTTCGATGGGCTCCTGGAGGCAGGCGCGGAAAGCCGCGTGGATATCCGCGGTGAGGGCTTCGAGGATCGCCGGGACGCTGGAGAAGAAGTGGTAGACGGAGGAGGGCGGCATTTCCGCGCGCTCGGCGACGCTGTAGATCGACAGGTTGGCCACTCCCTGTTCCGCGAGCAGGGTGCGGGCGGCGTCGAGAATCCCGGCGATGCGCAGCTGGCTGCTGGCGCGGGGCTTGCGAGCGGTGGCGTGGCGCGGCATGGGTAGCTCCTTTCCGAAGAGCCGCTATTGGACGCCAGGCGACCGGGTCGGGGCAAGCGAACGCGCAGCGGTGGACACCGATCGCGATTGGAATTCGCTGTAGGGTGCGCCGTGCGCACCGGGGGTGGTTGCACGCGCATTCTGGTGCGCGCGGCGCACCCTACCGGCTACTTGTTGCCTTCGCGGAAGGCCGTCCACACCTCATCACGCGTGGCACTGAGTTTCTCCGGCACGGGCTCAACCGGGAACAGGCGCCGCTTGGTGTCCTTGTCCGGGTACAGGCCCGTCTGGTTGCGCAGGGACTCGTCCAGGTACTGGCGGGCGTCGGCGTTGCCGCTGGGATAAAGGGTCGCGCCGGTGACCTTGGCCGCGACCTGCGGGCGCAGCATGAAGTCGATGAACCTGTGTGCGAGGTCGGCGCGGTTGGCGCTGGTGGGAATCGCCAGGTTGTCGATGAACAGCACCGAGCCTTCGTCCGGGACCATGAAGGTCACCGGCTGGCCGGCAGCGGCGGCGTTCAGGGCGTCACCGACCCAGGCCATGGCGACGCAGAGCTTGCCGGCGTTGAGGTCGGCGATGTAACGCTCGCTGTCGATGTAGCGCAGGTTCGGTCGCAGTCCGCTGAGGGTCTCGGCGCTGCGCTTGAGGCGGCTCGGCGCACTGCGGGCAAGGTTGCGGCCCTGGTAGTTGAGCAGCACGGCGAGGGTTTCGTCGGGGGCGTCCAGCAGGCTGATGCCGCACTGGCCGAGGCGTGCGCTCTGCTCGGCATCGAACAGCAGGCTCCAGCTGTGGGGCAGCGGGCCGCCGAAAGCCTTTTCCGCCTGGGGAGTGTTCACGGCCAGGCCGACGGCGCCCCAGAGATAGGGGACGGCGTGCTGGTTGTTCGGGTCCATCGCAGCCAGCTTGCTCAGCAGCTGTTTGTCCAGGTGCTGGCGGTTGGGCAGGCGGGCGAAGTCCAGGGGCTGCAGACGACCTTCCTTGATCAGCCGGGGCAGGTCGTTATGGGAAGGCACGGCAACGTCGATGGGCTCGCCGCTGGCCAGCGCCTTGTTCAGTTCATCGGCGCTGCTGAAGGTGCGGTAATCGACCTTGATGCCGGTCTCTTTCTGGAACGCTTCCAGCACCTCCGGGGCGATGTAGTCGTTCCAGTTGTAGACACGGATCAGGTCTTCGGCCTGGGCCAGTGCGGGGAGCAATGCGAGCAACAGTGGGGCGAGCAAACGGGGCATGACGTCCTCCCTGGTAGAGCATGCGGGTTCTGTTTGTTCAGGCGTGCGGGTGCCGCAAGGCGTCGGCAGCCGGAATGACGCGCCGCGCCGGGTGTTGCAAAGGTTGCAGATACAACAACGCCGGCCCTGGGGCCGGCGTTGTGGACTCGCTTACACGGTATGCAGGTACCAGTTGTACTCGAGGTCGGAGATGGAGTGTTCGAACTCCTCCAGCTCGCTTTCCTTACAGGCAACGAAGATGTCGATGTAATCCGGGCTGATGTACTTGGCCAGGACTTCGCTGTCGTCCAGCTCGCGCAGGGCATCGCGCAGGTTGTTCGGCAGGCTCTGCTCCAACTGCTCGTAAGAGTTGCCTTCGATAGGCGTGCTCGGCTCGATCTTGTTGGTCAGTCCATGGTGAATACCGGCCAGGATGGCCGACATCATCAGGTAGGGGTTGGCGTCGGCACCGGCCACGCGGTGCTCGATGCGTACGGCATCCGAACTGCCAGTGGGTACGCGGACCGCCACGGTGCGGTTGTCCAGGCCCCAGCTCGGCGCGTTCGGTACGTAGAACTGCGCGCCGAAACGGCGGTAGGAGTTCACGTTCGGGCACAGGAAGCCCATGGACGCAGGCATGGTCTCGAGCACACCGCCGACCGCGTGACGCAAAGCGGCGTTCTGCTCGGGATCATCTGAGGTGAAGATGTTCTTGCCGGTCTTCTTGTCGATCAGCGAGATATGCACGTGCAGACCGTTGCCCGCCTGGCCCGGGTAGGGCTTGGCCATGAAGGTGGTGTCCATCTCATGGTCGTAAGCGATGTTCTTGATCAGGCGCTTGAGCAGCACGGCGTAGTCGCAGGCCTTCAGGGCGTCTTCGACATGGTGCAGGTTGACTTCGAACTGGGCCGGGGCGCTTTCCTTGACGATGGCGTCGGCCGGGATGCCCTGGACCTTGGCACCTTCGAGGATGTCCTGCAGGCAGTCGGCGTATTCGTCGAGGTCGTCGATCAGGTACACCTGGGTCGACTGCGGTCGCTTGCCCGAGATGGGCGAACGCGGCGGCTGCGGACGGCCATTAATGTTCTCCTGGTCGATCAGGTAGAACTCCAGCTCGAAAGCGGCGCAGATGGTCAGGCCGAGGTCATCGAACTTTTCCACCACACGACGCAGGACCTCGCGTGGGTCGGCGAAGAAGGGTTCGCCTTCGCCTTCGACCTCATGCATGGTCATCAGCAGTTGCGCGGTCGGGCGCTTTTGCCAGGGTTCGTCGCTGAGGGTGCTGGGGATGGGATAGCAGATGCGGTCTGCGTCGCCGATGTCCAGGCCGAGGCCGGTGCTTTCGACTGTGGAACCGTTGATATCGAGAGCGAAGATCGAAGCGGGGAGGTTGATGCCTTTCTCGTAGACTTTGGTCAGGCTGGCGCGTTCGATTCGCTTGCCTCTCACCACTCCATTCATATCTGCAATCAACAGGTCGACGAACTGGACCTCAGGATGCTCCTTAAGGAACTCGTTCGCTTCTTGAAGCTGAACGGCACGCGGGGGTACCGACATGATGCAACACCTTTTTTGTTAAAAATATCAATCACGCTCTATCTAAGGTGTGAGTCAATCCGAATCACCCCTTGATGTCAAGCGAGCCCTATTTTGCCCCAAAAATGGGCTCGATGGCCAGTTTTTGGGCGTTCTGGGGCATCCGAACCTCTCTCCGAACCTTATCGGCTGCGGTGCTCAGCGGGGCGTGTTCAATTTTTTACAGCCCTATTGTGTAAAAAAATGAACAACGCTAAGCTCGGTCGAAACCCAAATCAGACAAATAATACGGGTGTCTCATGTCTCGCCTGCCGTTGATCGGCGTATCCGCTTGCACCAGAGAGATCGGTCCTCAGACCTATCATATAGCTGGTGAGAAGTATCTGCGTGCGGTAGCGGTCGGAGCCGGTGGAATTCCGCTGGTAATTCCGGCCCTGGCTGAACTGATGGACCAAGCGACGCTCCTGGCCAGCCTGGACGGTCTTCTCTTTACCGGCTCCCCGTCGAACGTGGAGCCCCATCATTATCAAGGCCCCGCATCCGAGCCCGGCACTCGTCACGATCCCGCCCGGGATCGCACTACTCTTCCTCTGGTCCGTGCGGCCATCGCCGCCGGTATTCCTGTTCTGGGCATTTGCCGTGGTTTCCAGGAAATGAATGTGGCCTTTGGCGGCACCCTGCACCAGCGCGTGCATCTAGTAGAAGGATTCATGGACCACCGCGAGCCGGCCGACGAGCCGTTCGAGGTGCAATACGCTCCCCGGCACCCGCTTCAGGTGCAATCGGGTGGCGTGCTCGACGGCATCGGCTTGCCGTCCGAGATTCTAGTCAACTCCATTCATGGCCAGGGCGTTGAACGTCTGGCGCCGGGCCTGCGTGTAGAGGCTCTGGCGCCTGATGGGTTGGTCGAGGCCTTTTCGGTCGAAGGCGCCAGGAGCTTTGCCCTCGGAGTGCAGTGGCATCCCGAGTGGCAAGTGCAGACCAACCCGAACTATCTCGCCATCTTCCAGGCCTTTGGTGAGGCTTGCAGGGAGAAGGCGGGGAATCGCTGAGCGGGAGAACTCTTCAGGAAACCGGCGAAGTTGCCGTGTCGCGCAGTTCGGACTGTACTGATCGCGGCGGTGCCTCGATGGGCGTGAAATGCCACGAACCTGCTGAATGCCTTCTAGTGAAGCTCTCAACCCTGAGGTCTTTATGACTACCAAGCTCGACCAGCTGACCAGCTGGCTGAAAGAACGCAAAATCACCGAAGTTGAATGCATGATCAGCGATCTTACCGGTATTGCCCGCGGTAAAATTTCGCCGACCAACAAGTTCCTGGACGAGAAGGGCATGCGCCTCCCCGAGAGCGTGCTGCTGCAGACCGTGACCGGCGACTATGTTGAAGACGACATCTATTACGAGCTGCTGGACCCCGCGGACATCGACATGTTCTGCCGTCCGGACCAGGCCGCCGTCTACCTGGTGCCCTGGGCCATCGAGCCCACCGCCATGGTTATCCACGACACCTTCGACAAGCAGGGCAACCCGATCGAGCTGTCCCCGCGCAACCTCCTGAAGAAGGTGCTCAAGCTTTACGCAGATAAAGGCTGGAAGCCCATCGTCGCGCCGGAAATGGAGTTCTACCTGACCAAGCGCTGCGACGACCCTGACTTCCCGCTGCAGGCCCCGCTGGGTCGCTCGGGCCGCCCGGAAACCGGCCGCCAGTCCTTCTCCATCGATGCGGCGAACGAATTCGACCCGCTGTTCGAGGACATGTACGACTGGTGCGAGATGCAGGACCTGGACCTCGATACCCTGATCCACGAGGAAGGCCCCGCGCAGATGGAAATCAACTTCCGTCATGGCGATGCCCTCGACCTCGCGGACCAGATCCTGGTGTTCAAGCGCACCATGCGTGAGGCCGCCCTCAAGCACAACGTGGCAGCGACCTTCATGGCCAAGCCGATCACCGACGAGCCGGGCAGCGCCATGCACCTGCACCAGAGCGTGATCGACATCAACACCGGGAAGAACATCTTCTCCAACGATGACGGCTCCATGAGCGAACTGTTCCTGAGCCACATCGGCGGTCTGCAGAAGTTCATCCCCGAGGTCCTGCCGCTGTTCGCGCCGAACGTGAACTCCTTCCGCCGCTTCCTGCCGGATACCTCCGCGCCGGTGAACGTGGAATGGGGTGAGGAAAACCGCACCGTGGGCCTGCGCGTTCCGGATGCGGGTCCGCAGAACCGTCGTGTGGAAAACCGCCTGGCCGGCGCTGACGCCAACCCTTATCTGGCCATCGCCGCCAGCCTGCTGTGCGGTTACATCGGCATGGTGGAAGGCGTGAAGCCAAGTGCACCGGTCAAGGGGCGTGGCTACGAGCGCCGCAACCTGCGCCTGCCGCTGACCCTCGAGGCGGCGCTGGAACGCATGGAGTCGTGCCGGGACATCGAAAAATACCTGAGCGGCAAGTTCGTGACGGCCTATGTGGCGGTCAAGCGTGCCGAGCATGAGAACTTCAAACGGGTGATCAGCTCCTGGGAGCGTGAGTTCCTGCTGCTCTCTGTCTGATTTGCAACGGAGGCCGGCCGCCTCGGCCGGCCCTCCAGATGTGTGTTTATTGAGGAAACGAAATGAATAGCCAAGTGACCAACCCCAAGACCCTTGAATGGCAAGCGCTCGGTCGTGACCACCACCTGCCGCCGTTCACCGACTACAAGGCGCTGAACGCCAAGGGTGCGCGGATCATCACCAAGGCCGAAGGCGTGTACATCTGGGATAGCGAAGGCAACAAGATCCTCGATGGCATGGCCGGCCTGTGGTGCGTCAACGTCGGCTACGGCCGCGAGGAGCTGGTCCAGGCGGCTACCCGGCAGATGCGTGAACTGCCCTTCTACAACCTGTTCTTCCAGACCGCGCATCCGCCGGCGGTGGAACTCTCCAAGGCGATCGCCGAGATCGCGCCGGAAGGCATGAACCACGTGTTCTTCACCGGTTCCGGTTCGGAAGCCAACGACACCGTGCTGCGCATGGTTCGCCACTACTGGGCGATCAAGGGGCAGCCGCAGAAGAAAGTCGTCATCGGCCGTTGGAACGGCTACCACGGCTCCACCGTTGCCGGTGTCAGCCTCGGTGGCATGAAGGCCCTGCACGAGCAAGGTGACCTGCCGATTCCGGGCATCGAGCACATCGCCCAGCCCTACTGGTTCGGCGAGGGCGGCGACATGGCACCGGCCGAATTCGGTGTCTGGGCTGCCGAGCAACTGGAGAAGAAGATTCTCGAAGTGGGCGAGGACAAGATCGCTGCCTTCATCGCCGAACCCATCCAGGGTGCCGGCGGCGTGATCGTCCCGCCGGAAACCTACTGGCCGAAGATCCGCGAGATCCTCGCCAAGTACGACATCCTGTTCATCGCCGACGAAGTGATCTGCGGCTTCGGCCGCACCGGCGAATGGTTCGGCAGCCAGTACTACGGCAACGCCCCGGACCTGATGCCGATCGCCAAGGGCCTGACCTCGGGCTACATCCCCATGGGCGGCGTGATTGTCCGTGACGAGATCGTCCATACCCTGAATGAGGGTGGGGAGTTCTACCACGGCTTCACCTACTCTGGTCATCCAGTGGCGGCGGCGGTTGCGCTGGAGAACATCCGCATCCTCCGCGAAGAGAAGATCGTCGAGAAGGTGAAGGCCGAAACGGCACCGTATTTGCAGCAGCGCTGGCAGGAGCTGGCCGACCATCCGTTGGTGGGCGAAGCGCGCGGTGTCGGCATGGTGGCGGCGCTGGAACTGGTCAAGAACAAGCAGACCCGTGAACGCTTCGCCGGTGGTGTGGGGATGCTGTGCCGTGAGCACTGCTTCCGCAACGGCCTGATCATGCGTGCGGTGGGTGACACCATGATCATCTCGCCGCCGCTGGTGATCAGCAAAGATGAAGTCGACGAATTGGTGACCAAGGCACGCAAGTGCCTGGACCTCACCCTGGCTGAAGTCAAAGGCTAAGAAAAAGAGGGCTTGATGGTGGCATTTAGGGACGCCGCCTGTTGTAAGCAAGCCCTCTACCTTGCCAGACTTCGCCGGTGCGTTGGCCAGGCTCACCGAGTGGTGACGTATTCGGTACGACGCCACTCGGACACTTCAACAAAAATGGAGCTACCCGCATGATCAAAACCTTCGGCAAGACCCTGCTCGCCATGACCCTGGCGGGCGCCGTGGCTGGCATGGCCCAGGCTGACGACAAAGTGCTGCACGTCTACAACTGGTCGGACTACATCGCGCCGGATACGGTCGAGAAGTTCACCAAGGAAACCGGCATCAAGGTCGTCTACGACGTCTTCGACTCCAACGAGACCCTTGAAGCCAAGCTGCTGGCCGGCAAGTCGGGCTACGACATCGTGGTGCCCTCCAACAACTTCCTCGCCAAGCAGATCAAGGCCAAGGTCTATCAGCCGCTGGACAAGTCCAAGCTGCCGAACTGGAAGAACCTGGACCCGAACCTGCTGAAGACCGTCGAAGTCTCCGATCCGGGTAACCAGTACGCCTTCCCCTACATGTGGGGCTCCATCGGCATCGGCTACAACCCGGAGAAGGTCAAGGCCGTACTGGGCGATAACGCCCCGGTCGATTCCTGGGACCTGCTGTTCAAGCCGGAAAACATCGAGAAGCTGAAGGCCTGCGGCGTTTCCTTCCTCGACTCGCCGACCGAGATCCTGCCGATCGCGCTGAAGTACCTGGGCCACGATCCGCTGAGCCAGGACCCGAAGCAGCTGAAGGAAGCCGAGGCGCTGTTCCTCAAGATCCGTCCGCACATCACCTATTTCCACTCCTCCAAGTACATCTCCGACCTGGCCAACGGCAACCTCTGCGTGGCGGTCGGCTACTCGGGTGACGTGTACCAGGCCAAGTCCCGCGCCGAAGAGGCCAAGGGTGGCGTGACGGTCGCCTACAACATTCCGAAAGAAGGCGCCGGTACCTTCTTCGACATGGTCGCCATTCCGGCTGATGCCGCGAACACCGAAGCCGCCTATGCGTTCATGAACTTCCTGATGAAGCCGGAAATCATGGCCGAGATCACCAACGAGGTGCAGTTCCCTAACGGCAACGCTGCTGCCACCGCGCTGGTTGACGAGGCGATCCGCAAGGACCCGGGCATCTACCCGACCGCGGACACCATGGCCAAGCTCTACGCTTTCCCGGACCTGCCGTCCAAGGTGCAACGCGCCATGACCCGTACCTGGACCACCATCAAGTCGGGCAAGTAAGCACGGCTGCCGTGCCCGGCGGGGACATCCCCGCCGGTGCCCGGACCGCGCTGCGCAACACCGCGAGTTGACTGGCCCCGGTTGCTGGAATGACCCGGGCTTCTTCCGGCTCCGCCGGATAACAGAAGAGGACGAACCTGTGCACTTCCCCATCCGCAAGATGATGATCACTGCCGCCGCCACCCTGACCCTGGTGTCCCAGGTCCAAGCGGATCAGACGGTGCATATCTACAACTGGTCGGACTACATCGGCGAGACCACCCTGGCGGATTTCCAGAAGGAAACCGGCATCAAGCCGGTGTATGACGTCTTCGACTCCAATGAAACCCTGGAAGGCAAGTTGCTGGCGGGCCGTACCGGTTACGACGTGGTCGTGCCGTCCAACCACTTCCTCGGCAAACAGATCAAGGCGGGCGCGTTCCAGAAACTCGACCGCAGCCAGCTGCCCAATTGGCAGAACCTGGACCCCAACCTGCTCAAGCAGCTTGAGCGTAACGACGCGGGCAACCTGTACGCCGTTCCCTACCTCTGGGGCACCAACGGCATCGGCTACAACGTCGAGAAGGTCAAGGCCGCGCTCGGCGTCGACCACATCGATTCGTGGGCGGCGATCTTCGAACCCGAGAACATCAAGAAGCTCAGCCAGTGCGGCGTGGCCTTCCTCGACTCGGCCGATGAGATGATCCCCGCCGTGCTGAACTACATGGGCCTGGACCCCAACAGCACCAACCCGGACGACTACAAGAAGGCCGAAGAGAAGCTGATGGCGGTACGTCCCTACGTGACCTACTTCCACTCGTCCAAGTACATCGGCGACCTGGCCAATGGCGACATCTGCGTCGCCGCCGGTTTCTCCGGTGACATCTTCCAGGCCGCCTCTCGCGCCGAGGAAGCTGGCAAGGGCATCCAGATCGCCTACGCGATCCCGAAAGAAGGCGGCAACCTCTGGTTCGACATGCTGGCCATTCCGGTCGATGCGGCGAACGCCAAGGAAGCCCACACCTTCATCAACTATTTGCTCAAGCCTGAAGTGATCGCCAAGGTCAGCGATTACGTCGGCTATGCGAACCCCAACCTCAAGGCTGGAGAGTTCATGGATCAGGAAGTGCGCACCGATGAGTCCGTCTACCCGCCACAAGCGGTGCTGGACAAGCTCTATGTTTCGGCGGAACTGCCGCCGAAGGTCCAGCGGCTGATGACCCGCAGCTGGACCAAGGTCAAGTCGGGCAAATGATGCAAAACCGGCGCGCCTGTAGTGTGGCGGGCGCGTCGGATCAACCCAGGCGGTATCAGGCAGGGAGCCTGATTCACGCCCATGCTGTACAAACCCGCCCGACCGCGGTGGTCGGGTAGCAATTTCTGGGAGTGTGGTAATGGCAATAGCCTCCGGTGCCTACAAGAAAGCCCTTGAGGGCAACCAGCAACCCAAAGAGGTGCTGGTAAAGATCGACCGGGTAACCAAGAAGTTCGACGAGACGGTGGCCGTGGACAGCGTGTCCCTGGACATCAAGAAGGGCGAAATCTTCGCTCTCCTCGGCGGTTCCGGTTCGGGTAAATCAACCTTGCTGCGGATGCTCGCGGGCTTCGAGCGACCGTCTGAAGGGCGCATCTTCCTCGATGGCGTCGACATCACCGACATGCCGCCTTACGAGCGCCCGATCAACATGATGTTCCAGTCCTATGCGCTCTTCCCGCATATGACTGTTGCGCAGAACATCGCCTTCGGACTCAAACAGGACAAGCTCCCGGCCGCCGAGATCGACGAGCGCGTCAACGAGATGCTCAAGCTCGTGCAGATGACCCAGTTCGCCAAGCGCAAGCCGCACCAGCTGTCTGGTGGCCAGCGTCAGCGCGTGGCCCTGGCCCGCTCCCTGGCCAAGCGTCCGAAGCTGCTGCTGCTCGACGAGCCCATGGGCGCCCTGGACAAGAAACTGCGTTCGCAGATGCAGCTGGAGCTGGTGGAGATCATCGAGCGCGTGGGCGTGACCTGCGTGATGGTGACCCACGACCAGGAAGAGGCCATGACCATGGCCCAGCGCATCGCGATCATGCACCTGGGTTGCATCGAGCAGATCGGCAGCCCTGTGGATATCTACGAGACGCCCATCAGCCGCCTGGTGTGCGAGTTCATCGGCAACGTCAACCTCTTCGACGGCGAAGTGGTGGAAGACTACGAGGCCCATGCGCTGATCGCCTGCCCGCAACTGGAGCGCCCGATCTACGTCGGCCACGGCGTGACCACCTCGGTGCAGGACAAGCGCATCACCTACGCACTGCGCCCGGAGAAGCTGCTGGTGACCACCGAACAGCCGACCTGCGAGTACAACTGGTCGCGCGGCCGAGTCCACGATATCGCCTACCTGGGCGGTCACTCGGTGTTCTACGTCAAGCTGCCGAACGGCTCGGTCGTCCAGTCCTTCGTCGCCAACGCCGAGCGCCGTGGCGCCCGTCCGACCTGGGATGACGAAGTCTTCGTCTGGTGGGAAGACGACAGCGGCGTGGTGCTGCGGTCATGAAAATTCCCAAACTGAAAAAACTGATACCCACCGGCCGACATCTCGTTATCGGGGTGCCGTTCTTCTGGCTGTTCCTGTTCTTCCTGCTGCCCTTCGCCATCGTGCTGAAGATCAGCTTCGCCGAAGCCGACGTGGCGATCCCGCCGTACACGGATATCTACACCTGGGCGGACAACCAGCTGCAACTCGTCCTCAACCTGGGCAACTACCTGATCCTCAACGAGGACGAGCTGTACCTGGCGGCCTACCTGGGCTCGTTGAAGGTCGCCTTCCTCAGCACGTTGCTGTGCCTGTTGATCGGCTACCCGATGGCCTATGCCATCGCCCGCGCCAGCAAGGAAGCGCAGACCGTGCTGCTGCTGTTGATCATGATGCCGACCTGGACTGCGATCCTGATCCGCGTCTACGCCTGGATGGGCATCCTCAGCAACAACGGCCTGCTCAACAGCTTCCTGATGGGACTTGGCCTGATCGACGAGCCGCTGCAGATCCTCAACACCAACCTGGCTGTGTACATCGGTGTCGTCTATTCGTACCTGCCGTTCATGATCCTGCCGCTCTACGCCAACCTGGTGAAGCATGACCCGAGCCTGCTGGAGGCTGCTTCGGACCTCGGTTCGAGCACGTTCAACAGCTTCTGGAAGATCACCGTGCCGCTGTCGAAGAACGGCATCATCGCCGGCTCCATGCTGGTGTTCATCCCAGTGGTTGGCGAATTCGTGATCCCGGAACTGCTCGGCGGCCCGGAGACCCTGATGATCGGCAAGGTGCTGTGGCAGGAGTTCTTCAACAACCGCGACTGGCCGGTGGCGTCCGCCCTGGCAGTGGTGATGCTGGCGATCCTGATCGTGCCCATCATTCTCTTCAACCGTAACCAGGCCAAAGAGCTGGAGGGCAAGGTATGAATCATCTGTTCGGATCGTGCCCATCATTCTCTTCAACCGACTCTCCATCCAGAAGCTGGGCGAAGGAACTGGAGGGCAAAGTATGAAACGCTTCAGTTTCTCCAACCTGATGCTGTGGGCAGGCCTGCTGTTCATCTACCTGCCGATGGTCATCCTGGTGATCTACTCGTTCAACGCCTCCAAGCTGGTGACGGTCTGGGGCGGCTGGTCGGTGAAGTGGTACGTGGGTCTGCTGGACAACACCCAGCTGATGAACTCGGTGGGCCGCTCCCTGGAGATCGCCATCTACACCGCGGTTGCCGCTGTGGCCCTGGGTACCCTGGCCGCCTTCGTGCTGACCCGCATCCCGCGTTTCCGTGGCCGCACGATGTTCGGCGGCATGGTCACCGCGCCGCTGGTAATGCCCGAGGTGATCACCGGTCTGTCGCTGCTGCTGCTCTTCGTGGCCATGGCGCAACTGATCGGCTGGCCCCAGGAGCGTGGCATCGTCACCATCTGGATCGCCCATACCACCTTCTGCTCGGCCTACGTGGCCATCGTGGTGTCGGCGCGGCTGCGTGAGCTGGACCTGTCCATCGAAGAAGCGGCCATGGACCTGGGCGCGCGTCCGTGGAAGGTGTTCATCCTGATCACTATTCCGATGATCGCGCCGTCCCTGGCGGCAGGCGGCATGATGTCCTTCGCCCTGTCCCTGGACGATCTGGTACTGGCGAGCTTCGTCTCCGGTCCCGGTTCTACCACCCTGCCGATGGAAGTCTTCTCCGCCGTGCGTCTGGGCGTGAAGCCGGAGATCAACGCCGTGGCCAGCCTGATCCTGCTGACCGTCTCGCTGTTCACCTTCTTCGCCTGGTTCTTCACCCGCCGGGCCGAGGAGCGTCGCAAGCGCGCCATCCAGCAGGCGATGGAAACTATGGCCGAGGAAGCCGCTTCCTCCAGCTGGAAACCTGCTGCCACCCAGGCCGCCTGATCCAGTGCTGAAAATACAAAGGCCACCTTCGGGTGGCCTTTGTCGTTTCTGCGAAGCGCTTAATCAGTAGGAGCGAGCTCTGCTCGCGAAGGCTTTTCACGGCCTGGTTCGCGAGCAGAGCTCGCTCCTACCTGGCGGGTGTGGGGGCAGGGAATCCCCCCACCTTGGGCGATCAGTCCTTCAGTGTAGCCAATCCGGTAGGGTGCGCCGTGCGCACCGGCGTTTGGACGGGGTGTCGGAGCTGATCCCGAAGTCGGTGCGCACAGCGCACCCTACGGGTTCAGACCGAACTAAATCCATCCCACAGGGTGCGGGGCTAGTCCTTCAGTTCCATCCGCACATCCCCCAGCTTCACGCCGTAGGGCCCATAGCTGCGCTCCACCAGTTCACGGCTGCCGTCGGCGCGGACAATCAGGGCCGAACTGGCGCGGGTGCCGTAGGTGCGGGTCGCGATGAACACGCTGGAGAGCATGCGCTCGGTGTTCAGTCCCACGCCGGTGTCCGGCAGGATGTGGTCCTGCGCGACCTCCGGGTCGTGCAGCAGGTTGAGCAGGGCATCGGTCGAGGGCGGGTTCAGGCATTCGGCGATGGCTGCCTTGCCGCGCTCGACCTTGGGCCAGGGCGTATCCAGATCGGCGTTGGAGACGCCATAGATGCCCGGCTTGAGGTTGATCGGGCCGCCACTGCGCGGGTTGAGGAACCACAGCTCACGGTCGTCTCCCACCAGCAGGTTGAACCCCGAGTAGTCGTTAGCCCGGCGCAGCGCATCCTCGAGGAACTCTCCCGGCCCCATGGTTCCGCGCAGGAACTGCACGCAGAGCTCGCCACGGGTGCGGCCGACCGGGGGCGTTCGGGGGTCTCGGATATTGGTGAGGGCGGCGAAGCGGCCTTTGGGCCCGGCGCCGAGCCAGGTACCTCCGGCTTCCAGATCGCGCCCAGCGATCACGCCAGGTGCGTCTTCCCAGTTCGCCATGGACAGTGTGGGACGTGCGTAGAATTCATCTCGGTTTGCAGCGAGCACCAGCGGGACTTCGTGTCCGGGGCGCCATGCGAATACGATCAGGCACATGGAGTCGTCTCCTTTTTATGAGCCGGAGTGTAGCAGCCGGTAGGAAAACTACATCAGCTGCAAATGTCTACTTCCGGGTTATCGGCAGCTTCCGTCGAACGTCCATCTCCACGCGGTGGAGCCAGAAACAGCCTTCCGTTAACATGCCGCTTTGTTTTCGGGGGTGTCCATGGAATTCCTGCTCTACCTGGTGCTCGGCGCCTGCGCCGGAGTGCTGGCCGGGCTGTTTGGTGTCGGCGGCGGCATGATAATCGTGCCGGTGCTGGTATTCAGCTTCACCGCCCAAGGATTCGATCCCGGCATCCTCACGCACCTGGCAGTTGGCACCTCCCTGGCCACCATCATCTTCACCTCGATCAACTCGGTGCGCGAGCATCACCGCAAAGGTGCGGTGCGCTGGCCGATCTTCGCCTGGATGGCCGTCGGCATCCTCATCGGCGCCGGCTTCGGTTCGCTGACCGCCGCGGCGATCCAGGGCCCGATGTTGCAGAAGATCATCGGTGTCTTCGCCATACTGGTAGCCATCCAGATGGGCCTGGACCTGAAGCCCAAGGCCAGTCGCGAGGTTCCTGGCAAGCCGGGCCTGACCCTGGCAGGCGTGGTGATTGGCTGGGCTTCGGCCATCTTCGGGATCGGTGGCGGCTCCCTGACCGTGCCCTTCCTGACCTGGCGCAGCGTACCCATCCAGCAGGCTGTGGCCACCTCCGCGGCCTGCGGGCTGCCGATTGCCGCGGCGAGCGCGTTGTCGTTCATGCTGCTGGGCTGGAACAACGCCAACCTGCCGCCCTACAGCTTTGGCTTCGTCTACCTTCCGGCGCTGGTCGGCATTGCCGCCACCAGCATGTTCTTCGCCCGCTTCGGTGCGCGCCTGGCCCATAGGCTATCGCCGCGCCTGCTGAAGCGCCTGTTCGCCCTGCTGCTGCTGTCAGTGGGCCTGAACTTCCTGATCTAAGGAGCTGTGATGCTGGCTTATCCCCAGATCGATCCGGTAGCGCTGGCTATCGGCCCGCTGAAGATCCACTGGTACGGCCTGATGTACCTCATCGGCATCGGGGGTGCCTGGTGGCTGGCCTCGCGCCGCCTGAAGGCCTTCGACCCCACCTGGAGCAAGGAAAAACTCTCCGACCTGGTGTTCTGGGTCGCCCTCGGCGTCATCGCCGGCGGTCGCCTTGGTTACGTCTTGTTCTACGATCTGTCGGCGTACATCGCCAATCCGCTGCTGATCCTCGAAGTCTGGAAGGGCGGCATGTCGTTCCACGGCGGCCTGATCGGCGTGATGCTGGCCACCCTCTGGTTCGGCAAGCGCAACAACAAGAGCTTCTTCCAGTTGATGGACTTCATCGCGCCGCTGGTCCCCATCGGACTGGGCGCCGGCCGCATCGGCAACTTCATCAACGCCGAGCTCTGGGGCAAGGCCACCGACCTGCCCTGGGCGATGATCTTCCCCACTGATCCGGCCCAGCTGCCGCGCCATCCGTCGCAGCTGTACCAGTTCGCCCTGGAAGGCGTGGCGCTGTTCGCCATCCTCTGGTTCTATTCGCGCAAACCCCGCCCGACCATGGCCGTTTCCGGCATGTTCGCGCTGTTCTACGGCATTTTCCGCTTCGTGGTGGAGTTCGTCCGCGTACCGGACGCCCAACTCGGTTACCTGGCCTTCGGCTGGTTGACCATGGGCCAACTTCTCTGCCTGCCGATGATCGTCGGCGGCATCGCCCTGATTATCTGGGCCCATCGCCGCCAGGCTGCCCAAGGAGTCGTCTGATGAAACAGTATCTCGACCTGATGCGCCGCGTGCGCGAGACCGGCACCTTCAAGAGCGACCGCACCGGTACCGGCACTTACAGCGTGTTCGGCCACCAGATGCGCTTCGACCTGGCCGAAGGCTTCCCCATGGTGACCACCAAGAAGTGCCACCTGAAATCCATCGTCCATGAGCTGCTGTGGTTCCTCCAGGGCGACACCAACATCAAGTACCTGAAGGACAACGGCGTCTCCATCTGGGACGAATGGGCCGACGAAGAGGGCAACCTCGGGCCGGTCTACGGCTACCAGTGGCGCTCCTGGCCGGCCCCCAATGGCGAGTCCATCGACCAGATCACCAAGGTTGTGGAGATGATCAAGAAGAGCCCGGACTCGCGCCGGCTGATCGTTTCCGCCTGGAACCCAGCCCTGGTGGACGAGATGGCACTGCCGCCCTGCCACGCGCTGTTCCAGTTCTACGTGGCCAACGGCAAGCTGAGCTGCCAGCTGTACCAGCGCTCCGCCGATATCTTCCTTGGCGTGCCCTTCAACATCGCCAGCTATGCCTTGTTGACCCTGATGGTGGCCCAGGTCTGCGATCTGGAGCCGGGCGAGTTCATCTGGACCGGCGGCGACTGTCACCTCTACGCCAACCACATCGAACAGACCGACCTGCAGCTCACCCGCGAGCCGCTGCCGTTGCCGACCATGAAGATCAACCCGGACGTGAAGGACCTGCTCGCCTTCAAGTTCGAGGACTTCGAACTGGTGGGCTACCAGGCACACCCGCACATCAAGGCGCCGGTCGCCGTCTGACCCGCCGGGGCGACAAGCGCCCCGGTCTTCCGCTGACAGGAGTCACCATGAAAGCCCCGCTTGCAGCCCTGCTCACGGGGCTTTTCGGCCTCTGGCCGTCCTTCGCCGCCTGGGCCGAGCCTGCCCAGGGCAGCTTCGTCGCCAGCCAGCGTTGCGAGGCTTTCCAGTCCATCCGCAAGCAGAGCAATCCGGACGACCTCAAGGTAGAGCCGGGCCAGCGCTACGAAGTGGTGGAGGTCAACAAAGGCGATTACGACTGGCTGCGAATCCGCATTCCGGGCAGTGACACGCCGCTGCGCTGGGTTGCGGCCGGTTGCGGGGCCGTTGAGGGACTGGTGTTCAATACCGGAAAGCCCGCGAAGACCGAAAGCGGCGGCGACATCTGCAGCCTGCCCGACCAGCATGACGGCTACGTGCTGGCGGCCACCTGGCAGCCGGGCTTCTGCGAGCACGCGTCCTACAAGGGCAGCAAGCCCGAATGCGAGGGCCTGGAGTCCGGTGAGCTGCAAATCTCCCACCTGACCCTGCATGGCCTCTGGCCCAATCGACAATCCTGCGGCACGCGCTACGGCCACTGCGCCGGGCCTGATCTCAAGCTCAGCTCGGACACACTGGCCTATGTCCGCCCGTGGATGCCGAACTTCCGCTATGGCACCAGTTTCGGCCGCTACCAGTGGGACAAGCACGGAGTCTGCCAGAGGCAGATGGACGACGACGCCTACTTCCGTCGCGCGGTGGACCTGGTGCGCCAGCTGGACCAGTCGGCGGCGGGGCAGTACGTCGTTGCCAATATTGGCGGTGCCATTTCGAAGCGCGTTTTCTACGAGCGCGTGGAGAAGGACTTTGGCAGCCGCGATGCGCAGAACAACTTCCTGCTCATTTGCAGCGGTCAGCACCTGCAGGAGATTCGTGTCGCCCTGCCCCGTGAGCTGAAGCAGGCTGACAGCCTGGTCGGTGTCGTCGATGGGCAGTTCGCCGCGAGTCGTGCGCGGGATCGCAGCGAATGCCGTGCTGATCGCATCCAGATCGAAGCTGGCGGCCGCTGATCCGGTGTGCTCCGAGCTGCTTCGTGGAACTCTCCCCTCGGCAGCTCGGTTGGTGCGGGTCGCTGCCTAGTTCAGGGTCGCCGCCAGCTCGTCGAGATCGTCGGCCGCGCGGCTGAGATAGAACTCGGCACCGCCATGGGTGCGGCCGCCGCCTTGCTGTAGCTGGGCGCGCACGAAGCGGTAGTTGGTCCGGGCCTTGCCCAGCACCTCGGTGTGTTCCGGATGGCCAGCGAGCAATTGGTCGAAGCGCTGTTCGATGTCGGCATCCAGGCCCGCCGCCTGCGCTTCGGGCAGCGCGAAGTCCAGCTTGTTGGGCAAGGGATAGGCGCGCAGCTGATAGTCCAGCAGCACGCTGGCCAGTGCCTGGCTCTGCGCGTTGAATAGCGCTCCAGGGTCGGCTGCCGAATCTTGCTTCATGCTTGCGGAGATTGCCTGGGCGGCTTGCTCCAGGCCCCGTTCCTGCTCCAGCAACTGGCCTACCAGCTCCGGGAAGCGGGGCGCCTGATCGCGCGGCAGGCGGTCGAGTGTATTGAACAACTTTTCCATGGTCTGCACCGGACGTTGCAGCGACTCCGGATTGCCGAGCTGGACGATAAGCCGGTTCAGGGTGTTGAGGTGGTAGAAGGTCGCTTTCAGGGCGCGGGGGTCGGGCTCGCGCTCCTCTGGATTGAAGTAGACCATGGCACTGGCGCAGAGCAGGCGGCTATGGCTGCTCAGCTCCCCCAGATGCCGGGCATCCTGCTCATTACCCCAGGCCAACGGGCTCAGCAGGCAGAACAGCATCAACAACTTGCGCATCATCCATCTCTCCCGGTTCTTGTTTTTGTGTCGGGCGCGCTGGGGCGGGGAATCTGGCCCCTTGCCGGCACCGTGCATTCAGACGGTGGGCCCTGTTGGAGCGGCGGGCCAATCCTACGGGAGCGGAGGGTTTTCGGTAAGTCCTTGCCGCCGGTATGTCGTCAGGGCATGAGGCCAGTGGCCAGGGTCGCTACCTGCCCCTGGCGCTCCGCCTGTTCCAACTCGGCCCCCGGATTCAGCGACGACCATTCCGGATGGGCGCGGGCCTTGCCCAGCACCGCCGGTAGCTTGCCTTCCTGCCACTGCCTTGCCTCCGGCGTGTCGACGCGCACTGCCTCGAACGCCGCGTGGCCTCGCACGTCGAGCGCCGCCAGCAACTGCCGTTGACGCAAGGCCAGCAGGCGCAGGATGGCGTCGTCCACGGTCAGTTCGCGTTGTCCCTTGATCTTGCCCAGCAGCCGTTCGCCATAGTGGCCGAAGGTCTGCCAGGCGCCGCCGGCGATGGCTCCGAGAGCGGCTGCTGCACCGAGCGTAAGGCCGCCTACCAGCAGGTCGACACTGGCGCCGGCCGCCGCACCCGCGGCCATGCCACCGCCCAGTCGCACGCCCAGTTGCTTGAGCGTTTCCGGATTGAACAGATCGTCGCCCCAACGGCCGCCCAGCAGCGGCAGGTCGCTGGTGGCGGCATCGTCCTGAGCGAAGGCGTAGAGCCGCAGCAGGGCTTCCACGCAACGTTGCTCACGCTGGCGCACCTGCTGGCGCAGTGCCTCGGTGGCCGCCTGGAGGGCGGCTTCCTGGGCCGGCACGCTGCGGCGGCAAGCGGCGACGTCCAGCAAGAGTTCGGCGATCAGGCGGCTACCGGCTTCCAGGCGCAACCGGCGTTGCGCCTGGTGGTCGTCCACCAGCCGCTGCAACTGCGGGCGGGCGCGTTCCAGCAGCAGGGCCAGGCTGTCGTAGAGCCGCTCTTCGCCATCCAGTGGAGGTGCCACGCTGTCGAAGCGCACCAGTGCATGCAGGCCCAGGCGGGCCAAGGCTTCGCGCCAGTCGGCTTCACGGTGGTTCTCGCTGGCGACGAAATTCAGCACGGGCAGCAGCGGTCGCCCGCACATGGCGAGCACTGCCAGCTCATCGCGGTACTTGGCCAGGACTGGCTCGCGGGTGTCGATCACATAGAGCCCGGCGTCGGAGGCCAGCAGTTGGCGCAGCACCTTGGCCTCCTGTTCGAAACGCTGGCGTGCTTCGCTGCCGTCGAGGAAGCGGGCGAGGCGGGCGGGGCCATCCAGGCGTTCGCCGGGGCGATCCAGCCGTTCAAGGTGATCGAGAAGGGCGATGGCATCTTCCAGGCCCGGCGTGTCGTAAAGCTCCAGCAATGGCTGGCCGTCCACTGACAGTCGCGCCCCTTCCACATGCCGGGTGGTGCTGGGGCGATGGGACACCTCGCCGAACGAACGATCACGCAGCAGGGTGCGCAACAGGGAGGTCTTGCCCACGTTGGTGTGACCCACCACGGCGAGCTTCAAGGGTTTAGTCATGGCCCGTCTCCAGCCAGTGCAGGGGGGCGCCCTGGGCATGGGGTAAAGCCAGACGATCGAGTGCCTGGTGCCAGTCTTCCAGGCGCTGGCTATCCAGGGCCTCGCCGGAGGGCGGGGGCAGCAGCCAGATGCGGGTTCGGCCGGCGCTGCGCGCAAGTTCGCCGATCAATGCCAGGGTGCCGCGATCCGGCGAGCGACGAGGGTCGCAGGCCACCGCGAGGCGTTCTGGAGGAAAGCGGCTGAGCTGATCGAGCAGGCGCTGGCGCTGTTCGCGGCTATCCAGCACGCCGGCGTCACCGACGCCCTTGGGCAGGGGCGGCGGCCAGGGGCGGCGGTCATCCAGTTCGATCGCCACCAGCAGGGCGCCCTGGCTGGCGCCATTCAGGCTGCCGGCGCGCGGTTCGACCAGTTCGACCGGGGCGGCATCGCAAACGCCCAGGCGCTCGCTGGCTGGCTGTAGGCGTTCGCGCAGCAAGCTGTAGCCAGGCAGGCTGAGGTCGAGGCCAAGGCGTGCACGTCCTTGTGACCAGCGCCAGAAGCAGAACAGCCCCAGCAGCAGGCGCGGTAGCAGGCCGTAGGTGAAGGTGACCCCCAGCAGCCAGCCTGACCAGGCCTGGCGCGCGGCCTCTTCGCCGACCACACTGCTGCTGGCGCGAATGGTTGCGGCATCCGGCAGGCTGAAACCGAACAAGCTGGGAAGCGCGCCGAGGGCCTGGGTGAGGAAGACGAAGGTGTCGCTGCCGAGAATGGTGGTTTCCCAGACGAAACCGTAACGACGGGTAGCGAGCAGGAGGAGGAGGACCGCCAGGGCGCTGCCCAGGGTCAGCAGCCAGACGCCGTGAACCAGGGTGCCCAGACCCCAGCGGGTCAGGCGTTGGCGCTGCAGCAACAGGAGCAGTGCGGGGGCCAGATGCGCAGCCTGGGCGTCGCGGGCGAGCTTGCCGCTGAGCCAAAGCCAGATGCGACCCAGCACGCTGGCGCTGCTGCCGAGACAAAACGACAGGGCCCAACCGAGCAGCATCAGTAGGTGCAGGCCGAGCAGGCTGCCCAATGCCCAGAACAGGTTCACCGGGCGTTGGCCATCGCCAAGCGCAGCAACCGCCAGGCCCGCGCCGCTGACCAGGGCGAGCAGCAGCAGCACCAGGCCGGCGAGTCGTGCACCCTGGCGCCAGTGCTGCAGGGCCTGGAGCTGCCCGTCGCGCTGGGCCAGCCAGAGGGCACGGGCTTCGATGCGTGCGGCCAGGTTTCCGCCGGCGGCATTGGCGCGGCGGTTTGCCTCGGCGTCTTCGAGGGGACCGGCGTGTTCTTCGCGCAGGCGGATGGCCTCGGTGAGCCAGAGCCGGTCGAGGCGGGAAAGGGAGGGAAGGGAGGCTGGATTGGGTTCGCTCACGAAGGGCTTCTTGGCCAAGGGTGAGCGTTGAGAATAACCGCTGGAAGCGGCCCCATCATCAAAAGAGAAGGCCGGCGCTGGGCGCCGGCCTTCATCTGTCAGTGGCTATGGGAACTGGCCGCCACCTTCACCCGGGGTGTTGATGGCGCGTCGTGATGATCGTCATGTTCGGACACCACTTTCACTTCGTTGCCGTCGCAGTCGTACAGCTTGCCGTCGCGGAAATAGTCGCCCTCGTTCAGGGCGGCGATGTCCTGATAGCGCAGGGTGCGCTCGCTGGCGGCGACGAACACCGACTGCTGGTCCGAGTTGCCAGCCTTCAGGTGGTTGAAGATGAGGTTCAGCAGGATGGCCATGATGGCGGCCGAGCTGATGCCGGAGTGGAAGATGGTTTCGAACCAGGCCGGGAAGTGGTGGTAGAAGGTCGGCGCCGCGATCGGGATCATGCCGAAGCCGATGGAGGTGGCGACGATGATCAGGTTCATGTTGTTGCGGTAGTCCACCTGCGCCAGGGTGCGGATGCCCGACGCGGCGACGGTACCGAACAGCACCACACCTGCGCCTCCCAGTACCGAAGTGGGCACGGCGGCGATCAGGCGGCCCATCACCGGCAGCAGGCCAAGGGTCACCAGGATCAGGCCGGCGGTGGCGACCACATAGCGGCTCTTCACGCCGGTGACGGCTACCAGACCGACGTTCTGGGCGAAGGCGCTCTGGGTGAAGGAACCGAACAGCGGGGCCAGGGAGCTGGAAATCATGTCGGCACGCAGGCCGTTGCCGAGACGCTTGGAATCGACCTTGGTGCCGATGATCTCGCCTACGGCAAGGATGTCCGCCGAGGTCTCCACCAACGTCACGATGATCACGATCAGCATCGACAGGATCGCGGCGACATGGAATTCCGGCATGCCGAAGTGCAGCGGCGAGGGCATGGCCACCAGCGGGCCTTCAAGCACGTTGGAGAAGTCCGCCATGCCGAAGAACACCGCAGTCACGGTGCCGATGACCATCGCCAGGAGGATCGACAGGCGCGAGATGCTGGCACTGCCCAGCTTGCTCAGCAGTAGCACGGTGGCGAGGGTGAAGGCGGCGAGGCTGACGTTGGCCACGCTGCCGAACTCCGGCGACTGGCTGTTGCCGCCCATCGCCCAGCGTGCCGCAACGGGCATCAGGGTGAGGCCGATGGTGGTGATCACGATGCCGGTCACGAGCGGCGGGAAGAACTTGGTGATCCGCGAGAATATCGGGGTGATCAGCAGGCCGATCAGTGAGGCGGCGATTACTGCGCCGAGTACGGCTGGAATGCCGCCGGCGCCGTTGCTGCCGATGATGGCGATCATGGTTGCCACGCCGGCAAAGGACACGCCTTGCACCAGGGGTAGCTGACAGCCGAAGAAGGGGAGACCGATTGTTTGCAGCAAGGTGGCCAGGCCACCGGCGAACAGTGAGGCTGCGATCAGCAGGCCGATGTCCGCGGGCGACAGCCCGGCGGCCTGGCCGATGATCAGGGGTACCGCGACAATTCCGCCATACATGGTCAGCACATGCTGCAGACCGTAGGCGAGGTTGGCTCCAATGCCGAGGTTTTCATCTTCCGGTCGTTGCACCGGAGACGGACTTGCGGTTGGGACTGTCATGGTGGGATCTCGGTTTTGTTATTGTGCTGGCAACTGTAGACAATTATTCGGCCCATTGACTAGTGCTTTGTATACAATTTTTTAGGCGATCTTTTTCGCCTATTGCCAGCAAAAAATCAGGCAAATTCTCCTAAAAACGCAGAACACGTAGCTGACCATGTGGTCAGAAAAATGATTGGCGACGAATGGAGGTTGCCCGCTGAGTCGGCGATTTCAGGTATGCACAGGCCATGCCGGAAACCGATTCCAGGGACGCCCAAACCTCCGTTTGCTTTCTCTCCAGGACGGCAATCGGTATTCTCGCCGCCATGAAAAAGACCCTGCCCCTCTCCCTGATTGCCGCCCTCGCGCAGAACCGCGTGATCGGTCGCGACAACCAACTGCCCTGGCATCTGCCAGCGGACCTCAAGCATTTCAAGGCCATGACCCTCGGCAAGCCGATCATCATGGGCCGCAAGACCTGGGACTCCCTGGGTCGTCCGCTGCCGGGCCGGCTCAATCTGGTGGTCAGTCGCCAGCGTTCACTGGTGCTGGAAGGCGCCGAGGTCTTCCCGAGCCTGGAAGCCGCGATCGAGCGCGCTGATGCATGGGCGCGCGAGGAAGAGGCCGAGGAGCTGATGCTGATCGGTGGTGCCGAGCTCTACGCGCAGGGCCTGGCCCAGGCCGATCGCCTCTACCTGACCCGCGTGGAGCTGGCCCCGGAAGGCGATGCATTCTTCCCTGAAGTGTCGCAGCAGGAATGGCGCCTGGCCTCCAGCATCGAGCACGAGGCGACGACGGACACGCCGGCCTACGCGTTCGAAGTGTGGGAAAAGCGCTGAGGAAGCTTGTTGTAGGGGCGAATTCATTCGCCAAGCAGTCCGAAGGGCCGCCGTGGAATGTGTAGGGGACTGCTGCGCAGTCCTTGGCGAATGAATTCGCCCCTACAAGTCCAGTTCCCGCAACTCCGCTCGCACCTCACCTTTCTCTATCAGCAGAAACCCCACCGACACCGGCAGCTTGAAGCGCCGCGGTCCGGCGCTGCCCGGATTCACGTGCACCAAGCCGGCGCGCTCGGTAACCAGCGGCTTGTGGGAATGCCCCGTGACCACGACGCTGAATCCACGCTCCTTCAAATCAGCGGGGATGTCCGCCTGGTCGTGCACCAGGTAGATACCCGTTTCCCCCAGCCACAGCTCTTCGACCTCGCGTACAACGTCGGCCCAAGCGTCCACGTCGTTATTGCCTCGCACCGCAGTCAGCGGTGCCAGTTGGCGCAGGGTGTCCAGGATTTCGGGCTTGCCGATGTCGCCGGCATGGAGGATGTGGTCGCAATCCTCAAGCGCCGCGAGGGCCTGGGGCCGGAGAAGGCCGTGGGTGTCTGAGATCAGGCCGATTCGGAGGGAGGTCATGGCTGGGCCCCATCGAGTGATGGGACCCATTCTGCCACTTAGTGCGACTGCGCCGGGCTTTCCGGCAGGAACCAGTTCAGCAGCAGGGCGCAAAGTCCGCCGGTGGCGACGCCGGATTCGAGGATGTTGCGCAGCGCCGCCGGCATATGGGCGAGGAACTCCGGCACCTGCGATACGCCGAGACCCAAGGCCAGGGATACGGCGATGATCAGCAGTGCGCGGCGATCCAGGGTGGTGCCGGCGAGGATGTTGATGCCGGAAGCGGCCACTGCGCCGAACATCACCATGGCGGCACCGCCCAGCACTGGTTCGGGAATGGCCTGCAGCACGCCGGCCACCGCCGGGAACAGGCCCAGCAGCACCAGCATCAGGGCGATCCAGACGCCGATGTGGCGGCTGGCGATGCCGGTGAGCTGGATGACGCCGTTGTTCTGCGCGAAGACCGAGCTTGGGAAGGTGTTGAACAGGCCGGCCAGCAGGGAGTTGGCGCCATTCACGAGTACGCCACCCTTGATCCGCTGCATCCATAGCGGGCCTTCCACCGGCTGGCGCGAAACCTTGCTGGTGGCGGTGACATCGCCGATGGCTTCGAGCGAGGTGACCAGGTAGATCACCAGCATTGGCACGAACAGCGACCATGAGAAGCCCAGGCCGAAATGTAGCGGTACTGGCACCTGCACCAGCGGTGCGTCGTGCAGGCCGCTGAAGTCGAGCCGGCCGAGCCAGGCGGCAAGCGCGTAGCCCGCCAGCAGCGCGATGACGATGGCGCAGCTGCGCATCCACACCAGCGGAATTCGATTGAGCAGCAGGATCACGCCGAGCACGGTGCCGGACAGCAGCAGGTTCTCACCATTGGCGAAGGTGCCGTTGGCCATGGCGCCGAAGCCGCCACCCATGCTGATCAGGCCTACCTTGATCAGGGTCAGGCCGATCATCAGCACCACGATGCCGGTCACCAGCGGATTGATCAGGCGCTTGACGAAGGGCAGCACGCGGGAGATGCCCATCTCGACAAAGGCACCGGCCATCACCACGCCGAAGATAGCGGCCATGACCGCTTCGACCGGTGTGCCCTGCTTGACCATCAACGCGCCGCCGGCGATCAGCGGGCCGACGAAGTTGAAGCTGGTGCCCTGGACGATCAGCAGCCCGGCGCCGAACGGCCCGAAGCGCTTGCACTGCACATAGGTGGCGATGCCCGATACCACGAGGGACATGGAGACGATCAGGTTGGTATCCCGCGCCGAGACACCCAGCGCCTGGCAGATCAGCAGGCCGGGGGTGACGATGGGAACGATGATGGCCAGCAGGTGCTGCAGGGCAGCGAGCAGGGCTGCCAGCGGGCGCGGCTTGTCGTCCAGGCCGTAGAGCAGCTCGTTGCGAGCCTCGGGGACGGGGGGCTTTTCCAGTGAAGTCATGGCGATCGACCGCAAAAAAGCGGCGATTCTACCTGAGTGGTCAGGTTTGATGGCGGGACTGAGCTCTGTAGGGGCGAATTCATTCGCCAGGCAGACCGAAGGTCCGCCATCGCCTCGCGGGTGGTTGCGCCTCCCCTGGCGATTGAAATCGCCCCCACAAGAAGCAAAAAAGCCCGGCATTTGCCGGGCTTTCGTGTTGCCGGAGCTTACAGGTGGTCCAGCATCGCCTTGTTGCGCACCGCGCCCTTGTCGGCGCTGGTAGCGAGCAGGGCGTAGGCCTTCAGTGCGGTGGTCACCTTGCGCGCGCGCGGCGCGACCGGTTTCCAGCCCTTCTTGTCCTGCACATGGCGGCGGTGGGACAGCTCTTCATCGCTGACCAGCAACTGGATGGTGCGGTTGTGGATGTCGATGTGGATCCGGTCGCCGTCCTCCACCAGGCCGATGGCGCCACCGGCGGCTGCTTCAGGCGAGGCGTGGCCGATGGACAGGCCCGAAGTGCCGCCGGAGAAGCGGCCGTCGGTGAGCAGGGCGCACTGCTTGCCCAGCCCCTTGGACTTCAGGTAGCTGGTGGGGTAGAGCATTTCCTGCATGCCCGGGCCGCCTTTCGGGCCTTCGTAGCGGATGATTACCACGTCGCCGGCCTTCACTTCGTCGGCGAGGATGCCCTTCACCGCGGCGTCCTGGCTTTCGAAGATCTTCGCGGTGCCTTCGAACACATGGATGGACTCGTCCACGCCGGCGGTCTTCACCACGCAGCCGTCGAGGGCGATGTTGCCGTAAAGAACCGCGAGGCCACCTTCCTGGGAGTAGGCGTGCTCGACGCTGCGGATGCAGCCTTCGGCGCGGTCGTCGTCCAGCGTCGCCCAGCGGGTGGACTGGCTGAATGCGGTCTGGGTCGGGATGCCTGCCGGGCCGGCCTTGAAGAAGGTGTGTACGGCCTCGTCCTGGGTCTGGGTGATGTCCCACTGGGAGATGGCGTCCGCCATGCTCGGGCTGTGCACGGTGGGCACGTCGGTGTGCAGCAGGCCACCACGGGCCAGTTCACCGAGGATGGAGAAGATGCCGCCGGCGCGGTGCACGTCTTCCATGTGGTACTTCTGGATGTTCGGCGCCACCTTGCACAGCTGCGGGACCTTGCGGGACAGACGGTCGATGTCGCGCAGGTCGAAGTCGATCTCCGCCTCCTGGGCGGCTGCCAGCAGGTGCAGGATGGTGTTGGTGGAACCGCCCATGGCGATGTCCAGGGTCATGGCGTTCTCGAACGCCTTGAAGCTGGCGACGTTGCGCGGCAGCACGGACTCGTCGCCTTCGCCGTAGTAGCGCTGGCACAGCTCGACGGCCAGGCGGCCGGCGCGCAGGAACAGCTGCTCGCGGTCGCTGTGGGTGGCCAGGGTGGAGCCGTTGCCCGGCAGCGCCAGGCCGAGGGCCTCGGTCAGGCAGTTCATCGAGTTGGCGGTGAACATGCCGGAGCAGGAACCGCAGGTGGGGCAGGCGCTGCGCTCGTACTCGGCGACCTTCTCGTCGGAGCAGGAGTCGTCGGCGGCAGCCACCATGGCGTCCACCAGGTCCAGGCCGTGGTTCGCCAGCTTGGTCTTGCCGGCTTCCATCGGACCGCCGGAAACGAAGACCACCGGGATGTTCAGGCGCAGGGCGGCCATCAGCATGCCGGGGGTGATCTTGTCGCAGTTGGAGATGCAGACGATGGCGTCGGCGCAGTGGGCGTTGACCATGTATTCCACGGAGTCGGCGATGATCTCGCGGCTCGGCAGGGAATAGAGCATGCCGTCGTGGCCCATGGCGATGCCGTCGTCCACGGCGATGGTGTTGAACTCCTTGGCCACGCCGCCGTGCTTTTCGATCTCGCGGGCGACCAACTGGCCCAGGTCCTTCAGGTGCACGTGGCCGGGCACGAACTGGGTGAAGGAGTTGGCGATGGCGATGATCGGCTTCTTGAAGTCCTCGTCCTTCATCCCGGTGGCGCGCCACAAGGCACGGGCGCCGGCCATGTTGCGGCCGTGGGTAGAGGTTTTCGAGCGGTAATCGGGCATGACGGTTTCCTGCGGCTAATCAGGTATCGATAAGAGTCTCATCGTGAGCGCGCAACATACCGGATGCAAACGGCAGATGGCCATTCGGTCGGTGGTGGCCGGAAGGCGGGGCGGGGTCACCGCTCGCTCGGCCGAAGCTCACTGGCCCGCCGGAGGATGGTTGGCGAGGAATGGCCCGATTCTACGCCGGGCCCGGCCGGCAGGGAAAGGCTGGCGGTCGGGCCGGCGCAGCGGCCGGCCCGATGCTGGGCGGAGGTGCTTAGCTGTTCGGCAGCAGGCGAACCGTCAGGCTCTTGATGTAGCGGGTCTCGGCGATGGCCGGGTGCACGGGGTGGTCTGGACCCTGGCCGCCGCGCTCCAGCAGCTGGATATTGCGATCCAGATGGCGGGCGCTGTTGAGCAGGATGTTCTGCAGGTCGTCTTCCGGCAGGTGCATGGAGCAGGAGGCGCTGACCAGGATGCCGTCCTTGTTCAGCAGGCGCATGGCTTGCTCGTTGAGGCGGCGGTAGGCGGCCTCGCCGTTCTTCAGGTCCTTCTTGCGCTTGATGAAGGCGGGCGGGTCGGCGACGACCACGTCGAAGCGCTCTTCGGCGGCTTTCAGTTCCTTGAGGGCTTCGAACACGTCACCTTCCACGCAGGTGACCTGTTCGGCCACGCCATTGAGGGTCGCGTTGCGCTCCACGCCATCGAGGGCGAAGCCGGAGGCGTCGACGCAGAACACTTCGCTGGCGCCGAAGGCCGCGGCCTGCACGCCCCAGCCGCCGATGTAGCTGAACAGGTCGAGGACGCGCTTCCCCTTCACGTAGGGCGCCAGGCGCGCGCGGTTCATGCGGTGGTCGTAGAACCAGCCGGTCTTCTGGCCTTCCATGACCGGGGCCTCGAACTTCACGCCGTTCTCTTCCAGGGCGACCCACTCGGGCACCACACCGAAGGCAGTGTCCACGTAGCGCTCCAGGCCTTCGGCGTCACGCGCGCTGGAGTCGTTCTTCCAGAGCACGCCGCGAGGTTTGAGGACCTGCACCAGGGCGTCGAGCACGGCGTCCTTGTTGCGCTCCATGGCGGCGGAAGCAAGTTGCACCACCAGGTGATCGCCGAAGCGGTCCACCACCAGGCCCGGCAGCAGGTCGGAGTCGCCGTAGACCAGGCGGTAGAAGGGCTTGTCGAAGAGGCGCTCGCGCAGACTCAAGGCGACGTTGATGCGATGCACCAGGAGGGACTTGTCCAGGCTGTGCTTGATGTCACGGGACACCAGGCGGGCGCAGATCAGGTTGTTCGGCGAAATGGCGACCACGCCCAGGGGCTTGCCGCCAGCGGCTTCGAGGATGGCCTGGTCGCCCGGCTGGAAGAGGCTCATCGGGGTGGCGACCACGTCCACTTCGTTGCTGTAGACCCACAGGTGGCCGGCGCGCAGGCGTCGATCGGCGTTGGCTTTGAGGCGCAGGCTGGGCAGGGACATGTGTCGCTCTCCGGAAAAAAGGCGGGGATTATACCCCAGCCCGCGCAGGCTCCGGGGGCCGCCCGGCGGTGCTGTAGGCGACCTGGCACGATGGTCGGAAAATGCCTGGAAATCCCGAGCAAGTGATTGGTGCAACCGGGTAGACTGTCGACTCGGTCAAACTTCCCTCTCATTCCCATGGCTCAAGAACTATCCGCAGATCAGATCCGTCAGGTCCTGCAGGGCATCAGTGTGCCGCCGCAACCTCAGATCATGGTCGACCTGCAAATGGAGCAGGTCATGCCCAACCCGGACCTGAAATCCATCGCCCGCCTGATCAGCCAGGACCCGGGCCTGTCCGGCGCGCTGCTGAAGATCGTCAACTCGCCCTTTTTCGGCCTGACCAACCGCATCGCCTCGATCCAGCAGGCAGTGAACCTGCTCGGCTGCAACACGGTGATCAACCTGATCAACGCGCAGTCGATCAAGGGCGAGATGAGCGATGAGACCATCCTTACCCTGAACCGCTTCTGGGACACGGCCCAGGACGTCGCGATGACCAGCCTGACGCTGGCCAAGCGCATCGGTTACCAGTCCGCCGACGAGGCTTATGCCCTCGGCCTGTTCCACAATTGCGGCATCCCGCTGATGCTCAAGCGCTTCCCCGACTACATGATGGTGCTGGAAGAAGCCTACGCCAGTGCTGGCCCCGAGCGCCGCGTGGTGGACACCGAGAATCGCCTGCTGAATACCAACCACGCCGTGGTCGGTTTCTTCACGGCGCGCTCCTGGCGCCTGCCGGAGCATCTCTGCGAAGCGATCGCCAACCACCACAACGCACTGTCGATCTTCACCGACGATTCCGCTCGCGATGCCCAGCTCAAGACGCTGCTGGCCATCCTCAAGATGGCCGAGCACATCTGCGCCTCGCATCTGGTGCTGGGCAACCAGCCAGAGGATTACGAGTGGATGAGCATTCGCGCGCAGGTGCTGGACTATGTCGGGTTGTCGGAGTACGACTTTGAGAACCTCAAGGAAAGCATCCGCGAGCTTGGCGTGAGCTGAGCCGCGCCCGAGTACCGAGATTCCGATGCCTGAATTACCCGAAGTCGAAACTACCCGTCGTGGCATTGCGCCCTTCCTCGAAGGCCAGCGCGTTAGTCGGGTGATCGTGCGTGAGCGCCGTTTGCGCTGGCCGATTCCCGAAGACCTCGATGTGCGCCTGTCCGGCCAGCGCATCCTGCTGGTGGAGCGCCGCGCCAAGTACCTGTTGCTGCAGGCCGAGGTCGGCACCCTGATCAGCCACCTCGGCATGTCCGGTAGCCTGCGCCTGGTGGAGGCCGGCTTGGTCGCGGCCAAGCATGAACATGTGGATATCGAGCTGGAATCGGGCATGGCCCTGCGTTACACCGACCCGCGTCGCTTCGGCGCGCTGCTCTGGAGCGACGACCCGCTGAATCATGAGCTGCTGCGTCACCTGGGGCCGGAACCGCTGACCGGGCTGTTCGACGGCGACCGCCTGTTCCAGTTGTCCCGCGGCCGCAGCATGGCGGTTAAGCCCTTCATCATGGATAACGCAGTGGTAGTCGGGGTCGGCAATATCTACGCCACCGAGGCGCTGTTCGCCGCAGGGATCGACCCGCGTCGCGAAGCGGGCTCCATTTCGCGGGCGCGCTACCTGAAGCTGGCCGAGGAGATCAAACGCATCCTCGCCCAGGCCATCGAATGCGGCGGCACCACCCTGCGCGACTTCGTCGGTGGTGACGGCAAGCCCGGTTACTTCCAGCAGGAGCTCTGGGTCTACGGCCGCGCTGGCGCGTTCTGCAAGCAGTGCGGTTCGACCCTGCGGGAAATCCGTCTCGGCCAACGCGCCAGCGTCTATTGTCCGCGCTGCCAACGCTGATCCTTCGCCGGGTCGCCAGACTCGGCGCCGAGCATTTCTAGAACAAGAAAGAAGTCTGTCCTATGTACGGTAACTACCTGCCCCCCAATCCCTTTGCCGAGGCGATCGGCCACGGCATGCTGCGCCTGATGGGCTGGCGTATCGAGGGACGCATGCCGCCCCTCGACAAGTTTGTGGTGATCGGCGCCCATCACACCTCCAACTGGGACTTCGTGATCTTCCTCGCGGTGAAGTTCGTCCTGCGCCTGAATGGCCACTGGTTCGCCAAGCACACGCTGTTCCGCCGGCCCTTCGGCGGTCTGTTGAAGCGCTGGGGCGGGGTGCCGATCCACCGCCACCTCAAGCTGAACATGGTGGATCAGGCAGTGGAGCAATTCCGCCAGAGCCGCGAGTTCATGCTGATCATCTCGCCCGAAGGCACCCGCAAGCGGGTGGAGCGCTGGAAGATGGGCTTCTACCACATCGCCCGTGGCGCTGACGTGCCGGTGGTGCCGGCGGCCCTGGATTACGTCAATCGCCGGGTGGTGATCGGCCAGCCGTTCTACACCACCGGTGACGAGCAGGCCGATCTGCTCCAATTGCTGGCCTTCTACCGTCCTTACGTGCCGAAAAAACCCGACTACGCTTTCAATGGCGATTGAAGGCCGTCACGCTGCCAATGTGCCATGCGCTGTTATAGTTTTTCGTACACCACTATCTGAAGGATCGCCCGTATGAACCTGCTCCGCACAACCGCTGCTGTCCTGGCGCTGACCACTGGCCTGCTGGCGCTGCCGGCTAATGCGGAAGTGGTACAGGAAAACGTCAGTGGCGACCCGATGTACACCGCCAACGCCCCCAGCGGTTACAGCATGGCCGGCGACATCCTGATCGCTCGCCCGCTGCTGATCGGCGCCACCGTGATCGGCGCAGGCCTGTTCATCATCAGCCTGCCGTTCTCCGCTCTGGGCGGTAATGTCGAGGATGCGGCCAATGCGCTGGTTGTCGAGCCGGGCAGAGAGGCCTTCGTGCGCTGCCTGGGCTGCACCATAAGCGGTTACCAGCGAGACTGATCCGTTCCTGCGGCTCCATCGCGACGGCCCCTCTTCGGGGCCGTCGGCGTTTTCGGGCTCCGTGCGGGTTGCCGATTGGCGGCCGCATCGGGTAATAGCTGGGCTCTGTCTGGTGAAGGAATACCGCCCGTGAAGCACTACTCCCGCATCGTCTTGCTCATCCTGGCCACCATCGGCTTGGCGTTGAGCTTCTGGTTCAGCTCCGGCTGGCTGGAACTCTGCGCTGGTCTCGCACTGTTCCTGTTCGGGATGCAGTGCCTGGAGGAGGGGCTACGCCAACTCGCTGGCGGCAAACTCGAGCAACTGCTGGCCAGCAGCACCTCCACCAACTTCAAGGGGTTGATGTTCGGCATCTGCGGCACCTTGCTGCTGCAATCCAGCACGCTGGTGTCGCTGCTCACCATCGCCTTCATCAGTGCCGGGCTGATCCAGCTCGCTGGCGGCATCGCCATCCTCTTTGGCGCCAACCTGGGGGCTACCAGCGGCATCTGGCTGCTGGCCCTGGCGGGGCAGAACCTCAGCCTGAGCCCGCTGGCGCTGCCGCTGCTGGTATTCGGCGTCCTCGGCGGTTTCCTTGGCGAAAAGAGCAAGGCGGCCGGACGCATCGTCCTCGGCATTGCCTTCATCTTCCTCGGCATCGACCAGATCAAGGACGGTTTCGCCAGTTTCGGCGACGGCCTCGACTTCACCGCTTACCAGGCGGACGGGCTGATGGGCAGCCTGCTATTCGCCCTGGTGGGGCTGCTGGTGACCGTGGTGCTGCAATCCAGCCACGCGACCCTGATGCTGACGTTGGCGGCCCTGGCAGGCGGTCAGCTGGACCTCGCCCAGGGGTTTGCCATCGCCATCGGCTCCAACGTCGGCAGCAGCGTCACCACGGCCTTCGTGGGCTCCCTCGGCGGCAACCGCAGTGGGCAGCGGCTGGCGCTGGCCCATGTGTTGTTCAACGTGGTCACCTGCAGCCTGGCTTTCATCCTGCTGGGGCCATTGAGCTGGCTGGTTGATCGGATCGCCGGTCTCACCGGACTGGGCGACAACGAGCTGATCCAGCTGGCCATGTTCCATAGCCTGATCAACGCCATGGGGGTGCTGTTGTTCTGGCCACTTCAGGAACGTCTTGCGCACTGGCTGGTGCGCTGGTTGCCGGAGCGCGAAGAGCCCCAGGTGCTGATCACCGAATTGGCTGCCGGGCCGGAGGAGCTGTTGCGCACACGGGCGCGCTACCTCAACGAACGCGCGCTGGACTCGGTGGATGCCGCCGCCAGCGCCGTGGTGCGCGAGCTGCGCCATCTCGGGCGCTTGAGCATGGAAGTGATCTGTCACGCGCTCTATCTGCCGGTGGATCAGCTGGCCAAGGCGCAAGGCGACGAGCGCCTGCTGCAGGCTCGGCCGGAGCGCCATCATCTGGATGCGGAAGCGCTCTACCAGCGGCATATCAAGGGTGTGTACGGCGATCTGCTGAGCTTCATGGGTCGACTCGATCTGCCTCTGGACGAGGCACACCAGCAGTTCTGGGTCAGTTGCCAACTGGCTGCGCTGCAACTGGTGGATGCAGTGAAGGATGCCAAGCACCTGCAGAAGAACCTCGGCCGCTATCTGGACCAGGAGCCGTCGCCCCTTCGAGATGCCTACGTGGACCTGCGTCGCCACCTGCTGGCGATGCTCCATGAGCTGCGCGAGCTGGGCCGTTCCGACCTGCCGGAGCAGGCCTGGAACGAGCGCCTGGCCTGGCTGGACGGAAAGGCCGCGGCCTTCGATGGCAGCTTCCGTACCCGGCTGTTCAATTCGGTGCGCAGTGGCGAGCTGGATGGCCTGATGACCAGTTCCCTGATGAACGATCTGGGTTATGCCAGCCGGATTTTCCAGAGCCTTCGCAACGTGATGATGCTGGGTGAAGGTCAGTTGCTGTTCCGCGAGCTGCGGCGGCTGGAGCAGGAAGACGAGGCGTTGATCGTGCTGGAAGGAGAGCGGCCGTAGGGTGCGCTGCGCGCACCGCAGCACCGTGCGATGTCTGGAGGCGGAGCACTCGTAGGTTGGTGCGGACGGCGTTCCGTCAGAGCGTAGCGAAGCCCAACGATGCGAGGCCTCGGCGTTGCGTGTTGGGCCTCGCAGGCTCGGACCAACCTACTTCAGCTTTTCGATGTCGAGGATTTCGGAGAGGCCGAGGCCGCGTGGATCGCTGGCGGCTTCGAGGCTGCGCTTGGCCTTGTTCCAGAACAGCACTTGCTGGTTGCCGTAGTTGCGTTCCAGCGCCTTGAGGCTGTAGCCACGGGCGCGCAGTTCGGCGGTTTCGCTGCTGCTGAAGGCGCCCGGCTCGTGCTCGATCTGGTCCGGCAGGTACTGGTGGTGATAGCGCGCCACCGCTGGCCAGCGGTTCACCGGTTGACCGTCCAGGTACTCCAGCACCGACAACAGCACCATGCTGGGAATCCGGCTGCCGCCCGGGGTACCGAAGGCGGCGAACTCTCCTTCGCTCTCGATGAAGGTCGGGCTCATGGACGACAGCGGGCGTTTGCCGGAGCCCACCGCATTGGCCTGGCTGGCGGCAAGGCCGTAAGCGTTGGCGCCTTCGGGGTTCGCCGCGAAATCGTCCATCTCGTCATTCAGGAGAATGCCGGTGCCGGGCACGGTGAACGCAGCGCCGAAGGGCAGGTTGATGGACAGCGTGGCGGCGACCGCGTTGCCGTCCTTGTCGATGACCGCGAAGTGCGTCGTGTGGTCGCCTTCGCGCCAGGGCGGTGAAGGCGGCAGGCTGCTGCTCGGAGTGGCGCGGCGGGCATCGATACCCTTGGCGAGGTCTTTCAGGTAGGCCGCATCGAGCAGCCGGGCCTGGGGAATGGCGACGAAATCCGGGTCGCCGAGCAGGCCGCGGTCGCGATAGGCGCGGCGCAGGACTTCCACCACGTAGTGGGTGCGCTGCACGCGGTCTGCCTTGCGCCAGGGCAGTTCCTGCAGCATGGCCAGGCTCTGGGCCAGGGCGATGCCGCCGGCCGAGGGCGGCGGAGCGCCAATCAGCTCACGACCATCGGCAAGGCGGAAGCGGATCGGCTGGCGTTCGACGGTTTTGTATTCGACCAGGTCGCGCAGGCTCCAGATGCCGCCGGCGGCGTTCACGCCCTGCACCAGCCTTTCGGCGGTGAGGCCGCTATAGAACCCGGCCTTGCCGTAACGGGCGATGCGTTCGAGGGTGTTGCCCAGTTCCGGCTGGCGCAGCAGGCTGAACTCTTCCGGGATTTCACCCTTGTGGTCGAGGAACAGGCGCGCCGTTTCCGGGTCGTCGCGCATGGACGACAGTCGCCAGGAGGCGCGCTCGCGGTAGATCCGGTCCACCGAGATGCCGTCGCGGGCCAGGCGGATGGCCGGTGTCAGGCTGTCGGCCAGGGGTAGGCGGCCATAGCGGCCAGCGAGGTCCGCCAGGGCGGCAGGCAGGCCGGGAATGGCAGCAGCCAGCGGGCCGTCAAGGGACAGGGCCGGGTCGACCTTGCCGTCGCGGACATACAGGCGTGCATTGGCGGCCAGCGGTGCGCGTTCGCGGGCATCGAGGAAGTGGTAGGTGGGCTTGTCGCCGCCCTTGCGGAGCAGGAAGAAACCGCCGCCGCCAAGGCCGGAGCCGTAGGGCTCGGCGACTGCCAGCGCGGCGCTGATGGCGACTGCGGCATCGAAGGCGTTACCGCCCTGCGCCAGGGTTTCCAGGCCGGCCACTGTGGCAGACGGATGGGGTGTGGCGACTGCCGCGCGGCCCGGCTCGGCGGCCTGGGAAACGCTCGCGAGCAGGAGCAGCGACGCCAGCAGCGCGCCACGATAGGCGCCGCGTACCGGGCGGCCCATGGATCAGGCCTTGCCGGTGAGCTTCAGGTACTTCTGCATCAGCTCATCCTTGCTTTCGACATGGGTTTCGTCGAGCGGAATGCAGTCGACGGGGCAGACCTGCTGGCACTGGGGTTCGTCGTAGTGGCCGACGCATTCGGTGCACAGGTTGGGGTCGATCACGTAGATCTCTTCGCCCTGGGAGATCGCGCCGTTCGGGCACTCGGGTTCGCAGACGTCGCAATTGATGCAGTCGTCGGTGATCTTGAGGGACATGGGAACAACTCCTGCCGTCGCCAGGCAGCGGCGGCCTTTAACAGAAATAGCGGAATTGTGCCGGATTGCCGCGATCGGCGCACGTGCCGATCGCGGCGGGGCTGCGTCAGCGCTTGAAGCGTTGAGCCAGGGCCTCGGCCACCGCGGGATGGACGAACTTGCTGATATCGCCGCCCAGGGCCGCTATTTCACGCACGAGAGTGGAGGAGATGAAGGAATACCGTTCCGACGGAGTGAGGAACATGCTCTCCACATCCGGTGCCAGCTGGCGGTTCATGTTGGCCAGTTGGAATTCGTACTCGAAGTCGGACACGGCACGCAGACCACGCAGGAACACATTGGCGTTCTGCTCCTTGACGAAGTGCGCCAGCAGGGTGGAGAAGCCCACCACTTCGACGTTCGGCAGGTGTTTGGTGACTTCGCGCGCCAGCTCCACACGCTGCTCCAGGCTGAACAGCGGATTCTTCTTCGGGCTCGCGGCTACGGCGATGATCACGGTATCGAACAGGCGCGAGGCGCGTTCGATCAGATCGCCGTGACCCTTGGTGATAGGGTCGAAAGTGCCCGGATACAACACTCGGTTCATCGCGACGTCCTGGCAGGGGACCGAAAGGGAATCGGATGGTAGCGCAGCGAATCCCTGCGGCCAAGAAGTGCGCTCATCCGCTCGCCGCCGGCCGGCGCAGCAGCCAGAGCACGATGGCCAGCACCAGACAGACCAGTGCTACCCAGTCGGCGATCACCACCTTGTGCAGCGCGGCGTTGTAGCCCGGCGTGAGCCAGGCCAGCAGCAGGAAAGACAGTACGCTAATCATCCCGCCCAGCATGGCGGCCGGCTGCAGCGCCGGACGAAAGGCAGCCCAGACCAGCAGCGCGCCCAGCAGGCCGAACAGCACCGCACGGTGGCGCATCAGGATCAGCAGGTTGGGCTCGCTGAATGGCACGCCGTAGAGCGCTGCGAGTCGTTCAGCTCCGAGCAGGCCGCTGATCGGCAGCAGGTGAATGATGCCGGCGACGATCAGCAGGGCGGAGAGGAGCTTGTCCATGGGGCTTGTCCTCGCGGGGAGCCGCTACACCTTGCCCAGCCGCTCGGCCAGGTCACTGGCCAGCTTAGCCGTCAGGCCATAGACCGACAGCTGCGGGTTGGCGCCGATGCTGGTGGGGAACAGCGAGCCGTCGTGGATCGACAGGTTGGCCAACTGATGGTGCCGGCCCAGGCTGTCGGTCACTGCCTGCTTCGGGTCCTCGCCCATGGCGCAACCGCCCATCACGTGGGCGCTGCCCAGACGGGCGCGGTAGAGCTCCAGCGGCAAGCTGTCGATCAGGGCGCGGGCTTCGTCCAGGGTTTTTACGTAGTCGGCGTTGTTGTGCATGGGGAGGACGGCGCGGGCGCCCGCGGCGAACTGGATCTCGGCCATGACGTGGTACGCCCGACGAATGCCGTCCCAGGTGTAGTCGGTCATGCGGTAGTCGAGCACCGGGCTGCCGTCGCCGCGCAGCTCCACCGAGCCCTCGGCGCTGTCCGGGTGGAAGCCGTCGCGCATCAGGGCCAGCATCACGTTGGTGTGCGGCAGCTGTTCCATACGCAGCGCATTGTCGACGCCGAAACGGCCCAGGAGGGTGCTGGTGAGCGCCGGTTGCAATGGCGGCACTTCGAGCTTGTAGGACATGCGTCCGGTGGCGCCGTCATCCCACTGGAAATGGTCGGAGTAGATCGACTGCGGCGCGCCGTAGAAGGGGTTGATCACGCGGTCGAACTGCGCTGCGGAGAAGTTCACCACATGCAGGAAGGTGCGCTTGCCAGTGCGGCCGTGCGGGTCCGGTGCATCGGAACGCAGGAGCAGGCCGGGGGTGTTGATGCCGCCGCCGGACAGCACGTAATGGCGCGCCTTGACGGTGATCTTGCGGCCTGTGGGTGCCACACAGCGCTCGTCCAGACCGAGGCATTCGATGCCGGTGACCTTGTCGCCCTCGATCAGCAGCTTTTCGGCACGGGCCAGATAGAGCAGCTCGCCGCCCTTTTCCAGGGTGGCGGGAATGGTGGTGACCAGCATCGACTGCTTGGCGTTGGTCGGGCAGCCCAAGCCGCAGTAACCGAGGTTCCAGCAGCCGCGTACGTTGCGCGGAATTACCTTCCAGTGCAGCCCGAGCTTTTCGCAGCCAAGGCGGATCACATCGTTGTTCGGGTTGGGCGGAATCGCCCACGGCGCGACGCCCAGGCGCTGTTCCATCTTCTCGAACCAGGGCGCCATCTCGGCCACGGAGAGCCCCTTCACGCCGTGCTCGCTGGCCCAGTGCTGCAGCGTCAGGTCAGGGGTGCGGAAGCTGGACGTCCAGTTCACCAATGTGGTGCCGCCCACGGCACGGCCTTGGAGGATGGTGATGGCGCCATCCTTGGTCATGCGGCCGATGCCTTCCTGGTAGAGGCTTGGGTAGGCCTCGGCCTCCTGCATCTTGAAGTCGGAACTGGTCTTGAGTGGGCCTTCTTCGATCAGCAACACCTTGAAACCTGCAGCACTGAGGATTTCCGCGGTGGTGCCACCGCCGGCGCCGCTGCCGACGATCGCTACGTCGGCTTCCAGGGTCAGGTCGTGCTCCAGTCGCGAGCCGTTGTGGGTTTTCCAGCCGCGGGCGAGGCCTTCGGCGAACAGATCGGGTACAGGCATGTCAGGGTCTCGAGCAGTTCTTGTCGTTATGGCGATGGATCAGAACCTGTTTACGATCTGCTGCGCGTCGGCCCTGCGGCGTTAAAAACAGGCTCGGAATGCTCATTTACAGCTCGTAAACTCCGCTTCCTCGCCTGTTTTTGCCTTGCATGGCTCTAGCTCGCGAAATCGTAAACAGGTTCTCAGATCAGCGGCGGGCCGGGATAACCGCAGTGGGCCCAGGATTCCGGTCGGCCGTACCAAGCCATCATCACCAGTTGCAGCAGGGACGCGTGGCCCATCTTCAATAGGCCGATGGAGCTGTTTTCCCAGCGCGTGAGGAAATTGCGGACGTCCTGGGCGCTGGCCTTCTCCCAGCTGCCCCAGACGCCCGTCAGTGGGCCACGGGTGACTGGCAGGGCGAGCACGTCGAACAGCTGCAGGGTCAGCTTGAGCATTTCCGGCGATAGGCGGTGCAGGGCGTAATCCAGGCTTTGCAGGGTGCCAGTCACCGCCGCCGGCAGTTGTTCGACGGATACGGCACCGTCCACCATCACGGGCACCAGCGCGCGCAGGAATGGCAGGTCGGAGTCACGCAGCACGGCAAAACCGCCGGCGGGTACGCTGGCCGAGCAGCCGGTGAGGCTGGCGGTCACGCCGGCGGTGGCGAGAAAGGCCGAGCCGAACAGGCCGACCTTGAGCAGGTTGCGCCGGGAGAGCCCCGGCGCGTCGAGGGTGGTTTCGCTCATTCTTGTTATCTGCCTGCGAAGGCCCGGTTCAGCGGACGAAAAGTTTGAAGACCAGCTTCTGGATGGCCTTGCCGTAGGGCGGGTAGATCAGCTTCGCGGCATTGAAGCGCTGCTTGATGAACACCGCCTTGGCCTTGCTGAAGGTGAGGAAACCTTCGTGGCCGTGATAGTGGCCCATGCCGGAGGGGCCGATGCCGCCGAAGGGCATGTCGTCCTGGGCCACGTGGAGCAACGTGTCGTTCAGGCACACGCCGCCGGAGTGGGTTTCGTGCAGCACGCGCTGCTGTTCGGCCTTGCCGTAGCCGAAGTAGTAGAGGGCCAGCGGGCGCGGACGATCATTGATGTAGGCGAAGGCATCGTCGATGGCGCGATAGGGGACGATGGGCAGCAGCGGACCGAAGATCTCCTCCTGCATCAGCTTCATGTCGTCGGTCGCGCCCAGCACGACGGTGTGCGGCAGGCGACGGCCCTGGGCTTCGGGGAATAGCGGGACCAGGCGCGCGCCCTTGGCTTCGGCGTCGGTCAGGTAGCTCCTGAGGCGGCCCAGTTGGCGGTCATTGATGATGGCCGTGTAGTCGGGGTTGTCGGTCAACTGCGGGTAGAAGCCCTTCACAGCCTGGCGATAGGCCTCGACGAAGCCGTCGACGCGATCTTCCGGCACCAGGACGTAGTCCGGGGCCACGCAGGTCTGACCGGCGTTCATGGTCTTGCCGAAGGCGATGCGTTCGGCGGCGTCGGCCAGGGGCACGTCGGCGGAAACAATGGCCGGGGACTTGCCGCCCAGTTCGAGGGTTACCGGGGTCAGGTTCTCGGCGGCGGCGCGCATCACGTGCTTGCCGATGCTGGTTGCGCCGGTGAACAGCAGGTGGTCGAAGGGCTGGCGGGAGAACGCCACGCCGACTTCGGCCTCGCCCTGGACCACGGCGACCAAGTCTTCGGGGAAGACGCGCGCCAGCAGTTCCTGGAGCAATTGGGCGGTGGCCGGGGTGGATTCACTCATCTTGATCATCACGCGGTTGCCCGCCGCCAACGCGCCCACCAGCGGCCCGATGGCCAGGAACAGGGGGTAGTTCCACGGCACGATGACGCCGACGACACCCAGCGGCTGGTAGACCACCTTGGCCGAGGCCGGTTGGAAAGCCATACCGACGCTACGGCGGGAGGGCTTCATCCATTTGCGGATGCGCTTGCTGGAGTAGTGGATGCCTTGAAGGCTGGGCATGATCTCCGCGAGCAGCGTCTCATCCGCCGCGCGATTGCTGAAATCCTGGGAAATAGCTGCGATCAGGGCGTCCTGCTCGGTGAACAGGAGGTCGCGCAGCGACTTCAGCCATTGGATGCGCTGTTCGGCGCTGGGCATGGGGTTGGCGCGAAAGGCTTCACGCTGGCGCTGGAAAAGCGATTCCAGCTGGCTGATCTGCTGCTGGGTCTGTTGCAGGTAAGCGATGTCGGCGACCATGGCGCTGCTCCTCGGCGGCTCCGGACGAGCCACTCGCATCCGCTGTACGGACACAGTAAGGCTCTATTCTTGTGATGTCGCTGGATTTTTAGAGCAATTGCTCTAGTCTGTCAAATCAGCTTGCCCTGTGCGCCGCCCGCCGGCAGCCCATCGAAAAGCTGGGCGTGCCCCGTCCCGGTAACACCGGGTGTTTCCCAAGCGTCTTGCGGTGTACCTTTAGCGCTCGCCGCGTTCCATCGATTGCAGGAATTTCCACCTGATGTCCCCAAGACCCAAGACCCGCGACCGAATCGTTCTGGAGAGCCTCGGGCTGTTCAACACCCAGGGCGAGCGCAACGTCACCACCAACCACATTGCCGCTCACCTGGGCATGTCACCGGGCAACCTCTATTACCACTTCCGCAACAAGCAGGAGATCATCGCCGAGCTGTTCGGACTCTATGAGGCGCGGGTAGACAGCTTCCTGCGCCTGCCGGAAGGTCGCCCGGTGACGGTGGAGGACAAGACCTTCTACCTGGAGTCGTTGCTGGCGGCCATGTGGGATTTCCGCTTCCTGCACCGCGACCTGGAACACCTGCTGGAGTCGGATGCCGAGCTTGCCTCGCGCTATCGCCTGTTCGCCCAGCGCTGCCTGGATCATGCCCAGGGCATCTACCGCGGCTTCGTCGGCGCCGGCATCCTGCTGATGAGTCCGGCCCAGGTCGAAGCACTCACCCTCAACAGCTGGATCATCGTCACCTCCTGGGTGCGCTTCCTCTGCACCACCCGTGGCGATGCCGGCGATCTCAGTCAGGAACTGCTCCGTCGGGGGATCTATCAGGTGCTGGCGCTGGAAGGCGGCTACCTGGCGCCGGAGGCGCAGCCTGCGGTCAAGGCGCTCTACGAGAAGCTGTATGTGCCGCTGGAGCAGGTGGTACCGAGCTGATCGAGAAAGCATTGACGTGTGTTAAGGCGAAGTGGCGCGTCTATAGTGGGAAAATTGAGCCAAGGAATGCTTGAGTTTTATCCATGTCCAGAACCACACCCAGAATTGCGTTACTTGGCGCTGGTCCGCACCGATTCCTCGGCATTGAGCTGGAACGCTACAACGAGCTTGCGAGCCTGCAGGCCGATTCCGAAGCCGATGTGCTGTTGGTCGACCTGCCGGGCGCACAGGCGGGCCAGGCCTTGCGGAGCCTGCGCCTCGATCCCCGCTATCGCTTCAGTCTGATCTACTGCTGCCAGGACCAGGATCCCTGGTGCATTGCCCTGGGTGACGGCCCGCCGCCGGCCGACCCTGGTGCGATCACGCCCCTGTGGCGCCTCTGGCGTGAGCGTTTTGGCCTTTTCAATCGCGGAGCCGCCCCGGAACGCTTCGAGGAACGGGTGATGGCGTGGCTCTGGCTGCGCTCACGTGGTGGAGTCCTTGCAGTGCGTGATGCCAGCGTGCCCCAGCACTACCGCTATCCGCTGCTGGAAGCCCTGGGCAACGAAGAGACCATCAATCAATTCTCCTGGCTACAGCTGATGAGCCAGCAGGGCTGGCTGGAAGAGGGTGAGCTGCAGGACAGGCTGCGCTTCTGCACCAGCTGTGGATCGGGCCGCCTCAATTACGTGGATGTCTGCCCCGAGTGCCAAGCCCTGGACATCGGTCGCCAGCCTTCGTTGCATTGCTTCACCTGCGGGCACGTCGGCCCCCAGGAACACTTCCTCAAGGAAGGTGTGCTGCTCTGCCCGAACTGCCTGACCCGTCTTCGCCATATTGGCAGCGACTACGACCGTCCACTGGAGAACTACCGCTGCCGCAACTGCCAGGCCTTTTTCGTCGATGCCGCCGTGGATGCGCGCTGTCTGGACTGCGGCCAGTCCCACGCGCCCGACAAGCTGCGCGTGCGCGAGATACGCCACTTCCGCCTGGCCGAGGCCGGGCGCCTGAGGTGCCGGGAAGGCTTCGGCGCCGGGGTGATGAACATCGAGCGCTTCGGCAGCCTCAACTTGTTGCCACGCCAGACTTTCCTCGATCTGCTGAACTGGCAGCTGCAACTGACGCGACGGCACCGGGAGCCGGCCTTCTCTCTACTCGGTCTGCGTTTCGTCAACCTGTTGGAAACCCTCTCCCAACTCGGCGAGATGCGCGGCCACGCGCTGGTGGACGGGCTGGTGGAGCGCCTGCAGGAAGCCGTGCGGGAAACCGATCGTTGTTGCCGGCTGAGCGAGGAGGTGCTCTGGCTGCTGATGCCCCACACCGATGTCACCGGCATGGAGGTGGTGCGCAAGCGCCTGGTCAAGGGCGCGGAACGCCTGACCGCCGGACAGGCGACGCCCATCGAGGTGCGGTTGGCCGTCTTCACGGCTCCCGATGATCAGCAGGACCAGGAAGACGCTGCCCTGCTGTTGGCGCGTCTGGGCGGACAGTTGGGCTGAGCATGGAAGCCTTTGTCGAGCAGTGGCTACTGCTCCTCGGCGAGTTCGCCAGGAGCGATGGCATTCTGCAGGGTGCCTTCATGTTGCTGCCGGCTTTCCTGCTGCTGGAGCTGCCGCTCAACCTGCTGGTGCTGATCGGCGTCCTGCGCTGGTTCGTCCGCAAGCCATTCGAGTTGCCCCAGCAGAGCACCTATCGGCCGCGGGTGTCCTGCATCATCACCTGCTACAGCGAGGGTCGGGACGTCCAGACGACCCTGCGCAGCCTGTGCGAGCAGACCTACCCCGGCTACATCGAGATGATTCCGGTGGTGGACGGAGCGGCCGTGAACCAGCCCACCATGCAGGCCGTGCGGGACTTTCGTGTCGATCCGCAGCTCTATCCGCGACGCCTGTTGCGACCCATCGCCAAGTGGCAGCGCGGTGGCCGGGTTTCCTCCCTGAACGCGGGCCTGGCGCACTGCACCGGCGAAGTGGTGATGGCCCTGGATGGCGACACCTCCTTCGACAACGACATGGTCAGCCAGATGGTCCGTCATTTCGCCGACCCGGACGTCCCGGCCGTGGCAGGAAGCCTACGAGTGCGCAATGCCTGGGCTTCGCTCACCACCGCCATGCAGGCGCTGGAGTATCAGCTGTCGATCCACATGGCCAAGATCGGCCTCAGCGAATGGAACCTGGTGAATAACGTATCCGGCGCGTTCGGCGCGTTTCGCCGCAGTTTCCTCGACAAGATCGGCGGCTGGGACACCCACACCGCGGAAGACCTCGACATCACCCTGCGGATCAAGAACTACTTCGGCCGCAGGCCCCTGCGCATTCCGTTCGAGCCCGGCGCCATCGGCCATACCGATGCGCCCGTGACCTTCCTGCAGTTCCTCAAGCAGCGCCTGCGCTGGGACGGTGACCTGTACTTCCTCTACATCCGCAAGCACCGTCACAGCTTCAATCCGCGACTGCTGGGCTGGCCGAACTTTCTGATGACCCTGATCACCGGCTTCTTCTTCCAGCTGGTATTGCCTTTCATCATCGCCGGCTACTGCCTGGCCGGGCCCTTGGTACTGCCCTGGCCGCGCTTCCTGGCCCTGGCCGCCCTCATCTACCTGGTCTATCTGGGCATGACGCTTTTGCTCTATGTGGCCATGCTGGCCCTGGTGTCCGAGCGGCCGCGCCTGGACCTGCGATTGTTCCCTGTGGTCTTCGTCTTCCCGCTGTTCATGCTGGTCATGCGCATGTGGAGCGCGGTGGCCATGCTCAACGAGGCCCTGCGTCGCGGCCATGAGGAAACCAGCATGGCGCCCTGGTGGGTGCTGCGCAGGGCCAAGAGGTTCTGAGTTCATGATTCGCCCATTTCTTTTCTGCGCACTGCTGCTGGCCGCCGGCATGGTCCGGGCCGACGTGCTGCCGTTGGCCCAGGTGCTGGAGCGCGCCGAAGACGGGGCCGCGCTGCAGGCCAAGGCGGCCGAGTTGCGGGCGCTGGATGCACTCAAGGAACAGCGCGAAGCCGAGGCGGGCTGGCAGTGGTTCGGCTCCGGCAGTACCGGGCACTACCACGAACTGGTGACCGAAGACCTGCGTGACGATTATTACGGGCGAGACCTGGCCCTCGGCCTGCGCCACCCGCTGCTCGGCAGCCTGCGTCGACAAGTGCAGGCCGTATCGGCGGTGGAGCTTGAGCAGCAGCGGCAGCAGGCGCAGCGCCTGTTGCGTCTGGCGGAGCAACGGCTGGCCTTACGCAGCGCCTACGCCGACTGGTGGCGCGCCGAGCAGGAAGAGCGCTGGTGCAAGGGGCTGCTGCCCGCATCCCAGGCGGCTCGCGAACGCCTGGCCCGCCGTCAACAGGGAGGCTGGCTGCTGCCTTCGCAGGCGCGATTGCTGGACGGCCAATGGCAGGGTCTCCAGCAGCGTTGCCGGCAGAGCGCGCTCCTGGTGGAGGACACCCGCGCCAGCCTGGCCGGATTGGCAGGTATGGAGATCGGCCCTGGTCAACAGGCCGAAGCGGAATCGCTGTCAACGCAAGTGCTGCCGCTGTCCAATTGGCGCCAGGCCCTGGAGGGTCACCCGCGCCTGCAAGAGAGACAGGATGAACTGCGCCACGCCGAGCGGAATCGGCAATCGCCCTGGTACGAGAGCGTCGACTCAAGCTTCAGCGTTGCGCAGAGCTACGAGGCACGCAGCGGCGCCAGCAAGAGCGGCGACGGGCTGGTGGCCGCCCTCAGTCTGTCCGCGCCCTTCGACCTGATGAACTACGGCCGGGCCCGCAATCGAGAAGGTGAGGCGCGCCATCAAGCCGCCCTGGCGCAGCTGGAGGCCGAGCGCCAACAACTGCTCCAGTCCCTTGGGCAGACCCTGCAGGCCCAACGCCAGGCAGCGCTGGACCTGGATCGAGAGCGCGAGCAGTTGGCCGTTTCAGACCAGGCCCTGCGGGAGCAGCGGCTGCGCGCCGAGCGTTTGGTTTCCGAGAGCCCGGCCGAGGAACTGGCTGTGGAACTGGAGCGCTACAACAGCGGATTGCGCCTGATTGCCGCCTGGCACGCTGCCTGGCTGCGTGAAGCGGCCCTGCGCCTGTTCGTCGACGATGACCAGGCCCTGGCTGGCCTGCTGGGGCCGCAGCGTCTCGACTGGACGGCCCTGGGTGTGGTTGGGGCGGCGCCGAAGGGCGTCGGCTCGACGGGCTGGAGCCAGGGCGTTTACCTGTGGAAAAGCGCGGCATTGCTGAACCCTGCGACTCGTCACGCGGAACTGCGCGAACTGCGCCGCGCCGGCATGACGCGGCTGTACCTGGGGCTCGATGGTGGGCAGGTGGCCGACATCCCGGCCCTGCGCAAGCAACTGCAGGACACCCTTGATGAAGCCCACACCCAAGGCTTGCAGGTGGCCTTGCTGCTGGGGGATCCGGCCTGGCTGGAGCCCGCTGGGCGCCAGCGTTTGCTGGACCTGCTCGGTGGGCTCAAGGGGCTGACGTTCGATGCCCTGCACCTGGATCTTGAGGTGGAGCAACTCGGCTGGCCGGTGCCCGACCGCCGCTTGCAGGACTGGCTGGACACCTTGGGCGCCGTGTCCGCGGTCGTGTCCTGGCCGCTGGAGCTCTCCAGCCATCCCCGCTGGTTCGCCGAGCCAGTCGCCGGTGCGACCTGCGTACCCTGTGCCCTGCCGAAGCGCGGCGTGCAGCAGGTCGACCTGATGATCTACACCCGCAATCCCGCTCGAAGCGCCGAACTGGCGGAATCCATCGCCCGGCGCTGGCCGGCGCTACGCTTCCGTCTGGCCCAGAGTGTCGAGCCCCAGCTACCGGCTGAGGAATCCTGGGCTGGGGCATCGCGCACGCAGTTGCGGGAACAGCTCGAGCGTTGGCGCACGCGCCTGCAGCCCGCCGGTATCACCGGTGTCGACTGGCAGGATTGGACCCATTTTCCCCGTTGAGTCAGGCCATGAAGATTCGATTCTCCAGCCCCAAGGAACAGCAGCCCACCCAGGAGCAGGGGCTCAAGGTGCTCTACGCACCCGGTAAGCGCCTGGCCTTCAAGCTGCGCTGGTACCTGATCCTGCTCGCGGTGACCAGTCCGCTGTTGTTCCTGGTCGGGCGCGAGTTCCTCGGCCTTTGGCTGATCGAGGCGCCGGTGCAGCTGCACCTGCCGTCCACCGAGCTGCGGGCGCGGGAGGCTGGACAGGTGGAGCGCGTGCTGGCCAGGCCCGGCGACCGGATCGAGGCCGGCCAGTTGCTGGTGAAGATGGATAACCCCGAGTGGCGCGGTCGACTTGCCCTGCTCGGTGACTCCGCCGCCCAGACGCGACAGCCTGCCGGGAATCGGCCCTTGCCGGAGCAGGAGCGTCAGGCTCTGGAACGTCTTCTGGCCAGTGCGGAGGGGCGCTTGGGACGCCTGCGCGGGCTGCTCGCCGCCGGTGCCGCGACCCGGGGTGAGGTGCAGCAGGCCCAGGACGAGCGGGACAGGCGCCAGCGTGACCTGCTGCAATTCGAGCGGCGAGAGTCGCAACCGGTGGACGACACTCTGGAGCGTCAGCGCCGACTGGAAAGCGACTGGCTGCAAGCACGCTTGCATGGGCTGGAGCTGAAGGCCGGGGAGTCTGGGGTGATCAGCGAGGTGCTGGTGGATGAGGGCGAAAACGTCGGCCCCGGGACGCCGCTGATGCGCCTGCAGCGTCTGGGCGACGCCGAACTGTGGGTCTATCTCGACCCGCGGGATGCCGTCTATGCCTCTCCAGGCCAGCCTTTCCGGCTGCGCCTACCGGACGGCACCTGGCTGCCTGCCGAGGTGGTGCGCATGGTGGAGGACGCCGCTCCTGTGCCGGTGGAACTGCGCGAGGCATTCAGCGCCCCGAGCCGCAATCTGCGCCTGCTGGCGCGGGTAAAAGGGGAGTGGCCGGCGTTCTGGCGTGTAGACCGTTTGGGTCTGAAGGCACGCTTCCCCCATCGCTGGCGCTGGCTCGACAGCTGGGCCAGCGGTCGCTGAGCCCCAGTGTTCAGCGCTCCGTTGTCTGACTCGCAAGCCAGTCCGGAATCCGCCGCTCGAGGTAATAGGCGGGCTGCTGCGGCGATCCTTCGATGAACCCCACGTGGCCGCCCCGCGCATGCAGCTCCATGCGGGTCGAGGCCGAGAGTTCATGGGCCTCCGGCAGGCTGTGGCGAAAGACGAAGGGGTCGTCGGCAGACTGGATCAGCAGGGTGGGAATGCGGATGCCGCCCAGGTAGTAGCGGCTGGACGCGCGGCGATAGTAGTCGTGGGCATCGCTGAAACCGTGCAGTGGCGCGGTGATGCGGCCATCGAAGTCCCAGAAGGTACGCATGTTTTCCAGCGAGCCGAGGCGTTCCAGGGTCGACAGATGTTCGCCGTGACCCTGGTGGGCGAACAGCTGCTGTTTGTTCTTCACGTAAGCCACCATTTCGCGCATGAAATGCGCCTGGTAGACCCGTGAGAAGCCGAGCGCGATGCGGTCGGCACACTGGTCCAGGCGGTAGGGCACCGAGACCGCTACTGCGCCTTGCAAGCCGCAGTCGTCGCCGGTTTCTCCCAGGTACTTGAGCAGCACGTTGCCGCCTAGCGAATAACCCACCGCATAGAGCGGCGCGAGCGGGCGGCTGGCGCGCAGGTGCTGGACGGCGGTCGCCAGATCCTCGCTGACACCCGAGTGGTAGCCACGGGGCAGCAGGTTGGGTTCGCCCGAACAGCCACGCCAGTTGATGGCGACGCTGGCCCAACCGCGAGCGGCCAGCTCCTGCTGCAGGCCAAGCACGTACAGGGAGCTGGATGAGCCGGTCAGGCCGTGCAGGGCCAGCACCAGCGGTGCATCGGCTTCGTGGGGGCCATGCCAGTCCAGGTCGAGGAAATCACCATCGTCCAGCCACAAACGCTCCCGCTGCCGGGAAAGCCGAGGTGGCTTGCGACAGAAGGGTGACCACAGGGTCTGCAAATGTGGCCCCGGCAACCACCAGGCCGGCTGGAAGCCGGCGCGGGTGGTCACGGGCGAATGGAACTGGTTCATCGGTGTGCCGTCGATCAGGCGTCGGAGGTTTCCCCGGCCGAGCGTTGCCACAGGGCGTAGTACACCTGGCCGGCTTTCTTCTCGCGGTGCAGGCGCCAGTTACCCGGTAGACCGAGCGCGGAGGGCGCGTTCTCGCTTTCGGTATAGACCCAGGCGCGGGGGGCGAGCCAGCCGCGATTCTCCAGGAGGTCGCAAACGGGCTGCAGCAGGCCCTGGTTGAAGGGCGGATCGAGGAATACGACGTCGAAAGCGCTCGGGGACTGGGTGTCGAGGTAGCGCAGGGCGTCGCTTTGCAGTAGCTGGCCCCTGCCGCAGCGCAGCGTATCCAGATGGCCGCGCAAGGCGGCGACCGAGTCGGGGTTCAGGTCCAGCGCCAGAGCCTCGCTGGCACCACGGGACAGCGCTTCCAGATAGAGGGCGCCGCTACCGGCGAAGGGGTCCAGGACCCGCGCGCCTTCCATGTAGGGTGCAAGCCAGTTGAACAGCGTCTCGCGTACCCGGTCGGGGGTGGGGCGCAGGCTGGGACCGTTGGGGAAGGCGAAACGCCGCGAGCGCCATTCGCCGCCGATGATGCGGAGTTGGCCCTGGCCGCCGTGTTTCGGCGTGGCGGGTCTGGGGGTCGGCTTGCGCATCAGTGCTCCGGTACGCCGCTGGGCATTTCGGCGGGCTTGTCGGTGGGGGGCGGCAGGTCCTTCTGGGGAACGGTCGGGCCGGCGGTGACGATGACGAACTGGTCGGGGTTCAAGTGTTTGGCCATGGCGGCCTTCACCTGGGCAACGTCCAGCGCCTGGACCTTGGCCATGAAGTCTTCCAGGTAGGTCAGTGGCAGGTTGTAGAAGCCGATGGCACCCAGCTGGCCGACGATGTCGGCGTTGCTCGCGGTGGACAGCGGGAAGCTGCCCGCCAGCTCACGCTTGGCATCGTCCAGCTCCTTCTGGGTCGGACCGTCTGCCAGGTACTGGCGAACGATGTCCTGGATCAGCTTGAGGGTGCCCTGGCTCATCTCGGCGCGGGTCTGCAGGCCGATCATGAACGGGCCGCGTACCTGCATGGCGGTAAAGCCGGAGCTGACGCCGTAGGTCAGGCCACGCTTTTCGCGCACCTCTTCCATCAGCCGCGTGCCAAAACCGCCGCCGCCGAGGATCTGGTTGCCCAAGTAAAGCGCGGCGTAATCCGGATCATTCCGGTCGATGCCGAGCTGGGCCAGCATCAGGTGGGTCTGCTTCGACGGGAACTCGATGTGATTGATACCGGCCTTGGGCGCATCCGGCTCCGGCAGCTTGGCCAGGGCAGGGCCCTTCGGCAGTGCGCTGGATACCTGCTTGGCAATGGCTTCGGCTTCGGCTCGGGTGAGATTGCCAACGACGGCGATCACCACGTTGCCGGCGGCGTAAGCCTTCTGATGAAACTCGCGCATCTGGGCGACGGTGATGCCGGGTACGGACTTCTCGTCGCCTTCGCTGGGGTGCGCATACGGATGCTGGCCGTAGAGTTTCTCGAAGAGCTCCAGGCCGGCGAGCTTGCCGGGGTTCTGCTTCTGGTACTCGAAGCCAGCGAGCATCTGGTTCTTGATCCGCGCCAGGGAATCTTCAGGGAAGGTCGGCGCACCGATCACTTGGGTGAACAGTTCCAGAGCCGGCTCGCGCTGCTCGGGGGCGGTGAGGCTGCGCAGGCTGGCGATGGCCATGTCGCGGTAGGCGCCGTTACCGAACTCGGCACCCAGGCTCTCGAAGCCCTGGGCGATGGCGGTGACGTCCTTGCCTTTCACGCCCTCGTTGAGCATCGCGTTGGTCAGGGTCGCCAGGCCGGATGTGCCGCCGTCCTGGCTGCTTCCAGCGGCGAAGGTCAGGCGCAGGTCGAACATCGGCAGCTCGGGCGCGGCGACGTAGAGCACCTTGGCGCCTTCGGCGGTCGTCCAGCTCTGGATGTCCAGGCTACGGCGGCTGGGTGCCTTGCCGCCCAGCTCTGCCAGGGATTGCAGTCCCTCGGCCGGTGCCGGGGTGGCGGTTTCGGCGGTGGCGGTGGTGTCCGGGCGGTTGGCGACGAAGCCGAGTACGCCGAGCAGGACGATCAGGGCCAGGCCGAGCAGGCCGTAACGCAGGCCGTTTCGCTCACTCATTGCGGGCCTCCTCGGGAAGGATGTGGGCGACGCTCAGGCGGTCGCGGGTGAAGAAGGTCTTGGCGGCGGCCTGAATGTCGGCAGGCGTCACGGCTTCGAGGGCCGCGAGGTCCTGGTCCATCAGCTTCCAGGACAGGCCGACGGTTTCCAGCTGGCCAATGGTGGTGGCCTGGCTGGTGATGGAGTCGCGCTGGTAGACGAGGTCGGCAATGGCCTGGGCGCGTACGCGCTTGAGTTCGTCGGCGCTCGGCGGGGTGTTCTTCAGGTCTTCCAGCTGGCGCCAGATGCCGGCCTCGGTCTGCTCCAGGGTCTTGCCCTTCTGCACGTTGGGGGTGGCGCTGATGACGAACAGGCTGTCGCCACGGGGGAAGCCGTCGTACCAGGCCGAGGCGCCACTGACGAGCTCCTCGCCGCGTTCCAGCCGGCTGGACAGGCGTGCGCTATAGCCGCCGTCGAGCAGGGTGGAAATCAGGCGCAGGGCGTGGACCTGGCGGGCGTCCTTGGCGGTGGCGAGGCCCGGCACGTTGAAGCCCATGAGCAGGCTCGGCAGCTGGGTGCGCACGTGCAGGTTGAGGCGGCGCTCGCCGGGGGTGGCCAGCTCCAGCGGCTTCTTCGCGGGCGGCACGTCACGCTTGGGAATGTTGGCGAAATAGCGCTCGGCGAGGCCCTTGACCTCGTCCGGGGTGACGTCGCCGACCACCACCAGGGTGGCGTTGTTCGGCACGTACCAGGATTCGTACCAGTGACGCAGCTCCTGGACCTTCATGCGGTTGAGGTCGGCCATCCAGCCAATGGTGGGGATGTGGTAGCCGCTTGCCGGGTAGGCCATCGCCTTGAAGCGCTCGAAGGCCTTGGCGGTGGGCTTGTCGTCGGTGCGCAGGCGGCGTTCTTCCTTGATCACTTCGATCTCGCGGGTGAACTCTTCCGGCGGCAATTTGAGGCTGGCGAGGCGATCGGCTTCCAGCTCGAAGGCGACGCCCAGGCGGTCGCGGGCCAGCACCTGGTAATAGGCGGTGTAGTCGTCGCTGGTGAAGGCGTTCTCCTCGGCACCGAGCTCCCGCAGGATGCGCGAGGCTTCGCCGGGGCCGAGTTTGCGGCTGCCCTTGAACATCATGTGTTCGAGAGCGTGGGAGAGACCGGTCTGGCCGGGCGTTTCGTAGCTCGAGCCGACCTTGTACCAGAGCTGGGACACCACCACGGGGGCGCGATGGTCTTCACGGACGACGACCTTGAGGCCGTTGTCCAGGGTGAACTCGTGAGTTGGCTGATTGTCTGCGGCGATAGCCAAAACGGGCAGACAGAGAGCGCAATACAGCAAGCCGGCGGCTTGTCGGGCAATGGCTTTCATTGATGTTCTTGACCTGTCGGACGGCCCCGGCGGTCGTACCGCCTGCGGGCGAAGAGGTGCTAGGATACCCCATCCTTTCCCGGGGCGGCGAAGCTGGCCGGCATAGAGCCAGTACGGCCGCTCCCTTGAGATGCAATCGACTCATGTTTGGTTCCAACGACGACAAGAAAGCTCCGGCTCAGGCCGGGGAAAAGAAATCCTTGTTCGGCTGGCTGCGCAAAAAGCCCCAGGAAACCGCTCCCGTCGCTCCGGCGGAACCGGTTGCCCCTGTCGAGGCAGAGGCGCCGGCCGCACCTGCGCCCACGCCTGAAATTGATCCGGTTGCCCAGCCTGTTGCTGAGCCCGTAACTGCTCCCGCCCCGGCACCCGAAACGGCTCCGGTAGTTGCTGAAGTCCCGGCATCGACGCCCGCGCCGGTCGACGTCCCCGCGCCCGAGCTCGCTCCGGTCGTGACCGAAGCGCCCGCCCCCGTGATTGCCGAGGCGCCGGTCGCCGCCGAGCCTGTTGCACCTGCACCTGCACCTGCACCTGCACCTGCCCCCGTGGCAGAACAGCCGGTGCCGGTGGTCGCGCCTGCTCCTGTCGTCGAGCCAGCCCCCGTTCCCGCCGTCCAGACCGAGCCCGCCAAGGCCGGCTTCTTCTCCCGCCTCAAGCAGGGATTGTCGAAGACCAGCGCCAGCATTGGCGAAGGTATGGCCAGCCTGTTCCTTGGCCGCAAGGCCATCGACGACGACCTGCTGGATGAAATCGAAACCCGTCTCCTGACTGCCGACGTGGGTGTGGAAGCCACCACCGCCATTGTCCAGAGCCTGACCCAGAAGGTCGCACGCAAGCAGCTGGCTGACGCCGATGCCCTCTACAAGGCCTTGCAGGACGAGTTGGCGGCACTGCTGCGTCCGGTCGAGCAGCCGCTGAAGATCGAGAGCGGCAACGCGCCCTACGTGATCCTGGTGGTCGGCGTGAACGGCGTCGGCAAGACCACCACCATCGGCAAGCTGGCCAAGAAGCTGCAGCTGGACGGCAAGAAGGTCATGTTGGCCGCTGGTGACACCTTCCGCGCCGCTGCAGTCGAGCAGCTGCAGATCTGGGGCGAACGCAACAATATCGCCGTGATCGCCCAGCACACCGGCGCCGACTCCGCTTCCGTGATCTTCGACGCCGTGCAGGCCGCCAAGGCCCGGGGCGTCGATGTGCTGATCGCCGACACCGCCGGCCGACTGCACACCAAGGACAACCTCATGGAGGAGCTGAAGAAGGTGCGCCGCGTGATCGGCAAGCTGGACGAGACCGCTCCCCACGAAGTGCTGCTGGTGCTGGATGCCGGCACTGGCCAGAACGCCATCAACCAGGCCAAGCAGTTCCACCAGGCAGTCAACCTGTCCGGCCTGGCGCTGACCAAATTGGACGGCACCGCAAAAGGCGGGGTGATCTTCGCCCTGGCCAAGCAATTCAGCCTGCCGATCCGCTACATCGGTGTGGGTGAAGGCATCGACGACCTGCGTACCTTCGAAGCCGACGCTTTCGTCAAGGCCCTCTTCGCAGAGCGGGAGTCCGCATGATTCGATTCGAGCAGGTCGGCAAGCGCTATCCAAACGGCCATGTCGGCCTGCACGAACTGAGCTTCCGCGTACGCCGCGGCGAGTTCCTCTTCGTCACCGGCCATTCCGGTGCCGGCAAGAGCACCCTGTTGCGCCTGCTGCTGGCAATGGAACGTCCCACCACCGGCAAGCTGTTGCTGGCCGGGCAGGACCTGTCGACCATCACCAACTCGCAGATCCCTTTCCTGCGCCGCCAGATCGGCGTCGTCTTCCAGAACCATCAGCTTCTGTTCGACCGCAGCGTGTTCGACAACGTTGCCCTGCCGCTGCAGATCCACGGCCTCTCCAAGCCAGAAATCGCCAAGCGCGTGAGCGTGGCGCTGGAGCGCGTGTCCCTGGCCGACAAGGCCGAGCTTTACCCCGCCGACCTGTCCACCGGCCAGCAACAGCGCGTTGGCATCGCCCGCGCCGTCGTTCACCGCCCGGCCTTGCTGCTGGCGGACGAACCCACGGGTAACCTGGACCCGCGTCTGGCCGCCGAGATCATGGGTGTATTCGAGGACATCAATCGCTTGGGCACCACCGTGTTGATCGCCAGTCACGACCTGGCGCTGATTGCGCGCATGCGCCACCGTCTGCTCACCCTGCAACGTGGCCGCCTGATCGGCGACGGGGAGGCGGTCTGATGAGCGCCAAGCAGATGCCGCCGCCGAAGCCCGCCGAACGCGTTGGGGCTTCTCCCCGGCACGTCGATTCGCCGGAGAAGGGCGACGACGGCCCGGATTTCAAAACCCTGCTGCATGCCTGGCTGGAGAGCCACCGCGCCAGCCTGGTGGACAGCCTGCGTCGTCTGGGTCGCCAGCCCGTCGGCAGCTTCTTCACCTGCCTGGTGATGGCTATCGCCCTCAGCCTGCCCATGGGACTGTCCCTGCTCCTCAGCAACGTGGAGCGGCTGGGCGGTTCCTGGCAGCGCGCGGCACAGATTTCCCTGTTCATGAAAATGGATGCCAGCGAGTCCCAGGGGCAGAAGCTGCGGGACGAAATCGCCGGCATGCCGGATGTGGCCGAGGCCGAATGGATCAGTCGCGAGCAGGCATTGGCCGAGCTTCAGCAGCAATCCGGTCTGGGCGAGGCGCTCAAGGAGCTGCCGCAGAACCCGCTGCCCGGCGTGATCCTGGTGACCCCCAAGGAAGTCGACAAGGCTGCCCTTGAGGCGTTGCGTCAACGTCTGTCGGAAATGTCCGGCATCGAACAGGCCCAGCTGGATCTTGTCTGGGTCGAGCGCCTGTCGGCGATCCTGAAGCTGGGCGAGCGTTTCGTCTTCGGCCTGGCGGTGCTGCTGATCCTGGCTTTGCTGCTGGTCATCGGTAACACCATTCGTCTGCATATCGAGAACCGCCGCACCGAGATCGAGGTGATCAAGCTGGTGGGCGGTACCGATAGCTATGTGCGTCGTCCCTTCCTTTATATGGGCGCGCTCTACGGTACCGGCGCGGGCCTGCTGGCCTGGCTGGTGCTCGCCTATGGCCTGGACTGGCTGAACGATGCCGTCGTCCGTCTGGCCGGTCTCTACGGTAGCGACTTCGCGCTCGTGGGCGTACCACTAGCCGATGGTCTATCCCTGCTTCTGGGCGCGGTCCTGCTGGGCTACATTGGCGCCTGGCTGGCCGTCGCCCGTCATCTCAGTGAGCTGGCGCCGCGTTAGAACCCATCGGTTTTCGCGGGTGTTGCGAGGGGTGTAAGGAAACTTTTACACCCCCTTGCAGTCATATAGGCCAGTGCTACACTGCGCGAGCTTTAGTGAATCGGAGGATTCGCATGACCACTTCCCTGCAACCTGTCTATGCCCTGGCCCCCGGTGCGAACCTGGAGGCATACGTGCATGCGGTCAACGGCATCCCGCTGCTGACTGTCGAGCGGGAGCGCGAACTGGCCGAACGCCTCTTCTATGAACAAGATCTGGAAGCGGCACGGCAGATGGTGTTGGCGCACCTGCGCTTCGTCGTGCACATCGCCAAGAGTTATTCCGGCTACGGTCTGGCCCAGGCCGACCTGATCCAGGAAGGCAACGTCGGCCTGATGAAGGCAGTCAAGCGCTTCAACCCCGAAATGGGCGTGCGCCTGGTGTCCTTCGCTGTGCACTGGATCAAGGCCGAGATCCATGAATTCATCCTGCGCAACTGGCGAATCGTCAAAGTCGCCACCACCAAGGCGCAGCGCAAGCTGTTCTTCAACCTGCGCAGCCAGAAGAAGCGTCTGAGCTGGCTGAACAACGATGAAGTCCATGCAGTGGCCAACACCCTGGGTGTCGAGCCCCATGAAGTGCGCGAGATGGAAAGCCGGCTGACCGGCCAGGACATGGCGTTCGACCCGGCGGCAGACGCTGACGACGACGCTGCCTTCCAGGCACCGGCGCACTACCTGGAAGACCATCGCTACGACCCGGCGCGCCAGTTGGAGGAAGCGGATTGGAGCGACAGTTCCACCGCCAACCTGCACGAAGCGCTGGATGGTCTGGACGATCGCAGCCGCGACATCCTCCACCAGCGTTGGCTGGCCGAGGAGAAGGCGACGCTGCACGACCTGGCAGCCAAGTACAACGTCTCCGCTGAGCGTATTCGCCAGTTGGAGAAGAACGCCATGAACAAGCTCAAGGGCTTCATTCAGGCGTGACGCTGAAACCCGGGAAAGCCGCACTTCGGTGCGGCTTTTTTCTGTCTGGAGAAAACCACCATGCCCATGCCGTCCCTGCGCACCAGCCACTGGCTGCTGTTCGCCTCGGTCGCCGTGCTGTTCTTTTCCCTGTCGCTATGGATGAGCAAGCAGTCCGACCGCGCCGAGCCGCTGCCCTGGTTGGTGGATTGGCAGGAATCGGTGATCGTGCCCATGGCCGAAGGTGACCTGTCTCTGGAGAAGCTGGCGGAGCTCGCGCCAGGAGAACTCTGGTTGCAACCGCAGGCGGAAGGTCCGCGTCTGGTCTATCGCACCGAACAGGAACGGGAAGAGGGCGTCTGGCGCCTTGAAGGCGAGCTGGAGCTTAGCGATGGCGAGCGTAACAGCCTGTCCAAGGCCCTGGGCACAGGCACCAACGAGCAACCCCTGAGTGGCGAGATGCTGGAGCAGTTGGGCGGACACCGGGTAGCCGTGCTGAACATGGTGCCCATGGCCGAAGTATCGGCCGCGCGGCTGGCCGCCAGCATCGGGCCTCCCCGGCTGCGTCTGCGTACCGGTGAGGGCGAGGCGTGGATCTATCCCCAGCAGGGACTCAGCGCACACCTGCTGGAAGGCAAGGTGCAGCTCCTGCACCTGGTGCCGCGCGCGGCGATGAAACACTGAACGGTGGAGGGTAAGGCCGCGGCCCTACGGTCAGAGCTGTTGCAGGTAGCTGCTGCCGCCGAGCTGGCTCATTTGCCGGCGAATCCAGCCGGCGCGGGTCGCGACATAACCGCTTGGCCTGGAAGGACTCCATTTGCGCGGGTTGGGTAGAACCGCTGCCAGCAAGGCTGCCTGCTGGCGGGACAGGCGCGTAGCGTGGACGCCGAAATGCTGGCGGGCTGCGGCTTCGGCGCCGAACACGCCATTGCCCCACTCGACGCTGTTCAGGTAGACCTCGAGGATTCGGTGCTTCGGCCAGAACAATTCGATCAGGCCGGTGAACCAGACTTCCAGACCCTTGCGGACCCAATTGCGGCCGGACCAGAGGAATAGATTCTTCGCCACTTGCTGGCTGAGGGTGCTGGCGCCACGGACCGAACCGCCGCGCTCGTTGTGTGCGAAGGCCTTGCGGATGGCCGGGATGTCGAAGCCCCAGTGCTCGGCGAACTTCTGGTCTTCGGCGGCGATTACCGCGATCTTCAAATCATTCGGCAGTTCATCCCAGGACACCCAGTCGCGCTTGACGTCGATCGGCTTGCCGTCGATCCACGACTCGATCTTGCGTTCCACCATCAGCATCGAGCCGGGCGGCGGCACCCAGCGGAAGAGGATCACCAGTAACACGGATGCCGCCGCGAACCAGAGCAGCAATTTGAACAGGCGGCGGCGAATGGTGCTGAACATGCTGGCTTGGCCCAGGGAAATTTGCGCGCCATTATAGCGGCCGTCCTTCCTCTGTCTGGAGTCCCCATGGCGCGTCTGTTCCTGCTGCTTTCCGCATTCGCCGGTTTCACCGGGGTGGCCCTTGGCGCTTTTGCCGCCCACGGGCTGAAAAGCAGGCTGACGCCCGAGTACCTGGCGGCGTTCCAGACCGGCACCCACTACCAGTTGATTCATGCCCTGGCGCTGTTCGGCGTGGCCCTGCTGGCGCTGCATGCTCCCGGTCGCCTGGTGAACCTGGCGGGCGGCTTCTTCGCCCTCGGTATCCTGCTGTTCTCCGGCAGCCTCTACCTGCTGACCCTCAGCGGTATCGGCAAACTCGGCATCATCACGCCCTTTGGCGGCCTGGCCTTCCTCGTCGGCTGGCTGTGCCTGGGCCTCTCAGCCTGGAACCTGGCGAATCGCTAACTTGACCGTGGCGTCAAATTGCGGGACGAATGGCGCCCTTTTGCCTTGGTGCCGCGCGGCTATCGGGCTAGAATGCCGTCCCCTTTTCCAGTTGTGACTGATCCGTCATGCGCATTCAGTTGAACGGCGAATCCTTTGAGCTACCCGATGGCCAGACCGTCGCGGACCTCATTTCCCGCCTGGACCTGGCCGGCCGCCGCGTCGCGGTCGAGCTTAACCTCGATATCGTGCCGCGCAGCCAGCACGCCGCCATCGCCCTGTGCGAAGGCGACCGCGTCGAGGTGGTCCACGCCATAGGCGGCGGCTAGTCGAGCGGGTTTCGAACCTGCCCAGCCGCGCCATCCGCAGCACCTGTTCTGCGTATCAAGCAATTCCCTCTGCCCGCCAGGAGTCCAGCATGAGCCAAACGCCGATCGACAAGCCCTTCACCCTCGCGGGCCGCACCTATGAATCGCGTCTGCTGGTGGGCACCGGCAAGTACAAGGACCTCGAAGAAACCCGCGTTGCCATCGAGGCTTCCGGTGCTGAAATCGTTACCGTGGCCGTGCGCCGTACCAACATCGGCCAGAACCCGGGCGAACCGAACCTGCTGGACGTGATTTCGCCGGACAAGTACACCATCCTGCCGAACACCGCCGGCTGCTATAACGCCGAAGAAGCCGTGCGTACCTGCCGCCTGGCCCGCGAACTGCTGGATGGCCACAACCTGGTCAAGCTGGAAGTCCTGGCTGACCAGAAGACCCTCTTCCCCAACGTCGTCGAAACCCTCAAGGCCGCCGAGCAACTGGTCAAGGACGGCTTCGACGTGATGGTCTACACCAGCGACGACCCCATCATCGCCCGCCAACTGGCCGAGATGGGCTGCATCGCCGTGATGCCCCTGGCCGGCCTGATCGGATCGGGCATGGGCATCTGCAACCCCTGGAACCTGCGCATCATCCTCGAAGAAGCCAAGGTTCCGGTGCTGGTCGACGCCGGTGTCGGCACTGCGTCCGACGCCACCATCGCCATGGAACTGGGTTGCGAAGCCGTGCTGATGAACACCGCCATCGCCCACGCGCAGAACCCCGTGATGATGGCCGAGGCCATGAAGCACGCCATCGTTGCCGGTCGCCTCGCCTACCTGGCCGGGCGTATGCCGCGCAAACTCTACGCCAGCGCTTCCTCGCCGTTGGATGGTCTGATCCGCTGAGAGTCGATCACGATCGCAAGATCGTGATCAGGTTCTGCAAGTTTCACTAACAGGTTTTCGCAATGATTGAAGAACAGGGCTCGCCGGCTGCCGCCGACGAAACGCGCCACCATCGCACCATCAAGAGTTTCGTGATGCGTGCCGGGCGCATGACCGAAGGCCAGCAACGCGGCCTCGACCAGGGCTGGCCGAAGTACGGCCTGGAGCTGGCCGACGGCACGCAGGACTTCGACGCCCTGTTCGGTCGCCGTGCACCGCGCACCTTCGAAATCGGTTTCGGCATGGGCCATGCCACCCTGGAGATGGCCGCCGCCGCGCCCGAGCAGGACTTCATCGGTGTCGAAGTGCACCGTCCGGGAGTTGGTGCCCTGCTGAATGGCGCCATGACCCAGGGGTTGTCCAACATTCGCGTATACAGTTGCGATGCTCTGGAAGTGCTGCGTGACTGCGTTGCGGATGCAAGCCTGGACCGCGTGCTGCTGTTCTTCCCCGATCCCTGGCACAAGTCCCGCCACCACAAGCGGCGGATCGTCCAGCCGGCATTCGCCGAACTGGTGCGGCAGAAACTCAGGGTTGGTGGTGTTCTGCATATGGCCACCGACTGGGAGCACTACGCCGAGCACATGCTGGAAGTCATGAGCGTTGCGCCGGGTTACCGCAATCTGGCCGAGGACGGCCGTTACGTTCCGCGCCCGGAAGAACGCCCCATCACCAAGTTCGAGCGCCGCGGCGAGCGTCTTGGCCATGGCGTCTGGGATCTCAAGTTCCAGCGCATCGATTGATCGGGCGCCGCGACAGCGGCGCACCGGTACACCTGACTAGACCGGGCTAACCCGGCACCTCACCTGATCCGACGATAGCAACGCCTGCCCATTGAGCGGGCGGCATAAGAATAAGAGCGGCGTAATGCCCATTACGTCGTGAGGAGAAGGCTGTGTTGTTGAGAACTTTCGGATATCTGCTCCTGGCCGGCTGCGCCCTGCAAGCCCAGGCCAAGGTCGACGCTACCCAGGCCGCCCGTCTTGGGCAGGACCTCACGCCCCTGGGCGGTGAGCGAGCTGGCAATACCGCCGGCACCATCCCGGCCTGGGACGGTGGCCTGGCCACCCCGCCGGCTGGCTACCAGCCGGGCATGCACCACCCTGATCCCTATGCCGGTGAGGCCCCGCGCTTCGTCATCGACGGCAGCAACCTCGCCCAGTACGAGCAGATCCTGACGCCGGGATACAAGGCCCTGCTGCAGGAGCATCCCGAATACAAGCTGCGGGTCTTCCCGACCCATCGCAGCGCCGCGGCGCCGCAGCGCATCTATGACGCCACCCGCTCGAATGCCGTGAACGGTTCGCTGATCGCCGGTGGCAACGGCGTCGAGGGCGCTGCGGCCGGTATTCCCTTCCCGATTCCGGCGAGTGGCCTTGAGGCCATCTGGAACCACATCCTGCGTTATCGCGGCGAGCAGATTCACTTCACCACCAACCAGGCGGCGGTCCTGGCCAATGGCAGCTACAACCTGCTGAAGCTGGAGCGGGACATCTATTTCGTCTATGGCCGCGACGGCATGACTCCGGGCAACCTGGAGAACACGCTGTTCTTCTACAAGTACCGCGTCGTCGCTCCGGCCAAGCTGTCCGGTTCGGCGCTGGTGGTTCAGGAAACCCTCGACCAGGTGCTGTCGATCCGCAAGGCCTGGCGCTTCAATCGCGGCGAGCGGCGTGTCCGTCGTCTGCCAATGCTGGCATACGACACCCTGCAGCCCGACACCAATGGCCTGGCCACCGCCGACGTGGTGGACTCCTACAACGGCGCGCCGGATCGCTACGAATGGCAGTTGCTCGGCAAGCAGGAAATGCTGGTGCCCTACAACAGCTACGCCGTGCACCAGAAGGGCATCCCCTACGAGCAGATCCTCAAGTCCAGCTATGTGAACCCTGACCTGCTGCGTTACGAGCAGCATCGTGTCTGGGTGGTGGAAGCGACCTTGCGCAAGGGCTTCACCCATCCCTACGCCAAGCGTCGTTTCTACCTGGACGAGGACAGCTGGCAGATTCTGGCCGTTGATCTTTATGACAAGGACGGACACCTGAGCGGCATGCAGGAAAGCCATCCGATCAGCTACTACGATGCACCGATGTTCGGCAGTACGCTGGAAACCATCTACGATTTCGTGGGCGATCGTTACTTTGTCGACGGTCTCGACAACAACGAACCCATGTATGATTTCAACGCCCCGCTCAGCCCGAGGGATTTCACTCCCCAGGCGCTACGGCGCGAAGGCAACTGATTCCGGCCTGCCTGGCCATCCCAGCCGCCCCTAGGGGCGGCTTTTTAATGGGCGTCTTCCAGGCGCCGCAGCCCTTTTTGCGCGATTTCAATCGCGAATGAACTCGCTCCCACAGGGGGCAGTTCGTGGGGTGGATGTCGCTTTTTTCATCCACTGGTGGGGCCCAGCCGAACGCCGATGGTGGAAATGAAGAGCGATTTCCACCCTACGGGGCCGCTGCGCGACCCTTGGCGAATGAATTCGCCCCTACAGAGCGAGGCACGGACTCGATGTAGGGTGGATGTCGCCTTTCACATCCACCAGCGGAGTCTTTCCAGACCCCGAGCGGCGAAGCGTGCTCCACCCATCTGGAAGGCGCCGCTAATTGATCAGCTCGGCCCCAGTCAGCGTCGAATCCGGCAGGGCCGGGGGGGCGGGGCTGATCTGCATGTACTTGATGCTTTCCCGTGGAATCAGCAGCAGGTCGCCGTCCACCTCGATGCTGAGGAAAGGGGACTCCAGTTGGCGGCGCAAGCCCCTGGCCACTTCGACCGGGTCAGCGGTTTGCTGGGGAAAGCGCAGGGCCAGGCGCTGGCCGTCCTGGAAGTGCAGGTAGAGGTGCTTGATCGGTTTCATTGGCGTGCTCCCGGAGGTGGCGGCCGGGAGCCGCCGATCCTAGTTGCGATCGGCGATCACACCGATCACGAAGAAGACTAGTAGCAGGACGGGTGCCAGGGTGTAGTTGTTGAAGTAGCCCAGCCCTTGGGCCAGCCAGGGCGTCAGGTAGATCATCGCCAGGCCGTAGCCCACCGCGCAGAGCAGCACGAAGAGCAGGGTCCGGAAGAGGAAGTTGAGGCTACCGATGCGCTGTTGTACCCAGGCGTTCAGAGCGGGCCCGAACAGCACCAGGACGGTGGCCATGATGGCCAGGGCGATATCGTGCAAGTGGCCGCGGCTCCAGCGCGAAAGAGTGGCGATCAGATCCAGTACGACTTCCATCCAGAGGGTCCTTGGCGAAATAGTTCGGGGGCAGACGATTCCAAATCCGTGGTGCGCCCGTCAAGGCAGGAAATGCTGCAGCAGGTCGTTGAGGAACAGCTGGCCTTCACGGGTGGCAACCAGGCGTTGCGGGTCCTTCAGCAGCAGGCCTCGGGCCTCGGCTTCGCTGCGCGCTGCCGCCAGGCTGGCCAGCGGCAAGCCGGTGCGCTGAGTGAACAGATCCGCGGGCACGCCGTCTGTGAGGCGCAGCACGTTCATGAGGAATTCGAAGGGCAGCTCGTCGTGGTCGAGGTGGCGTTCGCCGGCCTGGAAGCGCTTGGCGGAATCCAGATAGTCCTTCGGCAGGCGGGTTTTCCAGCTGCGGATGATGCGGCCTTCCGGGCTGCTCATCTTGGCGTGGGCGCCGGCGCCGATGCCAAGGAAGTCGCCGAAGCTCCAGTAGTTGAGGTTGTGCCGTGCGCGATGGCTGTCGCGGGCATAGGCGGACACCTCGTATTGCGCATAACCCTGTTCGGCCAGCAGTGCCTGGCCGGCCTCCTGGATGTCCCAGAGGATGTCGTCCTCGGGCAGCTCCGGCGGCTGGTTCCAGAACACGGTGTTCGGCTCCATGGTCAGCTGGTACCAGGAGAGATGCGTAGGTCCCTGGGCGATGGCCGTGCGCAGGTCTTCGAGGGCATCTTCCATGGACTGGTCGGGCAGGCCGTGCATCAGGTCCAGGTTGAAATTGTCGAACCCGGCCTTGCGCGCCATGTCGGCAGCGCGCACGGCTTCGTCGCCGTTGTGGATGCGCCCCAGGGCCTTGAGCTTGGCTTCCTGGAAGCTCTGCACGCCGATGGAGAGGCGGTTGATGCCGAGCTGTCGGTAGGCGGCGAATTTGGCCTGCTCGAAAGTGCCGGGGTTGGCTTCGAGGGTGATCTCGATATCGCGGGCGAAGGGCACTCGCTGTTCCACGCCATCCAGCAACCGGCCAATGGCATTGGCGCTGAACAGGCTGGGTGTGCCACCACCGAAGAAGATCGACGTCAGCGAACGACCGTGGACATGGCCGAGGTCCTGGTCCAGGTCCGCCAGCAGGGCATCGATATAGGCCTCTTCAGGCAGCTCGGAGCCGGCGGCATGGGAGTTGAAGTCGCAGTAGGGGCACTTGCGCACGCACCAGGGAATATGGACATAGAGTGCCAGGGGCGGGAGCTGGAAACCGATGGCCTGGTTTCCGGTTTCCGGGTGCGACGCCGTGCTTTTCATATCCCCAGCCGCTGCTTGAGCAGGGCCATGGCGCGGGCGCGGTGGCTGAGCTGGTTCTTGTCGATGGGGGACAGTTCGGCGCTGGAACAGTCGCATTCGGGAACCCAGAACAGTGGGTCGTAGCCGAAACCGTGCTCGCCACGGGCTTCGAACAGGATGCTGCCACGCCAGATGCCTTCACAGAGGATCGGCAGCGGGTCATCGGCATGGCGCATCAGGGCCAGGCTGCAGATGAACTGCGCGCCGCGCTCGGCCTCGGGGACATCGCGCAGGGCGTCGAGCAGCTTGGCGTTGTTCGCCGCATCACCCTTGCCGTCCGCGTAGCGTGCCGAATAGATACCCGGTGCGCCGCCGAGGAAATCCACCGCCAGCCCGGAGTCGTCGGCCAGTGCCGGCAGGCCGGACACCCTTGCCGCGTTGCGCGCCTTGAGGATGGCATTCTCAACGAAGGACAAGCCGGTTTCTTCGGGCTCGACGTCGCTGAACTCGGCGATGGAGCGCACTTTCACGCTGTCGCCGAGCATGGCCTGGAGTTCCTTGAGTTTGCCGGCATTGTGGCTGGCCAGCACCAGTTCGTTGAAAGGCATCATTCGTCGGGGAAGAATTCCTGGTCGAAGCTGAAGCTGTGGGCGGCTTCGTCTCCACGTTGGACGTTGAGGGTGAAATTGAGCATTTCACGCTCGTTGAAGGGGAACTGCGCGAGGTAGTAGATGGCCTCGCCCTCGCTGATCTGCTTGAACTGCAGCGGCGTAACCTGGCCCAGCAAGTTCTTCACCTGGCCACTGACCTGCGCGGTGCTGGCCTTGCCGGCCTTGAGCACGGCCACGTTGACCACGCCCTGGGTCTTGCTGCGGGTCAGGCCCACGGCGGCGGCGATGTCCGGCTGCAGGAAACTGGAGTTGAACGCGTTGTAGTGCACGTCCAGGTCGCCGAACGTCTGCTTGCGCTCAGCGGCTGCCGGCAGCGCCAGGCAAAGGGCGAAAAGGAACAGGGCTAGACGACGCATGGTTTTGCCTCCTTTGATTCAGACCGCGACGCGGTGATCCGTCAGGCTCGGACCGCTGACGCGATAGATACCGATCTCACCCAACAGATTAGGCCAAACGCGGCTGGGCAGGTTGTGCCGGTGCTCGTTGTCCACGGCGAGCCGGTCGAGCACTTTCACCTGCATTTCGCGGCACAGCGCCTCGAAGTCCTTGAAGGTGCAGAAGTGGATGTTCGGCGTGTTGTACCAGGTGTAGGGCAGGAACTCCGACACCGGCATGCGGCCGTAGCGCGCCAGGTACCAGCGGCAGCGCCAGTGGCCGAAGTTGGGGAAGGTGATGATGCATTCGCGGCCGACCCGCAGCATTTCCTGGAGGATGCGGTCGGGGTAGTGCACGGCCTGCAGCGCTTGGGTCATCACCACAACGTCGAAGCTGTTGCTGGCGAAGTTGCCCAGGCCCTTGTCCAGGTCCTGCTCGATCACGTTCACGCCCCGGTCGATGCAGTGGGCGATGTTTTCCGGATCGATCTCCAGGCCATAGCCACTGACCTGCTTGTTGTCGCGCAGCCAGGCCAGCAACTCGCCACGGCCGCAGCCGAGGTCGAGTACCCGGCTGCCGGCGGGAATCCAGTCCTGGATGATTTCTAGGTCGGCACGCATGGGTTACACCGCAATCCTGTTCATGTAGCTGCTGAAGGCCTGGAGGTAGCGCGGAATCGGCATGAGGAAGGCATCGTGGCCCTGGGGGGCATCGATTTCCAGGTAGTTGACGTTCTTCCGCGCCGCCATGAGGGCGTCGACGATTTCCCGCGAGCGGGCCGGGGAGAAGCGCCAGTCGGTGGTGAAGGACATCACGCAGAAATCCGCCTTGGCGCCGGCCAGCGTGCGTGCCAGGTCGCCGTCATGCGCGGCGGCCGGGTCGAAGTAATCCAGCGCCTTGGTCATCAGCAGGTAGGTGTTGGCGTCGAAGCGCCCGGAGAACTCTTCGCCCTGATAGCGCAGGTAGCTTTCCACCTGGAATTCCACGCTGTGGAAGTCGTAATTGAGCTTTTCGCTCTTCAGGCCTCGGCCAAATTTCTCACCCATGGCGTCGTCCGACAGGTAGGTGATGTGGCCGACCATGCGCGCCAGCATCAGGCCGCGCTTGGGGATCACGCCCTGGTCCTTGAAGTGCCCGCCATGGAAGTCCGGGTCCGTAAGGATGGCCTGGCGCGCCACCTCGTTGAAGGCGATGTTCTGCGCGGAAAGCTTGGGCGCCGAAGCGATGGCCAGGCAGTGGCGCACGCGGTCCGGGTAGGTGATGGTCCATTGCAGGGCCTGCATGCCGCCCAGGCTGCCGCCTACGACGGCGGCCCATTGCTGAATGCCCAGGGCATCGGCGAGGCGCGCCTGGCTGTGTACCCAGTCTTCCACCGTCATCACCGGGAAGTCGGCACCGAAGGCGGTGCCGGTGGCCGGGTTGATGCTGGAGGGACCGGTCGAGCCGTTGCAGCCACCGAGGTTGTTCAGGCTGACGACGAAGAATTTCAGGGTGTCGATGGGCTTGCCCGGGCCGATGCAGCTGTCCCACCAGCCCGGTTTGCGCTCTTCCATGCTGTGGTAGCCGGCAGCGTGGTGGTGGCCGGAGAGCGCATGGCAGATCAGCACTGCGTTGCTGTGGTCGGCATTCAGCTCGCCGTAGGTTTCATAGACCAGTTCATAGTCGGCGAGGCTGCGGCCGCAGGCCAGTGCCAGCGGTTCGCTGAAGCGCTGCACCTGGGGGCTGACCAGGCCGACGGAATCTGCGGGAATGGCGGTGGGCATCGCGACCCTGCTCTCAATCTGGGAAGGGCGCCAGTCTAAAGAGCGCCGCCCCCTGCGGCAAGCGCAGGGGGCGGCGGCTAAAGCGTTGAATAATCAGGCGCGGCGGGCGTTCAGGCGGATTCGCCACCCTGCTGTTTGCGGGTGCCCACCGGCAGGTTGACCACCTTGCCCATGCGTTGCATCGGCGAGGGCAGGCGGAAGGTCCGGAGCATTTCGTTGGCTTCGCTGATCTGCTGCTCCAATTCCTCGGTGTAGCGCTCCAGTTGCTGGCCGCGCTGGCGGGTGAGCTGGGTTTCCTGGGCCAGGGCCTTCAGGCGCAGCATGTGGGTTTCCAGGAGCTGCTTGTGCTCCAGGGTGTGTTGCATCAGCGGCATCAGTGCATCCCCGGCCCATTGCGCGACTTCCAGGCGCAGGCGCTGGTGCATGCCGATGACTTCCTGCACCAGGGTGTCGAAGAAGCGCTTGCCGAGTTGGCGTTGCTCGGTCAGCAGGGTCTTGGGATGCAGGCGGAACTGGTCGGCCTTGGAGCGCAGCTGGCCGAGCTCGCGAAGATAGCGCTGCACGTTGAACTGCGGGGCGTCGACCCCGTTCAGCGGGTTCTCTTCGTTATGCCGGCGGTAGATGGCCGCAACCATCTTGTTGGCCATTTCGGCCTCGTGTTCGAGGTTGTGCAGATCAAGCGCGACGGAGCGGAAGAAGTGCAGGATGCTCTGGTTGATGCCGACGGTGGTCCAGCTGCCGGTGAGCTCGCGGCGCAGCCGCGCCAGGTGTTCTTCCAGGCGCTCCGTGCGGGCGGCGTTGCGCAGGGCGTCGCCCTGGCGCTTGAGCAGGCGCTGGTTGGTCTTCAGGCCGAGCAGGCGACGGTGGTGCTGGGCGTGATCCTGCTTGGTGCGCGCGGTCAGCTCGAAGAGCATCTGACCGTTGTCCTGCTGGTGGCTGTCGAGCATCGATTGCTGCTCGCGCACTTTTTCCAGGCGCAGGTTGAGCACGTGCAGGCTGTTCTGCAGCAGGGTCATCATCTGGTGCGCCACGTGATCTTCGATCAGGCGCTCCTTCTGCGTGACGATCCGGTCGCAGAGCAACTCTTCCAGGGCGCCGATCTGGCTGCGCTGGAGCAGCTCCCCATCGTTGCGCACCTTGGCCAGCAACGCCTGCTTGGCCGACAGCGGCAGCACTTCATCGCTGCGGATGCCGAGCTGGCGGGCGGTGGTTTCCTGGATGCGGCGGATGGCGTTCTGCACGAAGCTCTCGCCGGCGAGGTCGTCCCAGAGCACGTCGATCTTGTTCAGCACGGCGAACAGGTGGGACTGGGTGTCTTCGTCCAGTTGGCGGATGTGCTGCTGCCAGACGTCCATGTCGCTGGCGGTGACGCCGGTATCCGCCGAGAGCAGGAAGACGATGGCCTGGGCGGCGGGCAGCATCGACAGGGTCAGTTCCGGTTCGCTACCGAGGGCGTTCAGGCCGGGGGTGTCGAGGATGCGCAGGCCCTGGCGCAGCAGCGGATGATCGAAGTTGACCATGGCGTGGCGCCAGGCTGGCACCAGCACTTCGCCGGGGCGGCCGGTGGGGTCGAGCATGTCCGGGTGGAAGCCGAGCTGGATGGCCTGTTCCACTGGCATCGGCTTGGTCCGCGCCACCTGGGTGAAGGCCTGGATCATGTTGTCCGGGTCGCTCGGGTCCAGCGGGATGTTTACCCAGTGCCGGGGCGCGCGCTTGAACTGGGAGACGCTGGCCTCGGCCATGCGCGACTCGATCGGCAGCAGGCGGATGTAGGAGCGTTCGGAGCGCGGGTCAAAGAACAGCTCGGTGGGGCACATGGTGGTGCGCCCGGCCTGGGACGGCAGCATGCGCTGGCCGAACTCGGAGAAGAACAGGCAGTTGATCAGCTCGGTCTTGCCGCGGGAGAACTCGCCGACGAAGGCCAGGGTGATGTGATCGGTGCGGAGCATGCGCTGGGCACGTTCCAGCTTGGCGGAGAGCGCGTCGGAGTTCAGCCGGTTGTGTTCCAGCCAGCTTCTATAGCGGGTGATCTCCCGCAATAGCTCACGCTTCCAGGCGACATAGGCGTCGACTTGCTGACTGAGACGCTCCATGCTCATTCAGGCTCTCCTCGCGGACACGCTTCCTGCGTTACGGGAATGGATGAAACTCGGATCGGGTTGTTGCGACGCGGGTGGTCACACCACGCCCGTCGGAGATCGGCTCCGGGGCGAGGTAAAGGCACAGTGCCAGCCTGTCATTGATCGGCATTATGCGCCTTGGGGAATGGCCGTCAATTGCCGGGCAGGCGATGCCCGCCTTAAGGTCGGTCAGGGTTGCCGAGCGGTCAATCCGGGCAGGTCAGGGAGGGTTCGCGGACGCTGGATGCGCACCCGCTTCTGGCGATTCAGTTCACCGCTTTCCAGGCTCACCTGGCTCTTGGCGACCCCGAAGGCCTCCGCCAGGAAGGCCATCAGGTGGGCATTGGCCCGGCCTTCCACCGGCGGAGCGGTAAGGCGGATCTTCAGGCGCTCGCCATGCAGCCCGGCGAACTCATCACGGCTCGCCTTGGGCTGCAGATGGCAGTCGAGGATCAAATCCTCGCCTGCCCAGCGGTACCAGGTCACAGGAACGGGCTGAGGATCTGCGGCATGCCAGTCATGGCGGCCAGATTGCCAATCACCAGCATGTCCAGCAGTTTCAGTGCAATGAAGGCGAAGATCGGCGAGATATCCAGGCCGCCGAGGTTCGGTAGCAGCTTGCGGAATGGCATCAGCAGCGGTTCGCAGATCTGGTTCACCAACTGCGCGCCGGGGTTGTAGCTGCCCGGTGCGACCCAGGAGAGGATCACGCTGATGATCAGGGCGAAGAAGAACACCTTCAGGAACAGCGAGGTGACGCCGATGATCGACCAGATCAGCAGTTGCAGCAGGTAGCCGCCGACACCGTAGCCCATCAGCGTCAGGGTGATGACCATCAGCAGCAGCTGGACCAGGATGGCGAGTACCAGGGAGGCGAGGTCCAGCCCGCCGAATCCGGGGATGATCTTGCGCAGCGGGTTGAGCAGCGGCTTGGTGGCGCGCACCACGAACTGGCTCAGGGGGTTGTAGAAGTCGGCGCGCACCAGCTGCAGGATGAAACGCAGCAGGACGATCAGCAGGTAGAGGCTGCCGAGGGTCTGAATCACGTAGATGGCGGCGGTGTTGAGTCCGGTCATCGAAAGCTCCTTATTGGCCCAATTGTTCTGCCAGCTCGGCCGAACGCCGGTCGGCGGCGTTCAGGGCCTGTTGCACCAGGGCTTCGAAGCCGCCGGCCTGGAAAGTCTTGATCGCCGCTTCGGTGGTGCCATTGGGCGAAGTGACGCGACGGCGCAGCTCGGCGGCGTCGACGTCGCTGGAAACTGCCATGCGCGCAGCGCCCAGCGCGGTTTGCAGCGTCAGCTGTTCGGCGGTTGCACGAGGCAGGCCGAGTTTTTCGCCGGCGGCGGTCATCGCCTCCATCAGCAGGAAGAAGTAGGCCGGGCCGCTGCCGGAAACGGCGGTGACGGCGTCGATCAGCTTTTCTTCTTCCAGCCAGAGCGCGATGCCCACGGCGGACAGCAGCTGCTCGGCCTGCTCGCGCTGGGCTGCGCTGACTTCGGCGTTGGCGTACAGGCCGCTGACGCCCTGGCGCAGCAATGCCGGGGTGTTGGGCATGCAGCGCACAATCGGGCGCGCGCCGAGCCAGGTGGACAGGCTGGCACAGGTGATGCCGGCAGCAATGGAGACCACCAACTGGCCGTCCTCGAGGCTGGGGGCAAGGGCCTGGCAAACGGTTTTCATGACTTGCGGCTTGGTCGCCAGAACCACCACGTCCGCACCTTTAACGGCGTCGGCGTTGCTTTCCACCACTTCTATACCGTGCTCGGCGGCGACTTTGGCGCGCTGCTCCGCGCCGGGGTCGCTGGCACGGATATGGTCGGCGGCGACGCCCTGGGCGCGCAGGCCGCCGATCAGGCTGGCGGCCATGTTGCCGGCGCCGATGAATGCAATGCGGGGAGTGCTCATCAATGCTTCCTTATGAATGCGAGGGCTGGCCGTAATCGCGCGCGCCAAACAGCGCGGTGCCGATCCGCACCCAGGTGGCGCCTTCGGCGATGGCCGCTTCGAGGTCATGGCTCATGCCCATGGACAGGGTGTCCAGGGAGGGGTTCAGTGCTGCCTGCAACTGGCGCAGGCGGGCGAAGGCGGCATGCTGCTCCGCCAGATCATCAGTCGGTTCCGGGATGGCCATCAGGCCGCGCAGGCGCAGGTTCGGCAGTGCGCTCACAGCGGCGGCCAGGGCCGGCAGCTCTTCGGGCGTGCAGCCGGACTTGCTGGCCTCGCCGCTGACGTTCACCTGCAGGCAGATGTTCAGCGGCGGCATCCCGACGGGGCGCTGGGCGGAGAGGCGCTCTGCGATCTTCAGGCGGTCCACCGAGTGCACCCAGTGGAAATGTTCGGCAATGGATTTGGTCTTGTTCGACTGGATCGGACCGATGAAATGCCAGGTCAGCGCGAGGTCAGTCAGCTCGGTTTGCTTGGTCAGGGCTTCCTGCAGGTAGTTTTCGCCGAAATCTACGATTCCTGCCGCGAACGCATCGCGGATCGCGACTGCGGGTTTGGTCTTGCTCACGGCCAGCAGGCCGATACTGGAAAATTCTCGCCCGGAGGCTTGCGCCGCCTCACGGATACGCGCGCGAACCTTTGCAATATTGTCTGCTATCGTGGACATTACCTGCGCTCTACAGCCCGGCCTGAGTGGGGTCTGCGGCATTCTAACTGCCGCTGAAAAATGTAGCGAGCGACGGCCAGGTCGGTCGGCTTCGACAGCCGCGAGCCCGGCGCAGTGATCATTCAGCGGTCTGCAAACCGTTTGCTTCGAATTGGGGAGCCCCATGGACATTACTGAGCTGCTTGCCTTCAGCGCCAAGCAGGGCGCTTCGGACCTGCATCTCTCGGCCGGCCTGCCACCCATGATTCGCGTCGATGGCGACGTGCGCCGGATCAACTTGCCGGCCCTGGACCACAAGCAGGTCCACGCGCTGATCTACGACATCATGAACGACAAGCAGCGCAAGGACTTCGAGGAGTTCCTCGAGACGGACTTCTCCTTCGAGGTCCCCGGCGTCGCACGTTTCCGGGTCAACGCCTTCAACCAGAACCGCGGTGCCGGCGCCGTGTTCCGGACCATTCCCTCCAAGGTCCTGAGCATGGAAGACCTGGGAATGGGCGAGATCTTCAAGAAGATCTCCGACGTTCCTCGTGGCCTGGTGCTGGTCACCGGTCCCACCGGTTCGGGCAAGTCCACCACCCTGGCGGCGATGCTCGACTACTTGAACAGCACCAAGTACCACCACATCCTCACCGTGGAAGACCCGATCGAATTCGTCCACGAGTCGAAGAAGTGCCTGATCAACCAGCGGGAAGTGCACCGCGATACGCTCGGCTTCAACGAAGCCCTGCGCTCGGCCCTGCGTGAAGACCCGGACATCATCCTGGTGGGCGAGATGCGTGACCTGGAAACCATCCGCCTGGCGCTCACCGCCGCGGAAACCGGCCACCTCGTATTCGGCACTCTGCACACCACCTCCGCGGCCAAGACCATCGACCGGGTGGTCGACGTGTTCCCCGCCGAGGAAAAGTCCATGGTCCGTTCCATGCTCTCCGAATCGCTGCAGTCGGTGATCTCCCAGACCCTGCTGAAGAAGATCGGCGGCGGCCGGGTGGCGGCCCACGAGATCATGATCGGTACCCCGGCCATCCGTAACCTGATTCGCGAAGACAAGGTGGCGCAGATGTATTCCGCCATCCAGACCGGCGGCTCGCTCGGCATGCAGACCCTCGACATGTGCCTCAAGGGGCTCGTTTCCAAGGGCCTGGTCAGCCGCGAGAGCGCCCGGGAAAAGGCCAAGAGCCCGGAAAACTTCTGATTCGCCTGAGCGGCCAGCGAGAACATCATGGAATTCGAGAAACTGTTGCGCCTGATGGTGGAAAAAGGTGGCTCCGACCTCTTCGTCACGGCGGGTGTGCCGCCGTCGATGAAGGTCAATGGCAAGATCATGCCGGTGACCAAGAACCCCATGTCGCCGGAAATGACGCGGGAAACCGTGCTGGGCGTGATGAACGAACAGCAACGCCGCGACTTCGCCGAGAACCACGAGTGCAACTTCGCCATCAGCGCGCGGGGCATCGGCCGGTTCCGGGTCAGTGCCTTCTACCAGCGCAACCTGGTGGGCATGGTGCTGCGCCGGATCGAGACCACCATCCCCACCATCGAAGAGTTGAAGCTGCCGGAAATCCTCAAGAAGCTGTCGCTGACCAAGCGCGGCCTGGTGCTCTTCGTGGGCGCCACTGGTACCGGCAAGTCCACCTCGCTGGCGGCGATGATCGGCCACCGCAACAGGAACAGCAGCGGCCACATCATTTCCATCGAAGACCCGATCGAGTTCATCCACCAGCACCAGAGCTGCATCGTCACCCAGCGTGAAGTGGGCATCGACACCGAGTCTTTCGAGGTGGCCCTGAAGAACACCCTGCGCCAGGCGCCGGATGTGATCCTGATCGGCGAGGTGCGGACCCGCGAAACCATGGACCACGCCGTCGCCTTCGCCGAAACCGGCCACCTGTGCCTGGCTACCCTGCACGCCAACAACGCCAACCAGGCGCTGGACCGCATCATCAACTTCTTCCCCGCCGACCGGCAGCAGCAGGTGTGGATGGACCTGTCGCTGAACCTCAAGGCCATCGTCGCCCAGCAACTGGTGCCGACCCCTGACGGCAAGGGCCGTCGCGCGGTGATCGAAGTCTTGCTGAACACGCCGCTGGCCGCCGACCTTATCCGCAAGGGCGAGGTCCACGAGCTCAAGGGCCTGATGAAGCGCTCTACCGAACACGGCATGCAGACCTTCGACCAGGCGCTCTACAACCTCTATTCCCAGGGCGAGATCACTTACGAAGATGCGCTGCTCTACGCCGACTCGGCGAACGACCTGCGCCTGATGATCAAGCTCGGCTCCGAGACCGATGGCGAGCACCTGCAACACATGAGCGACGGCCTGTCGCTGCAGGTGACCGAAGAAGACCCGGGGCGCCGCTTCCGTTAAGCTCGCACCCCCTGAAGAAGCCCGCCCTAGGCGGGCTTCTTCTTGACCGGATACATCACCCCTGCAGGAGGCAGCATGAACACCCGTCAGGACACCCACAGCAAGGCCATCGGCTACCTGCTCTGGATCTTCGGATTCCTCGGTTCCCATCGTTTCTACTACGGCAAGCCTGTGACCGGAACTATCTGGTTCTTCACCCTGGGCCTGTTCTTCATCGGCTGGATCATCGACCTGTTCCTGATTCCCTCCATGGACCGCGAGGCCGCCCTGCGCTTCAACGCCGGCCAGTACGACTACAACGTCGCCTGGATCCTGCTGACCTTCCTCGGCGTCTTCGGCGTGCACCGCATGTACCAGGGCAAATGGATCAGCGGCATCCTCTACCTGCTGACTGGCGGCTTCTTCCTGCTCGGCGTGCTCTACGACTTCTGGACCCTGAACACCCAGGTTTCGGTGCTCAACGCCCGCTGATCCTGCGTTTTTTCTTGTAGGGGCGAATTTATTCGCCAATCGGGCCGCCAGGTCCGACTTGCGAGGCCTGATCGGGGGTGCTGCGCACCCCTTGGCGAATGAATTCGCCCCTACATCATTGCATCGCCTGTTCTACCCCCCCCTTCGTCGGAACCCATGGCGGCACCTCGCCTTGCAGCCTATGTTCCAGCGTGGGGCGCCCGCTTCGCCCCCTGCCTGGTCGCGCAAGGAGGTGACGCCATGAACAGTGTCAAAGACGTTCGTCCTGCAGTTCTCGACCTGATCGGCAACACACCACTGGTGCGGGTCACCCGCTTCGATACCGGCCCCTGTACGCTCTTCCTCAAGCTCGAATCCCAGAATCCCGGCGGCTCCATCAAGGACCGCATCGGCATCGCCATGATCAACAGCGCCGAGCGTGACGGCCGGCTCAAACCCGGCGGCACCATAGTCGAGGCCACCGCCGGCAATACCGGCCTGGGCCTGGCGCTGGTGGGGCGCGCCAAGGGCTACCGGGTGGTGCTGGTGGTGCCGGACAAGATGTCCACCGAAAAAGTGCTGCACCTGAAGGCCATGGGGGCTGAGGTACATATCACCCGCTCGGACGTCGGCAAGGGCCATCCGGAGTACTACCAGGACCTGGCCGGTCGTCTCGCCGCGCAGATTCCCGACGCCTTCTTCGCCGACCAGTTCAACAACCCGGCCAACCCGCTTGCTCACGAGTGCACCACCGGCCCGGAAATCTGGCAGCAGACCGGCCAGGATGTGGACGCCATCGTCGTCGGTGTCGGCTCGGCGGGCACCCTGACCGGCCTGACCCGCTACTTCCGCCGGGTGCAGCCCGACCTGGAAATGGTCCTGGCCGATCCGGTGGGGTCCATCGTTGCCGAATACACCCGCAGCGGCACCCTCGGCACGCCCGGTTCCTGGGCGGTGGAGGGCATAGGCGAAGACTTCATCCCGGGGATTGCCGATCTCTCCAGCGTGGGCCGGGCCTACTCCATCAGCGATGAGGAAAGCTTCGGCCACGCCCGCGAACTGCTGCGCAACGAAGGCATCCTCGGCGGCTCGTCCACCGGCACGTTGCTGGCCGCCGCGCTGCGCTATTGCCGCGAACAGAAGGTACCCAAGCGGGTGGTCAGCTTCGTTTGCGACACCGGCACCCGCTACCTCTCGAAGATCTACAACGACCAGTGGATGACCGACCAGGGCTTGCTGGCGCGCAAGCGTTACGGCGACTTGCGGGACATCATTGCGCGGCGCTACGAAGACGGCCGAGTGATCAGCGTCGGCCCCGACGACACCCTGCTCACCGCCTTCCAGCGCATGCGCCTGGCGGATGTCTCGCAGCTGCCGGTGCTGCGCGATGGACACCTGGCGGGCGTAGTGGACGAGTCCGACATCCTGCTCGGCGTTCATGCCGATGCCACGCACTTCCGCCAGCCGGTGGCGAGCGTCATGACCGCCCGCCTGGAGACGCTGGCGCCCGATGCCAGCCTGGCGGAGCTGCAGGCTGAACTCGACCGTGGACTGGTCGCCATCATTGCCGACGCGTCCGGCTTCCACGGCCTGATCACCCGCTCTGATCTGCTCAACCACCTGCGGAGGACCCTTGCATGAGCCAGCAGGAAGACGCCGAAGCGCGCGCCTTCGCCACCCGCGTGATCCACGCCGGCCAGGCGCCCGACCCGTCCACCGGCGCCATCATGCCGCCGATCTACGCCAACTCCACTTATGCCCAGGAAAGCCCTGGCGTGCACAAGGGGCTGGACTACGGCCGCTCCCACAACCCCACCCGCTGGGCGCTGGAGCGCTGCGTCGCGGACCTCGAGGGCGGTGCCCAGGCCTTTGCCTTCGCCTCGGGCCTAGCGGCGATCTCCACGGTGCTGGAGCTGCTCGACAGCGGGTCGCACATCGTCGCCAGTAACGATCTCTACGGCGGCACCTTCCGCCTGTTCGAGCGGGTACGCCGGGTCAGCGCCGGGCATCGCTTCAGCTTCGTCGACTTCAGTGATATCGGCGCAATTCGCGCCGCGATCCAGGACGACACCCGCATGCTCTGGGTGGAAACCCCGAGCAATCCGCTATTGCGCCTGGCCGACCTCGAAGCCATCGCGGAGCTGTGCCAGGGCCGGGACATCATCCTGGTGGCCGACAACACCTTCGCCAGTCCCTGGGTACAGCGGCCCCTGGAACTCGGCTTCGACCTGGTGGTGCATTCCACCACCAAGTACCTCAATGGCCACTCCGATGTGATCGGCGGCATCGCCATCGTTTCCAGCGACAGCCGCTGCGACCCGTTGCGCGAGCGCCTGGGTTTCCTGCAGAACGCCGTGGGTGCCATCGCCGGGCCCTTCGATGCCTTCCTCACCCTGCGCGGGGTGAAGACGCTCGCCCTGCGCATGGAGCGCCACTGCCACAACGCCCAGGAACTGGCCTACTGGCTGGAACAGCAGCCGCAGGTGGCGCGGGTCTACTACCCCGGCCTGCAATCCCATCCCCAGCACGCCCTGGCGCGGCGGCAGATGCAGGGTTACGGCGGCATGATCTCCCTCGACCTGCGCGCCGACCTGGCGGGCACCCGGCGCTTCCTCGAAGCGGTGCGTATCTTCACCCTGGCCGAAAGCCTGGGTGGCGTGGAGAGCCTGATCGAGCACCCGGCGATCATGACCCATGCCAGCATCCCGGCGGAGATTCGCGCGGAGCTGGGCATTGGCGATTCGCTGGTGCGGTTGTCGGTGGGGGTGGAAGACGTGGACGACCTGCGCGCGGACCTGGGGCAGGCATTGGGGAGGGTTTGATCCAACAGGGTTCCACTGTAGGGGCGAATTCATTCGCCAAGCAGACCGAAGGTCTGCCCTGCGAGCTCCCTGGGGCAGCTTTGCTGCCCTTGGCGAATGAATTCGCCCCTACAAGTGTGTCCGAGTGGGTCCGTTAGTTCGCTGGCACCAACTTCAGCGTCTCCTGGCTATTCGCCTTCACCTCATCCTCGGCGTAGTGCATCGGCACGTACTCCCCGCGCATGTACGGCTCGGCCTGGTCCTTGTAGTGACGGTCGAAGGGCACGCCGCTCTGGCCCACCGGGTTGATGCCCAGGGCATGTTCGGCGTCGGCCATGTCCACCAGGCGGCGCGTCGAGGGGCCGTGGAACACTTCCCAGGGCGCCGGGCCGACGCGGTGGGACAGGTTGTTGGGCACCTCGTGGCCACCCGGAGCGGCGAAGGGGCCGACGTTGAACAGCAGGTTCAGCGGCTTCTGCTGGCCCAGCGGATGGGCGTGGGTCAGGGTGTGGCCCTTGCCCCATTGCCATTTCGAGCTGTCCTCACCCAGGGTTTTCTTCAGGTGCGCCAGGCTGGCCTGCCAGGCCGTCTTGACCACCTCCGTGCGGCTTTCCTTCTGCGGCGTATCGCGCTTGTCCCACCAGGGCGAGGCCGGGTCGCTGGCCAGGCGCGGTAGGGCGGAGTCGAGGATGCGCGTCTGCAGCAGGCTGTCGAAGAAGGAGTCACCCAGCTCGTCGCGCATCAGCGCATTGGCCAGTTCATAGGTGAGCTGGTTGAACAGCGTGGCGGCGGTGGACTCCAGCGGGTGGTCGCCTTGCCAGCTGGCGAGCTGCTCCACCAGGGCGCGCTCGGCATCATCGCTGGCGGCAGCGCGCAGGTCGTCGAGGATCGGTGCGAGCAGGCGCGGGCCATAGCCGGTGGCGGTATCCAGTTGCAGTGCCTGGCTGTTCTGCACATTCCACTTCACGCCCGGCTCGGCCAGGCGCTGGTTCAGGCGCACGCCGCGATCCGGCAGGTTGTAGTAGCCCGGAATGGCCACGCCAGTCGGCGACAGCGGTTGGTAGTTCGCCGAAACGATGAAGCCGCGCTCCGGGTTTTCTTCGTGGGGGTTGGCGCTGAAGGGCAGGTAACCCGGCTTGTCGGCTTCGCCGGTGCTGCCGTCGAGGATGAAGTAGGGATTCACGCCCTCCGGGCGCTGCGGCAATTTCGCTGCCGCCCACCAGCCGATGTCACCGCTGGCGTTGGCCCAGATGATGTTCAGGCCAGGCGAGTGGATTTTCTCGGAGGCGGCGCGGGCCTTGTCCAGGCTGTCGGCCCGGTTGAGCTGGTAGAAGGCGTCGAGGATCGGGTTCTCGGTTTCCAGGAAGGCCCACCACATGGCGATCGGCGTCTTGCCGGCCGCCGCGCCCAGCGCGTCGTTGATGATCGGGCCGTGGGGCGAGCGGCGCAGCGTCAGTTTCACCGGCTCGCCATCCTTGACCTGGATGGTTTCCTCGCGGCTTTCCAGATTCACCCACTGGCCCTGGTACCAGACCTGGTTCGGGTTGTCCGGGTTGCTCTTCTCGGCGATCAGGTCGAGATCGTCGTTCTGGAACATGGTCAGGCTCCAGGCGAACTGGCGGTTGTGCCCGAGGGAGGCGACCGGGTTCAGTGCCTGGTGATGGCCATAGAGCTCGAAGCCCGGGTAGCTCAGCTGCGCCTCATACCACACCGCCGGTACGGCGAAACGGATATGCGGGTCGCCGGCCAGCAACGGTTTGCCGCTGGCGGTGTGGCTGCCGGCAACCGCCCAGGCGTTGCTGCCCTCGAACTGTGGCAGGCCGGCTTCGACCAGCGCCTGCTGACTGAGCTGGGCGAGGCGGTTGAGGTCCTGCCAGTCGCCCTGGGCGAGCGGCTGGCCGATCACCCCTTCGGGGTGCCAGTCGAGATCGAAGGCCTTGAGGTAGTCGGCGCCCAGTTCGTCACGCACGTAGGTGATCGCCGGCTCGGTGCGGAACGCGGCGGCGAAGCTGTAGGCCATGTAGCCGGCCACTGAGAGGGTGTCCGCGATGGTGAAGGGGCGTTTCTCGATGCCCAGCAGGTCGAATTCCACCGGCGCCGGACGGCTGTCCTGGTACTGGTTGATGCCGTCGAGGTAGGCCTGCAGGGCCTTGGTGGCCGGGCTGTCCTTGTCCATCTTGCTGGCGTACTCGTCGGCGTGGGCGCGAATCCCCAGGGTGCGGAACAGGCGGTCGGTGTCCACCAGGCGAGCGCCGAGGACTTCGGCCAGTTCGCCACGGGCGAGGCGGCGCAGCATTTCCATCTGGAACAGGCGGTCCTGGGCATGGACGAAGCCCAGCGCGCGGTACATGTCGGCTTCGTTGGCGGCCTGGATATGGGGTACGCCGCGCTCGTCGTAGCGTACGGTCACCGGCGCCTGGAGGTGGGCCATGGCAAGCTCGCCGTCGCGCACGGGCTTCTTGCTCTCGCTGTACCAGGTGGCGCCGCCAGCGGCCGCTGCGATGACCACGGCCAGGACAGTCAGGGTGCGTTTCATGCACGAAATTCCTTGTTGTTTTGGTCGCGGCATTCTCCCCAAGGCAGGCGTGGCAGGCATTGACCAAATACACGCGAGCTGAAAGTCTTCGGTCAATTTCGAGGAATCGCCATGTCCGCCACCGAGCCAGACACCAACAGCTTCGTTCCGCTGACCCACTCCGCCACCTTGCGCCGCCTGCTTTACGAAGCGCTGGCGGAACTCGGCCTGGACCCGGGCCGAATCTACCTCGGCGTGAACCAGCACCGTCGCCCGGGACCGCCGCCGGTGGACGGCCGCCTGCGCCATGACGATGCGCCGCAGTTCTGGCTGGCCGCCGACTCGTTGGTCGGCGACCCCGACGTCGGCCTGCACCTGGGCGAGGTCATGAAGCCGCGCCTGCTCGATGTGGTGGGCTATCTGCTGCTGGCCAGCCGTGACCTCGGCGAGGCGTTGGCCAGCTTCGTGCGTTTCCAACACATCCTGTCCGGCGGTTTCGTCGCCCAGCTGCATGTGGAGGGCGCGGTGGCGCGCCTGGTCATTGACCTCAACTATTTGGGCTTCTCTTCCCTGCGCCAGCAGATGGAATGCCTGGCGCTGCTCTTCACCAAGCTGCTGGGATTTATCACCGATGGCGATTTCCGCCTGGATGGCGTGCAGTTCCGCCATGCCCGCCCGGCGCGGGTGAGCGAGCACCAGCGGCTGTTCGGCCTGCTGCCGGTATTCGGCCGTGAGCATGACGCCCTGCTGTTCCCGGCGGCCCTGCTGAAGCGCCCGTCGCGCACTGCCAATCCGGAGATGCACCAACTGCTCTGGCAGCACGCCGAGGCGCAGCTGGACGCGCTGGTGGGCAACGACCTGCTCAACCGTCTGCGCTACCTGCTGGGTGTTCGCCTGGGCAAGGCGGAATGCTCGCTGGAAGCCTGCGCGGCGGAATTGGGCTTCAGCGCTGGCGGCTTGCAGCGGGCGCTGGCCGGCCAGGGCAGCAACCTGCGGCGGATACGTGAGTCGGTGCAGCAGGCGCGCGCCATCGAACTGTTGCAGGAGGGTCGAACCATGCGCGAGGTCGCTCGGGATTGCGGGTTCTCCGAGCTGTCGCCTTTCTACCGGGCCTTTCGCCGTTGGTACGGAATGCCGCCGGAGGCCTGGCGGGCGCGTCTCGGAGTCGGCTAGGTCGGCTCGCGCCAGGCGCAGAAGCAGCCTGCCGCCAGGGTGCTGCTGGCGCTGACCGGACGATTGTCGATCAAGGCTTCGAGAATCGGCTCGATGAAGCTATTGGCCGAGTTGCACACCGCCCCTTCGCTATAGGGGCCGAAGTAGGCCAGGCGGCCGTCGCGGTCCCAGATGCCCACCGCGGGCACCGCCGGCAACTGCTCGGAGCCGGGCATCGTGGCCAGCGGCTGCAGGGCTTCCAGGCCTGGCGGCAGCTGACCCTTGCTGCCCGGTTTCTGCAAGGCGTGGAAGGTCACGCCCTGGGACGCGAAGCGCTGGATCAGTTCGGCAAGGTGCTGCTGGTTGCCGGCGTTGCAGGGGCAGGCCGGGTCCCAGAAGTGCACCAGGCGGATGGGGCCCGGGCCGGCCAGTTCGGCCGGCAGGCGCAGCTGTTCGCCGGAGAACACCGTCGCCTGGCTATTGAAGGGGCGCACATAGCGCGACTCGTACCAGCGCAGAGCCAGCAGGATGGCGCCGACGCAGGCGAGGAGGGCGAGGCTGGTAAGCAGGGTCTTGGGATTGAGTGCACGCATGATCAAGGGCCTGTGCGGGGGCGCGTAGCTTGCCACGTTGCCTCGGGCAGCAGAATATCGGCAGCCGGTCAGGGCCCCGTACGGTCCTGTGGACAGATTTGCCTCCTCCAGGGAAAGCCCGATGCCAGACCAGTTCCATCCCGATCTCCTGCGTCCGTTATTGCGACCCTTGGCCGCAGGCGCCGCTGACCTGCGTCAGGCCCAGACCTATCGGACCTTCTACCGGCTGGACTTCGCTGCGCGCCATCCTGGCGTTCAGGCACGTCTGGGCTGCGTCGAGGCGGCCGGGTATTCACTGGTGACCCAGCTCTGGCTGCCGCCCGAGCCACGGGCCAGCCTGGTGATGCTGCACGGCTACTACGACCACATGGGGCTTTACGGCCACCTGGTGGACTGGGCGCTGGGCATGGGCTTCGCGGTGATCGCCTGCGACCTGCCCGGCCATGGGCTGTCCAGCGGCACGCGGGCCAGCATCGGTGATTTCGCCGAGTATCAGGCCACCCTCCAGGCCTTGCTGGGCGAGGCGGCGGCGCTGGACTTGCCGCAGCCTTGGCATCTGGCCGGACAGAGCACCGGCGGCGCCATCCTGCTGGATTACCTGCTCACCGGCACGCCACGTCCGGAGCTGGGCGAGACCCTGCTGTTCGCACCACTGGTGCGGCCGCGCGCCTGGGCCTGGTCGAAATTCAGCTACCAATTGATACGGCACTTCGTCGAGGGAATTCCCCGTCGATTCAGCGTCAATTCCAGCGATGCCGAGTTCATCGAGTTCGTTCACCACAAGGACCCGTTGCAGCCGCAAACCCTGCCTACGGCCTGGGTCGGGGCCCTGGCGCGTTGGGTGCCGCGGATCGAAAAGGCGCAACGCAGCCGTCGCCGGCCACTGGTGATCCAGGGCGATGGCGACATGACGGTGGACTGGCGGCACAACCTCGCCGTGCTGGCGGAGAAGTTCGATCAGCCTGAAGTGCTGATGCTGGAAGGCGCCGGGCATCATCTGGTGAACGAGGCGCCGGCCTATCGGGACCGGTACTTTGGCTTCTTGCGGGAAAGGTTGGGGTAGTTTTCGTAGGTAGGAGCCGGCCCCACATCCGTAGCCGCCTTGAAGGCCCCTTGTTGGGCTTCGCTCAGCACCAACCTACGAAAAGCATTCAGAGCCCCTGCTGGGCGGAAGCGTCCTGGCCCACCGCGAGGCCGGCGCGCACGGCGGCCAGGGCGGCCTGGTAGTAGGCCTTGCCGTCGGTGGATTCGGCAAAGGTGACGAACTCTTCCAGCTCCGGATCGGAGAGGTCGCGGTAGACGTAGAGCAGGGTGTTATCCAGGTCGTTGCCGATCTGCTCCATCAGCCGCTGACGCTGGCCATCGATCATGCCTTGGGCCTGGCCGCCACCGAGCAGGCCGGGAAGCATCTGGCTCAGGCTGTCGGCAGCAACGCCGGCCAGGGCCAGGCTGACTTCCGCGCCGGCTTCGCGGGCCGGCAGGGCTTGCGCCAGGTGGCCGATCAGCAGGCGGCGGGTGGATTCAGCCTCGATGCGCGGCAGGCCATTGGCATGCTTCGCCAGCTGGTCGCGGCGGGTCGCCAGGGTTTCCGCAGCGATGATCTTCTTGCCCAGCGGCGACTGGAAGAAGGCCAGTGCCGGACGCGGGTCCTGAAGCTGATTACGCAGCGCAACCTGGGCGCGCTGGTCGATGGCCTGGGGCTGGAAACGACGGTTGCTGTTTTCGACCAGTGCCTGGTAGACCGCCGGCGGCAAAGTCTTCTGGTAACGCTGCTGGGCCGCCGTCAGGGCGTCGTTGAAGTGCGCGCGTTGCTCCGGCCAGCCGGCCACCTGGTAGAGGCTGGCGTGGTCGTCGGCCAGGGCAGGCAAACCGAAGAGGAGGAGGGTGACGGCGAAGAGCAGGCGCATGGAGTCTCCTTGATGACGCAGTCCGCTGTTCGTATCGGACCCACGCGTACGGCATCGGTTCGGCGGGCAAGGCGGTGGCGGCGGGTTGGGCGTTGCGGGGTTGAGCGTGCGGCTATTCTCAGCGGACTCGGGCTTTATTGTCGAGGTGTCGGAATCTTCATCAGTGCATGTAGGTAATTTCCTGCTCGCTGGTAGAATTCCGCGATCATGCCGCTACCCGCAGAACGCCCCGTGCTCACTCCGATCGCCGACGACCTGGCCAGCCAGGGCTGGTCCCACCAGTGCCTGATGCTGCCTGCCGACCTTACCCTTGCCCTGGCCGATGAATGCCGCGCTCGCGAAGCAGCGGGCGCGCTCGCGCCGGCTTCCATCGGCCGTGGAGACGGGCAGCAGGTTCGCGAAGGGGTGCGCGGCGACCGTATCCAGTGGCTGGAGCCCGGCCAGTCGGCCGCCAGCGATGCCTATCTGGCGTTGATGGACGAGCTGCGCCAACTGCTCAACCGTGAGCTCTACCTGGGCCTGGAAGATTTCGAATGCCACTTCGCCTGCTATCCGCCCGGGGCCTTCTACCAGAAGCACCTGGACCGTTTCCGCGACGATGACCGCCGGGCCGTGTCGGTGGTGGCCTATCTGAACGCCGACTGGCAGCCGGAGCAGGGCGGTGAATTGCGCCTGTACCTGACTCAAGGTGAACGAGATGTGCTGCCCGAGGGCGGCAGCCTGGTGGTGTTCCTGTCTGCTGAAGTGCCCCACGAGGTCCTGCCGGCGAACCGCGAGCGGCTGTCCCTCACCGGGTGGTTCCGGCGCCGCGGCGGCCCGCTCTGAAGCCGGGGTCCGTCAGTGGCCCCAGACTCGGAAGTTGCCGCGCAGGTCGGTGATATCGCGAATTTCCAGGCTGCCGATCCGGCTTTCGCCGATGTGCATGTCGGCGGCGACCCGTACGCGGATGCGTTGGGCCGGAATGCCGCTGCCCTGGAGCTGGTCGTTGATGGTGGTGAGGTCGGGCAGCTCCAGGCGGACTTGCTGGGTACCGGTTGAATTCTTCACCACGTCGACCTTCAGGGTCGGTTGATCGACGCCGAAGATGGGCAGGGTGAGGCCGAGCTGCGCAGCTCCCAGGGGAAAGCTGCCACCGGCACCATTGGGGCAGTCGCCGGGCTTGAGGCAGCCGTTGTCGATGCGCACATTGCGCAATGACAGGCTGCCGCCATCGTCGTTCCAGCTGATGCTGTCGATGCGCGCCATGACGTCCAGGCGCAGGTTGATTCCAGCCTGGCCGCTGATTTCGCTGAGGGCCTGGTTGTCCAGGGATTCGAGGGCGGCCTGGCCGGTGCCGCTGAGCAGGGCGGTGCCGCAAGCCAGTGCGAGGCGCAGGTTGTGGGTTGTTCTGGGCATGGCACGCTCCTGTGCAGGTTGCGCGCAGTCTGGAGGGGCGCAGGCGCCACAGCCAGTGGCGCGGGGCGCTTCCAGCCGAAGGATGGGGAAGCTCGTCGCCTGCCTCCGAGAACGGCTTGGCAGTTAACGGGCCAAGGCCCTACCTTCGATCAGGCGCCGATTCGCGCGGGCGCCACCGGTGTTACCCGGGGTGACTACGACGGTTCCCCTCTGGAGATGAAGATGCAGAAGATCCTGGTCAGCCGTTGCCTGCTCGAGCAAAAGGTCCGTTATGACGGCGGCGCCCACGGGCCGTTCGACCTGTTGGAGCGCTGGCAGGCGGAGGGGCGCATCGTGCCGCTATGCCCGGAAGTGGCCGGCGGCCTGCCGACGCCCCGGGCGCCAGCCGAGATCGACGGTGGCCGCGGCGGCGCCGTGCTGGACGGCGAACTGCCGGTGCTCACCGACGACGGCCAGGACGTGACCGACGAGTTCGTCGCCGGTGCACGCATTGCCCTGGATCTGATGGCGCGCAACGGGATCCGTATCGCGTTGCTCAAGGCCCGCAGTCCTTCGTGCGGTAATCGGGAGAACTACGACGGCAGTTTCAGCGGCGTTCGTGTCGCCGGCGAAGGCGTGACCGCCGCAGCTCTGCGCCGCGCCGGTGTCGAGGTCTTCAGCGAAGAGGAGCTGGCCCAGGCCGCTGCGCGCCTGGCCGAACTGGACGAAGGCTGAGCCTCAGCGCTTGGCGGCAGTCGGTGGCTGGCTCAGGTCCTTGCCCAGCCATTGCGTCGACAGCGCGCCGAGCTTGCCCTCGCTGCGCAGCTTGATCAGGGCGCGGTTGAGGGTGTCGCGGAAGGCGGGATTGCCTTTCTGGAAGGGAATCGTCATGGGCTGCGCCAGATTGCCCTCGGTCTCGCTCACGGGAAAGACGTAGGGTTCGCTGAACTCCAGGGTCTGCTCGCCATCGGCGGGTGCGGCGACCCGGTCCAGGGCGATGTCATAACGACCGCTCTGCAAGCCTTCGAGCATCTTGCCGTCGTCGTCCACGACGAACTCCGCATCCACATTCATTTCCGCAGCCAGGGCGCGGCCCAAGGCCACGTCGAAGCCGGTCAGCTTGGCGTTCTCCCGGTAGCTGTAGGGCGGGTTGTTCTCCTCCAGGGCGATTCGCAGGCTGCCGCGCTCCCAGACATCATCGAGCAATTCGGCCTGGGCCAGCGGGCTCAGCAGGGCGAACAGGGTGGGCAGGCAGTAAAGCAGACGCATGGGGGACTTCCTCGATTCGTTATGGTTTTTCCGCTGGCGCAGATACGGCGCCTTGCTCGGACAGCAGGTGAACCTAACTGGTTGCATAGGGTCTGGTATCTGGCTCACAAAACATGGAGATGTGTAATGAGGACTTTGTCTTTCCTGAGCCTTGGCGCCCTGCTGCTTGGCGCCGCCACCGCCACCTTGGCCGCTCTTCCACGGACCCCGGCGCCCGAAGGCGCGCAGGTGTACTTCATCGAACCGGCTGACGGTGCCGCCGTCGGCCAGACCTTTACCGTGAAGTTCGGTCTCAAGGGCATGGGCGTCGCGCCGGCTGGCGTGGATGTGCCCGCAACCGGCCACCACCATCTGTTGATCGGCCTCGCCGAACAGCCGGAAATGGACCGGCCGCTGCCCATGACCGACAGCATCCGCCACTTCGGCAAGGGTCAGACCGAAACCCAGGTCACCCTGCCGCCCGGCAAGCACACCCTGCAACTGCTGGTGGGGGACAAGAACCACGTACCGCTGGAGCCGCCGGTGATCTCGCAATCCATCACCGTGACGGTCAAGTAAAGACGCTGGAAAAGAAAAAGGGAGGCCGAGGCCTCCCTTTTTCATGTCTGGCGAATGATCGCCGACGCGCAGCAGCCCCGCGTTAGAACAGGACGCGGCTGCGGATGGTGCCACTCACGTGCTGCAGCTTCTCGAGGGCGAGGTCCGAGTACTCGGCATCGACGTCGATCACCACGTAACCAACTTTCTCGTCGGTCTGCAGGTACTGACCGGAGATGTTGATGCCGTTGTCGGCGAACACCTTGTTGATCTCGCTCATCACGCCCGGCACGTTCTCGTGGATGTGCAGCAGGCGGTGCTTGCCCGGGTGGGACGGCAGGGCCACTTCAGGGAAGTTCACGGAGGACACCGAGGTACCGTTGTCGCTGTACTTCACCAGCTTCTCGGCCACTTCCAGGCCAATGTTGGCCTGGGCCTCGGCAGTGGAACCGCCGATGTGCGGGGTCAGGATCACGCGGTCCAGGCCACGCAGCGGGCTCTCGAACTCTTCGTCGTTGGACTTGGGCTCGACCGGGAACACGTCGATGGCGGCGCCGATCAGGTGCTCATCCTTGATGGCGGCGGCCAGGTGATCCAGCTCGACCACGGTGCCGCGGGCGGCGTTGATCAGGATGCCGCCTTTCTTGATGGCGCGGATTTCCTTCTCGCCGATCATCCATTGGGTGGACGGCAGCTCGGGCACGTGCAGGGAGACGATGTCGGACATGCCCAGCAGCTCATGCAGGTTGCCCACCTGGGTGGCGTTACCCAGCGGCAGCTTGGTCACGGTGTCATAGAAGAACACCTGCATGCCCAGGGCCTCGGCCAGCACGGAGAGCTGGGTGCCGATGGAACCGTAGCCGACGATACCCAGCTTCTTGCCGCGGATTTCGAAGGAGTTGGCTGCGGACTTGATCCAGCCGCCGCGGTGGCAGGAGGCGTTCTTCTCCGGAATGCCGCGCAGCAACAGGATGGCCTGAGCCAGCACCAGCTCGGCTACCGAGCGGGTGTTGGAATAAGGAGCGTTGAATACGGCGATGCCTCGCTCGCGGGCGGCACTCAGGTTGACCTGGTTGGTGCCAATGCAGAAGCAGCCGACGGCGATGAGCTTCTTGGCGCAGTCGAACACATCGTCGGTGAGCTGGGTGCGCGAGCGAATGCCGATGAAATGCACGTCGGCGATCTTTTCCTTCAGTTCGTCACCCGAGAGGGCGCCCTTGAGGTACTCGATGTTGGTGTAGCCGGCGGCCTTCAGGGTGTCCACGGCGTTCTGGTGGACGCCTTCGAGGAGAAGGAACTTGATCTTGCTCTTTTCGAGAGAGGTCTTGCTCATCTGCGTACCTATGTATCCCGGTAAAAATGTCAGAAGCGGGCCGTGGGGGAGCGCGGGCTGCTACCCGGAATATCGGCTGGAGCGCACGATTCACGGGGTGCGTATGCTAGCATGATCTCCTTTTTCCTTGCTCGGTTGCGACCTGAAACGTTCTCAGGGCGACCATGAATGATTTGAGAGTTTCGCTGATGACCAACGCTGCCCTGATCGAAGAGCTGAAGACCCTGGTTGAACCCGGCAAGGTACTGACCGATGCCGCTTCCCTGGACGCCTATGGCAAGGACTGGACGAAGCATTTCGCCCCCGCGCCGAGCGCCATCGTCTTTCCCAAGAGCATCGAGCAGGTTCAGGCCATCGTTCGCTGGGCCAACCAGCACAAGGTGGCGCTGGTACCGTCCGGCGGTCGTACCGGCCTTTCCGCCGCGGCCGTAGCGGCCAATGGCGAAGTGGTCGTCGCTTTCGATTACATGAACCAGATCCTCGAATTCAACGAGTTCGACCGCACCGTGGTCTGCCAGCCGGGCGTGATCACCGAGCAGCTGCAGAACTTCGCCGAGGAAAAGGGCCTGTACTACCCGGTGGACTTCGCGTCCGCAGGTTCCAGCCAGCTTGGCGGCAACATCGGCACCAATGCCGGCGGGATCAAGGTGATTCGCTACGGCATGACCCGTAACTGGGTGGCCGGCCTGAAGGTGGTCACCGGCGCCGGCGACCTGCTGGAGCTGAACCGCGACCTGATCAAGAACGCCACCGGCTACGACATGCGTCAGCTGTTCATCGGCGCTGAAGGCACCCTGGGCTTCGTGGTCGAAGCCACGATGCGCCTTGACCGCGCGCCGAAGAACCTCACTGCGATGGTGCTGGGTTCCCCGGACCTCGACTCCATCATGCCGGTGCTGCACGCTTTCCAGAGCAAGCTGGATCTCACCGCCTTCGAGTTCTTCTCCGACAAGGCCATGGCCAAGGTCCTGGCCCGTGGTGACGTGCCGGCGCCCTTCGAGACCGAGTGCCCCTTCTATGCGCTGCTGGAGTTCGAAGCCGCTAGCGAGGAGATCGCCAACGACGCCCTGGCCACCTTTGAGCATTGCGTCGAGCAGGGCTGGGTGCTGGATGGCGTGATGAGCCAGAGCGAGCAACAACTGCAGAACCTGTGGAAGCTGCGCGAGTACATCTCCGAGACCATCTCCCACTGGACGCCGTACAAGAACGACATTTCGGTCACCGTTTCCAAGGTGCCGGCCTTCCTGCACGACATCGACGCCATCGTCGAATCCAATTACCCGGACTTCGAAGTGGTCTGGTTCGGCCACATCGGCGACGGCAACCTGCATTTGAACATCCTCAAGCCGGACAACCTGTCCAAGGACGAGTTCTTCGCCAAGTGCGCCACCGTGAACAAGTGGGTGTTCGAGACCGTGCAGAAGTACAACGGCTCGATCTCCGCCGAGCACGGCGTGGGCATGACCAAGCGCGATTACCTCGGCTACAGCCGTTCGGAGCCTGAGATTGCGGTGATGAAGGCGATCAAGGCGGTGTTTGATCCGAACGGGATCATGAACCCCGGGAAAATCTTTAATTAAGCGCGAAGGCGGCGGATGACTCCGGAAGGATCATCCGCCGTTTGCTTTATGCACCGTTCAGGAGTCGGTAAATGAGCTACCAGCACCAGTATGTCGATGGCACCTCGATCCACTTTTCCCTGGGCAAGGTGGTCTGCGTCGGTCGCAACTACGCCGAGCACGCCAAGGAACTGAACAACCCTGTGCCGACCGAACCGCTGCTGTTCATCAAGCCGGGCTCCTGCACGGTGCCGCTGGTGGGTGGCTTCAGCATTCCGCTGGATCGCGGTTCGGTGCACTACGAGGCGGAAATCGCCGTGCTGATCGGCAAGCCGCTGTCGCGCCGTCCTGATGAAGAGGAAGTGCGCGACGCCATTTCCGGCTTCGCCCCGGCCCTGGACCTGACCCTGCGAGACGTGCAGGCGAAGCTGAAGGAGAAGGGCCTGCCCTGGGAAATCGCCAAGTCCTTCGATGGTGCCTGTGTACTGGCGCCCTTCGTGCCCGGCGACGCCCCGGAGCGTCTCGACGACATCGGCATCCGCCTGAGCGTCAACGGCGAAGTCCGCCAGGACGGCAACAGCCGCGACATGCTCAATGCCATCCTCCCGCTGATCCAGCACATGGCCGGCCACTTCAGCCTGCAGCCGGGCGACGTCATCCTCACCGGCACGCCGGTGGGCGTCGGCCCGCTGAACCAGGGCGACGAACTTGTGCTGGAACTGGTAGGGCACAGTCGCTTCGAAAGCCGGGTCATCTGACCCAGCCGACCGCCGGTCGGGGTTTCACGGAACTTTCACTGGCATTTGGCTATCTATTGCCGACCCTTTTTTTGAGTAGTACCTGATGCCGCGCCGCCTCCTGTCGTTCGTTAGCCGTCGCCGACTGATGCTGGGCCTGGTCGCCATTGCCGCCGGCGCCACCGCGCTGACCCGGTACATGCACTGGGATGACCGTGCCCTGGTGTGGGTCGGCGAGCAGCAGGCGAGTCAGGAACAGCGCGCCGCCAGCATCTGGCTGCCGGGCTACAAGGCCGTGCTGCAGGGCAAGCCCCTGGCCGGTCTGGAGAACGACGAAACCTCCGACCTGGCCTACAACCCCGTTACCGGGACCCTGTTCACCGTCACCGGCAAGTCGCCCACCCTGGTGGAGCTGAGCCGTGAGGGCGAGGTGCTGCGCAAGATTCCGCTGAAGGGCTTCTCCAACCCCGAAGGCGTGGCCGTACTCGAAGGCGGCCATGTGGCGGTGACCGACGAGCGCCGCCGTACGCTGTCGATCTTCGAACTGGACCCGGAAACCCGTGAACTGAGCGCCGATGCGACGAACGAGTTCGACCTCGGCTTCCCGGACTCGGGCAACAAGGGCTTTGAAGGCATCGCCTGGGACCCGCTCAACGGCCAGTTGATCCTCGGCAAGGAGCGTGGCCCCGTCGCCCTGTTCAGTCTGGGCAGCGATGGCAACGAGACCCTTGGTGAAGCGCTGCGTCCGTTACCCAGCTATGGCCTGGGCATGCGCAACCTTTCGGCGTTGAGCATCGACCCGCGCACCGGCCATCTGCTGGTGCTCTCGGCCCAGTCCAATCTGCTGCTGGAGCTGAATGAACAGGGCGAACCGGTCAGCTTCATCAGCCTGCTCGGCGGCATGAACGGCCTGGACAGCCGTATTCCCCGAGCTGAAGGCGTGGCGATGGACGAGAGCGGTGACATCTACGTCGTCAGCGAGCCCAACCTGTTCTACGTATTCCGCAAGAACCTGGTCGCCAGCGTCGATCCGAGCTGACGCGCTCTGCAGGGTGCGCCATTAAGCTTCGCTTAAGGCGCTTGTAAGCCTCGTTTCAGCTAGCCGCCTTAGCCTGATCCCGTCATCTACAAACACACGGGATCATCTCCATGAAAGCCAAATACCTCGCTCTGCTCGCCGTACCGCTGTTCTCCACCGCCGTCATGGCCAACAGCTACACAGGCCCGGGCGCCAATGCCCAGATCAGTACCGTCGCCGCCGCCCTCGAAGCCACCGACGATGCTCCGGTGGTGCTGAAGGGGCAGATCGTTCGCCGCATCAAGGGCGATATCTACGAGTTCAAGGACGCCACCGGCACCATGAAGGTGGAAATCGACGATGAGGACTGGCCGCCGATGTCCATCGACGACAAGGCCACGGTCAAGCTGACCGGCGAAGTGGACCGCGACCTGATGGGCCGCGAAGTGGATGTGGAATTCGTTGAGCGGGTGAACTGATCGAGGACAAGAGGGAATTGCTCGGGACCTGTAGGGGCGAATTTATTCGCCAAGGGCTGCAACGCAGCCCCCTGCGGACGCCCGGGCAGACCTTTGGCCTGCTTGGCGAATGAATTCGCCCCTACAAGAAAAGCGCTTCAAGCCACGCTATCGAACCCCTGCAGCACATTGATCGCGTTGATGCCGATCTCCTCCACCGCATAACCCCCTTCCATCACGAACAGCGTCTGCAGGCCGAGCTTGCCGATGATCTCGCCCATGCGCAGGTAGTCCGGGCTGTCCAGCTTGAACTGCGAAATCGGGTCTTCCTTGAACGTATCCACGCCCAGTGAAACCACCAGCGCGTCCGGGGCGTATTCGGCGATCTGCCGGCAGGCGTCGGCGAGGGCGAGGCTCCAGACGGACCAGTCGATGCCTGAAGCCAGCGGGTAGTTGAAGTTGAAGCCCTCTCCCGCTCCCACGCCTTTCTCGTCGGCGAAGCCCAGGTAGTAGGGGTACTCGAAGCGCGGATCGCCGTGGATCGAGGTGAAGAGCACGTCGGCGCGGTCGTAGAAGATGTCCTGGGTACCGTTGCCGTGGTGGTAGTCCACGTCCAGTACTGCGACTCGCTTTGCGCCAGCGTCCAGCATGGCCTGCACGGCAATGGCCGCGTTGTTCAGGTAGCAGTAGCCGCCCATGTAGTCGGCGGCAGCGTGGTGGCCCGGCGGACGGCAGAGGGAGAAGATGCCGCGGGCGCCCTTGCGCAGTTCGGCCTGACCGCTGAGGGCGACATTGGCCGAGCTGGTGATGGCCTGCCAGGTGCCGGCAGTGATCGGCGCACCGGCATCGAAGGAGTAATAGCCCAGGCGGCCGTCGATATCGGTCGGCTCCACCTGGCGCAGGCGGCGGGTCGGCCAGGCGATGGGCAGCATATCGTGGCTGCGGCCCTTGGCCTGCCATTCGCTCCAGGCCGTCTTCAGGAAGTTTACGAACCCCTCGCTGTGCACCCGCAGGATGGGCGACAGACCAAAATCGGTCGGTGCCTGGATGGCACCCAGGTTCACTGCCTTGGCGCGGTCCAGCACCATGTCGGCGCGGCTCGGTTTCTCGAAGCAGGGGGTGAACTGGCCACCGATCAGCTCATGCTTGCCGTGGTGCAGGTGGTGGTCGTCGGAATAGATCGTCAGCATCAGCGTCTCCTGGGCGGCTAGGGGTCAGTCGGGGTCATTCGAACTCAGAGAATTGCACCTGCGGCGCCTTGCGGCGGAAGCCGCCAGTCTGAACCGCCAGGTAGGCCAGGCCAATGGCGAACCAGCCGAGGCCGATGGCCAGGGTCAGGCCCGACAGGCTGGTCCAGAGCCAGGCAATCAGGGCGAAACCGATCGCCGGAATCAGGCCATAGCGCAGCAGGTCAGCCGGCTGGCGCGGACGGCCGTCGAACAGGTGGGTGCGGATCACCGCCAGGTTCACGGCGGAGAAGGCCACCAGGGCGCCGAAGCTGATCATCGATGCCAGGGTAGCGAGGTCGATCACCACCGCCAGCAGCGACACGGCCGAGACGATCAGGATGGCGGTGGTCGGGGTCTGGAAGCGTCCAGACAGGGTGCCGAACAGGCGGCGCGGAAGAATGCCGTCGCGGCCCATGCTGTAGAGGATGCGCGACACCGAGGCCTGGGAAGCCAGGGCCGAGCCGACGGAGCCGGCGACATAGATGGCGGTGAAGAATGCAGCGAGGAACTGCCCGCCAGCCTTCAGCATCACTTCGTTCGCAGCGGCGTCGACGTCCTGGAAGACGCTACCGGGGAATACCAACTGGGAAACCAGCGCCAGGACGAAGAACAGCGCACCGGCAATCAGGGTAGTAATGACGATGGCGCGCGGGATGTCACGCCGCGGATCGCGGGCTTCCTCGGCCAGGGTCGATACCGCGTCGAAGCCGAGGAAGGACAGGCAGAGCACCGCCGCACCAGCCATCAGCGGTGCCAGTCCCGGCTGGCTGCCGTCGCCGATGAAGGGAGCGGTGAAGTCGATCGGTGCGCCGAACAGGCTCTTGCCGGCCATGGCCAGGAACACCACGACGAACACCACCTGGGCGGCCACGATCAGGTTGCTCATGCTCGACACCGAATTGATGCCGCGAACGTTCAGCGCGGTGACCAGGGCAATGGCGCTGACCACGAAGACCCACGCCGGTACGTCGGGGAAGGCCACGTTGAGGAACAGGCCGATCACCAGGTAGTTGATCATCGGCAGGAACAGGTAATCCAGCAGCAGCGACCAGCCGGTGAGGAAGCCCGCGCCAGCGCCGAAGCTCAGGCTGGTATAGGAGTACGCGGAGCCAGCGATGGGGTAGCGGCGGACCATGAAGCTGTACGACAGGGCGGTGAAGATCATCGCCAGCAGAGTCACCACATAGGCCAGGGCGGTGCGGCCGCCAGTCATCTGCGTGACCACGCCGTAGGTGGTGAAGATGGTCAGCGGCACCATGTAGACCAGGCCAAAGAACACCAGGGCGGGCAGCCCGAGTATCCGGCGCAGGGCGGTTCCCTGGGCGCTGTGAGTGAAATCGTTGGGCAGGCTGCCGCTGTTTTCGAGGCTGGCGGACGGGGTGGGCATTTATTCTTCTCTCCAATCTACTGCGCGCCGCTGGGCGGCGCCTGGGTCGCTATGCGAGCCATCCATGCGCGTGCGAGGCCGGGTCCGTTGCGCATCCGGCTGTGCGCGGGCAGTCAGTAAAGGTGGAGTTGCGGGGTCCGCAGGACGAAGTGGGGAAGGGTGATTCGAGGCGCAAGTGCACGGGACATCGTCGTATCTCTCTAGCCATTTTTCTTGTTGAATCGGCGCCGCCATGGGGCGCCTGCTAGTGGCATGCATTTCCGATTCTGTCAGCGCCCGGCAGGCCGCAGAACCCCGCAAAGGGTCAAAAAGGGATCGAAATGGCCAACATGGTTGGCCGGCTTTTTCTAGTCTCTGTCAATTGGGTGGAAGACTTTCTGGTGGCGCGGGGATCCGTAGGATGGCGTAGAGCGCAGCGAAACCCATCACCTCGGCCGCAGGAATGCTACCCGTCCGATCCTGCGGCATTGGTGCTTTAGCCAGGCTTCCCTCACCCCCGGCCCCTCTCCCGGAGGGAGAGGGGGACAAGTGCGTCGCTTACTTCTTCAGCTTGGTCCACACCTTGCTGCGCAGGCTCAGGGCCTTGGGCGAGCAGAGTTTGAAGGTGCGCAGGCGATCGAGCTTGTCTTGCGGGGTGTTGATGGCCGGGTCATCGAACAGTTCCTTCTCCATGAACTTGTCCGAGCCCTCGATGGCGTTGTTGTACTTGGCGAAGTTGGAGGCGGCGGCGATGTTCTCTGGCAACATCATCCAGTTGATGAAGGCGTGGGCCTCCTCGACGTTCACCGCGTCCTTGGGAATCACCAGGTTGTCGATGAAGACGTGGATGCCTTCCTTCGGATAGACGTAGACCAGGCTATCGCGCTGGGCGTGGGCGCGGTGGAAGGCGCCGTTCCACTGCATGTGCATGGCGACTTCGCCGGCGGCCATGCGCTCAATGGTGCCATCGCTGTTGTACATCGCCAGGAGCGGCTTCTGTGCCAGCAGGAGGTCCTGGATCTTCTTCGCTTCCTTCGGGTCTTCGGTGCACTGGTCGACGGACAGGTAGTGGGAGGCGGCGATGTACAGGTCTTCGATGGAGTTCAGCGCGACGACCTTGCCTTTCAGTTCGGTCGGCGGCTCGAAGAAGGGTTTCCAGCTCTCATCCAGCTTGCCGCCCGGTACCTGCTTGCTGTCGTAGCTGTAGCCGGTGGTGCCCCACAGGTAAGGCACGCTGTAGTCGTGGCCGGGGTCGAAGTCGAGCGTCTGGAAGTTGGCCTTGAGGTTCTTCAGGTTGGGCAGCTTGCTCTTGTCGAATTTCTGCAGCAGTCCGTCGCCGGCCATGATCTGGATGAAGCTGTCAGACGGGACCACCACGTCGTAGGCACCGCCACCGGCCTTGAGCTTGGCCAACAGGGTCTCGTTGCTGTCGTAGGCATCCAGGGTGGCCTTGATGCCGGTGTCCTTCTCGAACTTCTTCAACAGCTCCGGCGGGTAGTAGTCCGACCAGTTGGCGAAGTGCAGGGTCCCTGCCGCCTGGGCCGAGCCGGCAAGGCCGGAGGCGAGCAGTATGGCAAGTGCGAGCGGGGTACGACGGGTCATGGTCAAGCTCCTTGCTGGTCGAGTTCGGGTCAGCGCTTGCGCTGCCCGACGTAGTAGGACAATGCAACGAAAGCTATAGAAATCACGAGGATGATCGAGGAAATCGCGTTGATCTTCGGCGAAATGCCCATCCTGATCGAGCTGAAGATGTACACCGGCAGGGTGGTGGCCCCGGCACCGGCGACGAAGTAGGTGATGACGAAGTCGTCCATGGAAATGATGAAGGCGAGCATCGCACCGGAAAGGATGCCGGGCATCAGTAGCGGGAAGGTCACCTTCCAGAAGGCTTTCCAGGGCGAGGCGTAGAGGTCGGCGGCGGCTTCGGCCAGGCGCGGGTCCATGCCTTCCAGGCGGGCGCGGATCGGCAGGTAGGCGAAGGGAATGCAGAACACCACGTGGGCGATGAGGATGGTGAACAGCGAGAGCTTCAGGCCGATGAAGGCGAAGAACATCAGGGTGGCCACGGCGGTGACGATCTCCGGCACCAGCAGCGGCAGGCCGAGTACCCCGTTCATCAGCGTCTGCCCACGGAAGGCGCGACCGCGCATGCCCAGGGCGGCGAGGGTGGCCAGGGAGGTGGCGATCAGGGTGGCGAAGGTGGCGACGATCAGCGAATTCTTCGCCGCGCGGACGATTTCCGGATCGTTGGCCACCACCGAGTACCACTTGAGGCTGAAGCTTTCCCAGATGGTCGCCGACTGTCCGCCGTTGAAGCTCAGCGCCACCAGCACCAGGATCGGCACATAGAGGAAGGCGAAGAACAGCCAGGCAGTGGGCCGTACCCCGGTGAATCGCCAGAGCGGGTTCTGCATGTTCATGGGTGGCCTCCGCCGGCGGCCTGCTTGAAACGCAGGCTATAGAGCAGCATCGCCAGCAGCACGAAGCCGAGCAGGGCGAACGACAGCGCCGCGCCCAGCGGCCAGTTGTGCGATGCACCGAACTGCAGCTGGATCAGGTTGCCGATCATCAGCGACTTACCGCCCCCCAGCAGCTCGGGAATGATGTAGTTGCCGAGCGAGGGAATGAACACCAGGATCGCGCCGGCGACGATGCCTGGCATGGCCAGCGGCACGATGATCCGGCGCAGCGCCTGGAAGCGGTTGGCGCCGAGGTCGAAGGCGGCTTCCACCAAGCGCCAGTCGAGCTTTTCGAGGCTGGTGTAGATGGGCAGCACCATGAACGGCAGGAAGGTGTAGAGCAGGCCGATTACCACCGCCACGTCGGTGTAGAGCAGACCCAGGGCACCGTCCGAGAGCCCGAACACGCCGAGGCCGCTGTCCACCAGGCCGCCATTGCGCAGCAGCAGGATCCATGCGTAGACCCGCACCAGCAGGTTGGTCCAGAAGGGCACGGTGACCAGGAACAGCAGCAGGTTGCGTTTGCGCTCGCTCTGCAGTGCCAGGTAGAGCGCGGTGGGGAAACCGATCAGCAGGCAGCCGACCGTGGTCAGTACCGACAGCCAGAACGAGCGCTGGAAAATCTGCAGATAGTCGGTGTTGAACACCAGGCTGTCGTCCAGGTCACGCTCGTAGAGGAAGTTGACGTAGGCCTCCAGCGAATACTGGTCCCACTTCACGCCGCCGTAGTCGCCCGGCGCCAGGATCGACACCAGGAACATGATTCCCAGCGGCAACACCAGGAACACCAGCAGGGCGATCATCGCTGGGCTGGTCAGCGCCAGGCGGCGGCGCAGCTGGCGGCGTTCCGCCTGGGCGCGCAGGGTGCTCATTCGACCAGCACCCGGATGGCTTCGCTGGGTACCTGCACTCGCACTTTCTCGCCGGTCGCGTAGGCGTTCAGTGCGCCGTTGCGGTTCTGCTGGCGTACGCGGAAGCCGCTCTGTCCGGCGATGTTGAGGTGGTACACGGTGTCGGTGCCGACGTAGACCACGTTCTCGATCTCGCCGGCCAGGTTGCCCTGTTCGTCGAGGCAGGTGCGCTCCGGGCGGATCGCCAGGGTGACGGCGCCACGGCGGGGGCTGTAGGCGCTGAGCAGTTGGCCATCGGGCAGCAGGACACCACGTTCCAGCGCTTCGCCTTCGAGGAAGTTGGTTTCACCGATGAAGTCCGCCACCGTGCGGTTCAGCGGTGCTTCGTAGATTTCCGTCGGGGTGCCGACCTGGAGGATGCGGCCCTTGCTCATCACCGCGATGCGGTCGGACATGGTCAGGGCTTCTTCCTGGTCGTGGGTGACGAAGATGAAGGTGATGCCGGTCTCGTGCTGCAGGCGCTTGAGCTCGATCTGCATGTCCTTGCGCAGCTTCTGGTCCAACGCCGAGAGCGACTCGTCCAGCAGCAGCACCTTGGGCTTGTTGGCCAGGGCGCGGGCCAGGGCGATGCGCTGCTGCTGGCCGCCGGAAAGCTGGTCGGCGCGGCGTTTGCCCACATCCGGCAGCTTCACCAGTTCCAGCATGCGCTGCACCGTCTGCTCGATGTCGCTGCGGGAGAGCCCGCGCATCTCCAGGCCGAAGGCGATGTTCTGCGCCACGGTCATGTGCGGGAACAGGGCGTAGCTCTGGAACACGGTGTTGACCGGGCGGCGGAACGGCGGGAGGCCCTGCATGGGCTCGCCGTACAGGCGGATGGCGCCGGAGCTGGGTTGCTCGAAGCCCGCGATGAGCCGCAAGAGGGTGGTCTTGCCGCAGCCGGATGGGCCGAGGAGGGTGAAGAACTCGTTGGCGCGGATTTCCAGGGAAACATCGTCGAGGGCCTTCACGCCCTGCCCCGGATCACCGAACTCCATGCACACACGTTCGACGCTGATCGCGCTAGTCATGCTGATCACAAGCTCTAAGAATTTGTTCTTATTGGGCTTTTCTTTTTTCGCTGGTGAAGCGGCCCTTGTTTGTCGCGATTCTGTCAGCAGCCTAGTAGGTGCAGAACGATAGATCAGGTCAAAAGGGGATATTTTCGGCCAATTTGTGAGTGGTTATGAGGTCGCAGTAGCGGCGCTGGGTGCTTGCCTGTAGGGGCGATTTCAATCGCCAAGCAGGCCGAAGGTCTGCCCTACAAGGTCAGCCGGGACAGCTGCGCTGTCTTTGGCGAATGAATTCGCCTCCACAGAAAGGGCAGGTCAGAGAAATAGCTAACGCCGATACAGACTCGGCGACTGCCCGCTCCAGCGCTGGAAGGCATGCCGGAAGCTCGCCGTTTCGCTGTAGCCAAGCTGTTCGGCGATCAGGTAGATGGGCAGGTCGGTCTGCACCAGCAGCTGGCGCGCCTTGTCGTAGCGCACTTCATCCAGCAGGCGCTGGAAGCTGGTGTTCAGCTGCCGCAGGTGACGGCGCAGGGTGCGCTCGGAGCGGTGCAGCTGGCGCGCGACGCTGTCCAGGTCGCACGCATCGCGCAGATTGCCGGCCAGGTGATGGCGGATCTGGTCGAGCACGTCATGGCGGCTGTTGAGTTGGGCGTCCAGTTTCAGGCATTGCTGCAGGCCGTAGTGGCAAGTCACCGGGTCCGCCAGGGGCAGGGTGCGGTCGAGCAGGGCGGCGTCGAAGCAGAGAGCATTGCGCGAGGCGCCGAATTCCACCGGGCAGCCGAGTATCTGTTCATAGGTAGCGGCGTGCAGAGGCGGGCGATAGGAGAGGCAGACACGCATCGGGCGAATGCTGGTGCCGAGCAGATCCTGCAACACCGTGAGCAGCGAGGTCAGGCAGAGCTCGCTGTTGAACACGGTCAGCTCCGGTGCGTAGCGGTAGCCGACTGCGACGAGGCGCGCCTCGTCGCGGTCCTCCTCAAGGCTCAGCTTGAAGTAGGTGCCCAGCAATGCCGACTGGCCGAGGGCGATGGTCAGGGCATCGCGCAAGGTGCGGCTGGCGAGCATGGTGTAGCCGAGCATGCCGTAGGCGGATACGTGCATGCGCAGGCCGAGGGACAGGCCCAGGGCCGGATCGCGGGTGCTGGCCAGGGCATTGGCGAAGACGCGCAGCTCCTGAGCATGCGAGATCAATTTATCGGGGGTGTCGAGATCGGCGCAGCAGACGCCGCTGCCATCCAGCAGGACCATGCGGTCGGTGCCGCTGCTGGCCAATGTGGCCACGGCCAGAGCGATGGTGTGCAAGGTGGTGAGTGCACGTGCTTCCGGTAGCAGCGCGGTGGCCATGTCCGTCCCCTTTTGTAACGTCCTTCCAGCATGTGCCCAGGCTTTAAGCTTCAATTCAGGTAGAAGTCCGGTGCGCTCTGTATCCTTCGCCGCGTCCTGAATCCCCGAGTCCTGATCGATGCGTTCATTCCTGACCCCGTGGCGCCTGGTCACCGCGTTCCTGGTGCTGCTGCTGGTGCTGCTCGGAATTGCCGCCCAGCAGTTCCGGCTGTTCGAGCGCGGCCTGTTCGCACTGCAAGAATGGCGCCACGCCTCCGAATGGCGGGAACGATCCCTCTGGCTCCCGGACTATCAGGTGGCCATCGAGGCCAAGCCCATCGAGGGCCTGTCGGACGACGTCTCCGCGCTGACTTACGACCCTGACCGGCACAGCCTCTTCACCGTCACTAACCAGCGCCCAGAGATCATCGAACTGTCCCTGGACGGGCACCTGATCCGCCGCATCCAGTTGGTGGGATTTGGCGACCCCGAGGCCATCGAGTACATCAGCAAGGGCGTCTACGTGATTACCGACGAGCGCCTGCAGCGCCTCATCAAGGTGCGTGTCGATGAGGACACCACCTCCATCGATGCCAGCGAGTCGCAGCAGCTGTCCCTGGGTATCGGCCTTTCCGGAAACAAAGGTTTCGAGGGCCTGGCCTACGATTCCGTCGGGCAGCGCCTGTTCGTGGCCAAGGAGCGCGATCCGGTGCGCATTTACGAGATCCACGGTTTCCCCCACACCAACCCGGACAAGCCCTTCGCGGTGCACGTGGTGGACGACCCGAAGCGTGACGCCAGGCTCTTCCTGCGCGATCTTTCCAGCCTGCAGTACGAGGAGCGCAGCGGCCATTTGCTGGCGCTGTCGGACGAGTCGCGGCTGGTGCTGGAGCTGAACGCCGATGGCCGCCCCATCAGCACGCTTTCGCTGCTGCGCGGCATGCACGGCCTGCAGCGGGGGGTGCCGCAGGCCGAGGGGGTGGCCATGGATAACGACGGCAACCTCTATCTGGTCAGCGAGCCGAACCTGTTCTACGTGTTCCGCAAACAGGCGAGCGACTGATCAGCTTTCGTCGTTGAGGGTGGCGCCGGGGGCATTGTTTCTGACTGAGTCGATGCCTGCGCTGGCGCTGGAGGCGCTGGCGTACATCTGGCTCTGGCCGATGACCTGGCCGTTGGTGGCCTTGAGCACGAAGTAGAACTTGCCGTTGCTGGCGGTCTTGTTTTCGAAGGCGCCGTCGCGAGCGGCGTTCTTGCGCACCGACTCGATACCGTTCAAGGCTGAATCCTTGGCCTTGTACAGCTCGCTGGTGAGGATGGTTTCGCCGTTGCCGGCGTTCAGGTTGAAGTGGAACTGGCCATCGTTGGCCTTCTTCAGGTGGAATTTCCCAGCCATGGGGCACCTCCTAGTTCGTGGCAGTGGACGGCGCCGAACGGCGCCGTAGCCAACAAATCTAGACGGTTTCCCGCAGGCCGGGAGTCCGCGTCAGGCGGTCAGGCTCCGGACGCCATCCTTGGTGCCCAGCAGCAGCAGGTCGGCCGGGCGGGCGGCGAACAGGCCGTTGGTGACCACGCCGACGATGTTGTTGATCTGCTCTTCGAGCTGTACCGGGCTGTCGATCTGCAGGTTGTACACATCGAGGATGATGTTGCCGTTGTCGGTCAGCACGCCTTCGCGGTAGACCGGGTCACCGCCCAGCTTCACCAGTTGGCGCGCCACATGGCTGCGGGCCATGGGGATGACTTCCACCGGCAGCGGGAAGGTGCCGAGCAGCGGAACCAGCTTGCTCTCGTCGGCGATGCAGATGAAGGTCTTGGCCACCGCCGCGACGATCTTCTCGCGGGTCAGGGCGGCACCGCCGCCCTTGATCAGTTCGAGGCGCTCGTTGCTCTCGTCGGCGCCGTCGACATAGAACTCCAGGTCACTGACGCCATTCAGGTCGTAGACCGGGATGCCGTGGCCCTTCAGACGCTGGGCGGTGGCTTCGGAGCTGGCCACGGCACCGTCGAAGGCCATCTTGTGCTGGGCAAGCAGGTCGATGAAGAAGTTGGCAGTGGAGCCGGTGCCGACGCCGACGATGCTCTTTTCACCGAGCTTGGGAAGGATGAAGTCGATGGCGGCCTGGGCGACGGCCTGCTTGAGCTGGTCCTGGGTCATGCTGTGGAGGTCCGATTGGAGGAGTGTCGAGGGCGCGAATTATAGCCCGTCGCCGGGGCAAAACCCCGCATTCTCTGTGGTCGCCCGACGAATCCCTGCGGTAGACTCGGTCCTCCCGTGAAATGCCGCCAGTGAAGCCGCGATGCTCGAAGAATACGTGAAGAAGACCCTGACCTCGCGCGTCTACGACGTCGCCGTGGAAACCCCGCTGCAGCCCGCCCGCCAGCTCACCGAGCGCCTCGGCAACCAGATCCTCCTCAAGCGCGAGGACCTGCAACCGGTCTATTCCTTCAAGATTCGCGGCGCCTACAACAAGATCGCCCAGCTCTCTCGCGAGGAACTGAATCGCGGCGTGGTCACCGCATCGGCCGGCAATCATGCCCAGGGCGTCGCCCTGGCGGCCCGCGAGCTGGGCGTTAAAGCGACCATCGTGATGCCGCGCACCACGCCGGAGCTGAAAGTGCAGGGCGTGCGTGCCCGCGGCGGCAAGGTGGTGCTGCATGGCGACGCCTTCCCCGAGGCGCTGGCCCACTCGCTGAAGCTGGTGGAAGAGAAGGGCTACGTCTACATCCACCCCTACGATGATCCGGAAGTGATCGCCGGCCAGGGCACCGTGGCGATGGAGATCCTGCGTCAGCACCCTGGTCGCCTGGACGCCATCTTCGTGCCGGTGGGCGGTGGCGGCCTGGTTGCGGGCATCGCCGCCTTCGTCAAATACCTGCGCCCCGAGGTGAAGGTGATCGGCGTCGAGCCGGACGATTCCAACTGCCTGCAGGCCGCCATGGCCGCTGGCGAACGCGTGGTGCTGGGGCAGGTTGGACTGTTCGCCGATGGCGTTGCCGTGGCGCAGATCGGCCAGCACACTTTCGATATCTGCAAGCAGCATGTGGATGAGGTAATCACCGTCAGCACCGACGAAATCTGCGCGGCGATCAAGGATATCTACGACGACACCCGCTCCATCACCGAACCCGCCGGCGCCCTCGCCGTAGCCGGGATCAAGAAGTACGTCGAACGCGAAGGCGTGCGCGACCATACCCTGGTGGCCATCGACTCCGGCGCCAACATCAATTTCGACCGCCTGCGCCACGTGGCCGAGCGTGCCGAGCTGGGGGAGAAGCGCGAGGCAATCATCGCGGTGACCATCCCGGAACGCCCGGGCAGCTTCAAGGCCTTCTGCGAAGCCATCGGCAAGCGCCAGATCACCGAGTTCAACTACCGCTACAACACCGATGCCGAAGCGCACATCTTCGTCGGCGTGCAGACCCACCCGGAAACCGATCCGCGTGCGGCCCTGGTGGAGAACCTGCGCAGCCAGGGCTTCCCGGTGCTGGACCTCACCGACAACGAACTGGCCAAGCTGCATATCCGCCACATGGTCGGCGGCCACGCAGTGCGCATCAGCGATGAAATGGTGTTCCGTTTCGAATTCCCCGAGCGTCCGGGGGCGCTGTTCAACTTCCTCAACAAGCTCGGCGGCCGCTGGAACATCACCATGTTCCACTACCGCAACCACGGCGCCGCCGATGGCCGCGTGGTCGCCGGCCTGCAGGTGCCGGCCGAGGAACGCGCGCTGGTGCATGTTGCCCTCGACGAGATCGGCTACCCCCACTGGGACGAAAGCGACAACCCGGCCTACCAGCTCTTCCTGGGCTGACGCAGGCCGGGGGCGCTGGATCGGGCGGCTGCTAGGCTTTGACTCAGCCGCCCACGCAGACAAGGACCTGCTTCATGGAAAACTACCTCGCATTCCGCATCCTCCACGGCCTGGCCACCCTGCTGTTCTTCGGCGGACTGGCAGGACTGGCGTGGTACGGCTGGCGCAATTTCCGTTCCGGCGATGCCGCGCTAATCGGCCCCAGCCTGCGGCGCATTCTGCTGATCGGCGTGCCGCTACTGATCCTCGTCGCCGTGTCGCTGCCGATCAGCGGCTGGTGGATGGTGAACCTCGCTGGCCTGCCGCTGGGCCAGACCTGGATTCTCGGCGGAGCCATTCTCTATCTGTTCGGTTGCATTGCCTGGCTGCTGCTGTTCCGCCGTGTCGGGCGACTGCGGGAGCAGGCACTGGTCGACGGCGGACCGGCTTCCGCACCTGTTCGACGCAGCCTCAAGTTCGGTGCCGCCTACGGTCTCGTCGGCCTGCTGCTGTTCATGTCCGTGCTGGCGCTGATGCTGGCCAAACCGCTCTGATGCGGCGTTTGCACCAGGCATGACCCTCTATTTTCTGTTCAAGACCGTCCATGGCCTGCTGGCCGCCGTGCTTTTCGGCGCGGCGCTGGCCGGGCTGTTCTTTGCCCGCCGGGCCTGGAAAGAGGCTGATCCCCAGCAGATGGCGGCCACCTTCGCCTCTTTGGTGAGGCTGGAATGCTGGTTGATTGCCAGTTCTGCCGTGCTGCTGCCCTTGAGTGGCCTGGCGCTGGCGAAGGTCGGCGGCTGGCCGTTGGGTCAGCGCTGGTTGTTGTGGAGTGTAGGAATCTACCTGCTGGCGGCGCTCTGCTGGCTGCCTCTGCTCTGGCTGCAGGTGCGCATTCGCAATCTGGCGCGCCAGGCGTTTCGGGATGGCACGGCGCTAGCGCCGCAGGTGGCCAGCCATGTGGCTGTACGCACCTGGCTGGCGGTTCTCGCACTGGTATTGCTGGCGGTGGTGTACGCGCTCATGGTGATCAAGCCGCTCTGACAGGCCCGCGCTGGCTTTGTTCGTCGGGTGCGCTGCGCGCACCGAATTCCCGGTGCGAGGTCATCGGTGCGCATGGTGCACGCTACCGTCTGGCCCTAGCGCAGCGAGATTACTGGCCAGCCGCGTTGCAGCGCTTCGGCCCGCAGCTTCGGGTCGGGGTCCACTGCCACCGGATGGCTCACCTGTTCGAGCAGCGGCAGATCGTTCAGCGAATCGCTATAGAAGCTGCTGCCCTCGAGGCTGGAGCCGGTTTCCTCCAGCCAGCGCGCCAGGCGCGTTACCTTGCCTTCGCGGAAGCAGGGCACATCGGTGGTGCGGCCGGTGTAGCGGCCATCGGCCATTTCGCATTCGGTGGCCAGCAGCGTTTCGACGCCCAGACGTTTCGCGATCGGCGCGGTGACGAAGCGGTTGGTGGCGGTGATAATCAGCAGCTTGTCGCCGGCGGCGCGGTGCTCGGCCAGCAGGGCTTCGGCCTTCGGCAGGATGATCGGTTCGACGCAGTCGCGCATGAACTCGCGGTGCCACTGGTCGAGCTGCACCATTTCGGTGCGGCCGAGGATTTCCAGGCTGAAGTTCAGGTAGTCCTGGATGTTCAGTCGACCGGCCAGGTAGTCCTGATAGAACTCGTCGTTGCGCGCCTTGTAGGCGATCCCGTCGAGGATGCCGCGTTCGCACAGGTAGTCGCCCCAGGCGTGATCGCTATCGCCGGCCAGCAGGGTGTTGTCGAGGTCGAAAAGAGCCAAACGCACGTCGTATTTCCTTGCATCGAGGCTTCGAAGGGCGGCCAGAATAGCCGCTTTGAGCGGAGCTGCCCATCGCGAGAAAGGCTCGCATTGCTGCGTTTAAGGCCTTTATGGAACAATGCCGAAACATGCGTTTGCGAGGTTGAGTGCCGTGATCGATTCCGATGGTTTTCGCCCGAATGTCGGCATCATTCTCGCCAATGATGTCGGGCAGGTACTTTGGGCCCGGCGTATCAATCAGGATGCCTGGCAGTTCCCGCAGGGTGGTATCAACCCACGCGAGACGCCCGAAGAGGCACTTTTCCGGGAGTTGAACGAAGAAGTCGGCCTGGAAGAGCGGGATGTGAAGATTCTTGCCTGCACTCGCGGCTGGTTGCGCTATCGTCTGCCGCAGCGCCTGGTGCGTACCAATAGCCAGCCGCTGTGCATTGGACAGAAGCAGAAGTGGTTCCTGCTGCGTTTGCAGTCGGACGAGAACAAGGTACGGATGGATCTGACCGGCAAGCCCGAATTCGACGGCTGGCGCTGGGTCAGTTACTGGTACCCGTTGGGCCAGGTGGTGACCTTCAAGCGTGAAGTTTATCGCCGTGCCCTCAAGGAACTAGCACCGCGCCTCCTGGCGCAAGACTGACCCGGAGAAAGGCTGACTAGCCATGCTCAACACGCTGCGCAAGATCGTCCAGGAAGTGAACGCCGCCAAGGATCTGAAGGCGGCGTTGGCGATCATCGTGCAGCGGGTCAAGGAGGCCATGGGCAGCCAGGTCTGCTCGGTCTACCTGCTGGACCCGGAGTCCAACCGGTTCGTGCTCATGGCCACCGAAGGCCTGAACAAGCGCTCCATCGGCAAGGTCAGCATGGCCCCCAACGAAGGCCTCGTGGGCCTCGTGGGCACCCGCGAGGAACCGCTGAACCTCGAGCACGCCGCCGATCACCCCCGTTACCGCTACTTCGCCGAGACCGGTGAAGAGCGCTTCGCCTCCTTCCTGGGCGCCCCGATCATCCACCACCGTCGGGTGATGGGCGTACTGGTGGTGCAGCAAAAGGAGCGCCGTCAGTTCGACGAGGGCGAGGAAGCCTTCCTCGTCACCATGAGCGCGCAGCTCGCGGGCGTAATCGCCCATGCCGAGGCGACCGGTTCGATTCGCGGCCTGGGTCGCCAGGGCAAGGGAATCCAGGAAACCAAGTTCGTCGGTGTGCCGGGCGCCCCCGGTGCCGCTGTGGGTACTGCTGTGGTGGTGCTGCCGCCGGCCGATCTGGATGTGGTGCCCGATCGCACGGTCGATGACATCGAGGCCGAAGTAGAACGCTTCAAGCAGGCCCTGGAAGCGGTCCGCGAAGACATGCGCCGGCTCTCCAGCAAGCTGGAAACCCAACTGCGCCCCGAAGAGCGTGCCCTCTTCGACGTTTACCTGATGATGCTCGACGACGCCTCCATCGGTATGGAGGTCAAGCGCGTGATCCGCACCGGCCAGTGGGCCCAGGGTGCGCTGCGCCAGGTCGTGCTGGAGCACGTCACCCGCTTCGAACTGATGGACGACGCCTACCTGCGCGAACGCGCCTCCGACGTGAAGGATCTCGGTCGCCGCCTGCTCGCCTACCTGCAGGAAGAGCGCAAGCAGAACCTCGTCTACCAGGAAAACACCATCCTCGTCAGCGAGGAGCTGTCCCCGGCAATGCTCGGCGAAGTGCCTGAAGGCAAGCTCGTTGGCCTGGTTTCGGTACTCGGCTCGGGCAACTCCCACGTCGCCATCCTCGCGCGTGCCATGGGCATCCCGACGGTGATGGGCGTGGTCGACCTGCCGTATTCCAAGGTCGACGGTATCGAGCTGATCGTCGACGGCTACCACGGCGAAGTCTTCACCAACCCCTCGGCGCAACTGCGCAAGCAGTACAGCGAAGTGGTGGAAGAGGAACGCCAGCTGGTCAAGGGTCTGGACGCCCTGCGCAGCCTGCCCTGCGAGACCCTGGACGGCCAGCGCATGCCGCTCTGGGTGAACACCGGCCTGCTTGCCGACGTGACCCGTGCCCAGGAGCGCGGCGCCGAGGGTGTCGGCCTGTATCGCACCGAAGTGCCGTTCATGATCAACGAGCGCTTCCCCAGCGAAAAGGAACAGCTCGCCATCTACCGCGAGCAGCTCGCCGCCTTCCATCCGCTGCCGGTGACCATGCGCACGCTGGATATCGGTGGCGACAAGGCGCTGTCGTATTTCCCGATCAAGGAAAGCAACCCCTTCCTCGGCTGGCGCGGCATCCGCGTCACCCTCGACCACCCGGAGATCTTCCTGGTCCAGGTGCGCGCCATGCTCAAGGCCAGTGAGGGCCTGGACAACCTGCGCATCCTGCTGCCGATGATCTCCGGCACCCACGAGCTGGAGGAGGCGCTGCACCTGATCCATCGCGCCTGGGGCGAGGTGCGTGACGAGGGCGTGGACATCCCCATGCCACCGGTAGGGGTGATGATCGAGATCCCCGCTGCCGTCTACCAGACCAAGGAGCTGTCGCGCCAGGTGGACTTCCTCTCGGTGGGGTCCAACGACCTCACCCAGTATCTGCTGGCGGTGGACCGTAACAACCCGCGCGTGGCGGACCTCTACGACTACCTGCACCCGGCGGTGCTGCAGGCGCTGAAGAAGGTGGTGGACGACGCCCACGCCGAAGGCAAGCCGGTCAGCATTTGCGGCGAGATGGCGGGTGATCCCGCGGCTGCCGTGTTGCTGCTGGCCATGGGCTTCGACAGCCTGTCGATGAACGCCACCAACCTGCCCAAGGTGAAGTGGTTGCTGCGCCAGGTCACCATGACGAAAGCCAAGGAGCTTCTTGATCAGCTGCTGGCCATCGACAATCCGCAGGTTATCCACAGCTCGCTGCATCTCGCCCTGCGCAACCTGGGCCTCGGCCGGGTGATCAACCCGGCGGCGACCATCCAGGCCTGAGGCCGGAAGCAAGCTTTGTAACGCTCGGGTAGGTGCCTGGGCGTAGCGGTCTCAATCGGGTTTCGGCCCGCAGGAAGCTTATGGAAAAGCTTGAGCCCCTCGACCATTGCTACGGCACCACCCTCGAAGAAGTCGAGCGCACCCTGCGCTTCGCCCTGGACATCGTCAGCGACGGCATCTGGGACTGGAACATCCGCACCAATCACGTCAAACGCAGCCCCGGCTGGTACTCCATGCTCGGCTACGCGCTGGATAGCCTGCCGGAGGACGTGGAGACCTGGAAATCGGTGATCCATCCCGGCGATATAGAACGTGTGATGCGCAACTTCCAGGCATACCTGGACGGCGAGAGCCTGATCTACGCCGAGGACTATCGCTGCCGCTGCCGCGACGGCAGTTACCTATGGATCAGCGACCATGGCCGTTTCGTCGAATTCGACGAGGCCGGCAAGCCGACGCGGATGATTGGCGCGCACCGCAATATCCACCAGCGCAAGATGGCCAGCCTCGAATTGCAGCGAAAGAACGAGGAACTCCTGGCCCTCAATCGCAAGCTGGAAGCGCTGGTAGACGCTCGCACCGAGGCCCTGCGCCAGGCCAATGAGGCGCTGGCCCAGCAGGTTGCAAGCGCGATGCGCCTCAGCGAGACCGACCCGCTGACCCAGGTTTCCAACCGCCGGCATTTCGAGCGCAATCTGCACGGCGAGTGGCAGCGCTTCCAGCGTCATGGACATGTGACGTCGCTGTTGATGTTCGACCTCGATCATTTCAAGCGCATCAATGACAGTCACGGCCACCAGATCGGTGATCGAGCCCTGGTGGCTGTCAGCCGCACCGTTCGTGCGGCGCTCAGGGACGAGGATTGTTTCGCTCGTTGGGGCGGCGAGGAGTTCATTGCCCTGCTGCCGGAGACCGGCCAGGACGCCGCCTTGCAGCTGGCAGAGCGTCTGCGCCTGGTGGTCCCCCAGGCCGATCCCAGCTTGCCGCTGGGGTTGACGGCCAGTTTCTCGGTAGCGGGAATGCAGGCTGGCGAAGGAGTCGAGTCGCTACTAAAGCGCCTGGACGACGGTCTCTATCGTGCCAAACAGCGACGCAACTGCATCGAGGCCTGTTGATCGCCGCGTCCCCTGAAATGAAAAAGCCCGCCGAATGGCGGGCTTTTTCGTGTAGCGGCTTCAGGCCTGGAAAATGATCCTGCCGTCCACCAGCGTGTAGCGGACCTTGCCTGGCAGGCAGTGACCGATGAAGGGGCAGTTGTCGCCTTTGGACTTCCAGGTTTCCCCGGCCAGGGTGGATGCCTGCGGGTCGAACAGCACCAGATCCGCTGGTGCGCCGACGGCCAGGCGGCCAGCGGGCAGGCGCAGGGCGCGAGCTGGGCCGGCGGTAAGGCGGGCGAGCAGGGTGGGCAGGTCGAGCAGGCCGTCCTGGACCAGGGTCATGGCCAGCGGAAGCAGCAATTCCACGCTGCTGATGCCGGGCTCGGTGGCGCCGAAGGGCGCGAGCTTGGCGTCGGGCTCGTGGGGTTGGTGGTGACTGGAAATGGCCGAGATCACGCCGCTTTTAACTGCTTCGCGCAGGCCGTCGCGGTCGGCGCGGGTGCGCAGCGGCGGCTGTACATGGTAGAGGCTGGAGAAGTCGATCAGCGCCTCATCAGTGAGGATCAACTGGTACATGGCCACGTCAGCGGTCACCGGCAAGCCACGAGCCTGCGCCTGGGCGATCAGCTCGGCGCCACGGGCGCTGGTGATCTGGCTGAAGTGGGCGCGCACGCCGCTCTGCTCCACCAGCAGCAGGTCACGGGCGAGCGCCACGGTTTCGGCCGACTCCGGAATGCCGGCCAGCCCGAGGAAGCTGGCGGTAGGGCCTTCGTGAGCCAGTCCGCCTTCTGCCAGGGATGCGTCCTGGGAGTGGAAGACGACCGTCAGATCGAACGTGGCGGCATATTCCAGGGCGCGACGCTGCACGCGGTTGCTGACGAAGCTGGCCAGGCCGTTGCCGAAGGCCACGCAGCCCACGTCGCGCAGGGCAACCAGCTCGGACAGCTGCTCGCCGGCCAGGCCCTTGGTCAGGGCGCCGATGGGAAACACCTTGGCATGGCCAGCTTCCTGGGCGCGGTCGAGGATCAATTCGGCCACGGCCGGGGTATCCAGGATCGGGCGGGTCAGGGGCGGGCAGCAGAGGCTGGTGACGCCGCCGCTCACGGCTGCCAGGGTCTCGCTGGCGATACTGCCCTTGCGGCTGTAGCCGGGCTCGCGCAGGGCAACGGAGAGGTCCACCAGGCCGGGCGCGGCCACCAGTCCCTTGGCGTCGACGGTCTTGTCCGCTTCGAAGCCTGCCGGCGCTTTGCCGATGGCGGCGACCTTGCCGCTTTCAAAGAAGAGATCGGTGATCTGATCCTGGCCGCTGGCCGGGTCGATCAGGCGGGCACCGAGGATGTGGGTACGCATCAGTTCAGCTCCTCGGCTTCCTGGTTCAATTGGCGTTGCGCGGTCTGGCCGCTCATGGCCATGGAGAGCACCGCCATGCGAACGGCGATGCCGTAGGTGACCTGGTTGAGGATCACCGACTGCGCGCCATCGGCGACTGCGGATTCGATTTCCACGCCGCGGTTGATCGGACCGGGGTGCATGACGATGGCATCCGGCTTGGCCAGGGTCAGGCGCTGGGAACTCAGGCCGTAGAGCTTGTAGAACTCGCCCTCGCTGGGCAGCAGGCCACCCTGCATGCGTTCACGTTGCAGGCGCAGCATGATCACCACGTCCACATCCTTGAGGCCTTCGGCGAGGTCGGTGTAGACCTTGACGCCGTACTGCTCGACGCCCACCGGGATCAGGGTCTTCGGCCCGATCACACGAATGTCCGGGCAGCCCAGGGTGCGCAGGGCGAGCATGTTCGAGCGGGCCACGCGCGAGTGCAGAATGTCGCCGACGATGGCTACCGAGAGGTTCTCGAAGCTGCCTTTGTGGCGGCGAATGGTGAGCATGTCGAGCATGCCCTGGGTCGGGTGGGCGTGGCGGCCGTCACCGCCGTTGATGATGGCCACGTCCGGGCATACGTGCTCGGCGATGAAGTGGGCGGCGCCGGAATCGGCATGGCGCACCACGAACATGTCGGCGGCCATCGCCTCCAGGTTGCGCAGGGTGTCGAACAGCGTCTCGCCCTTGCTGGTGGAGGAGGTGGATACGTTGAGGGTGATGACGTCGGCGGACAAGCGCTGGGCCGCCAGCTCGAAGGTGGTACGGGTGCGGGTGGAGTTCTCGAAGAACACGTTGCACACCGTCTTGCCGCGCAGCAGCGGGACTTTCTTCACGGCGCGGGCGCCGACTTCGAGGAAGGAGTCGGCGGTGTCGAGGATTTCCGTCAGCAGCTCGCGGGGCAGACCGTCGAGCGAGAGGAAGTGGCGCAGCTGGCCCTGGTCGTTGAGCTGCAGCGGGCGCTTGGCGTCTGTCGGCATGGGGCGGGCCCTGAAAGGTTACGGGAAATCGGGAGGTCAGGCGGGTGAAGCGAGGTCCTGACGCTCGAGGGTGAGCGGCGCGGGGCCGAGCAATTTTACCCGTTCCGTGGCGCCCAGGGACAGGGTCGCGCCGACCACGTCCGGACGGATCGGCAGCTCGCGGGCATTGAGGTCGAGCAGGCACACCAGCGTCACGCTGGCGGGGCGGCCGTAGTCGAAGAGTTCATTGAGGGCGGCGCGTACGGTACGGCCGCTCATGAGTACGTCATCGATCAACACCAGGTGCTGGCCTTCGACTTCGAAGGGCAGCTCGGAGGGGCGCACCTGCGGGTGCAGACCGCTCTGGGTGAAGTCATCGCGATAGAAGGACACGTCGAGGGTGCCCATCGGGCCGGACTCGCCCAGCTGTTCCAACAACGCCTGGGCGACCCACACGCCGCCAGTGCGGATACCGATGTAGCGCGGTTCGGCAATGTTGCGGGACTTCAGGTGGGCTTTCAGGTCGCTGGCCATCCTCGGCAGCAGCTCGGCGGGGTTGGGCAGGGTCATCGGCGGTCCTCGCGTTCTGGAATCAGGAAGTTGCGGAGTTTTCGGCCAGCCAGCCTTCCAGCAGCAGGGCGGCGGCCAGGGCGTCCACTGGGCGCTCGCGGTAGCCGTCGCGCTGACCCTGTGCCAGTCGCTGGCCCTTGGCCTCGAAGGTGGTCAGGCGCTCGTCGTGGGTGAACACCGGCAGATTGAAGCGGCCGTTCAGGCGCCGGGCGAATTTTTCTGCGCGGGCGCTCATCTCGCTGGGCGTGCCATCCATGTTCAGCGGCAGGCCGACGACGATGGCATCGGGCTGCCATTCGCGGATCAGCGCTTCGACCTGCAGCCAGTCCGGCACGCCGTTCTGGGCTTTCAGGACTTTCAGCTCGCGGGCCTGGCCGGTTACCGCCTGGCCCACGGCGACGCCGATCTGTCTGGTGCCGTAATCGAAACCGAGTAGCAGGCGCAGGGGCTTGGATTCGGCCATCAGGCGTGCCCGGCCTGGGCAGTGAGCAGGCTGAGGTTCACGCCCAGCCGCGCGGCGGCGGCCGATAGGCGTTGTTCAGACGGCGTGTCGAAGAGGATGGCGAGGTCTGCTGGGCAAGTCAGCCAGGCGTTGTCGCTGAGTTCGGTTTCCAGCTGCCCGGCGTCCCACCCGGCATAGCCGAGGGCAACCAGGCTCTTCTGCGGGCCACTGCCGTCGGCGATGGCGAAAAGCACGTCCTGGGAGGTGGAAAGGGCCAGCTCGCCGAGCTCCAGGGTGGCCTGGAAGCTGTGGCCAGTCGGGTGCAGGACGAAGCCGCGGTCAGTTTGTACCGGGCCGCCGGCGTAAATCGGCAGACCCTGGCAGCGCGCGGGTGGCATGTAATCCGGGCGCAGTTGTTCGAGCACATCGCTCAGGCTGAGGCCATTGGGGCGGTTGATCACCAGGCCCATGGCGCCCTGCTCGTTGTGTTCCACCAGGTAGGTGACCGTCTGGGCGAAGTTCGGATCGGCCATGTGCGGCATGGCGATCAGGAGGTGGTGCTTGAGGTAGCTCGGTGCGCTTTTCATGTCGGCTAGTTTCAGGCTTAAGACGGCAGGCTTCAAGCGGCAAGGCTGAGGCATGAGCGCCTGTGTCGCGGGGCGCTGAATAGAAGCCTAGAGCCTAGACCGAGTTGCCGCTCTCAATTGCTCGACAGGCGGTCGCCGCGCTCGAAGCGCCAGGTGCGAATGATTTCCAGGCGGTCGATGTCCGCCAGATCGCCGGTGAAGGGCGCGAAGGGGGCGGCGAGGCGCACGATGCGCATGGCGCCCTGGTCCAGCACCTGCTGGCCGGACGATTCGAGCACCTGTACTTCGTAGAGGGTTCCGTCGCGATTGATCGACACCAGCAGTCGCAGGTTGCCGTAGATGCGCTGGCGGCGGGCTTCTTCCGGATAGTTGAGGTTGCCGACGCGCTCGATCTTCTTGCGCCACTCCTCCTTGTACCAGGCGCCCTTGTCGCGCATGGTCGAGGCCGCGCTCAGACGGTGGATGCGCGGGCGTTTGGCATAGAGCTGGCGCTCCTTGTCCAGCTCCGCTTCGAGGCTGGCGATTTCAGCGGAGAGCTGTGAGCTGTCGAAGGTCGGCGCCGGCGTGCTGTCGGGCTGCGGCTTGGTCTGCTCGCGCTTGACCGTGGTTTTCTGCTGCTGCGGGCTCTTGGTTGCCACCGCTGCCTTCGGCGCTTCTTTCTTCGGGGCCTTGGGCGGCGCGGCCGGTGGGGTCGCCTTGCGGATTTCCTTGTCCTGGAAGGGTGCCTTCTCAGTGGTCTTGGGCTTGGCCTTGTGCTCCAGCGTCCCGCTGCCTTGCTGGTTGGCCTGGGCGAGGAAGTCGGCTTTCTTCGGCTTCTCCTCGCTCTTGAAGGTGGCGAGGGTGATTTCCAGGGTCTTGCTGATCTGCTCCGGGTCGGCAACGGTAAAGCCGACGCCGAGGATCAGCGCGACGTGCAACACGGCGGCGAGGAACAGGGTAAAGCCCAGCCGATCCGCCGGGCGGACGCCGGCGGACAGTTCGGTGGCGGTATTCAAGGCTGCGTTCATCGACAGTCAGCTTGCTTCAGATAGCGGCGCAGTCTGCCGAGCGTCCGCATAAAAGTCTATGAAGCACTCCGCGCCTCGAGCTTGTCGGCGATCGCATCCATCAATCGTTCGCCGATGCGTGTGCCGTAGGCATTGTCGATCTCGCGAATGCAGGTGGGGCTGGTGACGTTGATCTCCGTGAGGTGCTCGCCGATCACGTCCAGACCGACGAACAGCAGGCCTTTCTCCCGCAGGGTCGGGCCGACGGCGGCGGCGATTTCACGGTCGCGGTCGGTCAGTGGGCGCGCCTCGCCCCGACCACCTGCGGCCAGGTTGCCACGGGTCTCGCCGGCAGCCGGGATGCGCGCCAGGCAGTAAGGCACCGGATCGCCGTCGATCATCAGGATGCGCTTGTCGCCGTCCTTGATCGCCGGCAGGTAGCCCTGCGCCATGATCTGCTGGCTGCCGTGGGCGGTCAGGGTCTCCAGGATCACCGAGAGATTCGGGTCGCCGGCGCGGTGGCGGAAAATCGAGGAACCGCCCATGCCATCCAGGGGTTTGAGAATGATGTCACGCTGTTCTTCGGCAAACTCGCGCAGAATGTCCGCTCGTCGGCTGACCACGGTTGGCGGCGTGTAATCGGGGAACAGGGTGGCGAAGAACTTCTCGTTGCAGTCGCGAAGGCTCTGCGGACGGTTCACCACCAGCACGCCGGCACGTTCGGCTTGTTCCAGCAGGTAGGTGGAGTAGACGAACTCGTTGTCGAAGGGCGGGTCCTTGCGCATCAGGATCACGTCCAGCTCGGCCAGCGGGGTATCGGCCTCGGCCTCCAGCTCGAACCAGTGTGCAGGGTCGAGGAAGACTTTCAGCGGGCGCATGCGCGCGCGAGCTTCACCGTTTTTCTGGTATAGGTCCTGCTGCTCCATATAGAACAGTGACCAGCCGCGCTCCTGGGCGGCCAGCAGCATGGCCAGGGAGCTGTCCTTCTTGAAGGAGATTTGCGCAATGGGGTCCATGACGATCCCGAGGCGAACGCTCATGGGGGGTCTCCGCAACAGGTTTCAAGGGGCGCGCCAGGGCTGGCGGGCCGGTTTGGATAAGGCGCTCAGGGTGGCGCCAGCATTGATTGCGGTCAAGGGAAAAACCTTCCTCCAGGGGGGAGGTGAGGCAGATGCGGACGCCGTGTAGCTTGCGTCTGGAGACTGTGCTAAAAATGCCCGACGATTGGGTCGCAGCCCGTCGGTTGTAGGGCCTCAGGCACATATATAAAGCAGAATAACGACTCACCGAGGCGATGGTAGGGCGAACATGGAACAGCATTCCGACGGTTTGAAGGTCATGGTGATCGACGATTCGAAAACGATTCGTCGTACAGCCGAGACTCTGCTCAAGAAAGTAGGGTGTGAGGTCATCACCGCAGTTGATGGTTTCGATGCCCTGGCCAAGATCGCCGATTCCCACCCGAACATCATCTTCGTCGACATCATGATGCCGCGCCTGGACGGTTATCAGACCTGCGCCCTGATCAAGAACAACAGTGCTTTCAAATCCACCCCGGTGATCATGCTGTCCTCCAAGGACGGCCTGTTCGACAAGGCCAAGGGTCGCATCGTCGGTTCCGATCAGTACCTCACCAAGCCTTTCAGCAAGGAAGAGCTGCTCGGCGCGATCAAGACTCACGTCCCCGATTTCACCCCGGTGGAGCAAGCCTCCTGAAGTCCGGCCTGATGGCCGGTGAAGCCTTTCCGTATGGGGAACACAATGGCTCGTATTCTGATTGTTGATGACTCGCCTACCGAGATGTACAAGCTGACCGCCATGCTCGAGAAGCACGGTCACCAGGTACTCAAGGCCGAGAATGGCGCCGATGGCGTGGCCCTGGCCCGCCAGGAGAAGCCGGATGCCGTCCTGATGGACATCGTGATGCCCGGCCTCAATGGCTTCCAGGCGACCCGTCAGTTGACCAAGGACGCCGAAACCAGCCACATCCCGGTGATCATCGTCACCACCAAGGACCAGGAGACCGACAAGGTCTGGGGCAAGCGTCAGGGCGCCAAGGATTACCTGACCAAACCGATTGAAGAAGACACCCTGATCAAGACCCTGAGCGCAGTACTGGCCGGCTGAATGCCGCGGCGGTCCCTGCAACATAATTATTAGAAACAGGCCAAGGCCGGTCGCCATGTCGGATTCGCAGTCTCCTTTCCAGCTCCTGTTCGAGATCGACCAGCGCTGTCGCGCGCTGGCGGCGGGCCTGCCTGCGCAACAGCAGGTGGTGCAGAGCTGGAGCGGCATCGGTTTCCGCATGGGCGAGCGCCTGTTCGTCGCGCCCATGGGTGAGGTCAGCGAAGTGCTGCACGAGCCTCGCCACACCTCGCTTCCCGGTGTGAAGACCTGGGTCAAGGGCGTTTCCAACGTGCGCGGACGCCTGCTGCCGGTCATGGACCTGTGCGGCTTCTTCGGCAGCGATCTGTCGCCCTTGCGCAAGCAGCGCCGGGTTCTGGTGGTGGACCACCAGGAGATCTTCGCCGGGCTGATCGTCGACGAAGTCTTCGGTATGCAGCATTTCCTGGTGGACTCCTTCAGCGAGGAGTTGCCTCCCCTGGAGGCCAGTATCCAGCCCTTCATTCATGGTGTTTTCCATCGCGAGCAGCCCTGGCTGGTGTTCAGCCCGCACGCACTCGCGCAGCACCAGGAGTTCCTCGAGGTGGCTGGCTAGGTTCTACGCAGGGCGCCTGGCGTCCTGTATCGGTCCCCGAGGCAGACCCCGGGGGCCGTGACTTCAAGGTTGGGCCGGCTTTGCCGGCCCTTTGGCGTTACATGGGAATAAAGTGGTTGGTCCAGGCGGGGGCCCGATAATGAAAAGACTAAACGCAGGCAATCTGTTTTCAGGGGTGCGCAGTACGTCGCTGATCGCCGGACTCTTCGTGGTCCTGATCATCGCCATCGTGCTGCTGTTCGCGAACTTCGCGTACCTCAACACCCAGGCGAACTACGACAAGGAATACATCAGCCACGCCGGTGAACTGCGCGTGCTGTCCCAGCGTATCGCCAAGAACTCCACCGAAGCCGCGGCGGGCAAGGCTGAAGCCTTCGCCCTGTTGATGGACGCGCGTAACGACTTCGAGACGCGCTGGAACTTCCTGGTCAAGGGCGACGCCTCTACCGGCCTGCCTGCCGCTCCCGTCGCCGTGAAGGGCGAAGTGGATACGGTGCAGAAGGACTGGGACAGCCTGCGCAAGAACGCCGACGCCATCCTGGCTAGCGAGCAGACTGTACTTTCCCTGCACCAGGTAGCCGCCACCCTCGCCGAGACCATTCCGCAGCTGCAGGTCGAGTACGAGGAAGTCGTGGACATCCTCCTCGAAAGCGGTGCGCCCGCCAGCCAGGTTTCCGTGGCCCAGCGCCAGTCGCTGCTGGCAGAACGTATCCTGGGCTCGGTGAACAAGGTACTGGCCGGTGACGAAGACTCGGTACAGGCCGCCGACATGTTCGGCCGCGACGCCAGCCTGTTCGGCCGCGTGCTGAACGCCATGCTCGAAGGCAACGCGGCGATGGATATCTCCAAGGTGACCAACACCGAGGCGCTGGAGCGCCTGCAGGAGATTTCCGAGCTCTTCGAGTTCGTTTCCGGTTCGGTGGACGAGATCCTCGAAACCTCTCCGGAACTGTTCCAGGTCCGCGAATCCGCCAACACCATCTTCACCGGCTCCCAGACCCTGCTGGACAAGGCATCCGCCCTGACCACCGGCTTCGAGAACCTGGCCAACGGCCGTGGCCTGAACACCCTGGCCGGCTACGTGCTGGGTGCCCTCGCCCTGGGCGCGATCATCCTCATCGGCCTGGTAATGGTTCAGAGCACCCGCAGCCGACTGGCTGAAACCGCCGCGAAGAACGAACGTAACCAGGCCGCGATTCTGCGTCTGCTCGACGAAATCGCCGACCTCGCCGACGGTGACCTGACCGTGGCCGCGACCGTGACCGAAGACTTCACCGGTGCGATCGCGGACTCCATCAACTACTCCATCGACCAGCTCCGCGAACTGGTTGAAACCATCAACCTGACCGCTGTGCAGGTGGCCGCCGCCGCCCAGGAAACCCAGGCCACTGCCATGCACCTGGCCGAGGCTTCCGAGCACCAGGCCCAGGAAATCGCCGGTGCCTCCGCCGCGATCAACGAAATGGCCGTGTCCATTGACCAGGTATCGGCGAACGCCTCCGAGTCCTCGGCGGTAGCGGAACGTTCCGTAGCCATCGCCAACAAGGGCAACGAAGTGGTGCACAACACCATCACCGGCATGGACAACATCCGTGAGCAGATCCAGGACACCTCGAAGCGGATCAAACGCCTCGGTGAATCGTCCCAGGAGATCGGTGACATCGTGAGCCTGATTAACGACATCGCCGACCAGACCAACATCCTCGCCCTTAACGCCGCGATCCAGGCGTCCATGGCGGGCGATGCGGGCCGTGGCTTCGCCGTGGTCGCGGACGAGGTACAGCGACTCGCAGAACGTTCCTCGGCCGCGACCAAGCAGATCGAGGCGCTGGTGAAGACCATTCAGACCGACACCAACGAAGCGGTTATCTCCATGGAGCAGACCACCTCCGAAGTGGTCCGTGGTGCCCGCCTGGCACAGGACGCCGGTGTGGCCCTGGAAGAGATCGAGAAGGTATCCAAGACCCTCGCCGCGCTCATCCAGAACATCTCCAACGCCGCTCGTCAGCAAGCGTCCTCCGCTGGCCATATCTCCAACACCATGAACGTGATTCAGGAGATCACCTCGCAGACCTCCGCCGGTACCACCGCCACTGCGAAGAGCATCGGCAACCTGGCGAAGATGGCGAGCGAGATGCGCAAGTCGGTTTCCGGTTTCAAACTGCCGGAAGCTCAGGACATAGCCTGACCAGGGGAGGCGCCGCGGCCTGAGGTCGCGGCACGACGGCCATGAATCAAGGGCACGACAGCATGCAGCCAGGCGGCGTCTGGGCCTTGAAACCCCTGGCCGACATGACGACAGCGGAATTCCACGACTGGCAGAAGCTACTCGAGGAACGCACCGGCGTGGTGGTCAGCGACCAGCGCCGGTCCTTCCTCCAGACCAATCTCAGTGCGCGCATGCGCGAACTGGGGGTCCAGGACTACGCCAGCTACTACCGCCAGGTCACCGACGGGCCGCGTGGCGCGGTGGAGTGGTCGACTTTGCTGGATCGCCTGACCGTGCAGGAGACCCGCTTCTTCCGTCATCCGGCGTCCTTCGAACTGCTTGCGGATTACCTGCGCGGGCGCATCGAAGGCGGTCTGACCAGGCCCCTGGAAATCTGGAGCGTGGGTTGCTCCAGCGGCGAGGAACCTTATTCCCTGGCCATGGTGGCGGCCGAGGCGCTGGGCGGGACGGAACAGCCGGATTACTTCGGCGTCACCGGCACCGACATCAGCCTCAACGCCCTGGCCAAGGCCCGTGAAGGGCTGTATGGCGCCCGGCGCCTGGAGCAACTGGAACAGGCGCTCACCGAGCGTTATTTCCAGGCCCAGGACGATGGCCGCTACAAGATAGTGCCGAGCCTGGCCGCACGGGTGTGCTGCGCACGGCTCAATGTGCTGGAGCTGGCCAAGGCGCCAATGTCCGGCATGGACGTAATTTTCTGTCAGAACCTGTTGATCTACTTCCGCCGCTGGCGCCGCCGGGAAATCCTCAATCGCCTGGCCGAGCGCCTGGCGCCGGGAGGCCTGATGGTGCTGGGCGTGGGCGAAGTAGTGGGTTGGCAACATCCGGACCTAGAGCCGGTGGCCAATGAACAGGTTCTGGCATTCACCCGGAAGGGATAGCAGACGGCTATGACTGATCGGCACGACTACGTTGCCCTCGAGTGGGTAAAGGGCGAGATCGCGGAAACCCTGAAGCAGGCGCGGCAGGCCCTGGAGGATTTCGTCGAAAATCCCCAGGACCCGACGCGCATGCGTTTCTGCCTGACCTATATCCATCAGGTCCAGGGCACGCTGCAGATGGTCGAGTTCTACGGCGCGGCCCTGCTCGCCGAAGAAATGGAGCGTCTTGCCCAGGCCCTGATGGAAGGCCGCGCGGCCAACCGGGGCGAGGCCCTGGAAGTGCTGATGCAGGCCATCCTGCAGCTGCCGCCGTACCTGGACCGAATCCAGAGTGCCCGTCGTGACCTGCCGATGGTCCTGCTGCCGCTGCTCAACGACCTGCGTGCCGCCCGTGGCGACAACCTGTTGTCGGAAACCAGCCTGTTCGCGCCTGACCTGTCCAGCGTGCTCCCGGCGCTGTCGATGGACACCCTGGCGCGCATGCGCACCGCCGAACTGCCGGTGCTGCTGCGCAAGCTGCGGCAGATGCTGCAGACCGCCCTGGTCGGCGTGATCCGTAACCAGGACCTGGCCGCCAACCTCGGCTACATGGCGCGGGTGTTCGCGCGCCTCGAATCCCTCTGCCAGGACGCGCCGCTCGGCCCGCTCTGGCAGATCGCCTCGGGCCTGGTGGAAGGCCTGGCCAATGGCTCCGTGGTCAACGGTTCCTCGGTGCGCAACCTGCTGCGCCAGGTGGACAAGGAGCTCAAGCGCCTGCTCGAAGAGGGCGCTGACGGCTTCAACCAGGCCGCCCCGGAAGACCTGGTGAAGAACCTGCTGTTCTACGTCGCCAAGGCACCGGCCCAGTCGCCGCGTATCCGTGCCCTGAAGGAACGCTATCGCCTCGACGAGGCGCTGCCCGACACCGCCGTGGTAGACGAGGAACGTGCCCGTCTTGCCGGCCCTGACCGCGATGCCATGCGCTCGGTGGTCACCGCCCTCTGTGAGGAACTGGTGCGGGTCAAGGACAGCCTCGACCTCTTCGTCCGCAGCGACCGTAGCGGGGTCGCCGAACTGGACTCCCTGCTGCCGCCGCTCAAGCAGATCGCCGACACCCTGGCGGTGCTCGGCTTCGGCCAGCCACGCAAGGTCATCCTCGACCAGATCGACGTCATCCACGGCCTGTCGCTTGGCCAGCGCGAACCCAGCGACGCGGTGCTGATGGATGTCGCCGGCGCATTGCTCTACGTCGAAGCCACCCTGGCCGGCATGGTCGGCCCGGCGGACGATGGCGCGGCGGAAGAAAGCCACCTGCCCACCACCGACGTGGCGCAGATTCACCAGTTGGTGATCAAGGAGGCGCGCAACGGCCTGGAACAGGCCAAGGACGCCATCATCGAGTTCATCGCGTCGCAGTGGAACCACGAGCACCTGGCCCGCGTGCCGGAGCTCCTGACCCAGGCCCGAGGCGGCCTGGCGATGATCCCCCTGCCGCGCGCCGCTTCCCTGCTGGAAGCCTGCAACCGCTACATCCAGGAACAGCTGCTGGCCCGCAAGGCCGTGCCCAACTGGCAGAGCCTGGACACCCTGGCCGACGCCATCACCAGCGTTGAGTACTACCTCGAACGCCTCTCGGAAGACCATGCCGCCCAGGGCGACCTGATCCTCGATGTGGCCGAGGAAAGCCTGGAGTCCCTGGGTTATCCGCTGAAGGAAAAACCCTCCATCCTCGATCGGGTGGATGAGGACGAGGCCCCTGCGCCCCTGGCCAATCCGCTTCAGGAAATCGAAGTACTGGCGGCCGAAGAATCGGAACTGCATCAGCACCTCGATCCGGAAGACGAGCCGGAAGCGGTGATGCCTGAGGCATTCTTCTTCGAGCCGGCCATCGATGGCGCCAACCTCGAACAGGATGTTGCCCGCGAAGCGCTTGGCGATGCCGCAACGCCAGCCGCTGCGAGCGAGCTTCTGGTTTCCGATGACAACTGGAGCCTGGGTGAGCTGGAAGCCGAACCGGCCGCCGAAAGCATCGATTTCAGTCTGGATGCCCCGCTGGAGCTGGCTGCTGGCGAAGTTCCAGCCGCTGCGAGCGAACTGGCTGTCGCCGAAGACAGCTGGAGCCTGGACGACCTGGAATTCGAGCCGCTCGCCGAAGGTATCGACTTCGGCCTGGACAAACCGCTGGAGCCTGCGGCTGCTGCTGAGGTTCCGGCCGCCGAGAGCGAGCTGCTGGTCTCCGATGACAACTGGAGCCTGGGTGAGCTGGAAGTCGAACCCGCTGCCGAAGTCATCGATCTGAGCCTGGATGCTCCCCTGGAGCTTGAGTCCATTGCCGGGGTCCCGGCCGCCGAAAGCGAACCGCTGCTGGCTGAGAGCGATTGGAACCTGGATGAGCTGGAAGCCGAGCAGTCGGTTGAAACCATCGAACTCAGCCTGGAGCCCGAGGCCGCTGCGAACCTGGAGCTGGAACCGTCGTTGCTGCAGGACGACGGAGCCCTGCCCAGCCTCGATCTGGCCGAGCTTGACAGCCTGCCCGCCTTGGCTGAAGAGCCGCTGGCGGTGGAGGGCGAACTGCTTGACCTCAGTCTCGACACGCCGCTGGAGTTCGACGAGAACCAGCCGTTGCCAAGCTTCGACCTCGCCGACCTGGAAGAACTGCCGCCGGCCCTGCCGGGCGATCAGCCGGCGCTGGACATGCCCCAAGCCGGCCTCGATGCGCTGCCGAGCCTGGACTTCGACGAGCTTGACGCCCTGCCCGGCGCCGAACCGGTGGCCGAGCTGGAAGCGATGAACCTGGAAGACCTGCCGGCACCGCTGGAGTGGGACGAAGCCGCCCTCGCCGAGCTTGGCCTGCCGGAGGTGGAACTACCCAGCGCACCGCTGGAAGCGCCGGTGCAAGCGCCCGCCGTTGAGCGGCCGCTGTCGCTGGCGGAAGTCATGGCAGCGCCCGTGCCCGCCTTCAATCCGCCGGCCCGCGAGGTGCCGCCGAGCCTGTTGCCGCCACCCGCCGATGAAGAACCGGTGGACGACGAGCTGCAGGAAGTCTTTATCGAAGAAGCCGGCGAAGTTCTGGAAACCCTGGCCGAGTACCTGCCGCGCTGGCGTGCCGACAGCAATGATCGCGACGCTCTCGGTGAAGTGCGTCGTGCCTTCCACACCCTCAAGGGCAGTGGTCGCATGGTGCGCGCCCTGGTCATCGGCGAACTGTCCTGGTCGGTGGAGAACTTGCTCAACCGCGTGCTGGATCGCAGCATCGAGACCAGCGAACCGGTCTACCAGGTGATCCAGGATGTGGTCGACCTGCTGCCCGCCCTGGTCGACGACTACGCCGGCAAGGCCCAGCGCCAGCGCGATGACGTTGACCAGTTGGCCGCCACGGCCCACGCCCTGGCCAAGGGGCAACTGCTCCCAAAATCTGAAGCCCCGGGTTCAGAGCAGGCCATCGAGCCCGTGGGCGAGCTGCATGCTCCGGTCATCACCGAGTCTGGCGAGGCGCTGGACCCGCAACTGCTGGAAATCTTCCGCAACGAGGCGGAACTGCACCTGGAAACCCTCGCCGGTTTCATCAAGGCCTGCGACCACGAGCTGCCGCAGACCGTCAACGACGACCTCCAGCGCGCCCTGCACACCCTCAAGGGCAGCGCGCACATGGCGGGCATCCTGCCGATCGCGGAAATCGCCACGCCGCTGGAAAAACTGGCCAAGGAATACAAGACCAACCTGCTCAGCATCGACCTCTCCGAGGCCGAACTGCTGCGCGAGGCACTGAACCTGTTGCATCAGGGCGTGGCCCAGCTCGACAGCACACCGTTGGCGGCGATTACCGGCACCGATGAGCTGCTGGAACGCATCCAGAAGCTGCATCAGCATCGCCTGGACGCCGCCAGTGCCGCGCGCCGCGACGACAAGGGCGAGACTCGCGACCCGCAGATGATCTCCCTGTTCCTCGCGGAAGGCATGGACATCCTGCTCGACGCCGAGGACCTGCTGCGGCGTTGGCGCGAGCACCCGGCCGAGCGCCAGGAACTGGGCGCGCTACTGGAAGAACTGAGTACGCTCGGCCGTGGTGCCGAGATGGCCGAGCTGCCGCAGATCGAAGAACTCTGCGAAGCCCTGCTGGACGTCTACGGCGCGGTCGACGAAGGCAGCCTGCCGGTCAGCGAGCGCTTCTTCAGCGAAGCCGACGCAGCCCATGAGGTCCTGATCGGTATGATGGACCAGGTCGCCGCCGCACTGGAGGTCACGCCACAGCCGGAGCGCGCCGAGGCCCTGCGCAACCTGCTGCAGGAGGTGGTCGACCCGACGGCCCTGGCGCTGCTGGAACCCGGCATTCCCGATCTGGAAATTGAAGAGCTCGACGCGGACGCCATCGATTGGGCGCGTGCCGACGACATCCCGCCGCTGCCTGAGCTGGTGGAGCAGCCACTCGCTCTGCAGGAAGTAGCATTGCCCGAGCTGGCGTCCTTCGATCCCGAACAGGCGCCCGAGGCAGAGCCGCTGGATGAAGTCCCGGCCGCCCTGGACGAAGAGATGGTGTCGATCTTCCTCGAAGAGGCGGTGGACATCCTCGATAGCGCTGGCAAGGCGCTGGAGCGCTGGCTCGTCGAGCCAGGCAACAACCCGGCTCTGCTGGCCCTGCAACGTGACCTGCACACCCTCAAGGGCGGTGCGCGCATGGCCGAGATTCGCCCCATCGGCGATCTCGCCCATGAGCTGGAATCCCTCTACGAAGGCCTGGTGGATCGCCGCTATAACTATTCGCCGCGCCTCGCCGGCCTGTTGCAGAAGAGTCACGACTGCCTCGCCTCGCTGCTGGAACAGCTCCAGGCGCGCCGAGTCCTGACCGATCCGTTGCAGTTGATCCAGGACATTCGCGGCTTCCGCCAGGGCGGTGCACAGAGCCTGTCCGCGGCCGTGGTGCAACCGCTGCCCGAACCCGAAGCCTTCGATGAATTGACCTTCGACGACGAAGACGTCGCGAATCCAAGCGAACCCTTGGCGGCCGCCAACGAGGAGCTGGAAGAGTCGGACCTGGACGTCGCCACAGAGGTCCAGGGCGAAACGTCCCTGGCCGAGCTGCTGGAGATGCGCGTAGCTGAAGAGCCGGCCACCTATAGCGTGTCGCAGCCTTTCGACAGCGACCAGGACCCGGAACTGGTGGAAATCTTCCTCGAAGAAGGTTTCGACATCCTCGACAGTGCTGGCGCCGCCCTGCAGCGCTGGACCGAAGACCCGGACAACAGCCTTGAAATCGAGTCCCTGCAACGGGACCTGCACACCCTCAAGGGCGGTGCGCGGATGGCCGAGATCGGCCCCATCGGCGACCTCGCCCATGAACTGGAATTCCTTTACGAAGGCCTTTGCGGCGGTCGTCTGCGCGCCAGCCCGGCCCTGTTCAGTCTGTTGCAGGCCTGTCAGGATCGCCTCAGCGAAATGCTCGACGCGGTACGCGCCCGCCGCCCATTGCCGGACGGCCAGGCCCTGATCGACGCCATCCAGCGCTGGCGCGCCAATCCCAGCGAACAGCTGAGCATGCCCAGCGCCGTGCACCTCCAGCCTGCCGCCGCGGATGACCTGGAGGCCGTGGCCGAGGCGGATATCCTCGACATCTTCCTGGAAGAGGCCGACGACCTGCTGGAGGCCATGGAAACCGCTCTTGGCCGCTGGGAAGAGGCGCGCGAAGACGGCACCCATGTGGAAGAACTGCTGCGCGTGCTGCACACCCTCAAAGGTGGCGCGCGACTGGCCGGACAGAAGCGCCTCGGCGACCTCACCCACGATCTCGAACAGCATCTGGTCGAGGCCCAGCAGCAAGGCGCGCCCTGGCCGGAAAGCCTGTTCCTCGACGTGCAGTCCGGTTACGAAGGCCTGCAGGCCGAACTGGAAGAACTGCGCCAGCAACTCGACAAGCGCAACGCAGAAGACCTGGCCCCGGCGCCTGCACCGAGCCAAGCGGAAGCGCCGCAGCTCGCCGCGCCTATCGTCGCGGCCAGCGTCCAGCCACTGGTGGTCGGTGAAGAACGTGTGTTGCCCTTCGTGCACCGCGCCCGCGAAGCCGCCCAGGAGGCCGCCGCCCGCCGCGCGCCGCAGGAGCTGGTGAAGGTGCCTGCGGAGTTGCTCGAAGGCCTGGTCAACCTTGCCGGTGAGACCTCCATCTTCCGCGGCCGTGTGGAACAGCAGGTCAGCGACTTCAGCTTCACCCTGAGCGAGATGGAATCCACCATCGAACGGGTGCGCGACCAGTTGCGCCGTCTCGATACCGAGACCCAGGCGCAGATCCTCAGCCGCTACCAGGCCGAAGCTGAACGCGCCGGCTACGAAGATTTCGACCCGCTGGAAATGGACCGTCACTCGCAGTTGCAACAGCTGTCGCGAGCGCTGTTCGAGTCCGCGTCCGACTTGCTCGACCTCAAGGAAACCCTGGCGGCGAAGAACCGCGACGCGGAAACCCTGCTGCTGCAACAAGCGCGCGTGAACACCGAGCTGCAGGAAGGCCTGATGCGTACGCGCATGGTGCCCTTCGACCGCCTCGTACCGCGCCTGCGCCGTATTGTCCGGCAGGTGGCCAGCGAGCTCGACAAACAAGTGGAGTTCGTCGTCGGCAACGCTGAAGGCGAGATGGATCGCACCGTGCTGGAACGCATGGTGGCGCCGCTGGAGCACATGCTGCGCAACGCGGTTGACCATGGCGTCGAGAAGGCCGAAGCGCGCCGTGCCGCTGGCAAGCCGGAGAACGGCACTATCCGCCTGAACCTCGGCCGCGAAGGTGGCGATATCGTCCTGACCCTGGCTGACGACGGTGCCGGCATCAAGCTGGAGGCCGTGCGCCGCAAGGCGATCGAGCGCGGCATGATGGACGCCGAGTCCGACCTGTCGGACCACGAGGTGCTGCAGTTCATTCTTGAGCCGGGCTTCTCCACCGCCGACAAGGTCACCCAGATTTCCGGCCGTGGCGTCGGCATGGACGTGGTGCATTCCGAGGTGAAGCAACTCGGCGGCACCATGAGCATCGACTCGACACCGGGCGAGGGCAGCCGCTTCCTCATCCGCCTGCCGTTCACCGTGTCGGTGAACCGCGCGCTGATGGTGCTTTCCGGCGAAGACCTCTATGCCATCCCGCTGAACACCATCGAAGGTATCGTGCGGGTTTCCCCTTACGAGCTGGAAACCTACTACCAGCCCGACGCGCCGCGTTTCGAATATGCCGGGCAGAACTACGAACTGAAGTATCTGGGCGACCTGCTGGCCAACGGTCAGCAACCCAAGCTGGTGGGCCAGAGCCTGCCGCTACCGGTGATCCTGGTGCGCTCTTCCGAGCACGCCGTGGCGGTGCAGGTGGACGCCCTGGTGGGCTCCCGCGAGATCGTGGTGAAGAGCCTCGGTCCGCAGTTCGCCGGCGTCCACGGTATCTCCGGCGCCACCATCCTCGGTGACGGCCGCGTGGTGGTGATCCTGGACCTGCTGGCGACCATCCGTACGCGCCACGCGCACCTGGTGCAGCCGCAGCTGCGTTCGGCCAGCGCCAACCTGCTGCCGGCGGAAGTCGACCTGGAACGTCCGCCGCTGGTGATGGTGGTGGACGACTCGGTGACCGTACGCAAGGTCACCAGCCGCCTGCTGGAGCGCAACGGCATGAACGTGCTCACCGCCAAGGACGGGGTGGACGCCATCGCCCTGCTGCAGGAGCAGCGCCCGGACATCATGCTGCTGGACATCGAGATGCCGCGCATGGACGGCTTCGAAGTGGCGACCCTGATCCGCCACGACGAACGCCTGAAGGACCTGCCGATCATCATGATCACCTCGCGTACCGGCGAGAAGCACCGCGAGCGTGCCATGGCCATCGGCGTCAATGACTACCTCGGCAAGCCCTACCAGGAATCGCTGCTGCTCGAATCCATCCAGCATCTGGTCAAACGGACATGACAGAGAAGACTTCCGCACGGATCGCCGTGCTCGCCGACACCTCGCTGCAGCGCCATGTGCTGCAGCAGGCGCTGACCGGCAACGGCTACCAGGTCGTACTCAACAGCGATCCTGCCCGCCTCGATGATGAAGCCCTCGGCGCCTGCGAGGCGGACCTGTGGCTGGTGGATCTCGCCCTGTCCGAGGACTCGCCGCTGGTGGACAGCCTGTTGGAGCATGCCAGCGCGCCCGTCCTGTTCGGCGAAGGCCATGCCCCGGAGCGCCATTCCGAGCATTACCCGCGTTGGGAGCGGCGCCTGTTCGGCAAGCTGAAAAAACTCGTCGGCGATCCCGCCGTGGCCGTGGGGCCGAGCCTGGAGACCCTGTTGGCGGATGCGCAGCGTCCGGCGCGCCTGGAACTGCCCAGGGCGCTGGCCGATACGCCACTGGTGGCGGGCGAGCCTGCGCGCCAGGTCTGGCTGCTGGCCGCTTCCCTGGGCGGTCCGGCGGCGGTCAAGGCGTTCCTCGACGCTCTGCCCGGTGGCCTGCCCATCGGCTTCATCTATGCCCAGCACATCGACCCCAGCTTCGAGGGCGCGTTGCCCCAGGCGGTGGGTCGCCACAGCCAGTGGCACGTCAACCAGGTCCGCCATGCCGACGCCGTGCGCTGCGGTGAGGTCGTCGTGGTGCCCATCAGTCGTGAGCTGAACTTCAGCGAAGACGGCCAGATGCAGGTGAGCGAGCGCCCCTGGCCGGAGCCCTATAGCCCGTCCATCGACCAGGCCATGCTCAACCTGGCCCAGCACTACGGTGCCCAGTGCGGTGTCATCGCCTTCAGTGGCATGGGGAGCGATGGCAGCGCCGCCGCTGCCTACCTGCGCCGGCAAGGTGGACTGATCTGGACCCAGAGCGCCGAAAGCTGCGCTTGTTCGAGCATGCCCGACAGCCTGCGCGAAGGCGGTTACAGCAGCTTCAGCGGCGAACCGCGAGAGCTGGCGGCGAAGCTGGTCGAACATCTGGCCGCACAGTGCAGCTAACCCAGGAATTTCCATGAGCCAAGCCGTTACCACCCAGAACAGCTCCGCCAGCCTTACCGGGCTTCTGCTCCCGCTGTCCGACCGTACCCTGCTGGTGCCCAACGTGGCGCTGGCCGAACTCATTCCCTATCGCGCGCCTCAGGCGACGCCGGGCCTGCCGGCCTGGCTGCTGGGCCAGGTGGCGTGGCGTGACCTGCGCCTGCCGTTGCTGTCCTTCGAGGCGGCCGCCGGCGGTGAGGCCAAGGTGGGTTCAGGTGCCCGGGTCGCGGTGCTCAACGCCCTCGGCGGTCGCCCGCACGTGAAGTTCATCGCCTTGCTGCTGCAAGGCATTCCCCGCTCGCTGAAGCTCGAAACAGACCTCCGCCGCGCCAACGCGCCGCTGGCGGCCCTGGAGCTGGACTCGGTGCAACTCGGCACCGACGTGGCGAAGATCCCCGACCTTGTGGCCCTGGAACAGATGCTGGCAGATGCCGGTTTGATCTGAGCACCGTAGGCAGCGCTTTGGGCAGTGCTGGCGCTGATGCTGGCCTGATCTGATTCCCGTAGGTTGGTCCGAGCGCAGCGAGGCCCAACGCTTCTCTGGTAAGCCCGCGTGTTGGGCTTCGCGTAGCTCAGACCAACCTACGTCAGCGCCTTGGGCAGTGCTGGCGCTGATGCTGGACTGATCTGATTGCCGTAGGTTGGTCCGAGCGCAGCGAGGCCCAACGTTTCTCTGGTAAGCCCGCGTGTTGGGCTTCGCGTAGCTCAGACCAACCTACGTCAGCGCATCGCGCTAGAAATCACCCCATAGTTGCTGAGCCACGCTGAGCGCCACCACCGGCGCTGTTTCGGTGCGCAGCACCCGTGGTCCCAGCCGCGCTGCGTGGAAGCCCGCCGCTTTCGCGGATTCGACCTCGGCTTCGGCCAGGCCGCCCTCGGGGCCGATCAGGAAGGCCAGCGTCATCGGCCTGGCATGGCTGGCCAGCGGCTCGGCCACCGGATGCAGGACCAGCTTGAGATCCGCCTGCACCTCGCGCTGCCAATCGGCCAGCGTGACCGGCGCGTGGATCACCGGCAGCACCGAACGTCCACATTGCTCGCAGGCGCTGATCGCAATCTGCCGCCAGTGCGCGAGGCGCTTGTCGGCGCGCTCGTCCTTCAGACGCACTTCACAACGTTCGCTGACGATGGGGCTGATCTCGGCTACGCCCAGTTCGGTGGCCTTCTGAATCGCCCAGTCCATGCGCTCGCCACGTGACAGGCCCTGGCCCAGGTGAATCCGCAGGGGCGATTCGGCCATGCCGGTGAAGGACTCGCGCAGCTCGACCCGCACTGCCTTCTTACCCACTTCGATCAGTTCGCCGAGGTATTCCTGGCCGGAGCCGTCGAACAGTTGCACGGCATCGCCCGCGGCATGGCGCAGGACGCGACCGATGTAGTGGGCCTGGGCCTCGGGCAGTTCGTGCTGGCCAAGGGAGAGCGGGGCATCGATGAAGAAACGGGAAAGGCGCATGGGCGTTCGGGCAGAGGTGGGACAGGCGCGCAGTTTAAGGCCTGGCGCGCCGTCCGTGTTACCCGTCAGCCCGGATCGCGATGGTTCGGGTGCAGATCGGCTGCTGCCGACACGCTCACCGAGTCGCGAGTGGCGATGTCGATACCCTCGCTGGCCACTTCAGCCAGGAAGTCGATCTGCTCTTCGGTGATCACGTAGGGCGGCAGGAAATACACCACGTTGCCCAGCGGGCGCAGTAGGGCGCCACGCTCCAGTGCGTGCTGGAAGACCTTCAGGCCGCGGCGTTCCTGCCAGGGGTAGGGCGCCTTGCTGGCCTTGTCCTGGACCATCTCGATGGCCAGCACCATGCCGGTCTGGCGCACTTCGGCCACATGGGGATGATCCGCCAGGTGCGCGGTTGCGGTCGCCATGCGCATGGCCAGCTTGCGGTTGGCCTCGATCACCTTGTCCTGCTCGAAGATGTCCAGGGTCGCCAGGGCGGCGGCGCAGGCCAGCGGGTTGCCGGTGTAGGTGTGCGAGTGGAGGAACGCGCGCAGGGTCTGGTAGTCGTCGTAGAAGCCCTGGTAGACGGCCTCGGAGGTAAGCACGGCGGCCATGGGCAGGTAGCCGCCGGTGAGGGCCTTGGAAAGCACCAGGAAGTCCGGGGCGATGCCGGCCTGCTCGCAGGCGAACATGGTGCCGGTGCGGCCGAAGCCAACGGCGATCTCGTCGTGGATCAGGTGCACGCCATAGCGGTCGCAAGCCTCGCGCAGCAGTTTGAGGTAGACCGGGTGATACATGCGCATGCCGCCGGCGCCCTGGATCAGCGGCTCGACGATGACAGCGGCGACCTCCTCATGGTGCTCGGCCAGGGTGCGTTCCATGTGGGCGAACATGGCGCGGGAATGTTCTTCCCAGCACATGCCCTCGGGGCGCAGGTAGCAATCCGGGCTGGGCACCTTGAGGGTGTCCAGCAGCAGCGACTTGTAGGTTTCGGTGAAGAGGGCGACGTCGCCCACCGACATCGCCGCCACGGTTTCGCCGTGGTAGCTGTTGGTCAGGGTGACGAAGCGTTTCTTGCGCTCCAGCCCCTGGTTGCGCCAGAAGTGGTAGCTCATCTTCAGCGCCACTTCGATGCCGGAGGAGCCGTTGTCGGCATAGAACACGCGATCGAGGCCCTTGGGGGTGATCTTCACCAGGCGCTCGGACAGTTCGATCACCGGCTGGTGGCTGAAGCCCGCGAGGATCACGTGTTCCAGCTGGTCCACCTGATCCTTGATGCGCTGGTTGATGCGCGGGTTGGCGTGGCCGAAGACGTTCACCCACCAGGAGCTGACGGCATCCAGGTAGCGCTTGCCCTCGAAGTCTTCCAGCCAGACGCCTTCGCCACGACGGATCGGTACCACCGGCAGGCGTTCGTGATCTTTCATCTGGGTGCAGGGGTGCCAGAGCACAGCGAGGTCGCGTTGCATCCAGTCGGCATTGAGGCCCATGAGTCGTTCTCCTGTAGCGATCGGCGAAGCCTATGCAATGCCTCCGCCCTGGACAAGCAGGACGCTGCCTGCCGGCCTCAAGGCACGTCTGTTCCGGCCGGCAGGGCTGGCGTATCCTGCGCGCCAATTCAGAACGACACTGTTTTACCGGGGGAGATTTTCATGCCTGCAGCCTGGCGCGCATTGGCGCTGATCGTATTGGGAGGGCTGAGCGCGACGGCGCTGGCCAAGGACAAGCAGCCGACGGCCATCGTCATCGGTGGCGGCATGGCGGGCCTGACCTCGGCCTACGAGCTGCAGCAGAAGGGCTGGCAGGTCACCGTGCTGGAGGCCAAACCGAGCATCGGTGGGCGTTCCGGCCTTGCCGCCAGTGAGTGGGTCGGTAGCGCGAAGCTGCAACCGAGCCTGTATCGCTACCTCGACCAGTTCAAGCTGAAGGCCGTACCTGCACCGGATTACGTGCGCGCTCCGGGCTATCTGGTGAACGGTCGCTACTTCTCCGAAGCCGACCTGCTCAAGGAGGCGCCCAGCACCGTCGAAGGACTGAAGCGCTTCGACAAGAGCCTGGATGACCTGGCGGCTTCCATTGACGACCCGATGAAGCCGCTGGCCAACCACACGCTGCAGACCCTCGACTCCATCAGCGTGGCGCGCTGGCTGGAAAAGCTGAACCTGGCGCCGACCGCCAAGGCCCTGGTGGATCAGCGCATCCGCTCGCGCTATGACGAACCGTCGCGCCTGTCGCTGCTCTACCTCGCCCAGCAAGCCCGCGTCTACCGTGGCCTGCCGGATACCGAGATGCGTGCCGCGCGCTTGCCTGGTGGCAGCCAGGGCCTGGCGCAGGCCATGGCCAAGCAGATCAAGACCATCAAGACCAATGCCCGCGTTTCCGCGATCGTGCAGGAGAAGGAGGGCGTCACCGTGAAGGTCGGCGGCGCCGGCTACCAGGCCGATTACGTCGTACTCGCCGTGCCGCTGCCGGCCCTGGGCAAGATCAGCATGACGCCGTCTCTCTCGGCGCTGCAGCTGCGCGCCCTGAAGGACATCAACTACGGCTGGCGCGACCAGATGCTGCTGCAGTTCAAGAAACCGGTCTGGGGCAAGAGCCGCCTTTCCGGCGAAGTCTATAGCGATCAGGGGCTGGGCATGCTCTGGGTCGAGCCGGCCCTCAAGGGCGGCGCCAACCTGTTGATCAACCTGTCCGGCGACAACGCCCGCCTCATGCAGGCCTTCGGCGACCGGCAGATGGTCGACCAGGTGCTGATCCGCTTCGACAAGCATTTCCCGGGCGCCCGCGAACAGTTCAAGGGCTTCGAGCTGCGTCGCTACGGCAAGGACGCGTTGGCCGGCGGTGCTTACCTGGCCTATGGCCCGGGCGAAATCAGCCTCTACTGGCGCATGTGGGAGCAGCCCCTGGGCCGCGTGGTATTCGCCGGCGAGCACACCGATGCGCTGTATCCGGGCACCCTCGAAGGCGCTCTGCGCAGTGGCCAGCGCGCCGCCGGCCAGGTGGCCGACCTCAAGGCAGGCAAGGCCGTGGGCCCCGTCGAAGTGGTGGCCGAAGCCAAGCCGGCAGCGAAGCCCAAGGCGAGCACCACGGAAGAGAAGAAGGGCTTCTTCTCTCGGCTGTTCAACTGAGTTGCCTCGTCGGCGGCGGGTTTTCCTGCCGCCGATCCCCTCCGCCGCGCCGTTCGGCTGCGGCTGACGAACTTTCAGCCAGTTCCTTCGACAAAATTCCGCAAAGATCCGTTCGTTATAAAGATCGTATTACTCGATATTTCAAAGCGAAATTTTCCGCTTTAATTCGATAGATTTGTCGCTAGGCTAAATCACTCGCGTTTACCCAGCCTGTGTTTCCAAGGATTCATTTCATGCAATGGCGTAATTCTCCGTCCCGCTTCGGCCTGGTGAGTATTCTTCTGCATTGGGGGGTGGCCATCGTCTTCGTCGGCCTGTTCGCCCTGGGCCTGTGGATGGTCGGTCTGAACTACTACAGCAGCTGGTACAAGACCGCTCCGGACCTCCACAAGAGCATCGGCATCCTGCTGTTCCTGGTGATGGTCGCGCGCTTGGTCTGGCGCTTCATCAGCCCGCCGCCGCCGGCGCTTCCCAACCATGGACCGATGACCCGCCTGGGTTCCAAGCTCGGTCACCTGGTCCTGTATCTCGGCCTCTTCGCCCTGATGATTTCCGGCTACCTGATCTCCACCGCCGAAGGTCGCGGCATTGCCGTGTTCGGCCTGTTCGAGGTGCCGGCCACCCTGACCGCCATCCCCGACCAGGAAGATGTCGCCGGTGCCATCCACGAATACCTCGCCTGGGGCCTGCTGATTTTCGCCGGCATCCATGCACTTGCCGCCTTCAAGCACCATTTCATCGACCGCGACGCGACCCTGACCCGCATGCTCGGCCGCGCCGCCAAATAAGCTGCAACTCAACAAGGAGATTCCCCGATGCTGAAGAAAACCTTCGCTGCCCTGACCCTCGGTGCCGCACTGTTCGCCGGCCAGGCCATGGCCGCCGACTACGTGATCGACAAGGAAGGCCAGCACGCCTTCGTCAACTTCAAGATCGGCCACCTGGGCTACAGCTACATCTACGGGACCTTCAAGGATTTCGACGGCAGCTTCAGCTTCGACGAAAAGAACCCCGAGGCCAGCAAGATCAAGGTCACCCTGAAGACCGCCAGCGTTGATACCAACCACGCCGAGCGTGACAAGCACATCAAGAGCGGCGACTTCCTGAACGTCAGCAAGAACCCCACCGCCACCTTCGAGTCCACCTCGGTCAAGTCCACTGGCCAGGGGACTGCCGACGTGGCCGGCAACCTGACCCTCAACGGCGTGACCAAGCCCGTCGTGATCAAGGCGAAGTTCGTTGGCCAGGGCGACGACCCGTGGGGCGGCTACCGCGCTGGCTTCGAAGGCGCCACCACCATCAAGCTGAAAGACTTCGCCATCCAGAAGGACCTCGGTCCGGCCTCCCAGGAAGCCGAGCTGATCATTTCCTTCGAGGGCGTGCGTTCCTAAGCGCGTTTCCCGCAGTACCAGAACGCCGGCCCAGTGCCGGCGTTTTGCTGTTCGGACCTGCATCACCCCCGGAAATGAAAATGTCGACGCCGAGCTGGTGTTTTCATCGGCTCGTAGTCGCTGCATCGCGCAGGGACTGCATGATCCGAAAACGAAAACGCCGGCACTGGGCCGGCGTTTTCATGAGCAGGTGAAACTCAGCGATTGCGGGTCAGCAAGGCTGGTTTCTCGCCGCGTGGGCGGTTGGTCTGTTGCAGTTCGTCCAACTGCTCCGGCGTCGGGAAACGGTCGGCGCGGGACTCTTTCATGATGATCTTCGGTGCCGGTTTGTTGGCACGAGGATCCTGAACGGCCGGCTCGTCGCGACCGCGGGATACCAGTTGATCTTCACCACGGCGCTGGCCGCTGCCACGAGTCTTGTTGGCGGGCTTGCCCTGGCGCTGCTGGCCTTGTTTCTGGCCCTGCTTCGGGCTGCTGCCACTGCCACTGCCACTACCCTGGCCACCGCTACCTTGGCGTCGGCCCTGGTTCTCACCCTGGCCCTGCCCACGCCCCTGGCCACTGCGGCCCTGGGGTTGGCCCTGACCCTGGCGCTGACCTGGAGCCTGCCCCTGGCCCTGACCGCCACGGCGCTGGTTGCGACCCTGGTTCTGGCCTTTGGGCGGGTAGGGGCTGACGTAGTCGGCGCGATTGCCGAAGTTGTCCACGTCGTCATCGAGGAATTCTTCCGGATCACGATCAGCTGCCGGCTGCGTCGAGCGCTGCGGGCGTGCCTGCTTGGGTTGCTGCTGCTGGGCGCCTGCGACCTTCTGGTCCGCGCCCTGCTCCTGGCCCTTGCCTTTGCCACGACGGCGGTTGCGGCTCTTGCGCGGTTTGGCTTCGTCGCCTTCGCCGGCTTCCTTGGCTTCAACTGGGCCCTGGGGCGCTTGCTGCTGGGGCTTGCCTTCGCGTTTTGGCTTGTCAGCGCGCGGCTGGCGCTCGGGGCGCGGCGGACGGGCTTCGGGACGCTCGGCTTCGACGGTGGCCGGATCGAAGCCCTGGGTATCGCCGGCCGGGATCTTCTGCTTGGTCAGGCGCTCGATGGCCTTCAGCAGTTTCTCTTCATCCGGGGCGACCAGGGAGATGGCTTCACCACTACGACCGGCGCGGCCGGTACGGCCGATGCGGTGTACGTAGTCTTCCTCGACGTTGGGCAATTCGAAGTTGACCACATGGGGCAACTGGTCGATGTCCAGGCCACGGGCGGCGATGTCGGTCGCCACCAGGATGCGCACGTCGTTGGCCTTGAAGTCGGCCAGGGCCTTGGTGCGCGCGTTCTGGCTCTTGTTGCCGTGGATCGCTGCAGCGGGCAGGCCGTGCTTGGCCAGGTACTCGGCCAGGCGGTTGGCGCCGTGCTTGGTGCGGGTGAAGACCAGCACCTGTTCCCAGGCACCGACGGTGATCAGGTGCGCCAGCAGGGCACGCTTGTGGCTCGCCGGCAGGTGGAACACGCGCTGCTCGATGCGCTCCACCGTGGTGTTCGGCGGGGTCACTTCAATGCGTTCGGGATCGTGCAGCAGCTTGTTGGCGAGGTCGACGATGTCTTTCGAGAAGGTCGCCGAGAACAACAGGTTCTGGCGCTTGGGGGGGAGCTTGGCGAGGACCTTCTTCACATCGTGGATGAAGCCCATGTCGAGCATCCGGTCGGCTTCGTCGAGCACCAGGATCTCTACATGGGAGAGGTCGATGGCGCCCTGGCCAACCAGGTCGAGCAGGCGTCCGGGGCAGGCCACCAGGAGGTCCACGCCTTTGGAAACGGCCTGGATCTGCGGGTTCATGCCGACGCCGCCGAAGATGCAGGTGCTCACCAGGTGGAGGTCACGGGCGTAGAGCTTGAAGCTGTCATGCACCTGGGCCGCGAGTTCGCGGGTCGGGGTCAGGACCAGCACGCGCGTTTGGCGCGGGCCATGTCGCTGGGACTTGTCAGGGTGTCCGTTGGGGAACAGGCGCTCGAGGATCGGCAGCGCGAAACCGGCAGTCTTGCCTGTGCCAGTCTGAGCAGCAACCATCAGGTCGCGGCCTTGCAACACGGCGGGAATCGCCCGCTGTTGCACGGGAGTGGGCTGGGCGTAGCCGGCGGCTTCGACAGCGCCGACCAATGCCTCGGAGAGACCGAGGGAAGCAAAGGACATGGGAAATCCTGTGTAGTTCTAGGGGCTGGCCCGAAAGGGCGATCTTGTCTGGCTCGAATCGCAGCGATGGCTCGCGATCCCGACCGGTCCTGCTGGCTTGAGGGTGGCTCAGCATCCGGGCGTATGCCTGACGGAGCGCCGAGTATAACAGCTCCTCGCGAATGTACAGCCCTCACGGCGCTCAACGGTTGCTGGAGATTTCACGATCCGGTTCGCGATAACGGGCCACCAGTTGCGCGTATGCCGGCTCCTGCTTGAAGCGCTTGAGCGCTTCGCCGAAAGGCGCAGCGAGGCTTTCCAGCTGTGCTTGACGGCGAAAAGCGAGGTACAGGCGGTCGCGGCCGATCACGCGTTGATGGTTGGCGATCTGCGCCTGCAGTCCCATCTGGCGAACCAGGAACTGGCCGGCGCGGCGATCGTTGACCACGAGGTCGACGCGGTCACGCACCAGCTTGCCGAGGTTGGCCTCGTGGGTGGGCGCTGGCTCGCGGATGAACAGTGGCGAGGTGCGAAAGGCCTGGTCGGCGTACCAATAGCCGGGCGAGACGCCGATCTTCAAGCCCCGCAGATCGGCCAGGCGCTGGAATGGATAGGGCCGTTGCCGCGCATAGAAGAGTACGAATTCCACTTCCGACAGCGGCTCCGCGGGGAAGGCCATCTGCGACTCGCGCTCCTGCTTGTGGAAAATGTCCAGCACCGCGTCGGCCTGCCCGCTTTCCAGCTCCACCAGGCAGCGCTTCCAGGGCATCAGACTCCACTGGACCTCGATGCCCATCCGTTGGAAAACGATGGAGCTGGCTTCGTAGTCCAGGCCACGCAACTGGCCGTTCTCTTCGTAAATGTAGGGGGCCCAGGGCTCGCTGACGATGCGCAGGGGCTCGGCCTGGACGACTGAACTCAGGCACGCGAGCAGGGCGAAGAGAACAATGTTGAATAGTGGCATGTGGCCAGATTACGTGGCCGCACGCGCAATGGGTAGTAAGCCGAAGGTCAAAGCACCGAAGGTGTGACCGCCGTCGCCTCTGCCGGCACTTGCACTTCCTACGCGGCCATCCGGATGCGGAAAAGAAAAAGGCCGGGACAATGCCCGGCCTTTTCGTCTTCTACGGCGAACTCAACGCGGAAGGTTGAGGTTCTTCCAGATTGCCAGGCTCGGTTCGGCCTGGTTCAGGGTGTAGAAGTGCAGGCCGGGGGCGCCGCCCTGGAGGAGCTGTTCGCACATCTCGGTGATCACCTGCTCGCCGAAGGCCTGGATGCTCTGCACGTCATCGGCATAGGCCTCCAGTTGCTTGCGGATCCAGCGCGGGATTTCTGCGCCGCAGGCGTCGGAGAATCGCGCCAGCTTGCTGTAGTTGGTGATCGGCATGATGCCCGGCACGATCGGGATATCCACACCCAGCTTGCGTGCGCGCTCGACGAAGTAGAAGTAGCTGTCGGCGTTGAAGAAGTACTGGGTGATCGCGCTGCTGGCGCCGGCCTTGACCTTGCGCACGAAGTTGGCGAGGTCGGCCTCGTAGCTGCGGGCCTGGGGATGAACTTCCGGGTAGGCGGCGACTTCGACATGGAAGTGGTCACCGGTTTCCGCGCGGATGAACTCGACGAGTTCGTTGGCGAAACGCAACTCGCCGCTGGCCATGCCCATGCCCGACGGCAGGTCGCCGCGCAGGGCGACGATGCGCTGGATGCCGGCGTCCTTGTAGTGGGCCAGCAGGGCGCGCAGTTCGGCCTTGCTGTCACCGACGCAGGACAGGTGCGGCGCGGTGGGCACCTTCACCTCGCCATCCAGCTGCAGCACGGTCTGCAGGGTACGGTCTCGGGTGGAGCCGCCGGCACCATAGGTGCAGGAGAAGAAATCCGGCTGGTAGCTGGCCAGGGTGCGGGCGGTGGCCATCAGTTTTTCGTGCCCGGCTTCGGTCTTGGCGGGGAAGAACTCGAAGCTGTAACGGCGTTCTTGGGACATGGGTCTTTCCAGGCTCGGGAGCAAGAGACGGAGGGCGCGCCCTCCGCCAGGCTGAAAACGGGGGTGAACGGGACGCGCCCGTCCACCCGGACCATCAGTAGCGGTAGGTGTCCGGCTTGAACGGGCCTTCCACGGTCACGCCGATGTAGTCGGCCTGCTGCTTGGTCAGCTGGGTGACCACGCCGCCGAAGCCCTTGACCATTTCCAGGGCCACTTCTTCGTCCAGTTTCTTCGGCAGTACTTCCACGGTCAGGCGCTCGGCTTTCTTCTCGGCGGAGAGGTCAGCGAACTTCTGCTCGAACAGGAAGATCTGCGCCAGCACCTGGTTGGCGAAGGAGCCGTCCATGATGCGGCTCGGGTGGCCGGTGGCGTTGCCCAGGTTCACCAGGCGGCCTTCGGCCAGCAGGATCAGGTAGTCGTCGTTGGCCGGATCGAAGGCGCCAGCACCGGTGCGGTGAATCTTGTGCACCTGCGGCTTCACTTCTTCCCAGGCCCAGGTCTTGCGCATGAAGGCGGTGTCGATCTCGTTGTCGAAGTGGCCGATGTTGCAGACCACGGCGCGCTTCTTCAGGGCCTTGAGCATGCCGGCGTCGCAGACGTTGACGTTGCCGGTGGTGGTGACGATCAGGTCGATCTTGCCCAGTAGCGCGGCGTCGACGCTGGCTTCGGTGCCGTCGTTGATGCCGTTCTTGTAGGGGGAGACCAGCTCGAAGCCGTCCATGCAGGCCTGCATGGCGCAGATCGGGTCGACTTCGGAGACCTTCACGATCATGCCTTCCTGGCGCAGGGACTGGGCGGAGCCCTTGCCCACGTCGCCGTAGCCGATCACCAGGGCCTGCTTGCCCGACAGCAGGTGGTCGGTGCCGCGCTTGATGGCGTCATTCAGGCTGTGGCGGCAGCCGTACTTGTTGTCGTTCTTGCTCTTGGTCACAGCGTCGTTGACGTTGATCGCCGGGACTTTCAGGGTGCCGGCCTTGAGCATGTCGAGCAGACGGTGCACACCGGTGGTGGTTTCTTCGGTGACGCCGTGGATGCGCTCGAGCATCTGCGGGTATTTCTTGTGCAGGATCTCGGTCAGGTCACCGCCGTCGTCCAGCACCATGTTGGCGTCCCACGGCTGGCCGTCCTTGAGGATGGTCTGCTCGATGCACCACTCGTACTCCTGCTCGGTCTCGCCTTTCCAGGCGAACACCGGGATGCCGGCGGCGGCGATGGCGGCGGCGGCCTGGTCCTGGGTAGAGAAGATGTTGCAGGACGACCAGCGCACTTCGGCGCCCAGGGCAGTCAGGGTTTCGATCAGCACGCCAGTCTGGATGGTCATGTGGATGCAACCGAGGATCTTCGCGCCTTTCAGCGGTTGCTGGCCGGCGTACTTGCGACGCAGGCCCATCAGGGCCGGCATTTCGGATTCGGCGATGATCAGCTCGCGGCGGCCCCAGGCGGCCAGGGAAATGTCGGCGACCTTGTAGTCGTTGAAATCGGCAGGCGTCATGACAGCGCTCATGCGTGAGTCTCCATTCGTAGTGTGCGAATGGGCGCCGTTGATGCGTTTTGAAAACGCCCCTTCCGAGCCTGACAGGCGGAACCTGAGTCGAAACAGGTACCACTTGCTGCAGCGCCCCTCGGATGGGTGGCGGGAACGACCAGACTGTGCCGGCCGTTTGAAACTTGCGGATTATAGCGACGTCGATGGGCAAGCCCAAGGTTTTCCGTCGCCCGGCCGCGCACCTATCGTGTCCATTGAAAGCCTTGTCGCGACAAGCCGTAGCCGGGCGTCCATGATTCATCGCATCTCACACAAGGAGGACGCCGCATGAACTTTCATACGCGCAAATGGATCAAGCCCGAAGACCTCAACCCCAACGGCACGCTGTTCGGCGGCAGCCTGTTGAAGTGGATCGATGAGGAAGCGGCCATCTACGCCATCATCCAGCTCGGCAGCCAGCGCGTGGTCACCAAATTCATTTCAGAGATCAATTTCGTCAGTTCGGCACGCCAGAGCGACATCATCGAACTGGGCATCACCGCCACCGAGTTCGGCCGTACCTCGCTCACCATGTGCTGCGAAGTGCGTAACAAGATCACCCGCAAGAGCATCCTGACCATCGACAAGATGGTTTTCGTCAACATTGGCGAAGATGGCCTGCCGGCGCCCCATGGCAAACGGGAAATCACCTATATCAAGGACCAGTTCAAGGAGTAGGCCGCGCCACCGAGCCAGGCCCGGCCAGGGCACAGGCGACGGGGCGGGGCAGGGGCCTCACATGGTTTCGTCTGATTGGGGTGGTCAGTTTTCCAGCGCCTTCTGCGCTGCGGACAATTCGGCCCGCGCCTCTTCCAGCTTGGCCTGGCGTTTGGCGATCTTTTCCGAATCGCCCTTGGCCTGGGCTTCACGCAGGTCAGCTTCGCGCTGGCGGACTTCGGCCTCGTATCCGGCAACCTTCGCCTCTCGCTCCTGGCGCAGTCCGGCTTCGGTGCAGTTGGCCTTCACCTCCGCCAGGGCCTTTTCCAGCCCGGCCTGCTGGGCGGCATTGCCCTGGGCCTTGGCGACTTCGATACGTTGTTCGATGGCCTGACGCTTGGCCGCGCAACCCGTTTCGGCAGCGAGGAGGGGCTGGGTCAGCAGGGCACCGGCGACCAGGACGAACGGAAGGGAAAGACGTCGCTTCATCGGTTTTCTCCTTGATTGCGAAAGATCTGATTGTGGCTGGAAAAGCGCGCTGGTGCGGCGCGGAGCTGCAATTCCATGATCTGCGACAAACTGTCGCCAGGCTTGGTATTTGCCGGACAGGTGGGGATACTGTCGCCCGCCTTCAGCCTTACCCGTGATTCTGTCGATGAATGCCAAGAAGCTTCTGATCCTTGCCGCCGCCTGTCTGAGTCTTGCTGCCTGTGGCGGTGTGGACCCCAATTCGCCGCTGGGCAAGCGCCAGGCGATCTTCAAGGAAATGCTGCGTACCAGCGAAGACCTCGGTGGCATGTTGCGCGGTCGCATCAGCTTCGACGAGCAGCGTTTCGCCACGGGAGCGACCAAGCTCGACCAACTGTCCCGCGAGCCCTGGCAGCATTTCCCGCAAGTTCAGGAAGGTGACGCCGACAGCGCCGCCCGTGACGAAGTCTGGCAGCGGCAGGAGCGCTTCAAGGAGCTGGTACGCGAACTCGAGGCCAGCACCGGCCAACTCGCCAGCGCCGCCCAGGCTCGTCCGGTCACCGCCCAAGGCGTCGCGCCGCTGGTACAGAAGGTGGAAGACAGCTGCGAGGCCTGCCACAAGGAATTCCGCGCCTATTGAGGTGCGGAAAACCCATCCACCCCGGCCGCACCAAGACGTTCCGCCAGCGCTAGCACTTCGGTTTCCTGGAAGAAGGCCGCCAGTTGCCTGGCCTTGCCCGGCCCGACGCCTGCCAGTTCCTGCCATTGCGCAGGCGTCCTGACTGCCAGCGCCGTCCAGTCCCCTTCCGGTTTCCAGGCGCCCATGGCCGGCAACCCCAGTGCGCTCAGCCACTGCCTGAAAGGCCGCCCCCTCGCTTGCCCGAAGGTCTCCACCAAGGCGGCCGCGCGCATCGTGCCGATGCCCGGCCGGGCCTCAAGGGCGGCAGCATCCAGATCAAGCCAGCCCAGCAGTCCATCCAGTTCCAGGCGCGCCCAGGTGCCGCGTCCTAGCCCGGCGAGCCCTAGGCCCTTGGGACCGCCGAGCCACTCCAGGCGCGAGAGGAATTGCTCGCGGCAACCGGGTTCCGGGCGAAAGCAGCTGAGTGCGTGATAACGGCCCGGCTGTGGCGCTTCCATCTGCGGACGTTCGCTGGCGCGCAGTACCACGGATTCCAGCCGTGGGATGGTGAGCCCGGCCAGCGCGATGGCGACCTGGTCGCCGGGACGGATGTCCAGTTCGCGCCAGCGCTTGAGCGAGCCGAGGCCGACGCGCTGGATACTCCGGCCATCCAGTTCCACCGGCGACAGGTTCAGCAGTGGCGTGACCCGGCCGGTCCGCCCTACCTTGAATTCCACTGAGCGCACGTCCGCCAGGGCCATGGCGAACGGGTATTTCCAAGCCACGGCCCAGCTCGGCGGTTCCGGCTTCCAGCGCTGTGCCGCAGGCCGCGTGCCCTGGCGAATGACGATGCCGTCGCTGGCGAACGGCAGTGGCGAGCGGTACCAGCGTTCGCGCCAGGCGGCGATGTCTTCTGCATGTGTGACGGGGCGGGTCAGCGCTTCGGCATCGGCGAAGCCCATGGCCTTGAGGCCTTGCAGGCGCATTTCCATCTGCGCCGGGCCATCCGGCCAGTCCCAGACGAAGAGACCGATACCGCCGGCATCGTGCTCGGTCAGCGTGCGTCGATTCAGCAGCCCGGCCACTTTGCCGCGTGCGCCCTGGCCGCCTCGTTCCGCCTGCACATGACCGTCCAGCCGCCAGTACAGCTCGCCCTGCAGCACGGCGTCGCCAGTGTCGGTCAGCCTTTCGGGAATGGCGGCAATGCGCCGGGCCTGGTGCGTCCAGTCCTGTCCCTGGCTGCCATCGCCGCGGCTTATGGCCCGAACCAGGCGCCCTTTGCGATAACTCAAGGTAACGGCGACTCCATCCACCTTGGGCTGGACCCAGAGATTGCGTCGTTGGCCCATCCAGCGGCGCAGGTCGTCGATGTCTCGCAACTTGTCGAGGCCCGTCTGGGCGACCGGGTGGCGAGTCTTGCCGGAACTACCCGCGAGGGGATGACTCACCGGCGAGGTCGCGCCGGGAAAGCACTCGCTCAAGCGCGCAAGGCGGGCGCGGGCCTGGTCGTAGAGCTCATCCTCCACCGGCGAGCGACCCTCGCTGTGGTAGGCGAAATCCCAATCGGCGATCCGGCTTGCGAGGGATGCGAGTTCGGCTTGGGCGCGGACGCTTTGCCAATCAGGGCAGGCATCGGCCAGGGCGAGGCCGGGGAGTAGGGCGAGAAGGGATGTCCAGGTTTTCACGGCGAGCCTCCATGCTCACAGGGGAGGCGGCCAGTCTAGGAGTGGCGCTTGTCAGCGGGCGCTGAATCACGTGTCCGTTCGGGCGTAGCAACTTGTGGGGATTCTGAATCGTGGCGATGACCCAACAAAAAGCCCCGCACGAGGCGGGGCTTTCTGCAGATCGGTCAGGGCTTAGATGCCGGCGGCAATGCGCAGGGCTTCGGCCTTGTCGGTCTTTTCCCAGGTGAACGCGGTGAAGGTGTCTTCGCCGTAGCTCATCTCGTAGGGGTTGCGACCGAAGTGGCCATAGGCCGCAGTCGGCTGGTACATCGGGTGCAGCAGGTCGAGCATCTTGGTGATCGCGTACGGACGCAGGTCGAAGTGCTCGCGGACCAGTTGGACGATCTTGTCGTCGCTGATCTTGCCGGTGCCGAAGGTGTTGATCGAGATGGAGGTCGGCAGGGCCACGCCGATGGCGTAGGACACCTGGATCTCGCAACGCTCGGCCAGGCCTGCGGCGACGATGTTCTTGGCAACGTAGCGGCCGGCGTAGGCAGCGGAACGGTCAACCTTGGACGGGTCCTTGCCGGAGAACGCGCCGCCACCGTGACGGGCCATGCCGCCGTAGGAGTCGACGATGATCTTGCGACCGGTCAGGCCGCAGTCGCCCACCGGGCCGCCGATCACGAAGTTGCCGGTCGGGTTGATGTGGAACTGGGTGTCCTTGTGCAGCAGCTCGGCCGGCAGCACGTGCTTGACGATCAGCTCCATCACGCCTTCGCGCAGGTCGGAGTACTTCACGTCGGGGTTGTGCTGGGTGGACAGCACGATGGCGTCGATGCCGACGACCTTGCCGCCTTCGTAGCGGCAGGTGACCTGGCTCTTGGCGTCCGGGCGCAGCCACGGCAGCAGGCCGGACTTGCGGGCTTCGGCCTGGCGCTCCACCAGACGGTGGGAGAAGCAGATCGGGGCCGGCATCAGCACGTCGGTTTCGTTGCTGGCGTAGCCGAACATCAGGCCCTGGTCACCGGCGCCCTGGTCTTCCGGCTTGGAGCGGTCAACACCCTGGTTGATGTCCGGGGACTGCTTGCCAATGATGTTCAGGATGCCGCAGGTGGCGCCGTCGAAGCCGACGTCGGAGCTGTCGTAGCCGATGTCGATGATGACCTTGCGCACCAGCTCTTCCAGGTCGACCCAGGCGGAGGTGGTGACTTCACCGGCGATGATCGCTACGCCGGTCTTGACCAGGGTTTCGCAGGCAACGCGGGCGTGCTTGTCCTGGGCGATGATGGCGTCGAGGACGGCATCGGAAATCTGGTCGGCAATCTTGTCCGGATGGCCTTCGGACACGGATTCGGAGGTAAACAGGGAGTATTCGCTCATCTATCGGTTTTCCTATTCGTTACCGGTGGGTGAGTTCGCTTCGTGAATCCGGTTTGGCGAAGTGCCTTACCTGAATCTGAAAGCCGTTTCGCAAGCCAATGTAGAGGCTCTCGCCGGGCGTGAGCCCCGCGGCATTGGCCCAACGGGCCAGGTCGTCCTGTTCGAAGCCCAACCATAGATCGCCGCAGGCCTCCCTGGCCCAACTCTGGTTGTGGCTGCACAACTCGGTCACCAGCAGCGCGCCGCCTGGCAGTACGCGCTGGGCCAATTGTTTCATCGCATCGGCCGGCGCCGCGAAATGGTGCAGGACCATGTTCAGCACCACGCAGTCGGCGGCCGCCTGCTCGTCATTCAGGGCATCGGTCAGTCGCAGGTCGACGTTGCCGAGGCCTTCTTCGTTACAGCGCATGCGCGCCAGTTCCAGCATGGCCGGACTGTTGTCCAGCGCCGTGACCTGGCTGAAGCGTCGTGCCAGGTCCGGCAGGAAGCCCCCATCGCCGGGTCCGACCTCCAATGCAGTGGCCGCGGACTCGAAGCTCAGCGCGTCGAGCAGTGCCAGCACGCTGTCACGGTATTGCGGCAATCCTGCGATGAGGTCTTGCTGCTCCTGGAATTTTTCCGCCGCACGGGCGAAGTAATCGCGGCTGACCGCTTCACGCTGGGCATGCACTTCGGCAATGCGCCCAGCGATATCGGCCGGCAGATCAAGCTCGTCCACTTCAGCCAGCAGGGCCGTGTGCAACATGCCGCCGAACCGCTCGTTCTGCGCCAGGGCGCGGCGGTAGAAGATCGCATTGCCTTCGCGCCGGGTGGCCACCAGGCCTGCCTGGGACAGCACCTTGAGGTGGTGACTCATGCCTGATTGGCCGGTGGCGAAGATCTGCGCCAGTTCCAACACGCCGAACGAGTCGTTGGCCAGCACCCGCAGCACGTTCAGACGCAGCGGATCGCCGCCGGCCTTGCACAGGGCAGCCAGTTCGTCGCTGTCGTCATGGCGGATCTGGGGTACGCGCAGGCTCATAGGGAGGGCAGTCTAGCCCCCGACCCCCGGGGTCGCAATGCCAATATCAAAAAGTTTTGATATTGGCTGATCGGCGGTTGGCCGGGCCCTTCGCGCGGTCGACCGGTGAAACTGCGACCATCTGTGATTGCCCGCGACCTGCCGGCTGGGCGAAAATAGCGGCCTTTTTTCGATTAGCCGTCTATTCAGACCTGCAGGAGATAAGCGATGCCCAGCCGTCGTGAGCGTGCCAATGCCATTCGTGCCCTGAGCATGGATGCTGTGCAGAAAGCCAACAGCGGCCACCCCGGCGCCCCCATGGGAATGGCCGATATCGCCGAAGTGCTCTGGCGGGATTACCTGCAGCACAACCCGAACAACCCCGAATGGCCCAACCGCGACCGCTTCGTGCTGTCCAACGGCCACGGCTCGATGCTGAACTACTCGCTGCTGCACCTGACCGGCTACGACCTCAACATTGAAGACCTGAAGAACTTCCGTCAGCTCGGCAGCCGCACCCCGGGCCACCCGGAATACGGCTACACCGCCGGCATCGAGACCACCACTGGTCCGCTGGGCCAGGGCATCGCCAACGCCGTTGGCTTCGCCATCGCCGAAAAGACCCTGGCGGCCCAGTTCAACCGTGAAGGCCACAACATCGTCGATCACAACACCTACGTGTTCCTCGGTGATGGCTGCATGATGGAAGGCATTTCCCACGAAGTCTGCGCGCTGGCCGGCACCCTCGGCCTGGGCAAGCTGGTCGCCTTCTACGATGACAACGGCATCTCCATCGACGGCGAAGTCCACGGCTGGTTCACCGATGACACGCCGAAGCGCTTCGAAGCCTACGGCTGGCAGGTGATCCGCAACGTCGACGGCCATGACGCCGACGAGATCAAGACCGCCATCGAGACCGCGCGCAAATCCAGCGACCGTCCGACCCTGATCTGCTGCAAGACCGTGATCGGCTTCGGTTCGCCGAACAAGCAAGGCAAGGAAGAGTGCCACGGCGCCCCGCTGGGCAACGACGAGATCGCCCTGACCCGCGCCGCCCTGGGTTGGAACCACGCGCCCTTCGAAGTCCCGGCCGACATCTACGCCGAGTGGGACGCCAAGGCCGCCGGCGCCTCCCGCGAGGCCGAGTGGAACGAGCGTTTCGCCGCCTACGCCGCCGCCCATCCGGAACTGGCCGCTGAGTTCCAGCGCCGCATCAAGGGCCAGCTGCCGACTGACTTCTCCGCCAAGGCCGATGCCTACATCGCGGAAGTCGCCGCCAAGGGCGAAACCATCGCCAGCCGCAAGGCCAGCCAGAACGCCCTGAACGCCTTCGGCCCGCTGCTGCCGGAATTCCTCGGCGGCTCGGCTGACCTGGCCGGCTCCAACCTGACCCTGTGGAAGGGCTGCAAGGGTGTGTCCGCCGAGGACGCTTCCGGCAACTACCTGTTCTACGGCGTGCGCGAGTTCGGCATGAGCGCCATCATGAACGGCATCGCCCTGCACGGCGGCTTCATTCCCTACGGCGCCACCTTCCTGGTGTTCATGGAATACGCCTGCAACGCCGTGCGCATGGCCGCGCTGATGAAGAAGCGCGTGCTCTTCGTCTACACCCACGACTCGATCGGTCTGGGCGAAGACGGCCCGACCCACCAGCCGGTGGAGCAACTGGCCAGCCTGCGCTGCACCCCGAACCTGAACACCTGGCGTCCGGCCGACGCGGTGGAATCCGCCGTGGCCTGGAAGGCTTCCGTCGAGCGCAACGACGGCCCGAGCGCGCTGATCTTCTCCCGCCAGAACCTGCCCCACCAGGCTCGTGATGCCGTCCAGGTGGCGAACATCGCCCGTGGTGGCTACGTGCTGAAGGACAGCGACGGCGAGCCCGAGCTGATTCTGATTGCCACCGGTTCCGAAGTGGGCCTGGCTGTGCAGGCTTTCGACGCGCTGACCGCCGCCGGCCGCAAGGTGCGTGTGGTGTCGATGCCGTCCACCAGCCTGTTCGATCAGCAGGAAGCCGCCTACAAGCAGGCCGTGCTGCCGGTGCAGGTTGGCGCGCGTATCGCCATCGAAGCTGCCCACGCGGACTTCTGGTACAAGTACGTCGGCCTGGAAGGCCGCGTGATCGGCATGACCACCTTCGGTGAGTCGGCGCCGGCCGCCGCTCTGTTCGAGCACTTCGGCTTCACCGTCGACAACATCGTCGGCACCGCCGAAGAACTGCTGGACGTCTGATCCGTTGGTAGGAGCGAGCTTGCTCGCGAAGCGTTTGTTTCGCGAGCAAGCTCGCTCCAACGGGTTTTCTTCTTCCTTCCCGGCCCTGCGAGCGCACCATGCCAAGCAACCGCCCCTTCAAAGTCGCCCTCAACGGCTACGGCCGCATTGGCCGTTGCGTGCTGCGCGCGCTCCATGAGCGCAGTGGCGGGGCGAGCTTCGAGATCGTCGCGCTGAACGACCTGGCCGACCAGGCCAGCATCGAATACCTGACCCGCTTCGACTCCACCCACGGCCGCTTCCCTGGCGAAGTGCGGGTGGATGGCGATTGCCTGCACATCAACGGCGACTGCGTGAAGGTGCTGCGCCACGCCGAGCCGGAGGGCATCGACTGGGCCGCCCTGGGCGTGGACCTGGTGCTGGAGTGCTCTGGCCAGTACACCCACCGCCAGCAAGCCGAGCGTTTCCTGGCTGCCGGCGCGCCACGTGTGCTGCTGTCCCAGCCGATGTCGACCGAATCGGACATCGACGCCACCATCGTCTTTGGCGTCAACCAGGACAGCCTGACCGGCACCGAGAAACTGGTGTCCAACGCATCCTGCACCACCAACTGCGGTGTGCCGCTGCTGAAACTTCTCAACGAGTCCGTGGGTCTGGAGTACGTCTCCATTACCACCATCCACTCGGCGATGAACGACCAGCCCGTGATCGATGCCTACCACCACGAAGACCTGCGCCGCACCCGCTCTGCGTTCCAGTCGGTGATCCCGGTGTCCACCGGCCTCGCCCGTGGTATCGAGCGCCTGCTGCCAGAACTGACTGGGCGCATCCAGGCCAAGGCGATCCGCGTGCCGACGGTGAACGTGTCCTGCCTGGATATCACCCTGCAGACCGCCCGTGACACCTCGGCCGACGAGATCAACCGCGTGCTTCGCGAGGCCGCCGAAAGCGGTCCGCTGAAGGGGCTTCTGGCCTACACCGAGCTGCCCCACGCCAGCTGCGATTTCAACCACGATCCCCATTCAGCCATCGTCGACGGCAGCCAGACCCGCGTGTCCGGCCCGCGCCTGGTCAACCTGCTGGCCTGGTTCGACAACGAATGGGGCTTCGCCAACCGTATGCTCGACACCGCAGACCACTATCTGCGGGTTTCCGCTGCCTCTCGTTAACAACCAGCCCCCGTGAAGGACTGACCCCATGACCGTGTTGAAAATGATCGACCTCGACCTCCAGGGTAAGCGCGTGCTGATCCGTGAGGATCTCAACGTGCCGGTGAAGGACGGCGTCGTGAAGAGCGATGCGCGCATCCTCGCTTCCCTGCCGACCATCAAGCTGGCACTGGAGAAAGGCGCGGCGGTAATGGTCTGCTCCCACCTGGGCCGTCCCACCGAAGGCGAGTTCTCCGAAGAGAACAGCCTCAAGCCGGTGGCCGACTACCTGAGCAAGGCCCTGGGCCGCGAAGTGCCGCTGGTGGCTGACTACCTGGGCGGCGTCGACGTTGCCCCCGGCCAGGTCGTGCTGTTCGAGAACGTGCGTTTCAACAAGGGCGAGAAAAAGAACGCCGATGAGCTGGCCCAGCAGTACGCCGCCCTGTGCGACGTCTTCGTGATGGACGCCTTCGGTACCGCCCACCGCGCTGAGGGCTCGACCCACGGCGTGGCCAAGTTCGCCAAGGTCGCTGCTGCTGGCCCACTGCTGGCTGCCGAGCTGGACGCCCTGGGCAAGGCCCTGGGCAACCCGGCCCGCCCGATGGCCGCCATCGTTGCCGGCTCCAAGGTTTCCACCAAGCTCGACGTGCTGAACTCGCTGTCGCAGATCTGCGACCAGCTGATCGTCGGTGGCGGCATCGCCAACACCTTCCTCGCCGCTGCCGGCTACAAGGTGGGCAAATCCCTGTACGAAGCCGACCTGGTCGACACCGCCAAGGCCATCGCCGCCAAAGTCAGCGTGCCGCTGCCGGTGGACGTGGTCGTCGCCAAGGAATTCGCTGAAAGCGCCGCTGCTACCGTCAAGGCAATCGCCGACGTGGCCGACGACGACATGATCCTGGACATTGGCCCGCAGACCGCTGCCCAGTTCGCCGAGCTGCTGAAGTCCTCGAAGACCATCCTCTGGAACGGTCCGGTAGGCGTGTTCGAATTCGACCAGTTCGGCAACGGCACCAAGGTCCTGGCCCAGGCCATCGCCGAAAGCCCTGCCTTCTCCATCGCTGGTGGTGGCGACACCCTGGCAGCAATCGACAAGTACGGCGTGAACGAACAGATCTCCTACATCTCCACCGGTGGTGGTGCTTTCCTCGAGTTCGTCGAAGGTAAAGTGCTGCCGGCCGTGGAGGTGCTGGAGCAACGCGCCAAGTAAAAGGCCTAAACCATGGCAGGCCCCCGTGGTCCCTTGATAGGGGATTGCAAAGAGGAGTGCCTGCCATGCGCTACGCTGCGATTCTGCTGATTCTGTGTGCTGGACTCTGGGGTTGTGCCGGTGGCAAACCGTCCAGCACCTGTGAAGTGATGAGCCCGCCCCAGGTGATAGTCCCGAGCAATCAGGATGACCAACGGGTGGAGGCTCAGGCCAGTGGCGACCCCACTGCGAGTAACGAAGGACAACAGCACTGCCCATGACGGAGCGGTGCGCGGATGGCCGGAGCCATCCCCCAAGGAGACGTGGATGAAAGGATGGTTCGCCCTCGCCGGCTGCGCGCTCTTGGCCGGTTGCGCCGGCCAGCAGGTCCCCAGCGATGACTGGACCCGCTGGGTGTGCGACAGCCAGACCGAAGTGCTCTGGCGTTTCAGCGATGCGAGCCAGGAGAGCGTCGACTTGCGCCTGGGCGGCGGCGATATCGTCCACCGCCTCAAGCGGGAACCCTCGGGCTCCGGCGCGCTCTACACCGACGGCAACCTCGCCTTCCACACCAAGGGTGATGAAGGCCTGGTTTACTGGGCGGCGACCGATGATCTGATTGGTCGTGGCTGCAAGGCGCCTTGAGAGCCGGTTCACGCTCTGCTGCGCGTCGGAATAACTGCGTTGAAAATGGCTTCGGAATGCTCATTTACAGCTCGTAAACTCCGCTTCCTCAGCCATTTTCGCCTTGTTCTTCTCTAGCTCGCTAGAGTGTGAACAGGCTCTGGAAAAGATTGATTTTCCCCGGGGGCGGGCGCATGACCGCTCCTCCCCGGGACCTTGAACCCGGCCTGCCCCTGCGGCAGGCTTTGTAATTTGACAGCCCACCCAATCGGGAGACTGAAACACCATGGCACTCATCAGCATGCGCCAGATGCTGGATCACGCCGCCGAATTCGGCTACGGCGTACCGGCTTTCAACGTCAACAACCTGGAACAGATGCGCGCCATCATGGAAGCGGCCGACAAGACCGATTCCCCGGTGATCGTGCAGGCCTCCGCGGGTGCTCGCAAATATGCTGGCGCGCCCTTCCTGCGCCACCTGATCCTGGCTGCTATCGAAGAATTCCCGCACATCCCGGTGTGCATGCACCAGGACCACGGCACCAGCCCCGACGTCTGCCAGCGCTCCATCCAGCTGGGCTTCTCCTCCGTGATGATGGACGGCTCCCTGCGCGAAGACGGCAAGACCCCGTCCGATTACGACTACAACGTCCGCGTCACCCAGCAGACCGTTGCCTTCGCCCACGCCTGCGGCGTGTCCGTGGAAGGTGAGCTGGGCTGCCTGGGCTCCCTGGAAACCGGCCAGGCCGGTGAGGAAGACGGCGTTGGCGCCGAAGGCATCCTGGACCACAGCCAGATGCTGACCGATCCGGAAGAAGCCGCCGACTTCGTCAAGAAGACCCAGGTGGACGCCCTGGCCATCGCCATCGGCACCAGTCACGGCGCCTACAAGTTCACCAAGCCGCCGACCGGTGACATCCTCGCCATCGATCGCATCAAGGAAATCCACAAGCGCATCCCCAACACCCACCTGGTGATGCACGGTTCTTCCTCCGTTCCGCAGGACTGGCTGGCGATCATCAACGAGTTCGGCGGCGACATTAAGGAAACCTACGGCGTGCCGGTCGAGGAAATTGTCGAAGGCATCAAGTACGGCGTGCGCAAGGTGAACATCGACACCGACCTGCGCCTGGCTTCCACCGGTGCCATCCGCAGCTTCCTGGCCAAGAACCCGGCCGAGTTCGACCCGCGCAAATACTTCGCCAAGACCGTCGAAGCCATGCGTGACATCTGCATCGCCCGTTACGAAGCCTTCGGCACCGCCGGCAACGCCTCCAAGATCAAGCCGATCTCCCTGGAAGGCATGTTCGCGCGCTACGCCAAGGGCGAGCTGGCCGCCAAGGTCAACTGATCCCTTAGCGTTTCACGAGGAGCCCCGCACTGCGGGGCTCTTTCGTATCCGGCAACAGGAGTTTCCGATGAGACTGCCCCTGATGATGGGCTTTACCCTGCTGCTCGCAGGATGTGCCGGCCAACCACCAGTGGCCCCCGTGCCGCCGCCCGAGCCGGTATCCAGCGATCCGCAGCAGTGCCTGGATCGCACTGACTGCACCACCAAGACCTCGCGCACCCTGATGTTCGTCTTCGACTACGCAGAAGCCGGCGACGCCCTGGTGCAGCGCAAGGGTGCCTGGCTGTTCACGCCCTCGGCGGCCAAGCCGGCGGGCTGGCCGTCGCTGAAAATCCGCCTGGCCGACCCGCCCACCGGGCGCTTCGAGTTCGCCAGCCAGTGCCCGGCGGGCAATTGCCGGATCAGCGAGGGGGACCTGCTGAGGGTGTATCGCAGCTATCTGGCGGGTGATCCCTGCGTTTTGACGGATGCGAAGGTTCTGGCTCGGTGCCTTGAGTCCGCCACCCTCTCCCCTAGCCCCTCTCCCTGAAGGGCGAGGGGAACTCAACCGTGCCACGATTGAGCGCCTTCCCCCGAAACCACTCCGAACGTGCCGGCAGGCGCCAAAGCTTCAGGCGCGAGTCACCCCTCTCCATCAGGAAGAGGGGTCGGGGGTGAGGGCTTAGGGCGCCCGATGCTCGATCTTCAAGCTGTAAAAGGTCGCCGCGCCCGCTTCCGTCTCATACCCCTCGTTGTCCTGCGCATACACCCCTGCCTTGAAATACAGCGGCTTCGGCGCCCACGCCGTGGAGAGCTGCTGGCTCCACAGGCTGCCATTCACCATGACGCTGAGCAGGCCATTCGGCGACAGGTCGATCACATAGCTGAAGCGCTGGTTCAGGGGGATGCCGCTGAGCAGCGGGATCACCGTGCTGGTTTCCTCGGTCGGCGAGTTGCGCACCTTCGCGACGATGTTCGCGGTCTGCGTCTTGGTCTTGAACTGATACTCCAGCTTGAGCAGTGGGCTGGTGCTGCCATGGGCATGGATCTGGCCGATTACCAGCTTGCCGGTGGAGGGCACCTGGCTGACGGCGAGGTTGGCGCTGAGCAGGTTGTCGGCGCTGGGGTAGGTCCAGTTGCGCAGCTTGCCGTCGGCATAGGTTTCGCGCAACTCGCTGCGTGGGTAGGTCGCATTGGCGGTGGTGGTGCCATTGACCGGCACCCAGAAGCGGACGGTGGTGCTGTCGTTCTGGAAGTAATAGTCGCGGTAGCCACCCACCAGCAGGGGCGTATCGATGGTGACGGCGGGCACACCTACGGGCAGGGTCAGGTTCCAGGTGGAAAGGTCGATCATGACGGAGTTCTCGAAAGGAACTTCCGGTCGGGCGCTGCGAATCCACGTCGCACAGGTGCAGGACGGCGTTCCGGCCAAAGTCGCTCGAACCAAAAGTGAAGGTTGCTGGTGGCAGTTGCCTGCCGTTTCGTCCGAAGGCGTTTGGCCGTCTCGCGAGCGCTTTATACGAAGGCGCTGGCGGGTTGTCAGTTACCGATTGTCGGCATATTGGCGTCAAAATTATGTCTAAATCGGGATTGGCCAGTATTGCGATATTGCCTTTATGGGGGTGGCCGAAAGCGGCCGGAAATGACCGCCCTTGATGGATAAGGAAATTTTCCCATCAGCCGCGCCGGTTTTTTGAAAGGCTCTGGCTCGGTGCTATCAGCGATGCGCGTGGCTCACTCGAGAGGGAATTTGCTCGAAAATTGAACTGCGTCGCAAAGCGCCAGGGAACTTTTCGAGGTGCGGTCGACTTGTCTGGAAGGCGCTCGCCGAACGCTGTGCTCGGGTAGACTGTCGCGCCTTCCATTCCCACCTGCCTTGTCATGACCAGTCTCAAGTACCTCCGTGGCTACCCAGCGCACCTCCAGGAACAGGTGGCGCAGATGATGGCCGCCGGCCGCCTCGCTGAGTACCTGGAGCGCCGCTATCCGGGCCGCCACGAAGTGCAGAGCGACAAGGCGCTGTACAGCTACGCCATGACCCTGAAGCAGGAGCACCTGCGCAACGCCCCGGCGCCAGACAAGGTGCTCTACGACAACAAGCTCGATGTGGTGCACAAGGCCCTTGGCCTGAACACCGCGATTTCGCGGGTGCAGGGCGGCAAGCTCAAGGCGAAGAAGGAAATCCGCGTCGCCTCGCTGTTCAAGGAAGCGGCCCCGGAGTTCCTGCAGATGATCCTGGTCCACGAACTGGCGCACCTGAAAGAGCGCGATCACACGAAGGCCTTCTACCAACTCTGCGAGCACATGCTGCCTGGCTACCATCAGCTGGAGTTCGACCTGCGCGTGTACCTCACCTGGAGTGAACTGCCGGGCTGAGCGCAACGCCGGCTGCTAGGCTCTGAAGTAGCAGCAGACCGAGGCCCGCGGACATGCGTCCGAGTTTTCGCACCCTCTGCGTCATTCTCTGGGTGCTGGGCCTGGTCCCCTTCGCCAATGGCCGCGAATTGCTCGCGGTCGGTACTGAATTCCCCGGTCTCTATGTTCTCGATGCCAAAGGAGTCCCCAGCGGCTTGGGCATCGATGTGATGCGCGCGATCGCCAAGGACCTGGGCGATCAGGTGCGCTTCGAAAGCTACCCTTGGGCCCGCGCCCAGAAGCTCGTGGAAGAGGGGCGCGCCGATGTGCTGATCGGCCCTTACCGCACGGCCGCGCGGGAGTTGCGCTTCCAGTTCGCCGAACCCGGTTTCTATCGCGACAGCGTGGTGTTCTACGCGCGCAGTGACTCGCCGGTGACCTGGGACGGCACCCTGACAAGCCTGAAGGGAAAACGCATCGCCATCATTCACGGCTGGATCTATGGTGAGCGCTTCGAGGCCATGCGCGGCCAGCTCGACCAGCACGTAACGCCCTCGGTCGAACTGGCGTTCAGGCTGCTGATGGCGGGCCGGGTCGATCTCGTCGCCAGCAACGAACGGGATTCCCGTCCGCGCATCGACGAGCTGGGTATCGACGCTCAGGTGCGCAAACTCACGCCGGTGATCGATACCCAGGTCGGCTACTTTGCCCTGCCGAGGGGCGACTCCCACCGGCAACTGCGTGACGATATCGGTCGCGTGCTGAAGAAGATGCGCGCCGATGGTCGGCTGAAGAAACTCGCCAAGCCTTACGGCGTGCCGCTCCCCTGAACAATCTGTCCGATTGCAGGCGGTTTCCCATGGGCGCCGGGAAGGCGTGTGGCTACACTGCGGCCACAAAAAAAGGGGAGAACCGTGTTGAACGCAGCAGAGTCGGATTACTCGATCTACCGCAAGGTGGTCACGCAGCTGATGAATGGCGAAGAACAACTGCCCAGCCTGCCGATGATCACCCTGGACATCCGCCGCGCCCTGGCCGATCCGAACGTCTCCGTCGCCCGGTTGAAGCAGGTCATCAGCAAGGACCCGGCGCTCAGCGCACTGCTGATGAAGCATGCCTCCAGCATCATGTTCCGTTCCAGCACGCCACCGCGGACGCTGGAGGACGTGATCCGCCTGCTTGGCTTGCAGGAGGTGGACCGCATCACCCTGATCCACAGCCTGAAAAGTCTCTTCACCCTCCACAGCGCCGCCCACAAGCAGCTGTTCATCGGCGTCTGGGGACGCCTCACGCGCCATGCGGCGATCAGCGCGGTACTTGCCCGCCCCCTGGGCTTCACCTCGCCGGACCATGCAATGCTGGCCAGCCTGCTTTGCGATGTCGGCGACCTGGCGGTGCTCTCCGCTTTCAAGGACGCCAGCCAGGTCCCGAGTCCGGAGGTCTACACGCGTCTTTGCCAGGAATACGGCCAGTCCCTGAGTGTAATCGTGCTGAAGAAATGGGCCGTGGATCAGAGCTACATCGACGTCGTGCGCAGCGCCAGGCAGTGGGACGTCGACACGGGCGACCGGCTCGGGCTGGTTGATCTGGTCAACCTGGGACTCTTCCATGCCTTGCGCGATGAAGGCCGACAGGCGCGCTTGCCAGCCATCGAACAGTTAGCCGCCTATCGCAAGCTGGCGCCTCCGCTGAATGCCCTGGACGCCGGCGGCGGCCTGGCCCTGGTGTCCGCCCATCAGGATGCGATCCAGCGCATGGCCAGCCTGCTGCGCTAGAGGGCGCACCTATACTCAGGCGTACCGCTCCGCCGGGGTGATCCATGCGCCGACTCTCGTTGCTGTGCCTCAGTTTGTGCCTGTGCTGGGCCAGCACCGTCGCGGCCGCCGAGCAATGGCGGGTGGCGGTGGCCGAAGTGCCCGGATTGGCCGAGGCGGATGGCACCGGCCCCCTGCTGGACCTGGTCCGCGCCATTGACCAGCAACTCCCGGACATCGACTTCGACCTGCAGATCATCCCGTTCGCCCGCACCTTTCACCTGCTGCAGAACGGTGAGTGCGAATTCCAGGTGCCCTTTCTCGGTAACTTGCCGCGCCTGCCGGCCGGATTGCGCTACGGCTCTGGTCTGCTCTGGGAGGTGCGCTTCGGCCTGTTCACCCGGCGTGCCAACAGCCTGAACGTGGCCCAACTGCTCGACCCGGCCCATATGCTCAGCGCCGAGCGATTGGCCGCCAGTGGTCTCGATGCCGGGCAACAGGCACAGCTGCAGCCCCTGCTGGGGCAAAGCTGGCGCGTCGATGAACTGCAGGAACAGCTCGCCGCGCCGGTCGTGACCCCCGCCCTGCGCAGCCTGGCGTTTCCTTACCAGGTCGAGACAGATCGTGCCCATGCGCCCTGGCTGGGTTTTCCGGCGCTGTCCGGCAACAGCATCGAGGGCAGCCTGCAGAAGCTGGTACGCGGGCGCATCGACGGTTACGTCTTCGCTGTGAACGAGACCGAACACGAAGTCGATCGCCTGGGCCTGCGTGAACAACTGCGTGCCCAGGACTTCGGTCTCTATCCGGTGCGCTGGCTGGTGCCGGACAACCCCCGTGGCAAGTACGTGGACAAGCGACTCGCCGAAGGTTTGCGCAAGCTCCAGGCACAACCCGGCTTCCAGGGCCTGCAAGTACCGTTGAACAAGCCTTCTCGCGACTGGAAGCCCTGGCCCTGACGGTTGCTTGGACTTACTCGGTCGAGCGCGTGTCCGCTCCGGCGTTCAGACTTTCCAGAAGGGTTTGAGGGCCTCTTCCAGCGCTTGTTCGCGGGTCAGTCCGATGTCCCGCAGGGCGTGGTCATCCAGCTCCAGCAGCTTGCGGCGCGTTTGCAGGCGCATCCAGAAACGGTCCCAGAAGTTGCCCGACTGCGTGGGGGCGGGGGATACAGGCGTGCGCTGCTCCTGTTCCAGTTCCCGTGCGTGGAGAGTCAGTCGTACATCGCTCAGGCCGTTCATCATTGCGTTCCTCATGCCCTGTGGTGGATCGGGGTGGGAACATGATGGCCGTCGGCAAATTCTCAATACAGATTCACGATCTGTATATTTTCTTCATACAGATTGCGTGGTTTCCTATCTGAATCCTCAGGTCAGCATCCATCTGTAATGGTTCTGCTGTGTGTTCACGCCGATTCGGGAGACTGTCATGAAGCTCTACATCAAGCTGGCCGAAACCCTCGGTGAACGCATCGAACAGGGCTATTACCGCCCCGGCGACCGCCTGCCGTCGGTACGCGCCCTGAGCCTGGAGCACGGCGTGAGTCTGAGCACGGTGCAGCAGGCCTACCGGATTCTCGAGGACGGTGGCCTGGCCGAACCCAGGCCGAAGTCCGGCTACTTCGTGCCGCCGCGTCGGCAGACACCCGCGCTGCCGGCGATGAGCCGGGCGCCGCAACGGCCGGTGGATGTGTCGCAGTGGAATGACGTACTCGACCTGATCAAGCGCAGCGCCAAGGACAACGTCCTGCAGCTCGGCCGTGGCATGCCGGACATCACCAGCCCGACCTTGAAACCGTTGCTGCGCAGCCTCGGCCAGATCAGCCGGCGCCAGGACGGCAGCGGCCTCTACTACGACAGCATCTACGGCACCGAAGCGCTGCGCGAACAGGTGGCGCGCCTGGCGCTGGATTCCGGCTGCCAGATCCCCTCCAGCGATATCGTCATCACCACCGGCTGCCATGAAGCGCTGTCGGTGGCGATCCGCTCCACCTGCGAGCCGGGGGACATAGTCGCCGTGGATTCGCCGAGTTTCCACGGCGCCATGCAGACTTTGAAGGGCTTCGGCATGAAGGCCCTGGAACTGCCCACGGACCCGCTCAACGGCATCAGCCTGGAAGCACTGGAAATGGCCCTGGAACAGTGGCCGATCAAGCTGATCCAGCTCACCCCGAACTGCAACAACCCGCTGGGCTACATCATGCCCGAGGCACGCAAGCGCGCCCTGGTCACCCTGGCCCAGCGCTACGACGTGCCAATCCTGGAAGACGATGTGTACGGCGACCTCGCCTACCAATACCCGCGTCCGCGAACCATCAAGTCCTTCGACGACGACGGCCGTGTGCTGCTCTGCAGCTCCTTCTCCAAGACCGTGGCGCCGGGCATCCGCGTCGGCTGGATCGCCCCCGGTCGCTACCTCGACCGGGTGCTGCACATGAAATACATCTCCACCGGTGCCACGGCGACCCAGCCGCAACTGGCGCTGGCCGAATTCATCGGCAAGGGCCACTACGAACCGCACCTGCGGCGCATGCGAACCCAGTATCAGCACAGCCGCGACCAGATGATCGACTGGGTGATGCGCTACTTTCCCGAAGGCACCCGCGCCAGCCGGCCCCAGGGCAGCTTCATGCTGTGGGTGGAACTGCCCGAGGATTTCGACACTCTGCGCCTGAACCGCGCCCTGCTGCCCAAAGGCGTACAGATCGCCGCCGGCAGCATCTTCTCCGCCTCCGGCAAGTACCGGAACTGCCTGCGGATGAACTACTCCTCCAAACCGACCCCGGCCATCGAAGCGGCAGTGCGGAAGGTGGGTGAGACGATCAGGGAGTTGATGGGGGAGGACTGATGGGTGGACCGCTACTTTGTGGGGGCGAATTTATTCGCTAAGGGTCGCGAAGCGGCCCCTGTGAGGAATACAAGGCAGACCTGCGGTCTGCTTCGCGAATGAATTCGCCCCCACAGGCAATTTCCTCGGCCTGGATCATCCCTTTCGCCACTGCGTGGCAGCCCATATCCGGCTGCGTGGGCCATAAAGTCATTGCCTTCAGAACAACAAGGGCAATGGACATGCCGAGTGACGATCTCCTCAAGGGCCGCGTTTCACGCGTTGGTCAGATCTATCTCATCACCACGACTACTGAAGCGCGCAGGCCGCTGTTCCGCGATTTCAATTGTGCGCGCCTAGTAATCACCGAGATGCGACGCCTGGAGGAGCAGAACCTGCTCCACTCCATAGCCTGGGTGCTGATGCCGGATCACCTGCACTGGTTGATTCAACTTCAGGGACCGATTTCCATGTCGACCATCATCAAGGTGCTCAAGGGCAGATCGGCGCGGAAATTGGGTTTCTGCCTTCAAGGTCATCAGGCGATATGGCAGAAAGGCTTTCATGACCACGCTCTGCGCAGCGAAGAGGACATTCGCAAGGTGGCTCGCTACATCGTCGCCAACCCATTGCGGGCGGGCCTGGTGGAGCGGATCGGCGACTACCCGTTCTGGGACGCGCAGTGGCTCTGAGTCTGTAGGGGCGAATTCATTCGCCAAGGGCGGCGCAGCTGCCCCCTGTGGTCGCGAAGGGCAGACCTTCGGCCTGCTTGGCGAATGAATTCGCCCCTACAAAGAATCTGCACCTCCGCGTGAGACCCTTAAGCCACCTTCCCCTCATTCAACAAATGCGCCGCCAGCGTCCTCAACGCCCCCAGCTGCCGGCAGATCAGTCCCAGTTCGGTCTGCACCAGGCGGGGGCGGTCGTCCATGTCTTCGGGAAGCTGCTCGAGGTTCTTGGCGAGTGCATCTTCCTCATCGCGATGGATGCTGATCGGGCGGCGCTCGGTCAGGCCCTGGGCGATGCAATCCAGGCTCTCGGCAATCTGTTCGGCGGCTTCGTTGATCGTTGGGGTCAGGGCTTCGCCGGGGGTCTCGCTGCGGTGCGCGCCGAGTGCGGAGAGGTAGCTCAGCAAGGTGTGGGAGAGCACCAGGAAGCGGAAGCCGATGTCCGCTTCCTTCCGGAAGTGGCCCGGCTCCATGAGCATGTTGGAGAGTGTGGTGGACAGCGCCGCGTCGGCGTTATGGGCGTTGCGCCGGGCCAGGCGGTAGGCCAGGTCGTCGCGTTTGCCGATGGCGTACTGCTGCATGATCTGCCGCAGGTAGCGACTGTTGCAGACGAGGGTGTTGGCCACCACCTGGTTGAGTCGGCGACCCTGCCAGTCGGGCAGGATGAAGATCACCGCCAGGCCGGCAATCAGCGCGCCCAGCAAGGTGTCCACCAGACGCGGCAGGAACAGGCCGTAGCTGTCACCGATCTGGTTGAAGCAGAACAGCACCATCAGGGTGATCGCGGCGGTGGCCAAGGTATAGCGGGTGGCGCGGGTGGCGAAGAAGATCACCCCGGCGACCACCGCGAAGACCGATTGCACCAGGGCGCTGGGGAACAGGTCGAACAGCGCCCAGCCCAGCGCCAGGCCGAGCAGCGTGCCGATGATCCGCTGGACCAGCTTGCGTCGTGTCGCGCCGAAGTTGGGCTGGCAGACGAACACCGTGGTCAACAGGATCCAATAACCCTGCTCGGGGTGGATCAGGTGCAGCATGCCGTAACCGGCGGTCAAGGCCACGGCCATACGCAGCGCGTGGCGGAACACCAGGGACGTCGGTGTGAGGTTCTGCCTGAGGCGTTCGAAGACGTCCTTCAGTCCCTTTGGCGAGCGGTCCAGCAGGCTGGCGTCCTGGGCTTCGGCGAGGGCGTCGGGATTGCTGGCGTCGATGAGCAGGCGGTCGAGAGTGCCGAGATTGCGCGCCAGCGCGTTGAGCGAGCGCAGCAGGCCGCGCCAGGCCGGGTTGCTCTGGATGCGCAGGTGCTCCAGGGATTTGTTCAGGTCTTCCAGGGCCTGGGCGCCATCCAGGTAGTCGAAGGGTTGGCGCATCTGGATTGCACGCCCCAGCGCCTGGCAGGCGCCGCCTTGCTGGCGCAGCAGGCGCTGGCAGCGGAACAGCACGTCGCTGTGGAAGAAGGCTTCGGCCAGCTCGTTGTAGGCGTAGTGGGAGGAGCTGGCGCGCTCGTGGATGTCCTGCGCCAGGAAGTACAGCTTGAGGTAGCGGCTGACCTTGGGGCCGGGCCGGCCATTGCCCACCCGGTGCAGGATGATTTCCTTGGTCGCGTTCAGTGCCGCCACCACCTTGCCGTTCTGCCGTGCCAGTTCCAGCCGGCGGGCTTCCACATCGAGTTGGCGCACCGGCTCCAGGAGCGCTGATTTCAATTTGAGGTACTGCCCCAGCTCGCGGTACAGCCTGGCGAGGCTCTGCTGCACCGGCTGGTGGGTGAAGAGCGCCTGCCAGAGCACCGAGAGCAGGCCGTACCAGGCGGCACCGGCCACCAGCAGGGCGGGTTCCTGCCAGAGATCGGTGAGCACGCCGCCACGCTGGTCGACGCCGATCATGGTGTAGACGGAGAGGATCAGTGTCGCCGACGCGATAGTGGCGTAGCGCTCGCCAAGGGCACCGAGCATGGTCAGGCCGAAGCTGGCCAGTGCCAGGGCGCTGACGAACACCCAGGGATAAGGGAACAGCAGTTCCACTGACAGCGAGGCAACGCTGAAGCAGCCGAGGGTCACCAGCAGTGCCGTCAGGCGGCCCTGCCAGCTGTCGTCGGTTTCAGCGAGGGCGCTGGCGATGATGCCGAGGAAGAGTGGGATCAGCAGATCCAGGCGATCCTGCTGCCAGCACAGCGCCATGCTCCCGGTGAGGGCGACGAAGACGCGCAGGCTGTAGCTGAACTTGTCCAGCGCCCAGAGGCGGCGCAGCGTTTGAGTGAATCGGGTCGAGGGCATAGGGGCCTTGTAGGCGAATGTCCGAGTACGGCTGTGCTGCCGCCTACAGCCTAAGGGCAGAGGGTGACGCTGTCAGCCACCCTGTCGCATTCGATGCTGACGCGCAGCGCGAGTCACATTGCGGCGTAACGGGATCAGGTACGGAAGTACCGGATATCTGGTCGCTGCCGAAATTTTCGTGCAGTCTTGGCTACCTGCCGGCCAGACCTGTTCTCGGATGCCTTCGCATGAGACGACGCTGTGGTTTTGCCTTCTTCGCCCTGCTGCTCGCCGCCGCGAGTGTCCCTGCTGAAACCTTGCGCATGGCTGCCGATGTCTGGCCGCCCTTCACCGATGCCAGCCTGCCGGGTAATGGTCTGGCGACCGAGCTGGTGAGCACCGCGCTCAAGCGCGCCGGCCACCGTCCCGAGTTCGTCCAGGTGCCATGGGCTCGCGCCCTGCGCGGGGTCCAGGTCGGCGATTACGACCTGATCGTCAATGCCTGGTACAGCGACGAACGAGCCGGCTACGGCCAGTTCTCCAAGCCCTACCTGACCAATCGCATCCTCTTCCTCAAGCGCAAGGGCAGCGATGCCTTGTTCCAGGCGCCGCCTGATCTGAAAAGTTCCAGCATTGCCGTGGTGCGCGGCTACAGCTACCTGCCGAGTTTCGATGCCGACGCGGGCCTGAACAAGGTGCCGGTGAAGGACTTCCAGATGGGCGCCCGGATGCTGGCCGCCGGACGTGTGCAACTAACCCTGGAAGACGAGCTGGTGGCGCGTTTCTACCTCAATGGCGAACTCGCAGGCATTCGTGAGCAGCTGGAGTTCCTGCCCCGGCCGCTCAGCGAGAACGGCCTGCATATCCTGGTGCGTCGCAGCCATCCACGGCATCGGCAACTGGTGGAAGAGTTCGACCAGGCCATGCAGAGCATGCGCGAAGACGGTACCTATCGAGCCATCTTCGCCCGCCACGGCCTACCTGCCCCCGATAGGACCTGCTGCGCGTCGGAATAACTGCGTTGCGAATGGCTTCGGATTTGTCATTTACAACTCGTAAACTCCGCATCCTCAGCCATGACGCGCTGCGCTTGCCCTGCGGGCCAGCCTTCGGCAGTTACTCCGCTTCGCTACGTTTCGCGCCTTGTTCTTCTCTAGCTCGCGAGGTCCTGGGTCTGAGCCTTTAGAGGATGCGGACCTTGTAGGAACGCCCCTTGATCTTCCCTTCACTGAGGCGCTTGAGCGCTTGCTTGGCAATGCTGCGCTCGACCGCGACGAAGGCCTGGAAGTCGAAGACGGCGATCTTGCCCACCTGGCTGCCGGGAATCCCCGCTTCGCCGGTGAGGGCGCCGACGATGTCGCCGGGGCGCAGCTTCTCCTTGCGACCGCCGTTGATGCACAGGGTGGCCATGGGCGGCAGCAGGGGATCGCGGTTCTTCACGATCAGCTCATCAATGCGCTGCCAGTTGAGCGGCGATTGTTGCAGGTCTTCGATGGCCTGGGCACGGTTGGCTTCGGCCGGTGCCACCAGGCTCAGGGCCAGGCCTTTCTCGCCGGCGCGGCCGCTGCGGCCGACACGGTGGATATGCACTTCCGGGTCGCGGGACAGTTCGACGTTGATCACCGCTTCCAGGCCGGCGATGTCCAGGCCACGAGCGGCGACGTCGGTGGCCACCAGCACGCTGCAGCTCTGGTTGGCGAACAGCGCCAGCACCTGGTCACGCTCGCGCTGTTCCAGGTCGCCATGCAGCGATTGCGCGGAAACGCCGTTGTCGCGCAGGTGGGCTTCCAGCTCCTGGCATTGCTGACGGGTATGGCAGAAGGCGACGCAGGATTGCGGGCGGTTGCTTTGCAGCAGACGCAGCACGGCGTCCATGCGCTGGCGCGGGTCGATTTCGTAGAAGCGCTGCTCGATCTGGCTGTCGTCGTGCAGGGCCTCCACTTTCACCTGCTGCGGTTCGCGCATGAAGGTCTTGGCCAGTTGGGCGATGCCGGCCGGGTAGGTGGCGGAGAACAGCAGCGTCTGCCGGCGCGCCGGGAGTTGGCCGATGATGTCGGCAATGCTGTCGTAGAAGCCCATGTCGAGCATGCGGTCGGCTTCGTCCAGCACCAGGGTGTTGAGGCCGTCGAGCACCAGGGTGCCCTTGCGCAGGTGTTCCTGGACCCGGCCGGGGGTGCCGACGATGACGTGGGCGCCGTGTTCCAGCGAGCCCACCTGGGGGCCGAATGGAACGCCGCCGCAGAGCGTCAGCACCTTGATGTTGCCGTGGCCACGGGCCAGGCGGCGGACTTCCTTGGTCACCTGGTCGGCCAGCTCGCGGGTGGGGCAGAGTACTAGCGCCTGGCAGCCGAAGTAGCGCGGGTTGAGCGGCTCCAGCAGGCCGATCCCGAAGGCGGCGGTCTTGCCACTGCCGGTCTTGGCCTGGGCGATCAGGTCCTGGCCCTTGAGGATCAGCGGCAGGGCCTGGGCCTGGATCGGCGTCATGTCGCGGTAGCCCAGGGTCTCCAGGTTGGCCAGGGTGGCCTCGGAGAGGGACAGGGAGGAGAAGGCGGTGGTGGTCACGGGACGGGCCTGGAAGTCGAAATGGCGCGCAGTTTAGCAGGCTCCTGCGCGCCTCCCCCGTCACTCGTCGATATCGCTGTGCACCCGGCGTACGGCGCGGCCGCTGTCCGCCGGCAACTGGAAGAAGATCGCCGCTGCCAGCAGGGTCAGCACGCCGACGCACAGGTAGGTGGCCTGGAAGGCCTCCAGCACGCTGGGCGCATCGGGTTTGCCGAAGCCGCCGAGCAGCGCCGCCGCCACCGCCACGCCGAGGCTCATGGATAGTTGCATCACCACCGAGAGCAGGCTGTTGCCGCTGCTGGCCTGGTGGTCGTCCAGGTCCAGCAGGGTGACGGTATTCATCGCGGTGAACTGCATCGAGTTCACCGCGCCCAGCGCACCCAGGTGCAGGAGCAGCAGTGGATAGGGGGTATTGGCGTCGATCAGCGACAGGCTGGCGATCATCATGCCTAGCAGCACCGTGTTGCCGAGCAGCAGGCGGCGATAGCCGAGACGGTCCAGCAAGGGCTTGGCCACGGGTTTGACGGCCATGGCCGCGAGCGCCAGGGGGATCATGGTCATTCCCGCCTGGGCCGGTGGATAACCCAGCGCTACCTGCAACAGCAGCGGCGTGAGGAAGGGCAGGGCGCCGCTGCCCAGACGCGAGAAGAGGTTGCCGAGGATGCCCGCGGCGAAGGTCCGGGTGCGAAACAGCGATGGCGCGAACAGCGGCCGTTCGACCTGCACCGCATGCAGCCAGTAGACGGCGAGGCAGGCCAGGCCGCCGAGCAGCAGGAGCATCACCCGCACGTGGGGCAGTTGAAGTTCGCCCAGGCCTTCCAGGGCGATGGTGATCAGCACCATGGCGGTGCCGAAGAGCAGGAAACCGATCAGGTCGAGGCGCACCGGTCCGCTACCGCGCAGGTCGGGCATGAAGCGCCATGCCGCGAAACCACCGATCAGGCCCACCGGGATATTGATCAGGAAGATCCAGTGCCAGCTGGCGTATTCCACCAGCCAGCCGCCCAGGGTCGGGCCGATGAGCGGGCCAAGCAGGCCGGGCAGGGTGATGAAGCTCATGATCCGCACCAGTTCCGTGCGGGGATAGGCACGCAGCACCACCAGCCGTCCCACCGGCATCATCAGCGCGCCGCCAAGGCCTTGCACCACCCGTGCGCCCACCAGTTGCGGCAGGGTGGCGGACAGGGCGCAGAACAACGAGCCCAGGCTGAACAGCAGTACTGCACCAAAGAACACGCGGCGCGTGCCGAAGCGGTCCGCGATCCAGCCCGAGGCCGGAATCAGCAGGGCGACAGTGAGCATGTAGGCGATGACCACCGACTGCATACGCAGCGGGTCCTCGGCCAAGTCGCGGGCCATGGCGGGCAGGGCGGTGTTGAGGATGGTGCCGTCGAGGGCCTGCATGAAGAAGGCCACCGCCACCAGCCAGGGCAGCATGCGGGCGGTGCGGGCGTCGAGGGAGACGGGCTCGGCCATGTCGATCCTTGCGTATGGGACCCTGCGCACTTTAGGCTCGGGTCGGTTCCGTTTCCACCCGGTATAGACCAAGGCTCAGTGGCATCCGGCTGCTAGGCTTGCCAGTATCCGAACCATCCCCACCCCTGCCATGGAAGGATTGTCCCCATGCGGACCCTCTGTGCCCTGCTGCTGAGTTGGCTGAGTGCGGCACCCTGCTTCGCGGCGGAGTGGTTTCCGTTGCAGGTCGAGGTGGATGGTCGCGACGCCAGTTACCAGCCGCTCACCGGCGCGAGCAAGCCCTGGCGCATCTGCGCCCTGCTGCCCCATGGCATGGACCGCTACTGGTGGGGCGTGGCCTGGGGGCTGGACGAGGAAGCGCAGCGCCAGGGCATACAGCTTGGGGTATACGAGGCCGGTGGCTATCAGTTCCCTGACATGCAGCGGGCGCAGCTGACCCGCTGCGGCCAACTGGCCGCCGATGCCTATGTGATCGCCGCCATCAGCGCAAACGGGCTCTGCGACGAGATCGCCCTGCTGCATCGCGACAAGGTGCCGGTGATCGACCTGATCAATCGCATCGACTGCCCGGGCATCACCGCCCGAGCCCAGGTGGATTTCGCCGACATGGCCAAGGCGGCGATGACCTACATCCGTGAGCACAGTGGCGGGCGCCCGGTGCGCGTGGGCTGGTTGCCCGGCCCCGAGGACGCCGGCTGGGTCGCTGACGCCGAGCGAGGCCTGAAGGAATTCGACTCGCAGGGAGGGGTGACCCTGATAGCGGGTGGCTACGGCCCGGTGGACCGTTCCACCCAGGCCATTTTGGTGCGCCAATTGCTGGCCCGTGAGCCGGAGCTGGATTACATCCTCGGCAACGCCGAAGCCGCCGCCTTTGCCGGCCAGTTGGTAAGGGCGGGTGGCAGCCGTTACAAAGCGCAGGTGGTATCGCTCTATGCCACCGAACGGGTCCTAGAGGCCATCACCGACGGCTCCGTGCTGGCCTCACCCACGGATTCGCCGGTGCTCCAGGCGCGGGTCGCGGTAGACCTGGCCATCCGTGCGCTGGAGGGCAAGCAGTCGCCGCAGCGTGTCAGCCCACGTATCGAGGTCATCGACCGGAACAACCTCCAACGCTTCGATATCAGCCACCTGATGCCGCCCAGCGGGCACTGGATGATCCGGCAGGATTTGCCGGAGTAGGGCCGTTAGCGCCGGTGCGCACGGCGCACCCTACCCGGCAAGCTCTTCCTTCCGGGCCGGACACTTGGCTAACCGTAGGGTGCGCTGCGCGCACCGATCATGGAGTCGGCGTGGCTCGATGCCCATGTGCAGGTAATTTCGCGAATGAATTCGCTCCCACAACGGCGGTGGCAGCGGCACGGAAATGAAAAAGGCCCCTGGTGATTTGCACCAGGGGCCTTCTGTCATGACGCAGCGTCCTAGGTTGGGTAGAGGAACGAAACCCAACAAGCGGAGTGTCGGGCTCGCCCATCGTTGGGTTTCGCTGCGCTCTACGCCAACCTACAACGGTCCCGGGGGGGCGTTGCGTTCAGGCTGCCGTCTTACAGCTTGCGAACCGGCGTGCCACGCACCGGCTTGGCGCCCGCCACGTAGTAGTCGGCGGTGCTACGCGCCAGCGGCTTGCGGCCACGGATTCGGTCGGCGATCTTCTCGGCGATCATGATGGTGGTCGCGTTGAGGTTGCCGGTGATGATCTCCGGCATGATCGACGCGTCCACCACCCGCAGGCCTTCCATGCCGTGCACGCGGCCCTGGCCATCTACCACCGCCATGTCGTCGGTGCCCATCTTGCAGGAGCATGACGGGTGGAAGGCGGTTTCCGCGTGGGTACGGATGAACTCGTCCAGCTCGGCATCGGACTTGAGGTTCGCGCCCGGGCTCAGTTCGCGGCCACGGTACGGGTCAAGCGCCGGCTGGCCCATGATTTCGCGGGTGATGCGGATGCCGTCGCGGAACTCCTGCCAGTCCTGTTCGTGGGCCATGTAGTTGAACAGGATGCTCGGGTGCTGGCGCGGGTCCTTCGACTTCAGGTGGATGCGCCCACGGCTCGGCGAGCGCATGGAGCCCATGTGGGCCTGGAAGCCGTGTTCCTTCACCGCATTGCTGCCGTTGTAGTTGATCGCCACCGGCAGGAAGTGGAACTGGATGTTCGGCCACTCGAACTGCTCGCGGGTGCGGATGAAGCCGCCGGCTTCGAACTGGTTGCTGGCGCCGAGGCCCGTGCCGAGGAACAGCCACTGCGCGCCGATGGCCGGCTGATTCCACCATTGCAGGGCCGGGAACAGCGAGACCGGTTCCTTGCAGGCGTACTGCAGGTACAGCTCCAGGTGGTCCTGCAGGTTGGCGCCCACGCCTGGCAGGTCATGTACGACCGGCACGTCGAGGTCGCGCAGCAGGGCCGCCGGCCCGACGCCGGAACGTTGCAGCAGTTGCGGCGAAGCGATGGCGCCGCTGCACACCAGCACTTCGCGGCGGGCATGCGCGGTGATCGGCGTGTCGTTGTTGCCCTTGAGGTAGGCGACGCCGATGGCGCGCTTGCCGCTGAACAGGATGCGGTCGGACAGGGCGTGGGTGACGATGGTCAGGTTGGGGCGGTTGCGCGCCTGGTCCAGGTAGCCGCGACCGGTGGCGGCACGACGGCCTTCCGGGGTCACGGTACGGTCCATGGGGCCGAAGCCTTCCTGCTGGTAGCCGTTGAGGTCGTCGGTACGCGGGAAGCCGGCCTGCACGCCGGCCTCGACCATGGCGTGGAACAGCGGGTTGTTGCCGGTCTTGGGCGTGGTCACGCTCACCGGGCCGTCGCCGCCGTGGAAGTCGTTCGGGCCGATGTCGCGGGTTTCCGCCTTGCGGAAGTAGGGCAGGCAGTCCAGGTAGGTCCAGTCTTCCAGGCCCGGGGCCTTGGCCCAGCCGTCGAAGTCCAGCGCGTTGCCGCGGATGTAGCACATGCCGTTGATCAGCGAGGAACCGCCCAGGCCCTTGCCACGGCCGCACTCCATGCGGCGGTTGTTCATGTAGGGTTCCGGGTCGGTTTCGTAGGCCCAGTTGTAGCGGCGACCCTGCAGCGGATAGGCGAGGGCGGCGGGCATCTGGGTGCGGAAGTCCAGGCGGTAGTCCGGGCCGCCGGCTTCCAGCAGCAGGACGCTGACATCGGCGTCTTCAGTGAGGCGGGTGGCCAGCACGTTACCGGCGGAACCGGCGCCGACGATGATGTAATCGAATTCTTGGGACATGTGACTTACCTGCTAGAAATCCCGGAGTCACCTCCGGGGCACGGCATCTTGTTCTATGGTGCGGCCCGGTATGCCCCGGGCCGCCTGGGCACTGGCATCGGTCAGAACACCGAGTAGTAGTCGCCCATCTCGACCTGTACGGACTTGATGCGGGTGTAGTGGGCCAGGGTGGTCAGGCCGTTCTCGCGGCCGACGCCGGACTGCTTGTAGCCGCCCACCGGCATTTCGGCGGGGGACTCGCCCCAGGTGTTGATCCAGCAGATGCCGGCTTCCAGCTTGTGGATCACGCGGTGGGCGCGGGCCAGGTCGCGGGTGACGACGCCGGCGGCCAGGCCGTACTCGGTGTCGTTGGCGCGGCGAATCACTTCTTCTTCGGTGTCGTACACCAGGATGCTCATCACCGGGCCGAAGATTTCTTCGCGGACGATGGTCATGTCGTCGGTGCAGTCGCTGAATACGGTCGCGGCCACGTAGGCGCCTTTGGCGAATTCACCGTCGGTGACGCGCTCGCCACCAATCAGCAGGCGTGCGCCTTCCTTGCGGCCGGCTTCGATGTAGCCGAGCACGCTTTCCATGTGGGCGAAGCTGGTCAGCGGGCCGAAGTTGGTGTTGGCATCTTCCGGGTTGCCGAGGCGGATGCGCTTCACGCGCTCGACCACCTTGTCCTCGAAGCGGGCTTGCAGGGCACGCGGCACGAACACGCGGGTGCCGTTGGTGCAGACCTGGCCGGAGCTGAAGAAGTTGGCCATGACGGCGATGTCGGCGGCGCGGTCGAGATCGGCATCTTCGAAGATGATCAGCGGCGACTTGCCGCCCAGTTCCATGGTCACTTCCTTCAGCGAGGAGCTGGAGGCGCTGGCCATCACTTTCTTGCCGGTGGAGGTGCCGCCGGTGAAGGAGATCTTCTCGATCAGCGGGTGTTCGGTCAGCCACTGGCCGACTTCACGGCCGCTGCCGGTGAGGACGTTGAACACGCCATCCGGTACGCCGGCTTCGGTGTAGATCTCGGCCAGTTTCAGCGCGGTCAGCGGGGTGACTTCGCTGGGCTTGAAGATCATCGCATTGCCGGCGGCCAGGGCCGGGGCGGATTTCCACATGGCGATCTGCACCGGGTAGTTCCAGGCGCCGATACCGGCGACCACGCCCAGCGGCTCACGGCGGGTGTAGACGAAGCTGGTTTCACGCAGCGGGATCTGCTCGCCCTCGATGGCGGGGATCAGGCCGGCGTAGTACTCGATCACGTCGGCACCGGTGACGATGTCCACAGCTTTGGTTTCGGCCAGCGGCTTGCCGGTGTCCAGGGTTTCCAGTGCGGCCAGCTCGTCGTTGCGCTCACGGAGGATATCCACGGCGCGACGCAGGATGCGCGAGCGCTGCATGGCGGTCATCGCGGCCCAGACTTTCTGGCCTTCGACGGCAGCGGCGACGGCACGCTCGACGTCGTCCTTGCTGGCGCGCTGGACGCTGGCCAGGACTTCACCAGTGGCCGGGTTGATGGTCTCGAAGCTGGCGCCACTGGTGGAGTCGACGTAGCGGCCGCCAATGTAGAGCTTCTGTTCTTCGAATCGGGCCATGGTGGTTGTCCTCTCTAGGTCTTGTAGTCGCAAGGCGGGCGGCTCAGGCCGCCTGCTTGGTCAGTTGTTGATCAAGGAATTCGTAGGCGAGCAGGCGGGCCTGCTCGGTTTCGAAGGCTTCGCCGGAGAGCGCGCCGCGCAGCCAGAGGCCGTCGATCAGGGCGGCCAGGCCACGTGCGGCGGTTCGGGCGCTTTCCACATCGAGTTCGCGGCGGAACTGCCAGCAGAGGTTCGAGTAGAGGCGCAGGTCGTTGATGCGCTGCAAACGGCGCAGGGACGGCTGGTGCATGCTGCTGGCCCAGAACGCCAGCCAGGTCTTCATGGCCGGGCCGTTGACCTGGGTCTCGTCGAAGTTGCCGTCGATGATCGAGCGGATGTAGCCGCGCGCACTGTCGTCGCGCATGGCTTCGCGGCGCTTGCGCACCGCGCCCTGCAGATCGTTCATGAGGAAGCGCATGGCGGCTTCCAACAGTCCGTTCTTGTCCTGGAAGTAGTGGCTGATGATGCCGTTGGAAACCCCGGCGAGCCGCGCAATGTAGGAAATGCTGGCGTCGCCCATGCCGACCTGGTCCACCGCCTCGAGTGTGGCGTGGATCAGTTGGGTGCGCCGCAGGGGCTGCATTCCGACTTTTGGCATGGGTTTCCTCCGCTTCCCGGAACCGTTCCGGACAGGTCGAAAATCAGGCTACTTTATTTTTATTGAACGTTCAAACAACAAAGAATAAGCTGCGCACCATGAAGCGGGATGCGGCAGTTCGCCGCACCTGATTTCAGGCCTTCGGCCGGCGGTTGCCACCCGTCGCAGCCACAGGCGCGGTCTGCCGTTGCGCCCATTGGGCGCCTGCTTTAACTGCCTTGGTATTTCCAAATGAGTAAAGCTCCAACAACAACAAATCACGGGAAGGTGCGCCTGAATCCGGTCGTGTTCTACGGATCCACCGCGCTCATCATGCTGCTCACGGTTGCCTTGATCGTGTTCCCCGAAGACGCCGGCAATGTGCTCGGCAAGGCTCAGGCCTGGCTGTCGCGCAGCTTCGGCTGGTACTACATGCTGGCCATCGGCGCGTACCTGTTCTTCGTCCTCTATGTCGCCTTCTCCCGCTACGGCCAACTGCGTCTGGGCGCCGACGACAGCCGTCCGGACTTCAGCTACGGCGCGTGGGCCGGCATGCTGTTTTCCTCGGGCATCGGCATTTCGCTGCTGTACTTCGCGGCGTCCGAGCCCATCGACCACCTCTACAATCCGCCGGAAGGCCAGCCGGGCAGCCAGTCCGCCGCGCGCCAGGCGTTGCAGCTGACCTTCCTCCACTGGGGCGTGCATGGCTGGGCCATCTATGCGCTGGTGGGCCTGGCGGTGGGGTACTTCGCCTACCGCCACAACAAGCCGCTGGCCCTGCGCTCGGCGCTCTACCCGCTGTTCGGCGAGCGCCGGATGAAGGGTGCGGTGGGTAATGCGGTGGACTGCTTCGGCATCTTCGTGACCCTGCTGGGTCTGGTGACCAACCTCGGTATCGGTTCGCTGCAGGTTTCCTCCGGCCTCGAGTACCTGTTCGGCATGCCCCACAGCCAGGGTGCACTGCTGGCGGTGATCCTGGTGATGAGCGCGGTAGCTACCCTGGCCGCGGTATCCGGGATCGAGAAGGGCATCCGCCGCCTGTCCAACCTGAACATCATCCTGTTCAGCGGCCTGCTGGTATTCGTGCTGCTGGCTGGCCAGACGCTGCACCTGCTCAACGGCTTCGTGCAGAACCTCGGCGACTACCTCAACGGCCTGGTGCTGAAGACCTTCGACCTCTACGTCTACACCGGCCAGTCCGGCAAGAGCGAAGAGTGGATGGGCCTGTGGACCCTGTTCTACTGGGCCTGGTGGATTTCCTGGGCGCCCTTCGTCGGCATGTTCGTGGCCCGTATCTCCCGTGGCCGCACCGTGCGCGAACTGGTCAGCGGCGTGCTGCTGATCCCGCTGGGCTTCACCCTGGCCTGGCTGTCTGTGTTCGGTAACAGCGCCATCGACCTGGTGATGAACCAGAACGCGGCGGACCTCGGCAAGGCGGCGCTGGAGCAGCCGGCGATGTCCATCTACCTGCTGCTGGAACACTACCCCTGGTCCAAGGCAGTGATCGGCCTGTCGATCTGCGTCGGCTTCGTGCTCTTCCTCACCCCGGCCGACTCCGGCTCGGTGATGCTGGCCAACCTGTCCCGCGAGGAAGGCGACCTGGACGAAGACGCGCCCAACTGGCTGCGCATCTTCTGGTCCGTGGTGGTGACCCTGGCGACCATCGGCCTGCTGTTCGCCGGCAACTTCACCGCGATGCAGACGGTGGTTGTGCTGGCTGGCCTGCCGTTCTCGGTGGTGCTGCTGCTGTACATGTTCGCCCTGCTCAAGCAGATGAAGGCGGATGTCGCGGCGATGGAGCAGGCGCCGAAGCACCCGAAAGTCGTCCAGCTGCACGGCGAAGCGGCCTGATTGGCCAACAGCCTTGTCTAGTCCTGAAATAGGTTTACACCTATCAGGCTAACCTCCAGACCTCA
>NZ_BDMA01000035.1:0-35130 GCF_002003485.1 Metapseudomonas resinovorans
CCATGTGAGAGTAGGTCATCGTCAAGCTTCTATCCCAAACCCCCGACCCGCGAAAGCAGGTCGGGGGTTTGTCTTTGGGCGCGAGAAAAGCATGCGGTCCAGCGTCGAAGGCGGTTGCGCCCGGAAACTCTTGAATCGTCACCGCCGCTGCTCCGCTCGTCTAGAATAGCCGCGATACCCAAAGAGCCTTGCCACCATGCCCGACCTGGCGGAACAACGACCGCTTTCCGAACTTCCCTTGCACGACTTGATTGCATGCCACGAGTGCGATCTATTGATGCGTCACCCACACCTCGGCGAAGAGCAAAAGGCCTGCTGCCCGCGCTGTGGCTACGAACTGGTGGTGCATCGCTCGAAGATGGAGCGCCGCGCCATGGCCCTGGTGTTGACTGCACTGCTCTTGTTCGTGCCAGCCAACTTCCTCCCCATCATGAAGCTCAATCTGCTTGGGCAGACCAGTCATGACACGGTTTGGACGGGGGTATTAGGCCTCTACAACACTGGTATGGAAGGTGTCGCGGTGCTGGTGTTCCTGTGCAGCATGGTCATCCCCTTGGTCAAACTGCTCTGCCAGTTGATTGTGCTGATGTGCATCAGTACCCGCCGCGCCCTCGGCCTAGGACTGCTGCTCTATCGCCTGTACCACCACTTGCGGGAATGGGGGATGCTCGAGGTCTACCTCATGGGCATCTTGGTTTCCATCGTCAAACTGATCGATCTTGCCGATCTACATCTGGGCATCGGCCTTGCCTGTTTCATCGCCCTGCTGCTGGCCCAGGTGTGGCTCGAGGTGACCATGTCGCCCCACCAGGTGTGGGATGCGCTGGATGCCGAAGGAGACGCCCATGCGCGCCATTGATGCCGGCATCATCGTCTGCGACGAGTGCCACCAGTTGAACCGTCCCGAGTCTGATGACGACCATGGCGCCTGCAGCCGCTGCGGTGCGCGTCTACACCCCCGTCGCCCCAATAGCCTGACTCGCACCTGGGCACTGCTGATTACCGCGGCCATTCTCTATGTGCCTGCCAACGTGCTGCCGATCATGACGATCAACTTCTTCGGCAACGGTGCCCCGTCGACCATCATGGGTGGTGTGCTCGAACTGATTCACGCCGAAATGGTGCCCATTGCCTTGGTCGTCTTCGTCGCCAGCATCCTCGTGCCCACATTCAAGTTGGTGGGCATCGCGCTGCTGCTTTACTCAGTACAGCGACGGCTACCCATGTCGCCGCGACAACGCATCCTGATGTACCGCTTCATCGAATGGATAGGTCGCTGGTCCATGCTGGATATCTTCGTCATTGCCATCCTTGTGGCATTGGTGAACTTCGGCAACGTGGCCAGCATCGAAGCCAACCTGGGGGCGGCTGCCTTCTCCAGCGTCGTGGTAATCACCATGATCGCGGCAGTGACTTTCGACCCCAGGCTGATCTGGGACAACACCGATATGGACGACGAGAATGCCTGAGTTGCCAACGCCCAAAACCCGTAAAACCACGAGTTGGTCCGCCATCTGGATCCTCCCACTGTTGGCGCTGATCATTGGCCTCTGGCTGGCATGGAAGGCCATGAGCGAAGCAGGCATCGAGATCCAGATCCGTTTTGAGAACGGTGACGGCATCCAGGTCGGCAAGACCCAACTGATGTACAAGGGCATCCAGGTCGGCAAGGTGGTCGACCTGCATGTCAGCGAAGACATCAAGGGCGTGATTGCGACTGTCGAAGTGATGAAGGAGGCCGAGCCCTACCTCAGCAAGGAAACCCGTTTCTGGCTGGTACGTCCGCGCGTATCGCTCGCCGGCGTCACTGGCCTGGAGACCCTGGTCTCCGGCATCTACATTGCCATCGACCCGGTGAAGGGGGAGCCCACGCGGCGCTATACCGCGCTGGCTGAGCCTCCACCCTTGTCCGATTCGCTACCCGGCCTTCACCTCACTCTCAAGGCCGAGCGCCTCGGTTCGCTCGAACAGGGCAGCCCGGTCTACTACCGGCAGATCCAGGTTGGCCAGGTGAAGAGCTACCAACTGGCCGAAGACCAGCGCACCGTCGAGATCAAGGTGCACATCGAACAGCCCTATGCGCATCTGGTGCGCAAGCACACACGTTTCTGGAATGCCAGCGGACTCAATGTCACCGCGGGCCTGTCGGGTGTGAAGATTCGCACCGAGTCTGTGCTCAGCATCATGGCTGGCGGCATCGCCTTCTCTACGCCGGAGCACCGCCAGGACAGTCCACCCACCGACCCCAGCATCCCGTTCCGCCTGTATGACGGCTTCGAATCCGCCGAGGCCGGCCTTCGAGTACTGCTGCGGATGGACGACGTCAGCGGCCTCAGCCCGGGCAACACCCCGGTGATGTACAACGGCGTCCAGGTCGGCACCCTGAAGAAACTCGATATGGACAAGGACTTCACGGGTGCCACGGCAGAACTGACCATGGAACCGCGCACCGAAGACTACCTTGTCGAGGGCACCGAGTTCTGGACGGTGAAACCCTCGATCTCGCTAGCGGGCATCACTGGCATCGAGGCCCTGGTGAAGGGCAACTACATTGCCGTGCGCTTCGCCAAGGAAGGTACGCCGACCCGTGAGTTCAAGGTGCGTCCCAAGGCGCCGCCGCTGAACACCGATGCGCCCGGCCTGCACCTGGTGCTGACCAGCGAGCGTCTCGGTTCCCTCGAAGTCGGCAGCCCGGTGCTGTTCCGCCAGATGCGCGTGGGCAGTGTGCAGAGCTACCAGCTCTCGCGTAACCAGCAGCGTGTAGTGATCGGCATCCACATCGAGCCCGAGTTCACCAAGCTGGTCAACGAGTCCACCCGCTTCTGGAATTCCAGCGGCATTACCCTCAAGGGCGGCCTGTCCGGCGTCGAGGTGAAGAGCGAATCCCTGCAAACCCTGCTGGCGGGCGGTATCACGTTCGACACGCCGGACCCGAAAGCCAAGCCGGTTACCCGGCCACGCCGCTTCACCCTGTACGACGATGAGGCCCAGGCCGTGGTCAAGGGTACCCTGGTCGACATCGTCATTCCGCAGGCGGAGGGCATCAAGGCAGGCACACCGATCCGCTTCAAGGGCATCGATGTCGGCGAAGTGGAAACCGTAACCCTGAACAGCGACCTTTCCGGCGTCACGGTCAAGGCGCGCCTGACCCAGGCGGCGGATCGCATCGCGCGTGCCGGCACTCAGTTCTGGGTGGTGCGACCGGAGCTTGGTCTGCTGCGTACTGCCAACCTGGATACCCTGGTCAGCGGCCAGTACCTGGAAGTCCTGCCTGTGGGCAAGCCAGGTGCCCCACAGACGCGCTTCACCGCACTTGCCGAATCGCCTGACCCGATCGCGCGCCAGGAGGGCCTTCGCATCACCCTTAGCGCGCCGCGTCGCGGCTCGATCAAGCCGGGTGTGATCGTCAGCTACCGCGAAGTCCCCGTGGGCAAGGTGCTCACCTATGAACTGGGCAAGACTGCCGACCGTGTCTTCATCCAGGTGCTCATCGAGCCGCGCTATGCGCCCCTGGTGCACAGTGGCAGCCGCTTCTGGCACACCAGTGGTGTAGGGGTGGATGCCAGTCTGTTCAATGGCGTGAAGGTGCGGACCGAGTCCCTGGAGTCGATGGTGGAAGGGGGGATTTCCTTCGCCACACCGAACGAAGGGCAGATGGGTAACCGCGCGCTCAACGGCCAGACATTCGCCCTGCACGATGATGCCGAGGACGAGTGGCTGACCTGGGCGCCGAAGATCCCCTTGGCCAGGTAAACCCCGCAACAAACAAAAGGGCCGCTATTGCGGCCCTTTTGCTATCTCGGGGAAGGTATCAGGCGGGTTCTGCCGCCTCGTCCGTCGCGTCCTGGGTGGCCTTGGCCATCTCACGACGCTTGATGAACTTCCAGTCCGCCTCGTCGATGTAGATGCCGTTCGGACCGCTGCCGCCCTCGAGGTCGATGGCGACGTTGGCCGACACCTGCGGCTTCACCGACGCGAGAATGGGCGTGAAGCCCAACTGCTGGCTGGTCTCGATCAGCGCCTGCTGGTTGCGCTCGTCGATGTCCGCCGCCTCGTCGAGGTAGTAGGGAAGGCGGATGCGACCGGCCTGCTCGCGATCCATCAGGTGCAGCAGCAGGTACATGTTGGTCAGCGCCTTGATGGTCATGGTGGTGCCGTTGGAGGCGGCACCATCGATGTCCGTATGGATGACCGGCTGGCCGTGCACCTTGGTGATCTCGAAGGCCAGTTCGAACAGGTCCTTCAGACCCAGCTGGTTGCCGTTGGCGGCCACCAGGCGTGCCAGGTACTCCTTGGCTTCCTCGTTCTTCGCGTCCTGGTCGCTGGAGTTGGTCAGGTCGAACACCGAAAGGGTTTCGCCTTCCTCGTACTGGCCGGCGCTGTGGATGATCTGGTCGATGTGGCGCAGGGCTTCCTTGTTCGGCGCGAGGACGATCCGGAAGCTCGCTAGGTTGGATACCTGGCGCTTGTTGATTTCGCGGTTGAACAGGGCCAGTTGATGCTCGAGGTTGTCGTAGTCGCTGCGGATATTGCGCAGCGTACGGGCGATGTCGGTGACCGCCGCGCGACGTGCCTTGGCCAGGGTCAGTGCCTCGTCCTGGCGGTGCGCGTAGGCGTTGATCAGCAGTTGCAGGCGACGCTCGGCGTCGTCCTCGCTGTCGAACTTGGCCACGCCCTTCAGGCGTACCTGAGCGTAGAGCGCCTCGATCTGACCGTCGATGCGCTGCAGTGCCTGCCAGGTGTCCTGGTAGTCATTGAGCAGCGGCAGCAGGTTGTCCAGGCTGTCGTCCACCGGGTCCATGAACGGCTTGCCGAAGGGCAGGTCGGCGGGCAGCAGCTGGCGACGGCGCAGGGCGTCTTCCAGGGTACGTTCCTTGGCTTCCAGGTCGGCGAGTTGACGACCCACCAGCTGGAGCTTGGCGGAGAGTTGCTGGACGCGTTCGGTGAAGGCATCGGCGGAGCGTTTTAGTTCGTCCTGGGTGGCTTCCAGCTGCGCCAGTTCTTCCAGTTTGGCGGGCTCTTCGGCCGCCAGGGTCTGGCTCTTGCGGAAGTCTTCCAGGGCTTTCTGGGCGTCGAGCACGTCCTGGTACAGCTTCTCGGCCTGGGCCTTGCTCGCGGCGCGGTCGGCGGCCACGGACTGCTGGGTCTTGAGCTGCTTCAGCTCGCGCTCCAGGCGGTCCTTCTGGTCGCGCAGGGCGGCGCGGTCGGCCAGCGCCTGCAGCGCCGGCGGCTCGATGTGGGACAGGTCGATGGACAGGCCCGGCACTTCGAACTGGCTGCCCTTGAACTGATCAAGCACGGTTTCCAGGGTTTTCACCCAGGCTTCGCCGTCGTCCAGCTGGATACCTTTCTCGCCCAGCGGCAGGCTGAACAGCTGGCCATTGAACAGGCGCATCAGGCGGTCCACGTCGGCTTGGGAGAACTCTTCGCGCAGACGGGAGTAGCTGTTGTTGTCGGCATGGTCGAGCTGCTGCTTGACCGCCTTCAGGCGCTTCTCCAGATCACGCAGGCGCTCGTCCAGGTCTTCCGCGGAGAACTGGCGGGACTGCGCGAGGGCGCCGGCCAGTTCGTCGTGGGCATCCTTGGCGGCGAGCAGCTGCTGCTCCAGCACCTTGGCATTTTCCACCAGGGCGAAGCGGTTCTTCAGTACCGCCAGCTCACCCAGCCAGCGCTGGTTCTCGGTGATGGCACGTTCCAGGCGCATCATTTCCTGGGTGCCGCCACGCTGCTCGTTCTGCAGGCCGTCCTGTTCGCCACGGTAGTGCTCGGCCTGGATCACCAGTTCTTCGCGACGGGCGCCGGAATAGTCCTGCCAGGTACCCAGCAGCGAATCCAGCAACGGCGAGATGCGATGCAGCTTGCCGCGCAGGGTTTCGCGCTGCGACACGCCGTTGGCCAGGGCCTCCACCAACGGGCCGGCGGAAACCAGCGCCTGGTAGTCCTGCTCCATGCGGCGCACGTCGCGGAAGGCTTCTTCGCAGGCGGCGATGTAGTCCACGCTGCCCGAGCGCAGGCTGTGCTCGAAGGCATCGAGGAACAGCTGCTTGAGCTTGGCCGCGGTGATCTCGCGCATGTGCAGCAGGTTGATGAACAGCGAGCGGAAGGTCTTCAGGCTCTGCTCGCTGGTGGAGCGCAGCGGGATCAGCGTCAGGTCCAGCGGGATGGAGGTGTGACCACCCACCAGCAGTCGGCGCAGTTCATCGGGCTTGAGCTCGTAGGCCTTGATGCCTTCGCGCTCCAGGCTGTTGAACAGCTCGCGCTGGCGCAGGCAGGTGCCGTCGCGCTGATAGTGCTCCAGGTTCAGCTCACCGCGATAGGCGAAGAACTGGTGGCCGAAGCCGCCGCCCGGGCCGCGACCGGCAACACCGATGACGTGCGGGCCGTGGGGCAGGGAGACTTCCACCAGGATGTAGCTGGTATCGGTGGCGAAGTAGAACTTGCGCGACTGCTCCAGGCTGTACTTGCCGAAACTCATGTCCGACATGCGTGCCAGGATCGGGAACTGCAGTGCGTTGATCGACGCGGACTTGCCCAGGTTGTTGGCGCCGTAGATCGACAGCGGGGTCTCCAGCGGGAACAGGCCCAGGCTATATCCGGCGGTGTTCAGCAGGGCGAAGCGGCGGATGCCGTAGCGTTCCTGGCTCATGCGTCTTCCTCCTGGGCGGCGCGTTCTTCAGCCATGGCGCGGGCCAGGGCGTCTTCTTCGGACTCGGCGGGCGCATCGACAGCCTCGGGCTCGTCGATGGGGATGATGGCGTCGCCGCTGTCGTCATCCATCAGCACCGGAGCGTGCAGCTCCAGGTCAGTGCTGTGCAGGGTGGCGGCCAGGTCGCGGTCGTGCTGCACCGCCAGGCACACATCGAGGAAACGGTGCATCGGCGGCAGGAAGCGGTACACGCCGTTGCTGTCCTCGGCGAAGCCCAGCTGGGTGAGGCGGCGGATCACCTTCTCTTCGAGCTCTTCATGGGTGGTCACTTCGGCCTGCATGAACAGGTCGCGGTACTTCTCCAGCAGGGACGGTAGTTCGTCACGGCCAATGCTGCCGCCGTCGAGCACGGAAAGGGGGTCGCGACCCTGGTCAGCCAGATGCTCCACCAGGATGAAGGTGAACAGCGCCAGACGCTGGGCGGTCTTGTTCACCTGGGCGCCCATCTGCTCGGGCACGAAGTAGTAGAAACCACGCGGGTCGCAGACCAGCTCGAAACCAAGGCCCTTGAACAGCGCGCGGTACTGGTCCTGCATGGTGGACAGCTGGGCGTAGCACTCCGGCTCGCTGCGGGAGAGGTGATAGCCCTTGAACAGCTCGCGGAAGATGGGCGCGAGCTGGGTCATTTCTTTCAGGTCGATATTCATCAGGAAGTCTTCTCGGCCGCGGCGGGTTGGCTCTTGATCAGGGCGTAGGAGCTCAGGCTGACCTGGTGCTCGGCGGTCAGGTAGTCACGGCGCTCCAGGCGATCACGCGAGAAGCGCGCATCGCGGGACAGGCGCGAGAACCAGTAGAGGAGTTCGTCGGTGGCACCTTCGGGCTCCTGTTCCAGCAGCCAGACCATCAGGTCCGGTAGCGGCAGGGCCTGCTCGCAACGGTCGAGCATTTCCCGCGCGGTCTTCGGCGAGCGCGGCGCAGCGGTCTTGCGTGTGCCGCCAGACTTCGGGAAGTGCGCCGGTTTCGGCTGGAAGCGCGCCAGGGCGTACACGTAGGCCTCCACCTGCGAGCCACTGCCGAGGAAGGTGGTCTGCGGACGGGTGAACAGCGGCATCGCTGCCTGGGGCACGGCATCCAGGCCCTTCTTGCGGATCACTGACAGTGCCAGCGCGGCGCCACGGGTCACGGCGTTGTGCCGGCGCGCTTCTTCGCGCAGTGGCAGCAGCAGTTCACGGGCCTTGCGCAAGGTGAGCTGAGCGCTGGTCTGCATTTCAAGGATGCGCGCATGGGTGCGCAGCAGCAGGTCGTCGTCCACCAACTGGCCGAGGCGTTGCTGCTCGCCCAGGAGACGCAGCAGCACCTGCTCCACGCGCCGCACGCCTTGCTCGAAGGCACCGTCGGCGGCCACCAACTGGATCATCGGCTCGACGTACTCGTCCCAGGTGGCGAGTACTTCGGCGTAGCGCTGACGCAGGGGGATCTGCCGGTCGCTGGTCTTGGCACGGTCGGCCACGGCCATCAGGGCCTGCTCGTCGTTGTCGAGTTTCTTCAGGACATCGCGAACGCGCATGTCGAGCAGACGCAGCTGGCGCGCCAGATCGTTGCCGTCACGGATTTCGAAGGCTTCCTGGATATAGCCGGCGAGGCGTTCCAGGTGGCGCAGGTAGGCTTCGATCTCCAGGCACAGGCCGAGGCGGTGTTCGCGCCGCAGGTAGGCGAGGAAGTCGTGGATCTGCGCGTTCAGCTCGAAGCGGTTCGGGCTCTTGGCCACGGGAACCAGGATGTCCAGGCGCACCCAGAGATCGAGCAGGGCGGTCACGTCGGTGGGCGTGCCCTCCGGCAACTGGCCGGCGAGCTGCACGCGCAGTTCCACAAGGCTCAGGGTGCCGGCATCGAAGCGCTCGCAGAGCGGCTCGAGCAACGTCCAGTGTTCGGCTAGGGCGCGCAGTACGCGCTTGGGATCGATCATCGATTGGCCGGGGTTCGCTGAAAAAAGAGGCGATTGTACTTCAGGTTGCCGGCAGCGATTGAGCTTCAACCGATCAGAGGAGCGACACCCGTCGCGGACTGACGTTTTTTGGCAGTTTACGACTGGCATCGTGCTATCAGCGGGCAGAAAACAGCCGGAAACCCCCGTGCAAGTGATTGAATTCGCTGGCATGTTTTCTGCGTTAGGGAAGCGTCCGCTGTAATGCCGCAGAAACCATGAGCCCCGAATCCGCACTTCTCGCCGACGCCCGCTGGGCCGAGCTGGAACGCCAGACCGACCTGGACTGGGACCTCGACGCCATCACCAACCGGCAAGAGGCCATCGACTTCCTCCTGCACTTCGAAAACCGCCTGTGCGTCTATTCCGCCTACGTGGAAAAGCTCTACAGCCGCTACAGCTTCGTGGTGCCGGAAGAGGAGCACGGCAGCATCACCATCCTTCCCGATGAGATGGCCTGGCACGACACCTTCCATGACGTTCCCGCTGACGCCGTCCTGCCTACCGGAATCCATGTCCTTCCTGGTGAAGTGCTGGGCTCGACCGGCCTCTACCTGAAGATCCCCGGCGAGCACCGCCTCAGCGCTTCCCACGAACTACCCTTCCAGGACGGCCTCAGATTCCTGATCCAGCGCTACCAGTCCCGTGGCGTGCAGTTCCTGCCGGTGCTGGTCAAGGGCGACCTGCGCGAGTACGAGGCACGTATGCCTTCGTTGCACCTGCATCGCATCGATACGAGCCGCCTGGGGCGCAACTCCCGGCTGGAGGTATCGAACATCAAGGGCGCCATCGCCGACCACCTGATCGGCCTGTTCCGCCAGGGCTGACCTCGGCGTTACCCCGCTGTTGCGATGGGTAACAGCTATCCGTCGCCAGCTTCCTGACAAGCACCCTCAACTCGACTATGGGTCGGGACGCTTCCCAGCCGGCCTCCCTATAGTGGCTAAAAAGGGGACGAGTCTTCGTCGCTTGCCCATACAAGAACAATCAGGGATGTCGCCATGCGTTCGAATCCGCTGCCCGCCTGGTCGCTGAAGGCCGTTCTTCTTGCCGGGCTGTTCTCCACGTCCATCGCCCAGGCGCGCATGGAAGAGCTGGCCGACAACGAACTGTCGAACATCACCGGCCAGGCGTTCATCAACCTGACCACCGACGCCAACGCCGGGATCAACTACACCCGCGTCAACTTCGGGGTGAACGTCGATACCCAGCTGAACATGAAGAAGCTCCAACTCGGCCAGTACGACGACGCTGCAACGAGGGCGGGGGAAGTCGCCGGTTCGTCCGACATCCTCATCAACAACTTCGCCCTCGGCACCGTGAATGCCGACGGTTCGGTGAACCCCTTCCGCATCGCCGATCCCTTCGTCGAGCTGGCCTATTCCGGCAACAAGGTGGTGGGCGTGCGCATCGGCTTCGGCGAGGCCAAGGGTGTGTTGTCCGGGGATATCCAGAGCCTGACCGGGAACATTCCGGTACACATCACCGGCACCGCCCAACCCATCATTGACAAGGCTTCGGGTTGGGACCGTTTCCTGCTGGGACTGGCGGGCATCACCGGCAGCACAAAGCTACAGGGGGACGCGACGCTGGTGAACTCCGGCGGTGATGTCGACCCGGTGCGCGGCGGCCTGGCCGGCATGCCAAACGGCGCGGCGTTGAGCTGCGTCAGTGGCTGCAACCTCGGCGGCCTCTCCGATGCCCTGCTGGGCCTGTTCAAGTCCAGCGGCTGCGGCATCCTCTCTCTGTCCACCTGCTTCCCGCTGAGCGACTTCAAGTCACTGCCAGTGGGCAACATCAGCAACATGAACACCATGGATGGCGCCGCGAAGGGCTTCTTCATCTCCTTCCAGACCCAGGACCTGGCGTGGAAGGACATGGACCAGAACGCCTTCATGACCGCCCTCAAGGGCGCCTTCATGAACATGCCCAAGTACCGAGATGCCAACGGCAACCTGGTGTCGCCGATCAACATCGACTTCGAGCAGGCGTTCAATGGCATCCCGCGCCAGGACACCTGCCTGGGCACAGCCACCGCGGGGTGCTGAGCATGAACAGAGCTTTTGTGATCCTGCTGTCGCTGGCCGCCGCCACAGCACAGGCTGAACTCAAGGCGCTGGACGACGCGGAGCTTTCCAATGTGGACGGTGCCGGGATCGGCTTCGTGCTGGACCAGGTCCTGCTGGACGCCAACAACGCCACCATCACCATCAACGACATCACCAATGCCGCCAAGCAGAACGTCCCGATCGCGGTGAAGGAGTTCTACCTCGGCGCCGCCGGCAGCAACAAAGGCGCGAACCTCAACCCCGTGACCATCGGCCGGCTCGACCACCCGTTCGCCCTCAACCTGGCCAAGGGCGAAGACATGCGCACCCTGCGCGACGACGGGCAGTGGGTACAGACCACGCCGAGCAACGTCACTGTCCTCGAATTCATGTTCCCTGAACGTCTGACTGGCGCTGCCGGGCAACCCTGCATTGCGGGTCTGGCCGCAGCCGGCAACAACTGCTCCAGCCGCGCCAGTGAAAAGGTGGACCTGGGGATTCGCTTCGACTTCCAGGTCGCCGCCGGACGCACCGATATCCTCAACCTGGACTTCGCCGAACTGGCGATGGACGGCTCCTACCTGCGCCTGTGGGGCGACAGTGGCCGCAGTCAGATGGTGGGCGAGGCGCGTATCAACCTCTTCACCAAGAGCCTGCAGATCATGAGCTGTGCTGCCGGCACCACGGGCTGCACCACCGCCACCGAGCAGCGCGACCGCACCATTTTCCTCAACAACGCCTACGCCAACATCTCCCTCGGTTACGGCAAGACCCAGCCGCTGTTGTTCGACGTGAGCAGCAACGGCCAGTTCGTGCTCGAACTGCCCAACCCCACAGCGTCCGGCGCCACCCAGGCGCAAAAGGACGCGCTGGCCGCCGACTTCTACGCCAACGCGCCGCGCACCAACATCGTCATCAACAGCCTCCAGGCCGGCAGCGGCAGCTTCAGCAGTGGCGGCTACAACTTCGGCTACAACGCACTCCAGGGCCTCAGCATCAACTACCTGAAGGTGACCAGCCATGATCTCTAAGGCGCTCTACCTTGCTGCGTTACTGCTGCTGCCTGCGCTGGCCCGTGCCGAGTTGCAGGCGCTGGACGACGCCGACCTGAGCCAGATGAGCGGGCAGGGCGGGGTGTACCTCTCTGGCGAGTTCAGCATCAACAAGAACGGCGGCGTGCTGTGGAACACCCCGGTGTCCAACAACCCCACCACCTGGAAAGCCAACGAGCGCAGCTGCGCCATCGCCGGTGCCGCCACCTCTGAAAGCTGTGGCTTGCGCATTGCCATTCGTTCCGAGGCCAATGGCGGCTGGTACGTGCTGGACAACCTCAAGGGCATCTTCAGCTTCGAGGGCCTGACCCTGAACACCCGGCTGATCAACAGCGGTTTTGCTGGCGACGGTGCGGCCTTCAACCAGGACGTCCTGGCCATCGGCCTGCCCAACGAGGTGCGCTTCAAGAACGGCAGCTTCGCCTTCGGCGTGGCCAACCAGGGCGGCTGGCAGAACAAGTCCGGCACCGTCGCCAACGGCGGCAATCCCAGCTACCAGCAGACCAACATTTTCTCGGCGAAGATCGACGGCACCATCCGCATGCAGGGCAGCGTGCTGATCTTCCCGAAGAACTGAGGAACCGACCATGCGCCCAGCCCCCTTGCTGCTCAGCATGCTCCTCGCCTCCCAGGCCCAGGCCATGGAAGCGCTGGATGACTCCACCATGGCCTCGGTGAGCGGCCAGGGCGGCATCAGCCTGGAAACCTCCAGCCAGGGCTGGTCGGCCAGCAACGTCAGCTATACCCAGGATGGCCGCAGCCTGAACCTGCGGGATGTGAGCAATCGCGCCGCCAGCGGCACCACCAGCACCTCCCAGTCCACCATCGACGTGCAGGGCGGCCAGTTGCAGGTCCAGCACAGTTCCACCCCCCAGGTGCTGGCGGTGAATAACATCGAGATGGATGGCAGCAGCAAGAGCTTTGGCTCGTTCCGCGCCTTCTACACCCTCGGCGCCACCTTGAAGCTCAAGGGCGGCGGCGCCAGCGGAGTCAGCGGGATTGCGGTGGACGACAGCCGGCTGTCCCTCACCGATGTGACCTTCTATTACCGCGACAACGGCTTCGACCTCATCGTCAAAGGCCTGTCCTTCGACACCTATCTGAACAACGCCTACCTGGACGTCGTCAGCGGCGGTAGTGGTCAGGAGGTCAAACTCAACCTCGGTGACGCGCGCTTCATCGGCACCATTGGCGGCATCAGCCTCGACCTCGCCCACAGCGATCCCACCGGCTCGCCCGTGACGCCCGGGGCGCCGGACCTGCGTGACCCCAACGCCAGCCGCAGCTTCGGCAAGCTGAACATGGACCTGCGCCTGGGTGGCAGCCTCAGCGTCGCCAGTGGCGGTGCCAGCGGCGAAGGCATCCGCATCCGCCCGGACCTGAATATCGGCAACAGCCTGTTCCAGTACCAGGACGAAGGCATCCTGCGCGCCGAGAACTTCTCCGGCACCCTGCGCAGCCTGGGGGGCCTGACTCTCGACCTGGCTCAGGACGTGGCCGGCAGTTATGCACAGGTGGCGTTCCAGGACCTCAAGCTCAACGCCACGCTGGGTGGTCTGATCATCGGCAACCCGACCAACCAGAAGCTCGGCAGCCTGGCCATCGACCTCAACTTCGCCGACGACGGCGCCAAGCAGAACTGGCTCAAACTGCGCCCGGGTGGCGATCCCAACTCCGGGGCCAAGGGCCTGACTGCCGACGTCAGCTGGAACATGGCCAACAGCTCGGTTTCCCTCACCGATAACGGCAACAGCATGTGGTTCAGCGGCCTGCGCACCAACGGCACCGGCCAGATCACCCTGGACCTGACCAGGAGCTGCGCCGGCGGGGCCAGCACCGGTTGCTACGCCGGCACCCAGAGCGACATGGGCAAGGGCAACTACAACGGCCATTTCGACGGCTTGCGCCTTGGGCTTTCCAACATCAAGGGTGGCTACAGCTTCGACGGCCTGCGCGTGGGCTCGCCCAACGCGCCGCTGCAGGGCGGTACCGAACTGCTGGTGCTGATGGAAATCTTCCCGGCCTACGACTTCACCCTGAACGGTCAGATCACCCTGTTGCCAGGTGGCAGCAGCGGCGACGGTGTGCGCTACAACGCCGACTTCGTCTTCAGCGATGCCCGCGCCGCGATCTCGGTCGACGAGACCGGCAAGGGCCTGTGGCTGGCGGGCACGACCTACGACATACACTTCCGTGATGGCTCGGTGGACGTAAGCAACAACGGTGTGGAGCTGCGCAAGGGCACCTACTGGTCGAAGCTGGAAGTCAGCGACCTGCGCTGGGGCGATCGCGCCACCGGCACCAGCCTCGGCCGACTGGTGCTGAAACGCTTCGAGCAGGGCTCCACCCTGGCGCTAAGTTCCGGCGGTGCCGGCGCACTCTGTGTGGGTGGCAGCGGCACCTCGGCTGGCGCCTGCTCGGCCAGCGGCGGACGCTGGGAAGATCGCGGCAATGAAGGGGTGTCGGTGAAGTTGAAGAATGTCTTCGTCCGCGATACCGCCATCGAAAGCACCACCAACGGTGTGGCCACCGACGAGAAGCGCAACCAGATCGTCTGGGAAACCAACCGCGTCAACGGCACCGCCGGCACCGGCAGCCAGCTGGTTGTGGATAACTTCTCCACTTCCGACGGCAACCCCAGTGATCCCAATACCAACACCTACGGTTTCAACGCCGACCTCAACCTGGACGTGGCGCCCACCAAGGTCTGCACCAAGAACGGCGGCACCTGCAGCCCGGTCAGCCCGGACCCGCTGGGCTTCGCGGTGAACGGCCGCATCCACTTCAAGGAAATCAACGTCGACCGCCTGCAGCACGTCCACCCAACCGGCGGCGCCGTCACCTCCATGTATGGCATCAAGGTTCAGAACGCCGACATCAGCGCCAACCTGACGGCCACGCCGATCAATTGAGGTCCTGACGGCGGGGGTACTCCTGTAGGGGCGAATTCATTCGCCAAGGGCGGCGCAGCTGCCCCTCGGCGATGTTGGGCAGACCTTCGGCCTGCTTGGCGAATGAATTCGCCCCTACAAGGGATGCTCCCGAACATAAATCCACCCGCCCACCGACCTTTCCGACCACCGCTTTTCACGCCACAATTCCCTGATCGGGTGCCGTCGCCACAAGCAGTCCGGCACCATCAGCCTGAGCCCCGGCCGCACGCACGGTGGGGCCGTGAGGAGCGAGCCCATGAGCAGCCAAGATCGCGTCATCATCTTCGACACCACCCTGCGGGACGGCGAGCAGAGCCCCGGCGCTTCCATGACCAAGGAAGAAAAGCTGCGCATCGCCAAGGCCCTGGAACGGATGCGGGTGGACGTGATCGAGGCCGGCTTCGCCATCGCCAGCCCCGGTGACTTCGAGGCGGTCAGGGCCATTGCCGACAGCATCAAGGACAGCACCGTATGCAGCCTGTCCCGTGCCGTGGATGCCGACATCGACCGCGCCGCCGAAGCGCTGGCCGGTGCCAACTCCGCGCGCATCCACACCTTCATCGCCACCAGCCCCATCCACATGCAATACAAGCTGCGGATGCAGCCGGACCAGGTGGTGGAGCAGGCCATCCGCGCCGTGAAGCGTGCGCGCAACCTCTGCGATGACGTGGAGTTCTCCTGCGAGGACGCCGGCCGCTCGGAGATCGATTTCCTCTGCCGCATCATCGAAGCCGCTATCGATGCCGGTGCCCGCACCATCAACATCCCCGACACCGTGGGATACGCCATTCCGCACCAGTACGCCGAGACCATGCGTCAGCTCCTGCAGCGCATCCCCAATGCCGACAAGGCGGTCTTCTCGGTGCACTGCCATAACGACCTCGGGCTGGCCGTGGCCAACTCCCTGGCGGCGGTTGCAGTCGGGGCGCGCCAGGTGGAATGCACCATCAACGGCCTGGGCGAGCGCGCCGGCAACGCTGCGCTGGAAGAAATCGTCATGGCCATCAAGACCCGCCAGGACGTGCTCGGCGTCTACACCAACATCGACACCCCGCACATCCTCAGCACTTCGCGCATGGTCTCCGGCATTACCGGCTTCCCGGTGCAGCCGAACAAGGCGATCGTCGGCGCCAATGCCTTCGCCCACGAGTCCGGTATCCACCAGGACGGCGTGCTCAAGCACCGCGAGACCTACGAGATCATGTCCGCCCAGTCCGTGGGCTGGCACACCAACAAGATGGTGCTGGGCAAGCACTCCGGGCGTAACGCCTTCCGCACCCGCCTGGATGAACTGGGTATCGCACTGGCCAGCGAAGCGGACCTGAATGCCGCCTTCGCCCGCTTCAAGGAGTTGGCGGACAAGAAACACGAGATCTTCGACGAAGACCTGCAGGCGCTGGTCTCCGACACCCTGGGCGAGGAAGCCCCGGAACACTTCAAACTGGTCTACCTGGAGGTCGCCTCCAAGACCGGCGAAGTGCCGCAGGCCAAGCTGGTGCTGTCCATCGACGGTGTGGAGCAGGGTGCCAGCGCCGACGGTTCCGGCCCGGTGGATGCCACCTTCAAGGCCATCGAAAGCCTGGCGACGTCCGCGTCGAGCCTGCAGCTCTATTCGGTCAATGCCATCACCCAGGGGACCGACTCCCAGGGTGAAGTCACAGTCCGCCTGGAAAAAGCCGGACGAATCGTCAACGGAAACGGTGCGGATACCGATATAGTTGTCGCCTCCGCAAAGGCCTACCTCAACGCGCTGAACCTGATGCAGGCCGGCGTGCGCAAGGCTCACCCACAGGTTGCTGACGTTTGATCACAGAACACCGTCGTCGCGCGTATCTCGATGCCATGCAGGTAGCCACCTGGCTACCTCGCACGGCATTGCCCTTCGCCGCGCCCTCCAATCCCGAATTGCTGGCACTGGTCCCGGAAGTCCCCCTCGAGGACTCACCGGCTCCGGTCGCTGACGTAATGCCTGCAGCCCCCGCAGCGGACGCCCGCCCGGCGGCGACGTCGGTGCGCGCCAAGATCGAGGTGCCCCGTCCTGGCAGCACACCGCGTCCGACGGTGCAGCCCGAACCCGAAGCTGCCGCCGAAGCCGAAACCGCGTCGGCCAAGGCAGAAGTGCTGCCGCCGCCACGCTTCTCACTGCAACTGCTGCGTGCCGGCAACTGCCTGCTGCTGGCGGAATTGCCCACCGGCGAGCCCTTCCAGAGCCGAGACCCGGCGTACCTGCTGCTGAAGGACCTGTTGCGCGCCGCCAGCCTGCCGGATAGCCCGCAGATCCTCGGCGAGCCAGTGCGCTGGCCGTTGCTCAGCCGCGGCAACATGGACCAGGGCCCCGATGCCGCCCGCGACTTCATCCAGGGCTTCGTCGGCGTGCGCATGGAAGAGCAGGGCGAATGCGCCTGCCTCTGGCTCGTGGGCCTGCCGGCGATCCGATTTGCCGGTGAAGCCGACGCCACTGCGTTCAACCGCGAACTGCAGGTCGAAGGCCTTGGCGCGGCCTGGGCACTGCCTGGCCTGGAATTGTTGATGGACGAGCCCGAACGCAAGGGCGAACTCTGGCAAGCCATGCGTCGTGTGATGCGCCGCTGGAAGCACTCTGAATGACCGATGCCGTTTCCTTCCGCCCGATGACCGAGGCGGACCTCGATACTGTCCTGAAAATCGAATACGCCGCCTTCAGCCATCCCTGGACCCGCGGCATCTTCAATGACAGCCTCAAATCCTACGATTGCTGGCTGATGTTCGACGGTAATCAGCAGGTCGGCCACGGCGTGATCAACGTCATCCTCGACGAGGCCCACCTGCTGAACATCACCGTCAAGCCGGAAAGCCAGGGACGCGGCCTGGGGCTGCGCCTGCTGGAGCGCCTGATGGAGCGCGCCCGCGAGCTGCAGGCCGGCGAATGCTTCCTCGAGGTGCGCGCCAGCAACCAGTCCGCCTACCGTCTGTATGAGCGCTATGGCTTCAACGAAATCGGCCGTCGCCGCGATTACTACCCCGCCGTGGGTGGCCGCGAAGACGCCCTGGTCATGGCCTGCACGCTGATCGATTGAGCCCCGCGCAGGCCATTGCCAAAGCTCCCGGTGCTCCGTAAGGTGCCGCCAGCCAGAAGAGGAGAAGACGCATGAGCGACCTGCAACAGCTGATCGACAACAACGCGCGCTGGGCCGAGAAGATCAAGCAGCAAGACCCGGACTTCTTTGCCAAGCTGGCCAAGCAGCAGGTGCCGGAATACCTCTGGATCGGCTGCTCCGATGCCCGCGTACCGGCCAACGAAATCGTCGGCATGCTGCCAGGCGACCTGTTCGTCCACCGCAACGTGGCCAACGTCGTGCTGCACACCGACCTCAACTGCCTGTCGGTCATCCAGTACGCCGTGGACGTGCTCAAGGTGCGGCACATCCTGGTCACTGGCCACTACGGCTGCGGTGGCGTCCGCGCCGCCATGCGTGACACCCAGTACGGCCTGATCGATGGCTGGCTGCGTACCATCCGCGACCTCTACTACGACCAGCGCGAGCACCTCGCCACCTTCGCCACCGACGAGGAGCGCGTTGACCGCCTCTGCGAGCTGAACGTCATCCAGCAGGTGGCCAACGTCAGCCACACCACCATCGTCCAGAACGCCTGGCACCGTGGCCAGGAGCTCTCCGTCCACGGCTGCATCTATGGCATCAAGGACGGCATCTGGAAAAACCTCAACGTCACCGTCAGCGGCATGGAACAACTGCCGCCGCAGTACCGCCTGCGCCCACTCGGACAGAACTGAACCATGACGCAATACAACAGCCGGGCCGTTGGCCTGGCCTGGCTCGGCCTGCTCGTGGCCAGCGTATTCTGGGCGGGCAACGCCCTGGTAGCCCGCGCATTCCACGATGCCATTCCACCTTTCACCCTGGCCTTCTGGCGCTGGACGCTGGCGCTGGCCATCCTACTGCCCTTCGTTGCACGGCCCATGTGGGAGCATCGCAGCGCGCTGCGTCATGCCGGTTGGCGGCTGCTGGTAGTCGCCGTCCTGGGGATCAGCACCTACAGCGTGCTGCTCTACTTCGCCGCACGCACTACCGTGGCCATCAACCTCACCCTGCTCAATACCTGCCTGCCGCTGGCCACCTTCATCGGGGCCGGTGTGCTGCTCAATGAATGGCCACCAAGGCGCGCCTGGCTTGGCATGGCGGTAGCGACCAGCGGGCTGCTGGTACTGATCGCCCAGGGCCGCCTGGCGCAATTGGCCGCGCTGTCATTCAACCCGGGCGACCTCATCATGCTGCTTGCCGTAGTGGACTGGGCCCTCTACACCCTGCTGCTGCGCCGCTGGAACCACTATTTCAAGCTTCCACCGCTGGTGCTGCTGGGAGCGCTGGTGGGATGCGGGGTGCCTGTGCTGCTGCCGTTCTACCTGCTGGAGCTGGCCAGCGGGCAGCGCTTCGAACTGTCTGTGGAAAACTTCGCCGCCATTGGCTACACAGGTGTCTGCGCCTCTCTCCTGGCCTATCTTTTGTGGAACCAGGGTATTCGCGTACTGGGCGTGGCCAAGGCCGTGCTCACCAACTACCTGATGCCGGTGTTCACCGCGCTACTCGGATACCTGCTGTTGGGCGAGGGCCTGCAGGCCTACCATTGGCTGGGTGGGGCGATGATCTTCTCCGGCCTGTTGTTGGCGACGCGCCCCTCGCTGAGGTGAGCCCATGCACAAACTAGTCGTCATCCCCGGGGACGGCATCGGACGCGAAGTGGTGCCGGTGGCGGTCGAAATGCTGGAAAAACTCCTTCCCGACCTGCAAACCGTGGAAGCCGAAGCCGGCTGGAGCTCCTTCCAGCGCAACGGTAATGCGGTTCCCGAGGCCACCCTCCAGGCAATGCGTGACTGCGGCGCCGGTATTTTCGGCGCGGTCTCCTCTCCCACAGGCCAGCGTGTGCCCGGTTACCGCAGCGCTATCCTGCAGCTGCGCCAAGGCCTGAAACTCAACACCAACCTGCGCCCCGTACGGAGCTGGCCCTGCGTCTCACCACGGCCGGGCGTCGACCTCATGATCCTCCGGGAGAACAGTGAGGGTCTTTACAGCGGCCGCGAGCATTGGGAATCCGAAGGTGTCGCCATCGCCGAACGGGTTATCAGCCACGAGGCCACCGAAGCCCTGGCCCGCCGCGCACTGGAAGTAGCCAAGGCCCGCAAGGCCCGGCGCATCACCCTGGTCCACAAAGCCAACGTCCTACCCGTGACCTGTGGCCTGTTCCGCGACACCTGCCGCGAAGTGCTGGAAGGAGAGGGTTGGGCCGCCGAACTCGACGAACGCCTGGTCGACCTCGCCGCGCTACAACTGGTGGAACAGCCCGAAGCCTTCGACCTGATCGTCACCAGCAACCTTTTCGGCGACATCCTCTCCGACCTTGCCTGCCACTGGAGCGGCGGCCTCGGCCTGGCGTCTTCCCTCAACTGGGGCAACGGCATCGCCCTCGCTGAACCCGTCCACGGCAGCGCCCCCGACATCGCCGGCAGCGGCCGGGCCAACCCAATTGCCACCATCCTCAGCGCGGCTCTGCTGCTGCGCTTCCACTGGCAGAACCCCGCCCTGGCCAATCGCCTGGAAACCGCTGTGGAAGACTTCCTGCGCGAAGAAGGCAAGGCAGACTTCGGCTTCGACACCACGCGGGTAGTAGGGCAGGGCATCCTGGCCGCGCTCTAATGCTTTTGCTCTCCTCTCTCTTCAGGGAGAGGGGCCGGGGGAGAGGGCGATAACCCCGCACAGACTTCAGCTTCCACAAAAAGAAAACCCCGCCAAAGCGGGGTCCCCAATTTCACCCGGAATCAATCTCCGGCGGCCCAGGCAGAGCCTTCTCCACCAGAACCAACATCCGTTTAGGCGCCCGAAGCTCGAGTCGCGCCGAGCCATTCACAATCGGCCCAACCACAATCTCGATCCCCTCCGCCTTCAACATCTCCATCAACGCTGATTCGCTGACTCCTTCCAGCACCCTCAGCGTAAGCACGTCACCTTCCCTGCGTTCGCCAACATGAATCTGCATGTGGATTGCCTCGCATGGACGACCGCGCAAGGTCATCACGAAGCGTGAGAGGGGTCTATGCAGACTAGAGCGAATCGGATTGGTCCTACGGACGTGTTCGTAGATTCTGACGTTGATTAGCCTCCCAGCGTGGCACAGACGCAAGGATTAGCTTCCCACACACTCTGTGGTTCCCACGCGCCTGGGTAGATGACCCATATCCTCCGGCATACCTTCGCCAGTCACTACATGATGGGGGAGGGGACATCCTCAGCCTGCAGCGTATCTCGGTCACTCTTTGATTGCGATGACGATGCGCTATGCGCATCTGTCGCCGGATCATCTGGAGTCTGCATTGCGTCTATCGCCATTAGCGCAGAGCGGGTACGTTCCAGTATGATTTCGGTGATTGCAATGATTTCACTGGAGGTTCCTATGGCCAGTATCACAATTCGCAACCTGGACGACGATCTCAAGGCTCGGCTTCGTGTCGTTGCGGCCAGTCATGGCCGGTCGATGGAGGAAGAGGTGAGGGTGATCCTCGCTGAAGCGCTTTCGAGGCAGGACAAGCCCAGCGGAATGGGCTCGCGGATTCACAGCCGCTTTGCGGCTGTGGGGGGCGCTGATATCGAACTCCCCGCCCGCAAGACCAAGGCTCGTGCAGCGGACTTTGATGAATGATCCTGCTCGATACCAATGTGCTGTCCGAGCTGATGCGTGCGAAGCCTGACCCCAATGTCATCGCATGGGTGGACGCTCAGAGAAGCAGGGACCCGGTCATCTCTTCCATCACCGTTGCAGAGATCCTGTACGGCATCGCGAGGATGCCCGACGGTAAGCGTAAGGACTCGCTGTACGCACTCGCTTCTGCCATGTTCGAAGAGGACTTTGCAGGCAGCATCCTGGCCTTCGATGTCGACGCGGCTGTGCACTATGCAGACCTGGTCGCGGCCAGCGAGGCGAGGGGGAAAATAGCCGACATGGCAGATGGGCAGATCGCCGCGATTGCGCGGCTTCATGGTGCGAGGATCGCTACTCGAAACGTCCGTCACTTCGAAGCGTTTGGCATTCCGTTAGTTAATCCTTGGAACGAGTAGGGAGCCGCTGAGAATGAGTGGCTTGCTGTATGCACGCAATCGACCTCACTATCGGCACCAGGCGAACCAGTTCGCGCTCCACATGGAAGTTTAAAGCCCCCATATGAAAAAGCTCATCCTCATACTCGCTGTCGGTTTCGCTGCGTGGCAGTTCTACTTCAAGCACCAGGATGGCCAGACAATCACTAATTACGATAGTGATTCTGCACCTTCTAGCTTTACCGCCCAGCCGTCTGCACCCGCGCTTGCTCGTACCTATTCGTGTGATGGGCGGACCTACTGCTCGCAGATGAGCTCATGCGAAGAGGCGACTTACTTCCTGCAGCATTGCCCTGGAGTGAAGATGGACGGGAACAACGATGGTGTGCCGTGTGAGCAGCAGTGGTGCAACTGAGGGGAATGTAGACAGGGTGTAGTCACTTTGTAGTCACTACCCCAGAAAGCACAAAGGGCTAGCTTTCGCTAACCCTTTGTTTTGTATGGTGGCTACACCGGGACTTGAACCTGGGACATCAGCATTATGAATGCTGCGCTCTAACCGACTGAGCTATGTAGCCGAGTGGCGCGCATTTTCCGTATCTCTCGGGGGGCTGTCAACCCCTTCGCTTAGATAATTTTGTGATCTTTCAAGCGTTTAGGCGGTAAGAGGGTTTTCAGGAGGGCGCGGCGGCTTTCGGTGGGATAGGGGAGGGGCGAGTGATGGGTTTCGCTTTGCTCTACACCATCCTACGAAAGCAAAAAGCCCCGGAGGTCCGGGGCTTTTTTGTGGATCAGACGTTGAAGCGGAAGTGCATCACGTCGCCGTCCTTGACGATGTATTCCTTGCCTTCCAGGCGCCATTTGCCGGCTTCCTTGGCACCGTTTTCACCCTTGTACTGGATGAAGTCATCGTAGGCGACCACTTCGGCGCGGATGAAGCCTTTTTCGAAGTCGGTGTGGATAACCGCGGCAGCCTGCGGGGCGGTGGCGCCGACACGGACGGTCCAGGCGCGAACTTCCTTCACGCCCGCGGTGAAGTAGGTCTGCAGGTTGAGCAGGTCGTAGCCGGCGCGGATCACGCGGTTCAGGCCGGGCTCTTCGAGGCCGAGGGCTTCGAGGAACATGTCCTTCTCTTCGCCGTCATCGAGTTCGGCGATTTCGGCTTCGATCTTGTTGCACACCGGCACCACGATGGCGCCTTCTTCCTCGGCGATGGCCCGGACCACGTCCAGGTGCGGGTTGTTGTCGAAGCCGTCTTCGGCAACGTTGGCGATGTACATCACCGGCTTGCTGGTGAGCAGGTGGAAGCCGCGAACCTGGCGCTTTTCGTCGTCGCCCAGGTTCTTCAGCAGGGAGCGCGCCGGCTTGCCTTCGCTGAAGTGGGGGATGAGTTTTTCCAGCAGGGCTTTCTGTGCCAGGGCGTCCTTGTCGCCGCCCTTGGCATTACGGGCGACCTTCTGCAGTTGCTTCTCGCAGCTGTCGAGGTCGGCGAAGATCAGTTCGAGGTCGATGATCTCGATGTCGCGCTTGGGGTCGACGCTGTTGGAGACGTGGATGACGTTCTCGTCTTCGAAGCAGCGCACCACGTGGGCGATGGCGTCGGTTTCGCGGATGTTGGCGAGGAACTTGTTGCCCAGGCCTTCACCTTTGGAGGCGCCCGCTACCAGGCCGGCGATGTCGACGAACTCCATGGTGGTGGGGATCACGCGCTCAGGCTTGACGATCTCGGCCAGTGCGTTGAGACGCATGTCGGGCATCGGCACGATGCCGCTGTTCGGCTCGATGGTGCAGAAGGGGAAGTTCTCCGCTGCGATGCCGGACTTGGTCAGGGCGTTGAACAGGGTGGACTTGCCGACGTTGGGCAGGCCGACGATGCCGCAATTGAATCCCATGGAATGTGCCTCTGCGCGGAGTGGGTTCAGGCCTTGCGACTGTGCAGCTTCTGCATGGCGCGGGTGAGGTCACCGGCGAGCAGTTCTGGCATCACGTCGAGGGCGAAATCGATGCTGGTGTCGAGCAGTTCCTGTTCGCTGCGCGGGGCGCGGCTGAGTACGAAACCGGATACCAGGCTGCTGTGCCCCGGATGGCCAATGCCAAGCCGCAGGCGATGGAACGAATTCTGGTTGCCGAGCTGGGCGATGATGTCGCGCAACCCGTTGTGGCCGCCGTGGCCGCCGCCGGTCTTGAGCTTGGCGACTCCAGGGGGCATGTCGAGTTCGTCGTGGGCCACCAGGATGGCTTCGGGAGGAATGCGGAAGAACCCTGCCAATGCCGCTACGGACTGGCCGCTGCGGTTCATGTAGGTGGTGGGGATCAGCAGACGAACGTCGCGACCTTGATGGGAGAACTTCCCGACCAGGCCGAAATATTTCTTGTCGAGGCTCAGGTTGACGCGTTCGCGGTCGGCCAGGCGCTCAACGAAAAGGGCCCCTGCGTTATGCCGGGTCTGGTCGTATTCGGGGCCTGGATTACCCAGGCCGACGATCAGTTGAATGGCAGTCACTACAGGGGCCCTTTATCAGGCTGACGCAGAGTAAGAAATTACTCGGCTTCGCCTTCTTCCTTCACCACGCGGGAAGCATGGATGTTGGCAACTGCCAGGTCGTTGCCGTGGGCCAGGGCCACCAGCTCGACGCCTTTCGGCAGGGTCAGGTCGGACAGGTGAACGGTCTGACCTACTTCGACCTTGGCCAGGTCAACTTCGATGAACTCCGGCAGGTCTTTCGGCAGGCAGGAGACTTCGACTTCAGCGATGGTGTGGGAAACTTCGCCGCCGCCTTGCTTCACGCCAACGGAGGTAGCTTCGTTGATGAAGTGCAGGGGTACGTGGGCGGTCAGTTTCTGGCCGGCAACTACGCGCTGGAAGTCAGCGTGCAGTACGAAGCCTTTGGCCGGGTGACGCTGCAGGGCCTTGATCAGAACGGATTCGGTAGCACCGGCAACGTTCAGGGCGATCACGTGGCTGAAGGCAGCTTCGTTTTCCAGCAGCTTGGCCAGGTCTTTGGCCAGCAGGCTTACGGATACCGGGGCTTTCTCGCCGCCGTAGATTACAGCGGGAACCAGGTTTGCATTACGACGCAGGCGGCGGCTCGCACCTTTCCCCAGGTCGGAACGCGCGTCGGCATTCAGGGCGAAATCAGTCATTACAGTTCTCCAAAATAACCAAAACGCCCGTAATGCTTGCGACCAGCATCCGGGCGGTTGGGCAAAAAGCCCCGCCTTGGCGGGGCACGTTTCGTCAGGGATGGCCGCTTAGCGGAACATCGCGCTGATCGATTCCTCATTACTGATGCGGCGAACCGCTTCAGCCACAACCGGCGCGATATCCAGCTGACGGATACGCGAGCAGGCTTGTGCCGCGGCGGACAGGGGGATGGTGTTGGTCACCACCAGCTCGTCCAGCACGGAATTTTCAATGTTCTCGATGGCACGGCCGGACAGCACCGGGTGGGTGCAGTAGGCGTAGACCTTGGCAGCGCCGTGGTCCTTCAGGGCCTTGGCAGCGTGGCCCAGGGTACCGGCGGTGTCGACCATGTCGTCGACCAGCACGCAGGTGCGGCCTTCGACATCGCCGATGATGTGCATGACTTCGGACTGGTTGGCCTTCGGACGACGCTTGTCGATGATCGCAAGGTCAACGCCGAGGGACTTGGCCACGGCACGGGCACGAACCACGCCGCCGATATCCGGGGAAACGATCATCAGGTTCTCGAAGCGCTGGTCTTCGATGTCATCGACCAGGACCGGGGAACCGTAGATGTTGTCCACCGGAATGTCGAAGAAGCCCTGGATCTGGTCGGCGTGCAGATCGACGGTGAGTACACGGTCGATGCCGACGACGGTCAGCATGTCAGCCACTACCTTCGCGCTGATGGCCACGCGGGCGGAACGCGGACGGCGATCCTGGCGGGCATAGCCGAAGTAGGGGATGACCGCAGTAATGCGGGAAGCCGAGGAACGGCGGAAGGCGTCAGCCATTACCACCAGTTCCATCAGGTTATCGTTGGTCGGTGCGCAAGTCGGCTGGATCAGGAAGACGTCCTTGCCGCGGACGTTTTCATTGATTTCAGCACTGATTTCGCCGTCGGAGAACTTGCCTACGGAGGCATCACCGAGGGGAATATGCAGTTGACGTACGACGCGACGCGCCAGATCGGGGTTGGCGTTCCCCGTGAAGACCATCATCTTGGACACGCGCAGTACCTGCCGGCTGAGGGTAGACCTGATGAATCAAAAAGCCGTTCAAAGGCCGTGGGCTTTTGAACAGCTTTTCAAGTGTATGGCAGGGGCGGCTGGATTCGAACCAACGCATGGCAGGATCAAAACCTGCTGCCTTACCGCTTGGCGACGCCCCTATGTGTGCAACTCGCTATGCAGGATATTCGTTTCGTTGTACGCATGACCCAGTGGGTTAATGGCAGGGGCGGCTGGATTCGAACCAACGCATGGCAGGATCAAAACCTGCTGCCTTACCGCTTGGCGACGCCCCTGTATCGTACAACCGAATGCCTTGCATTCCTTCTCAAGCCATACCTTGAAGCTTGCGGTGCAACATGGAGATGTTGCGGCCTTGGGCGACAAAGCTCGGCAGAGTGGCCGGAAGTTGGCGGCGAACTTTATCAGCATCGCCTTTGTTTGGGAAGCTCCCAAACACACAAGCTCCAGTGCCGGTCAATCTAGCTGAAGTGAATTTATTCAACAAGATCAGCGCGTTACGTACATCTGGGTAACGCTTCTCGACCACCGGCTGGCAGTCGTTACGACCGCCCCCCTCAAGAAGGCTGCGAACTTTAATGGGCGGCGAATTCCGTGTCAACTCAGGATCGGAGAAAACTTCTGCTGTGCTGACAAAGACTTGCGGTACAGCAACGAGGAACCACGGCTCTGGGAGTTCAACCGGCGTCAGCTGTTCGCCGACGCCTTCAGCAAAGGCCGCGCGCCCGCGCACGAAGACCGGCACATCGGCGCCCAGCGTAAGTCCGAGGGCGGCCAGTCGATCCTCGCTCCAGCCCAGGTTCCACAGGCGATCGAGGGCGAGCAGGGTGGTCGCGGCGTCGGAGCTGCCACCTCCGATCCCGCCTCCCATGGGCAGGCGCTTTTCCAGCCAGATGTCCGCGCCGAGTCGGCAGCCCGACTCGGCCTGGAGCTTGCGCGCCGCGCGGACAATCAGGTTGCTGTCATGGGGAACGCCGGGCACGTCGGTTCGCAGGTGGATTTCACCGTCGTCGCGCAAGGCGAAGCCCAGTTCGTCACCGTGGTCGAGGAACTGGAAGAGGGTCTGCAGTTCGTGATATCCGTCGGCCCGACGGCCGAGGATGTGCAGCATCAGGTTGAGCTTGGCCGGCGCCGGCAGGACGAGTTGCGCATCCTGCATGTCACTGGCCGAGCTGGCGTGGCTGCCAGTCCTTGATCACGAGGGTGACGTCGAGGTTCTCGCCGCTGAGTTTGATGCGCTCGGGCAGGGTGTAGCCGTTCTGCTCGACGTAGCTCAGGTACTGCACCTTCCAGCCATCCTGCTCGAGGCGGGCAAGGCGGCTATCACCGTCGAGTGTCAGGCGGCTGCGGCTGTCCGGTGCGGGTAGGCCGCGTACCCACCAGAGCAGGTGGGAAACGGGCAGGCGCCAGCCGAGTTGTTCTTCGAGCAGCGCCTCGGGGGATTCAGCCTGGTAGCGACCCTGGTTGGCCACTTCCAGCTCGATATTGCCCGGGCGGCCAGTCAGGCGGGCCGCGCCGCGACCCAGCGGGCCGGACAGGCGGATGTCGTAGTAGTCCCGGCGCTGCAGCCAGAACAGGGTGCCGCTGCCGGAATCCTTGGGTGCACGGATGCCCACCTTGCCGCTGATTTGCCAGCCATCGAGGGTACTGACCTGTTCCTTGTGGGCTTTCCAGGTGGCCTGGTTACCCTGGCCTTCGAGGGTTTCGCGCGGGGCGAGGGCGGAGCAGCCGGTGAGCAGGACTAGCGCACCGACGGCCAGGAGATTACGTAAACGCATGGATCAGAGGTTTCCGGAGCCAGTCAGGCGTTGCAGGGTGTCACGGAGGATGTCGCTGTCGGGCTGCTTCTGCAGGGCATCTGCCCAGACCTTGCGGGCTTCGACCTGTTTGCCCTGGGCCCAGAGCACTTCGCCGAGGTGGGCAGCCACTTCGTGGTCGGGGAACTCCTGCAGTGCCTGGCGCAGCAGCCGTTCGGCTTCCGACAGGTTGCCCATGCGGTAATTCACCCAGCCGAGGCTGTCGAGGATCGCGGGGTCATCCGGGTTGAGCTTGTGCGCCTGTTCCACCAGCTTCCTGGCTTCGTCGTAGCGCGTCGTGCGGTCGGCGAGGGTGTAGCCAAGGGCGTTCAGCGCCATGGCGTTTTCCGGCTCACGCTCGATGATGAAGCGCAGGTCCTTTTCCAGTTGGGCCAGGTCGTTGCGCTTCTCGGCCAGCATCGCTCGGGTGTAGAGAAGGTTGAGGTCGTCCGGGAACTGCTGAAGACCCTGATGGATGACTTTCCAGGCGCGTTCCGGCTGTTGGCGCTCGGCCAGGCTCTCGGCTTCGATCAGGTAAAGCTGGATAGCGTAATCGGGCTGGGCATCGCGGGCCTTGGCCAGGCGGGCCTCAACCTCATTGGCACGGCCGCTTTCCAGGAGGATTTCCACCTGACGCACCTGCGCTGGCAGGTAGTCGTTGCCGGGTCCGACCAGCGCGTACTCGATCAGAGCACTTTCTTTGTCGCCGCGCTTTTCGTAGACCTGGCCCAGGTTGAAGTGGGCGGAATCGACGTGGCTGCCGCGCTCCACCAACTCTTCCAGGTAGACCTGGGCTTCGTCCCAGGCTTCACCTTCCAGGCAGACCAGTGCCAGTGAGTAGCGGAGGTCGTCGTCGTCGGGGAACTGTTGGACCAGGCCAGCAAACTCGGACTTGGCTTCGTCCAGGCGGTCCTGCTCCACCAACATGCGGGCGTAGGTCAGGCGCAGGCGCTTGTCGTCCGGGTGCTGCTTGATAGCTTTCTGCAGCAGCGGCAGGGCCTCATCGCCACGCTTGAGGCTTTGCAGCAGGCGAGCACGAAGCAGGATCGGGGCGATTTCCTTGTCGTTGGCGGGGACGCCTTCGAGCAGGGTGAGGGCTTCTTCGGTGCGACCGTCCTGTTGCAGCAGAACGGCCTTGCCGAACACAAGCTGACTGTTGTCGGGGTGCTTGGCCAGAAGGCGGTCGAAGCTCTGCAGCAGGCCGGCGCGGGTATCGGCGTCGGTTTCCGCGGCGGAGAGTGCGAGGAAGTCGAAATGGGTGTCGCCCTGGCCCTGGAGCACTTTCTCCATATAGGCCATGGCTTCGTCGTAGCGCCCTGCACGGGCCAGCTGCACGGCAGCAGCGCGCTGGGCGTCGAGGTTGTCAGGGGCGCTCTTGGCCCAGATCAGCGCGGAATCCAGGGCTGCCTGGTCGGCGCCCAGGTATTCGGCGATACGGAAGGCGCGCTCGGCCACGGCCGGATCCTGGGTGGCGTTGGCCTGTTGCACATAGTTGCCGAGGGCGATGTCGAAGCGATTGCGTTGCCCGGCCAGTTCAGCGGCGAGCAGTGCGTAGAGGGTTTCGCGGTTGAACGAGCCATAAACCTCGGGCTTGGCGGGCGCGGAGGCCTGGTTGCCTTCCTCGACCGGTGGAGTGCCGTCCGGGGACTTGTGGGTCAAGCTCTGACAGCCGCCGAGGAACAGCAAGGCGGTCAGCAACGCGAGGGATTTATTCATATAGGAAGGAAGGGGCTAACCAGCGAGTGGCCCATCATGACACAAGCCGTCAGGCTAGCACATGGGGCGGGAGCCCAACCTGCGGCGGGGCAAAACCTGCGCGGGCAGACAATTATCGGCGGTGGTTGTCGTTGTTCGGGTGAAGTAGGACAATTGCGCGCCCTCCTGTTTCAGTTAGCGACCCTGCATGGCCTTCATTGCTCTTGGTATCAACCACAAGACCGCCTCGGTGGACGTCCGCGAACGCGTGGCCTTTACCCCCGAGCAGCTGGTGGAGGCCCTGCAGCAGCTGTGTCGCATCACGCCCAGCCGTGAGGCGGCCATCCTCTCCACTTGCAACCGCAGTGAGCTCTACCTGGAGCAGGATCACCCGAGCACCGATGAAGTACTCGCCTGGCTGGCCGGCTATCACAACCTGAGCCTGGAAGAGCTGCGCGCCTGCGCCTACGTGCACCAGGACGATGACGCCGTTCGCCACATGATGCGGGTTGCCTCCGGGCTCGATTCCATGGTCCTCGGCGAGCCGCAGATCCTCGGCCAGATGAAGTCCGCCTACGCCGTTGCGCGCGAGGCCGGCACCGTCGGCCCGCTGCTCGGCCGTCTGTTCCAGGCGACCTTCAGCACTGCCAAGACGGTGCGTACCGATACCGCCATCGGTGAGAACCCGGTTTCCGTGGCCTTCGCTGCCGTCAGCCTGGCCAAGCAGATTTTCTCCGACCTGCACCGCAGCCAGGCGCTGCTGATCGGCGCGGGTGAAACCATCACCCTGGTCGCCCGCCATCTGCATGAGCAGGGCGTGAAGCGCATCGTCGTCGCCAACCGCACACTGGAACGCGCGAGCATCCTCGCCGAAGAGTTCGGTGCCCATGCGGTGTTGCTGGCCGACATGCCCCAGGAGCTGGTCAACAGCGACATCGTCATCAGCTCCACTGCCAGCCAGTTGCCCATCCTCGGCAAGGGCGCGGTGGAGCGCGCACTGAAGCAGCGCCGGCACAAGCCGATCTTCATGGTGGACATCGCCGTCCCGCGCGACATCGAGCCCGAAGTCGGCGAACTGGACGACGTCTACCTCTATACCGTGGACGACCTGCACGAGGTGGTCGCGGAAAATCTCAAGAGCCGCCAGGGCGCGGCACAGGCCGCCGAAGAACTGGTAGGCGCCGGCGTCGACGAGTTCATGCAGCGCCTGCGCGAGCTGGCCGCAGTCGACGTGCTGCGTGCCTATCGCCAGCAGGCCGAGCGTCTGCGTGATGAGGAAGTGGCCAAGGCCCTGCGTCTGCTGCAGAACGGCACCTCCGCCGAGGAAGTGCTGGCGCAACTTGCCCGCGGCCTTACCAACAAGCTGCTGCACGCCCCCAGCGTGCAGCTGAAGAAACTCTCCGCCGATGGCCGCTTCGACGCGCTGGTCGTGGCCCAGGAACTCTTCGCCCTCGACGAGGGCTCGGATAAACGTTCGCAATGAAAGCTTCCCTGCTGAACAAGCTCGACCTCCTCCAGGACCGCTACGAGGAACTCACCGCCCTGCTCGGCGATGCCGAAGTCATCACTGACCAGGGCAAGTTCCGTGCTTACTCCAAGGAGTTCGCCGAGGTCGAGCCGGTGATCCTCGCCTTCCGCGAGTTCCGCAAGGTTCAGGGGGACCTCGAGGGCGCCCAGGCGCTGCTCAAGGACAGCGACCCGGACCTGCGCGAGATGGCCGAAGAAGAAGTGGGTCAGGCTCGCGAGCAACTGGTTGAGCTGGAGGATCGTCTCCAGCGCATGCTGCTGCCGAAGGACCCCAACGACGGTCGCAACGTCTTCCTGGAAATCCGTGCCGGCACGGGCGGTGACGAGGCGGCGATCTTCTCCGGCGACCTGTTCCGCATGTATTCCCGTTATGCCGAGCGCCAGGGTTGGCGTGTCGAGATCCTCTCCGAGAACGAGGGTGAGCACGGCGGATACAAGGAAGTGATTGCCCGCGTCGAAGGCGAGAACGTTTACGCCAAGCTCAAATTCGAGTCCGGCGCGCATCGCGTGCAGCGGGTGCCGGAAACCGAATCCCAGGGCCGCATCCATACCTCCGCCTGCACCGTGGCCGTGTTGCCCGAGCCGGACGAGCAGGCAGCCATCGAGATCAACGCCGCCGATCTGCGTGTCGATACCTATCGCGCTTCCGGCGCCGGTGGCCAGCATGTGAACAAGACCGACTCGGCAGTGCGGATCACCCACATCCCGTCGGGCATCGTCGTCGAGTGCCAGGAAGAGCGTTCCCAGCACAAGAACCGCGCCAAGGCCATGGCCTGGCTGGCGGCCAAGCTGAACGACCAGCAGGAAGCTGCGGCCCACAAGGAAATGTCCGATACCCGCCGCCTGCTGGTGGGTTCCGGCGACCGTTCCGAGCGCATCCGTACCTACAACTATCCGCAGGGCCGGGTCACCGACCATCGCATCAACCTCACCCTCTACGCGCTGGACGACGTCATGGCCGGCAGCGTCGAGGCCGTGATCGAACCGCTGCTCGCCGAATACCAGGCTGACCAGTTGGCAGCCCTGGGAGACTGACGTGACCATCATCGCCAGCCTCCTCGGCGAAGCCCGCCTGCCGGACTCGCCCACCCCGCGCCTGGACGCCGAACTGCTGCTGTCCGCCGCCCTCGGCAAGCCGCGCAGCTTTTTGCACACCTGGCCGGAGCGCGTGGTTTCCAGCGAAGTGGCCGAACGCTACGCCAGCTTCCTGGAGCGTCGTCGCACCGGCGAACCGGTCGCCTACATCCTTGGCCACCAGGGCTTCTGGAGCCTGGACCTGGAAGTGGCCCCGGATACCCTGATTCCGCGCCCGGACACCGAATTGCTGGTGGAAACCGCCCTGGCAGTGCTGCCAGCGAGCCCGGCCGACGTACTCGACCTGGGCACCGGGACTGGCGCCATCGCCCTTGCGCTGGCGTGCGAACGCCTGGGCTGGAAGGTCACCGGTGTCGATCGCATTTCCGCCGCTGTGGCGCTGGCCGAGCGCAACCGTGCGCGCCTTCGCCTGAACAACGCCCGCTTCGTCGAGAGCCACTGGTTCTCCGCCCTGGGTGGGCAACGATTCGCACTGATCGTCAGCAACCCGCCCTACATTCCCGCCCAGGACCCGCACCTGGTCCAGGGCGATGTGCGCTTCGAACCCTCCAGCGCCCTGGTAGCCGGAGCGGATGGCCTGGACGACATTCGCCGGATCATCTCCGACGCCCCCCGGCACCTGCTGCCGGGGGGCTGGCTGCTGCTGGAACACGGTTACGACCAGGCGCCGGCCGTGCGCGACCTGCTCGTTCAGCACGGCTTCCAGCAGGTGGAGAGCCGTCGCGACCTGGGCGGTCATGAACGTATTTCCCTGGGGCAATGGCCATGCTGAGTGACCAGGAACTCCTGCGCTACAGCCGGCAGATCCTCCTGCCGCAGATCGACATCGATGGTCAGCTGCGCCTGAAACAGGGCCGTGTCCTGATCGTCGGCCTCGGCGGTCTGGGCTCGCCGGTGTCCCTCTACCTGGCCGCTGCCGGCGTGGGTGAGCTGCACCTGGCGGACTTCGACAGCGTCGACCTGACCAACCTGCAACGGCAGATCGTCCACGACAGCAACAGCGTCGGGCTGAGCAAGGTCGACTCGGCCATGGCCCGGCTTGCCGCGCTGAACCCCGAGGTCCGTCTGGTGCCGCATAGCCGCGCGCTGGACGTGGACTCCCTGGCCGCCGCAGTCGCCGCCGTCGACGTAGTCCTGGATTGCACCGACAACTTCGGTACCCGCGAAGCGGTTAACGCGGCGTGCGTGGCTGCGGGCAAGCCATTGGTCTCCGGCGCCGCCATCCGTCTCGAAGGCCAGCTTTCGGTTTTCGACCCCCGTCGCGACGACAGTCCCTGCTACCACTGCCTCTACGGCCATGGCAGCGAAGCCGAACTGACCTGCAGCGAAGCCGGCGTGGTCGGCCCGCTGGTTGGACTGGTGGGCAGTCTGCAGGCGCTGGAAGCACTCAAGTTGATCGCCGGCTTCGGCGAACCCATGGTCGGCCGCCTGTTGCTGGTGGACGCCCTGGGCAGTCGCTTCCGGGAACTGCGAGTGAAACGCGACCCTGCCTGTGAAGTCTGTGGAGAGCGGCATGCCTGAAGCGGCGGTTGGGGTCTTCGACTCAGGCGTCGGCGGCCTTTCCGTACTCCGGGAAATCCGTACCTTGCTGCCCCGCGAATCGCTTCTCTACGTAGCGGACAGTGGTCACGTGCCCTACGGCGAGAAGAGCGCCGACTTCATCCGCGAGCGCAGCCACCGTATTGCCGAGTTCCTGCTCGATCAGGGCGCCAAGGCACTGGTGCTGGCTTGCAACACAGCCACCGTGGCCGCTGTGGCCGACCTACGGGAACGCTATCCACAGCTGCCTATCGTCGGCATGGAGCCGGCAGTGAAGCCGGCTGCGGCAGCGACGCGCAGCGGCGTGGTCGGGGTACTGGCGACCACCGGCACACTGAAGAGCGCCAAGTTTGCGGCATTGCTGGATCGGTTCGCGGGCGATGTGCGAGTCATTACCCAGCCCTGCCCAGGGCTGGTCGAGCGCATCGAGGCCGGCGACCTGATGGGGCCGGAAACGCGCTCCCTGCTGACGGCCTACGTCGAGCCGCTGCTGGCCGAGGGCAGCGATACCTTGATCCTCGGTTGTACTCACTACCCCTTCCTGCGCCCCTTGCTGCGCGAGATGGTGCCGGACTCGGTCAGCCTGATCGATACCGGTGCGGCGGTCGCCCGCCAGTTGCAGCGGCTGCTCGAGGCGCGCGGCTTGTTGGCGGAAGAAGAGGCCGAGGTCTGCCGCTTCTGGTCCAGCGGCGATCCATCGGCGATGCAGGAAATCCTGCCGATTCTCTGGGGCGAATCCGTCCGTGTGGACAGGTTTCCGGATTGATACAAAAGTCCGCCAGATGTCTTTCCCCGATTAAAAAGCTATCTATAATCGCCGTCAGATATTACGAATTTTCTGCCTGCACTTCAGAAAAAGGATTGGTTTCATGAAGAAGCTTTTCTGCTGGGCCGCCGCTGCAACCATTTCCCTCGGCCAGATCGTTTCCGCGCAAGCTGCGGACGTTTCCCTGGACATCGGCCAGACTGGCGAATCCACCATGGTGTATCGCCTGGGGACCCAGTTCGACTTCTCCAGCAGTTGGTTTCAGACCAATGTAGGGCGTCTGACCGGTTACTGGGATGCCGCCTACACCTACTGGGAAGGTGATGAGAGCTCCAGCAACAACAGCCTTTCCTTCACTCCGGTGTTCGTTTACGAGTTCGCCGGTGAAACCGTGAAGCCATACGTCGAGGCTGGTATCGGTGTCGCCGTCTTCTCGGACACCGACCTGGAAGACAACGACCTGGGCTCCTCCTTCCAGTTCGAAGACCGCGTCGGCCTGGGCCTGCGCTTCGCCAACCAGGAAGTCGGCGTCCGCGCCATGCACTACTCCAACGCCGGCATCAAGCAGCCGAACGATGGCGTGGAGACCTACACCCTGCACTATCGCTTGTCCTTCTGAGGCGGATTTGCAGCACGAAGAACCGGGCCAGGCGCCCGGTTTTTTATGGTTCTTCACGGATTACCGGGGAAGGCGGCTTTGATTTTCATGAAAAAGAAGTCGCTGTCCCGATAGCCGTAGGCCATGCGCT
>NZ_BDMA01000036.1:0-15784 GCF_002003485.1 Metapseudomonas resinovorans
TGTCCCCCGACAGGCGTTACCCATGTATCCCGGCTGAACACTGCGCGCACCGAAATTCCCGAACTACCCGGTGCGCGCGGCGCACCCTACGAAGCAATCGGAGAATTGCGGCCCCAGAAACGACGAAACCCGTCGCGGGCGGCGACGGGTTCTGTCTGGGGTGTTGCGGTCGGGCCACTTGGCCCGGCGAACTGCTTAGCGCCAGAAGGGCTTGTGCAGTTCGGCTTCGCGCTGGGCCTCGCTGATACCAGCGTCAGCCAACAGGCGGGGGTCCAGCATGGCCAGTTGATGACGGCTGGCGATGCGGCGCTGCCACAGCAGCAGGGTGGAAACGGTGCGCAGGGCCCACGAGGATTTCGGGGATTGTTCGGCGCTTTCGAAAATCAGATCGGAACTGAGGGTACGTTCCATGGCGGCAGGTCCTTCCCGCTTGTGGCGGGGCTTGGTTATCAACTGGTGCCTATGATCTACCCGGAACAGCCGCCACTGTAGTCACAGTTGCTCTAAATTGTGTTGGTCTTTATTAGCATGCTTATCAACTGTTTCGCTGAAATTGTAGGGAACTGTATGGGTGCCACGTTGAATCACTCGTGATCCAACGGGAAACCATAGTTTTTCCTGTTCAAGAAGCAGAAAGCAGGATTTTTGAACAGTACAGTTCCGGATTTTTAGAAACTGTTTTTTGATCTCTTTGTCAGAATCAAAGGTTACAAGCCCATAACTGTTTTGTTCCAACCGGTTCAGTTGGCCAGCATTCGCCCGGTTTCTTCCAGATTGATATGCCAGGCCATGGCTTCACGCAGCACGTGGGGGGTGTGGCCACCCTTGGCGCAGGCCGCTTCGAAGTAGTTCTGTAATGGTTGACGGAAATCTGGGTGAACACAGTTGTCGATGATCGCCCGCGCGCGCTCGCGTGGCGCCAGGCCGCGCAGGTCGGCCAGGCCCTGTTCGGTGACGAGGATGTCCACATCGTGCTCGGTATGGTCCACGTGGCTGACCATCGGCACCACGCTGGAAATCGCCCCGCCCTTGGCGATGGACTTGGTGACGAAGATGGCCAGGTGGGCGTTCCGGGCGAAATCGCCGGAGCCGCCGATGCCGTTCATCATTTTCGTGCCGCCCACGTGGGTCGAGTTGACGTTGCCGTAGATGTCGAACTCGAGCGCGGTGTTGATGCCGACGATGCCCAGGCGACGCACCACTTCCGGGTGGTTGGAGATTTCCTGCGGGCGCAGCACCAGCTTGTCCTTGTAGCGCTCCAGGTTGCCGAAGACATCACTGTTGCGGCGCGCGGACAGGGTGATAGAGCTACCAGAGGCGAAGCGCAGCTTGCCGGTGTCGATCAGGTCGAAGGTGGAGTCCTGTAGTACCTCGGAGTACATGGTGAGGTCCTGGAAGGGCGACTCGATCAGGCCGCACATCACGGCGTTGGCGATGCTGCCGATGCCGGCCTGCAGCGGCGCCAGGTTGTTGCTCATGCGCCCGGCTTCCACTTCACGCTTGAAGAAATCGATCAGGTGGTCGGCGATGGCCTGGGTCTCGTGGTCCGGCGGCAGCACGGTGGACAGGGAATCCGGCTGTTCGGTGATGACGATGGCGGCGATTTTCGCCGGATCGATCGGAATGGCGGTGCCGCCGATGCGGTCGTCCACGCGGGTCAGGGGAATGGGCGTGCGGGTCGGCCGGTAGGTCGGGATATAGATGTCGTGCAGGCCTTCCAGATTGGGGTTGTGCGCCAGGTTGATCTCGACGATCACGCGCTTGGCGAAAATCGCGAAGCTGGCGGAGTTGCCAACGGAGGTGGTCGGCACGATGTGGCCTTCCTCAGTGATGGCCACGGCTTCGATCACCGCGATGTCCGGCAGCTTCAGCTGGTGGTTACGCAGCTGCTCGACGGTTTCCGACAGGTGCTGGTCGATGAACATCACCTCGCCCGCGTTGATTGCCTTGCGCAGGGTGCTGTCCACCTGGAAGGGCATGCGGCGCGCCAGTACACCGGCTTCGGTGAGCTGCTTGTCGAGGTCATTGCCGAGGCTGGCGCCGGTCATCAGGCTGATCTGCAGCGGCTGCTCCTTGGCTCGCACGGCCAGCGCCTGGGGCACGGCTTTGGCCTCACCGGCACGGGTGAAGCCGCTCATGCCAACGGTCATGCCGTCTTCGATCAGGGCAGCGGCGTCGGCCGCACTCATCACCTTGTCCAGCAGGGAGGACAGGCGCACGCGCTCGGAGTACATGGGGAAAACCTCGGACAACGGGGTAGGAGCCGCGCAGTCTAGGGGCTGGCGGGGCGTCCGACTTCTATACCAAGGTCGAAGAAATGGCTCTATTCAGGGCCTTTTGTCGGAGTGGCGAGAAGAGCGGCTGCTCTGTAGGGGCGAATTCATTCGCCAAGCAGGCCGAAGGTCTGCCCACCGGTCACGCGGGTCGGGGTCGCTGCGCGTCCCTTGGCGAATGAATTCGCCCCTACAACAAGCTCGCCCAATCCGGCGATCTCAGAAACAAAAACCCCGGCACAAGGCCGGGGTTTTCGGTATCGCGGGACAGGGCTCAGTCGACAGCCTTGACCATGTCCTCGATCACCTTCTTGGCATCGCCGAACACCATCATGGTCTTGTCCATGTAGAACAGTTCGTTGTCCAGGCCGGCGTAGCCGCTGGCCATGGAGCGCTTGTTCACGATGATGGTCTTGGCCTTGAAGGCTTCCAGGATCGGCATGCCGGCGATGGGCGACTTCGGATCGTTCTTCGCGGCCGGGTTGACCACGTCGTTCGCGCCGAGCACCAGCACCACGTCGGCCTGACCGAACTCGGAGTTGATGTCTTCCATCTCGAACACCTGCTCGTAGGGCACTTCGGCCTCGGCCAGCAGGACGTTCATGTGGCCCGGCATACGACCGGCAACCGGGTGGATCGCGTACTTCACGTTCACGCCACGGTGGATCAGCTTCTCGGACAGCTCCATCAGCGCGTGCTGGGCACGGGCCACCGCCAGGCCGTAGCCAGGGACGATGATCACGCTGTCGGCGTTGGTCAGCAGGAAGGCCGCGTCGTCGGACGAACCGGACTTCACCGGGCGCTGTTCCTGGCTGCCAGCCGCGGCACCCGCATCAGCTTCGGCACCGAAGCCGCCGAGGATGACGTTGAAGAAGGAGCGGTTCATCGCCTTGCACATGATGTAGGAGAGGATCGCACCGGAGGAACCGACCAGGGAGCCCGCGATGATCAGCATCGAGTTGTTCAGCGAGAAGCCGATACCGGCCGCCGCCCAACCCGAGTAGCTGTTCAGCATGGACACCACCACCGGCATGTCGGCACCACCGATCGGGATGATGATCAGCACGCCGATGACGAAGGCGAGTGCCACCAGCAGGGCGAAGGCGGCGATGTTACCGGTGAGGGTGAAGTACAGGCCCAGGCCGATGATGGCCAGGCCAACCAGCAGGTTCAGCTTGTGCTGGCCGGCGAACTGCACCGGGGCACCCTGGAACAGGCGGAACTTGTACTTGCCGGACAGCTTGCCGAAGGCGATGACCGAACCGGAGAAGGTGACGGCACCGATGGCTGCGCCGAGGAACAGTTCCAGGCGGTTACCGGCCGGGATGGCATCACCCAGGGCGGCAACGATGCCCAGGGACTGCGGTTCGACGACGGCAGCGATGGCGATGAACACGGCGGCCAGGCCGATCATGCTGTGCATGAAGGCGACCAGCTCCGGCATCTTGGTCATTTCGACGCGCTTGGCCATGATCGAACCGGCGGTGCCGCCGACCAGCAGGCCGACGATCACGTAGCCGATGCCCTGGGTGGCCAGCTCGGCGCCCAGCTTATAGATGAGGCCGACAGTGGTGAGCACGGCGATGGCCATGCCGATCATGCCGAACAGGTTGCCGCGACGCGACGAGGTCGGGTGCGACAGGCCCTTGAGCGCCTGGATGAAGCACACCGAGGCGACGAGGTAGAGAACAGTGATCAGGTTCATGCTCATGGTCAGTGCTTCTCCGCAGCCGCTTTCGGCGCTTTCTTCTTGAACATTTCCAGCATGCGTCGGGTGACGAGGAAGCCACCGAAGACGTTGACCGCGGCCAGTGCCACGGCCAGGGTGCCCATGGCCTTGCCCAGCGGGGTGACGGTGAGGGCGGCGGCCAGCATGGCGCCGACGATCACGATCGCCGAGATGGCGTTGGTCACGGCCATCAGCGGGGTGTGCAGGGCCGGGGTGACGTTCCACACCACGTGGTAGCCGACGTAGATGGCCAGCACGAAGATGATCAGGTTGTAGATGCCGTCGGAAATCAGGTCCATGGTCTCTATCCTTATGCGTTCACTTTCTGCGGAGCAGCGGTCGCGGCGGGAGCGCCGTTGCTACGCACGACATTGCCGTCGCGGCACATCAGGCATGCGGCGACGATGTCGTCTTCGAGGTTGATGTTGAGCTGGCCGTCCTTGTCGATGATCAGCTTGAGGAAATCCAGCAGGTTGCGCGCATAGAGGGCGGAGGCGTCTGCCGGCACCATGGCGGCCAGGTTGCTGTGGCCGACGATGGTTACGCCATGCTTGACCACTACCTGGTCGGCTTCGGTCAGCGGGCAGTTACCGCCTTGGGCAGCGGCCAGGTCGATGACCACGGAGCCCGGCTTCATTTCGGCAACGGTGGCCTCGTGCAGCAGGGTCGGTGCCTTGCGGCCCGGGATCAGCGCAGTGGTGATGACGATATCGGACTGCTTGGCGCGCTCGTGCACGGCCTTGGCCTGACGCTCCATCCAGGAGGCCGGCATCGGGCGGGCGTAGCCGCCGACACCCTGGGCACATTCGCGCTCTTCATCAGTCTCGAAGGGAACATCGACGAACTTGGCGCCGAGGGACTCGATTTGTTCCTTCACAGCCGGACGCACGTCGGAAGCCTCGATCACTGCCCCCAGACGCTTGGCGGTAGCGATGGCCTGCAGGCCTGCCACACCGGCACCGAGGATGAGGATGCGCGCGGCCTTCACGGTACCGGCGGCGGTCATCAGCATCGGCATGAAGCGCGGGTAGTGGTGAGCCGCCAGCAGCACGGCCTTGTACCCGGCGATGTTGGCCTGGGACGACAGCACGTCGAGGCTCTGGGCGCGAGAGGTGCGCGGCGCCGCTTCGAGGGCGAAGGCAGTGATGCCACGGGCATTCATGCGCGCGATGACTTCGTTGCTGAAGGGGTTGAGCATGCCGACCAGTACGGCACCGGCGCGCATGTGGGCCAGCTCGCCTTCGGTCGGGGCAACCACTTTCAGCACCAGGTCGGCGCCGAAGGCAGCGGCGTCGTTGCCGATGACGGCACCAACGGCTTCATAAGCGCTGTCCGGGATGCTGGCGCTGACGCCGGCACCGCTTTGCACCGTCACCTGGTGGCCTTGGCTCACCAGCTTCTTGATGGTTTCGGGCGTCGCGGCAACCCGCGTCTCGCCAGCATGGCTTTCGAGAGGAACACCGATGTGCACTTCAAATCTCCTGCGTGATCGATCTGGTGAACCAGTGCACTGCGGATGGTGCTCTGGCGAGGCGGATCCGCCTTTCAACAGCCTGGTATCGCAACAGCCGAAACCTGGTGGCGCGGCATTCTGCAATCGGAACCTCAACTGCTTCAAGCAGTTCTGGAGTAAAACGATACAATAACTACAAGTCACGATTAGACTTGTTGTCCCTGGCTTCCGTTCCAGACCCCGTCATCGCTGGTGGAGGCGAGCCTTCACCAAGGAATCCGGTGCCGGTCTCCATCCCCAGGCTGAATGACTATCCATCAAAGCAGCGCCAGTACAGGCTTTGGGTACGTGACATCCTGCCGTTAATGGCTGGCGGACTGTTAGTAAGACTTTTTAATAGTTGCCATAAGGCTGCGGAAAATGGGCGTTCTGTAGCTTTTGAAAATGTTTGACTACAGGGTCAGGAATTGGGATTTGGCAGTTTTCCGGCAAAAGCGTAGTTCGCCCGCAAGCCAGTCGCCTTGCGGCCTGCGCCATATTGTCGCGGGTCGTCAGTCAGATTCCGGGGCTGGTCGTAGGGTGTGCTATGCGCACCATCGCGGGTTTCGGTGCGCGCGGCGCACCCTGCCGGAGCTCACACCAGCAAGCCGAGGGTCTTGGCGCGCATCACAGCCTGGGTGCGGCGTTTCACACCGAGCTTGCTGTTGATCTTCTTGGTGTGGGTTTTCACCGTGTTCACCGAGATGAACAGATAGCCGCCGATCTCCAGGTTGGAGAAGCCCTCGGCCAGCAGCTGCAACACCGCGCGCTCGCGCTGGCTGAGCAGGCTCCCCTGCTCGCCGTCGATAGCCGCCGACCCTTCACCGCGCGGGTAGTCGCGCAGCAGGCCATGCATGCCCAGGCGCTCGGCCTGTTCCAGCGCCTGGCGCTGCAGCGGGCCGGCGTCGGCGCGGTCGAGGGCGCGCCAAGTGGCCGCCAATGCCAGGCTCACTTCGCACGCAAGCGGCGCGAACTGCAGCGCCTGGCACCGTTCCAGGAGGGGCAGCAGCAGGGCTTCGGCCTGTTCGACACGGCCGGACTCCAGTTGCGCGCGAGCCAGCAGCAATTGATTGCGCAGGGCCAGAGTGGGGTAGTCGAGCGGTGCCATCCAGGCGCACTCACCGACGAAGTAGCGCTGAATGCGCAGGGCGACCGGTTCGATGCGATCCCAGCGGCCCTGGCGGGCGAGCACACGCATGCCTTGCAGGTTCAGCACGCCGCTGTAGGTGTAGCGCCAGACCTGGCGGCAGTGCATCTGCCGTTCGGCTTCGCGCAGCTCCTGGTAGGACTGGTCGAACTGTCCGCGGCGGGCGCGCAGCTCCGCCAGACCGAGGAAGCCGTGGAGGGCGAAGGGATCGAGGCAGCCCTGGGCCTGTTCCAGGCCGGCATGCAGGGCACGTTCGGCGTCTTCCAGGCGGTCGGCGACCAGATGCAGCTCGGCCTGGATCAAGTGCAGGCGCCCGAGCATCAGGCTGTCCACCTGCTTGCGCTGGCCGATCAGGGCGAAGCTCTGCTCCAGCAGGGTCTGCGCCCGTCCGAATTCGCCGCGCAGTACGAGCAGGCGGATGCGGTCGAGGTTGATCAGCACTTCGAACAGCAGGCTGCCGTGGCGACGGGCGATCTCCAGCGCCTTGTGCAGATAGTGCGGCGCATCCTCGGGAGCGCCACTGGCCATGGCCACCCGCGCCAGGCTGGAGTAGCAGAACAGAATGGGCATCCAGTCGTGGTCGGGCAGGTGCACGAGCGCTTCGCGGCAGTATTGCTGCGCACTGGCGACGTTCTGGCTGCGCAAGGCCGCGAGTACGCCGTGCAAGGCCTGACAGTTGGCCAGCAGTTTGCGGTTGCGCAGGGCGGTGGGCTGCGGCAGGAAGTGGCCGAGCTTGGCGATGCAGGCTTCCGCTTCATCCAGGCGCCAGGAGATCAGCAGCCCCCAGGCATTCAGGCTGAGCAGGCGCGGCGTGCTTTCCAGCAGGGCGGCGGGAAGCCGCGCGCGCCATGCGAGGAGATGGGCCAGATGCTGTTCGCCGGTCAGCCATTCCTGGCCGAGGCGTTCCAGATAGTTGGCCGCCGCTTCCGGCTGGCCGGCGCAGAGCGCCTGTTCGATGGCGTCTTCCACCTGGCCGGCGGCGATGAACATGCGACAGGCGCTGAGGTGCAGGCGCGTGGCGGCCGCTTCGCTGATGCGGTTGCGCAGGGTTCTCGCGACGGCGGGTAACACGCGGTACCACGTGCCGTGTTCGTCCAGGGGCATGCAGAAGGCCTGGCGTGCCAGCAGCCGCTCGAAGAGCTCGGCGCCGTCGCTGTCTTCCCAGAGGTGCTGGCAAAGCTCGGCGGAAACCTTGGGCAGGTGTGCCAGGGCGAACAGGCAGGCCGCTTCGTCCGGGCTCAGGCGATTGAGCAGTTCGTGGTCCAGGTATTCCTTGAGCCAGCAGTGATTGCCGCTGGCACTGGACGGCGCCTTGCCGGACAGGTGCAGGCGCACGCCGGCGCACCAGCCTTCGGTTTCCTGCCAGAGTTCTTCGCGCAGGGCGGCGCTGGTCTGCGGCGCGAGCTGGTCGACCAGCTGTTCGTGTTGCTGGCGATCGAGGGCTAGTTGGGTCGCGTCCAGTTCCAGCAGCTCCCCTGCCAGCAGCAGGCGCGGCAGGTTCCAGGCCGGTCGCTGGCGCACGCTGACCAGCAGGCGCAATTCCGGCAGGGCGCGAGCGAGGAGCTGGTCGATGCAGTCATCGAGGCCGGCCGGCGGATGGCCGGGGTAGTCGTCCAGGACCAGCCAGGTGCATTCACCGCGATGGGCGAGTAGCTGTTGCAGGGCCTGGGCGGCGGGCAGGGCGGGAATGGCTTCGCCGAGTTCCGCGGCGAGCTGGGCGATCAGTTGTTCCGGGGTGAGCGGCTGGCCCGCGAGGTTGAGCCAGATGATCAGGCCGGGTTGGGCCTGGGCACGGAGAAATTCGTTGAGCAGCACGCTCTTGCCGAAACCGGCGGGGGCGCAGAGCAGGCGGAGCTGGGCATCCTGGGCGGTGAGACGGTCGACCAGCCCGGGGCGCGGGACATGGGCCGGCGGCAGTCGCGGCAGGCGAGACGGAAGGACAGGCGGTGTCTGGCCGGAGCGGGGCATGGGGCGGTTCTCACTGCGTTGTTGTTATGGGTGAACCGGACCCTCGCAGACTAGATGGCCAATGGGTGGGCTAGAAGCAGCATGGACAGCGCTTATGCAGCACCATAACGGCTATGGGCAGGCAGCGGACGCCCCGCTTGGGGGGGCGTCCGGAGTGCTCAGCGGATGCCTGCGTTGCGCAGGGCGGCGGGGGTGTAGTCGGCGCCGGTGGCGGCGAAGCCGAACTCGATGCCGTGCTTCTCTTCGTTCTTCAGGCCCAGGGCGATGTAGCGCCCGGCGATGATGTCGTAGAGGGCTTCCACCGCGAAGGTGGCGACCTGGCGCTGGTAGTGGTAGCTGGCATGGCCTTCACCGACACGCCAAAGCTGGCCGCGGCCGTCGTAGTGGTCGGCGTAAGCGACCTGCCAGCTGTCTTCGTCGATGAAGTAATGGCGCTTGGCGTAGATGTGGCGCTCGTTAGGTTTGAGGGTGGCGACCACTTCCCACACGCGGTGCAGCTCATAGCGGGTCAGGTCCTGGTTCAGGTGGCCCGCTTGAAGGATCTCCTTGTACTTGAGCTTGGGCGATTCCAGCTTGTAGCTGTTGTAGGGGATGTACATCTCCTTCTTGCCGACCAGCTTCCAGTCGTAGCGATCCGGGGCGCCGGAGAACATGTCGAAGTTGTCGGCGGTGCGCATGCCGTCGGCGGCGGTACCCGGGCCGTCATAGGCGACCTGCGGGGCGCGGCGCACGCGGCGCTGGCCGGCGTTGTAGAGCCAGGCCAAGCGCGGTTCCTTCACCTGGTCGATGGTCTCGTGGACCAGCAGCACGTTACCGGCCAGGCGCGATGGTGCCAGCACGCGCTGCTTGAAGTAGAGCAGCACGTTGGCCGACTTCTCCTTGTCCAGCTGGCTCATGTCGGCCGGGAAGGCCACCTCGTCCTCGAATTGCACCGGGGTGAAGGAGCCGTTGGTCTGCGGGGTGGCCTGGACCACCAGGCGCCGGGCGTTACCGCCGCGGTAACGGGTGATGTGGTTCCACATCACTTGCACGCCATCCTTGGGAATCGGGAAGGCGTAGTAGTGGCTCTCGGCGAAATTGGACAGACCGTTGCCGCCGTCCACCGGCTGGGTGTTGACGGCGCTCTGCTTCGCCGCGTCATAGATGGCCTGCGGCGCGGCGGCGCTGCGATGGCTCGGGTAAACCGGAATCTTGTAGGTGCTGGCGTAACGCTTGAACATCGCCATCTGGCCGGGGGACAGCTTGTCTTTGTATTGCTCGGCGTTGGCGGCGGTGATGGTGAACAGCGGCTGCTCATTGGCGTAGGGGTCGCCGACGAAGCCATTGGCGTCGACCACAGCGGCGTTGGTGGGCAGGCCACCGGTCCAGGCCGGGATGCTGCCGTCGGCATTGCCGACCTTCTCCGCGCCCAGCGGGGTGAGACTGGCACCGAGTTGTGCCGCTTCATCCGGGCTGACGGCGGCCATGACGTTGGCGGCGAGCAGGCTGAGGACCAGGGCGCCGCTTTGCAGGATGTTTCTCTTGTTCATTCTGGAAATCCTTGCAATCAGAAGTTGAGGCCGAAGCTGAGTGCGACGAAGTCGCGGTCAGTGGTCACGTTGTAGTGGCCGCCGAAGAAGTCGGTGTACGACAGGCTGGCGGTGTAGGTGTTCTGGTACTCGGCGTTGAGGCCGACGCTGATGGCCTTGGAGCCTTCGTTGAAGTTCGGGCCGTAGCCGTCGACGTCATGGGACCAGGCGACGCTGGGGGTCAGGTTGATGCCGGCGAATACGTTGCTGTACTCCAGGCTGGCGCGGGCGCGGTAGCCCCAGGAGCTGCTGGTGTAGAAGCCCTTGTCGTTGCACTCGCGTTGCTGCGGGCTGGCGGCGGTGAGCGCCAGGCACACGGCCTGGGAGGACAGCTGGCCCGGTCCGTAGATGGGGTCGCGGCCGTAGCGCAGTTCGCCGATGTCGTCATTCAGGCCGCCGATGTGGTTGTAGCCGACCTCGCCTACCAGGGTCAGGCGGCTGGCGCCCATGACCTGGTCGATGAATTGGGTGGCGGTGACCTGGGCCTGGGTAACCGGCTTGCGGACGTAGCCATGCAGGTCCTCACCCGCGCGGTTGAGGGAGTGGCCGCTTTCGAAGATCGGCGAGTTGGGCACGCCAAGGGCGGCGAAGGACAGGTCGGTACTGTTCAGCTGCAGCGGCATGTTCGGCCGGAAGCTGACTTCGCCGGCCAGCGAGGTGCCTTCGACGTTGGTCTGGAAGCTCACGCCGTAGAGGCGGATGTCTTCCGGGTACTCGATGAAGTAGCGCGCACCGGGGGCGCCCGGAATGATCGCCGCGCTCGGCGTCCGGGTGCGGATGGTGCTGAAGATGGGGCCGCGGCTGTGGTAGTTCATCGCGTAGGCGCCGAACTCGGTGTCGTTCAGCTCCGGCACGAACCAGCGCAGGGCCACGCCGAACTGGCCGCTGTCCTTCGCGTCGCGATCTCCGGCGCGGGGGATGTAAAGGGTGGCGCCGGTATTGGTGGATACACCGGGCGGCAGGTCGGGACCGTTGACCACCAGGCGGTCGACGCAGCCATCGGCGACCACGTCCGAGGTGGAGAAGAAGGTGCCGCAGTTGTCGGCCACCGTTTGGTCCCACTCCAACTGGTAGAAGGCCTCGGCGGAGAGGCTATCGGTCAGGCTCTGCGAAACGTAGATCATGTTGACCGGGATCAGGCCTTCCTTGATCTCCGCACCAGGGCGGCGGAACGCGGCGACGTCGATCGGGTTGATCGAGTTGATGCTGTTGCCGATGAAGGTGCTTTCGCCCCAACTCACCACCTGCTTGCCGACGCGGAAGCTGCCCGGCAGGTCGCCCAGGTTGTAGTTGTGATAGAGGAAGGCATCGAGCAGTTGCGCGCCGGAGGAGCGGGCGCCTTCTTTGCGGTTGTGGTCGTCGATGTCGTAGAAGAGCCGGTGCTCGTCCTTCAGCTCGAAGTCGTACCAGTACTTGCCGCGCAGGAAGACGCCGGTATCACCGTATTTCAGTTCCAGGTCGTGGATGCCCTTGAAGATCTTCGAGAAGGTCTCCCCCTTCTTGAAGTTCAGGCGGCCGTCGTCAGAGGTGCGCGAGAGCGCCTCGCCGCCGCTGGCGGTGGAGATGAACTCCGGGTCCGGCGAGCGCACGGCCCAACTGGCGCCGACCGAGAGAGAGGAGTCGAACTGGGCTTCGATCTCACCGATGTTGAACGTGATGGCAAAGGCCTGGGCGCTGCAACCCAGGGCGATGGCGGCGGCCAGCGTGTGCGGCCGGAAGATTCCGCGCATTGTTCTTGTTGTCATGCGGCTCTCCAGAGCGGGTCTTGGGAGGCCTCATGCTAATCAGCCGCTTCCGGCGCCATAACTGCCTGAACGGGCGATTTCATCCATCACCCGAGTGGGTGATGTGGGCGCTGTGCGGGGAACAGAAAAGGGTCTTCACACTTTCGGCGGACAGAGGATGGTCGTTCGGTGCTACCGGTGGTTACAGCTCAGTCCAGACCGGCCTCGCTGCGATACGTGCGGGCGGCTTCCACCAGCCAGTCGCGGAAAGCACCTAGGGCGGCGGACTCGAGCTTGCGCTCGGGGATGATCAGGTAATAGGCCTTGTCGCTGCGGAAACTGTGAGGATGGGCGATGACCAGGCGGCCGTCCGCCAGTTCGTGCTGGATCAGGAAGGGCGGGATCAGCGCCACACCCATTTCGTGCATGGCGGCCTGGGCAAGCATCGAGAAGAGCTCGTAGCGCGGCCCGCTCAGGTCGCGGGCGACGTTCATTCCTTGGGAGCTGAACCACTGGCGCCAGGCATAGGGGCGGGTGGTCTGCTGTAACAGGGGCAGGCGAGCGATCGCGCCGGGTTCCAGGTTGTCGTGCCCTTCCAGCAAGGCAGGGCTGCACACCGGAACCGAGTGTTCGTGCATCAGGAAGTCGGCGCGGGTGCCTGACCATTCCGCATCGCCGAAGTAGAGAGCAGCGTCGAAATCGGTGTCGGCGAAGAGGAAGGGGCGAGTGCGGTTGGTCAGGTTGACCGTAACTTCCGGGTGCAGGCGCTGGAAGTCTTTCAGCCTGGGCACCAGCCACTGGGTGCCGAAGGTGGGCACGATGGCCAGCTCTACTGTCATCGCGCCTTGTTGGCCCATCACCGCGAGTGTGTCGCGCTCCACGGCATCGAGCTGGGCAGCAATGCGACGGGAGTACGCCAGGCCGGCTTCGGTGAGCTTCACGCCACGCCGGGATCGCCGGAACAACTCCAGGCCAAGAAATTCCTCCAGTCCGGCGATCTGTCGGCAGATGGCGCTCTGGGTCAGTGCCAGCTCATCGGCGGCCTTGGTGAAACTCTGGTGGCGGGCGGCGGATTCGAAGGCGACCAAGGCGGCGGTGCTGGGGATCTTCCGGCGCATGCTGTACCTCGGCATCACAAGTGATGGCTTGAAATAGGGGGCTTTGGCTTTTCGGAGTGAGAAATTAGCACAACAGCATGCGAAATCCTCGTTTGTCCGATAGGGCCTAGGCTGTCTAGGATGCGTCAACACTAATAAGGCAGTGGCCCGCGATGGCCCGCCCCCTGAACCCCGCTTACCGAGGACACTCCCCATGGCCGCCAAAGCAAGCTTCAACTGGATCGACCCGCTGCTGCTGGATCAGCAACTCACCGAAGAAGAGCGCATGGTGCGTGACAGCGCCCAGCAGTTTGCTGCCGACAAGCTGGTCCCGCGCGTGCTGGAAGCCTTCCGTCATGAGCAGACCGATCCGGCGATCTTCCGCGAGATGGGCGAGACCGGCCTGCTCGGTGCGACCATTCCGGAAGCCTACGGCGGCAGCGGCCTGAACTATGTGTGCTACGGCCTGATCGCCCGTGAAGTCGAGCGTATCGACTCCGGCTACCGCTCGATGATGAGCGTGCAGTCCTCCCTGGTGATGGTGCCGATCAACGAGTTCGGCAACGAAGCCACCAAGCAGAAGTACCTGCCGAAACTGGCCAGCGGCGAATACATCGGCTGCTTCGGCCTGACCGAGCCGAACCACGGCTCCGATCCGGGCTCGATGATCACCCGCGCCAAGAAGGTCGACGGCGGCTACCGCCTCACCGGCAACAAGATGTGGATCACCAACAGCCCCATCGCCGACGTCTTCGTGGTCTGGGCCAAGGACGATGCCGGCGAGATCCGTGGCTTCGTGCTCGAGAAGGGCTGGCAGGGCCTGTCCGCTCCGGCAATTCACGGCAAGGTCGGCCTGCGTGCATCCATCACCGGCGAGATCGTGATGGACAACGTCTTCGTTCCGGAAGAGAACGCCTTCCCGGATGTGCGTGGCCTGCGTGGTCCGTTCACCTGCCTGAACTCCGCCCGCTACGGCATCTCCTGGGGCGCCCTGGGTGCCGCCGAAGCCTGCTGGCACACCGCGCGCCAGTATGTGCTGGACCGCAACCAGTTCGGCCGTCCTCTGGCCGCCAACCAGCTGATCCAGAAGAAGCTGGCCGACATGCAGACCGAGATCACCCTGGCCCTGCAAGGCTGCCTGCGTCTGGGTCGCATGAAGGATGAAGGCACCGCGGCGGTGGAAATCACCTCGATCATGAAGCGCAACTCCTGCGGCAAGGCGCTGGATATCGCGCGTATGGCCCGCGACATGCTGGGCGGCAACGGCATCTCCGACGAGTTCGGCGTGGCCCGTCACCTGGTCAACCTGGAGGTGGTGAACACCTACGAAGGGACCCACGACGTCCACGCGCTGATCCTGGGTCGTGCCCAGACCGGCATCCAGGCGTTCTTCTGACCTCAGCCCGGGCCTCTCTCCTCTATATATAAGAGAGAGGCCCGAGTCCCTTCACGAACTCAGGTGACCCCATGGCTGGCGCTCTCTCCCATATCCGCGTGCTCGACCTCTCCCGCGTACTGGCTGGCCCCTGGTCCGGCCAGATCCTCGCGGACCTGGGGGCCGAGGTAATCAAGGTCGAACGACCGGGCTCCGGTGATGACACCCGCGCCTGGGGGCCGCCCTTCCTCAAGGGCGCCGATGGCCGGGATACCAGTGAAGCGGCGTACTTCCTCTCCGCCAATCGCAACAAGCAGTCGATAACCATCGACTTCACTCGTCCCGAAGGCCAGAAGCTGGTTCGTGAGCTGGCGGAAAAGTCCGACATTCTCATCGAGAACTTCAAGGTGGGTGGCTTGGCGGCCTATGGACTGGACTATGAGTCGCTGAAGGCTATCAACCCGCGCCTCATCTATTGCTCGATCACCGGCTTCGGCCAGTTCGGTCCCTATGCCAAGCGTGCCGGCTACGACTTCATGATCCAGGGCCTGGGCGGGCTCATGAGCATTACCGGGCGTTCCGACCAGGAAGAGGGTGCAGGTCCGGTCAAGGTGGGTGTGGCGCTGACTGACATCCTTACCGGGCTCTATTCCTCGGTGGCGATGCTGGCTGCGCTGGCCTCGCGGGACATCAGCGGCAAGGGTCAGCACATCGATATGGCGCTGCTCGACGTGCAGGTGGCTTGCTTGGCCAACCAGGCGATGAATTACCTGACCACAGGCAATCCGCCAAAGCGTCTGGGTAATGCCCATCCGAACATCGTGCCCTATCAGGATTTTCCGACTGCGGATGGGGATTTCATCCTCACCGTGGGTAACGACAGCCAGTTCCGCAAGTTTTGCGAGGTCGCCGGTCATCGGGAGTGGGCGGACGACTCGCGTTTTTCAACCAACAAGGCCCGGGTTGCGCATCGCGCCGAGCTGATTCCCCTGATTCGCCAGGCGACGGTCTTCAAGACCACGGCTGAGTGGGTCAGTGCATTGGAAGAAGTCGGTGTGCCCTGTGGGCCGATCAACGACCTCGCGGCAGTGTTCTCCGATCCGCAGGTTCTGGCGCGGGGGCTTCGCGTCGAACTGGAGCATCCTTTGGCCGGCGCGGTACCGCAGGTGGCCAGTCCGCTGCGTCTATCCGACACCCCGGTCGAGTACCGCATGCCGCCGCCGCTTCTCGGCGAGCACACGCAGGAAGTGCTGCAGCGCGTGCTGGGCCTGGCGGCGGAGCAAGTGGAATCGCTGCGCAAGGCGGAAGTTATCTAGCGCCTTCTTATATAAGTACGAGACAAGCTGAAGATAATTTCAAATAGGTGTTGACGGCAGATTCTGCATCCCTATAATGCGCACCTCGTCCCAGC